>NZ_CP066308.1:507500-1107500 GCF_016406105.1 Brevibacillus composti
GCGGTAAGCACGCTTTGATCCGGGGATCTCCGAATGGGGGAACCCACCATCCGTAATGGGATGGTATCCGTCACTGAATCCATAGGTGGCGAGAAGGCATACCCGGTGAACTGAAACATCTAAGTAGCCGGAGGAAGAGAAAACAATAGTGATTCCGTCAGTAGCGGCGAGCGAACGCGGATTAGCCTAAACCGTCAGGTTTACCTGGCGGGGTTGTGGGGCGTCTCACATGGAGTTACAAAAGACGCGCGTAGGCGAACAGTTTGGGAAGGCTGACCATAGAGCGTGACAGTCGCGTAGCCCAAACGCGCGTCTCTCCGAGACCCACCCCGAGTAGCGCGGGACACGTGAAATCCCGTGTGAATCTGGCAGGACCATCTGCTAAGGCTAAATACTCCCTAGCGACCGATAGTGAACCAGTACCGTGAGGGAAAGGTGAAAAGCACCCCGGGAGGGGAGTGAAATAGTACCTGAAACCGTGTGCTTACAAATAGTCGGAGCCCGATAATCCACCCACGAAAGTATTACTTTCGCGGGGCCCGGAAATGGGTGACGGCGTGCCTTTTGTAGAATGAACCGGCGAGTTACGGTAGCGTGCGAGGTTAAGTCGAAGAGACGGAGCCGCAGCGAAAGCGAGTCTGAATAGGGCGCAAGTACGTTGCCGTAGACCCGAAACCGTGTGATCTAGCCATGTCCAGGGTGAAGGTAGGGTAACACCTACTGGAGGCCCGAACCCACGCACGTTGAAAAGTGCGGGGATGAGGTGTGGCTAGCGGTGAAATTCCAATCGAACTCGGAGATAGCTGGTTCTCCCCGAAATAGCTTTAGGGCTAGCCTCGGATTGGGACCCCGCCGGACGCGAGCGTAAGCTTGTGTCCGGTGGGACCCTTAGAGTCTTGGAGGTAGAGCACTGATTGGGCTAGGGGCCCTCATCGGGTTACCGAACTCAGTCAAACTCCGAATGCCAATGACTTATGTCCGGGAGTCAGACGATGAGTGCTAAGATCCATCGTCAAGAGGGAAACAGCCCAGACCATCAGCTAAGGTCCCCAAGTGTATGTTAAGTGGGAAACGATGTGGAGTTGCCCAGACAACCAGGATGTTGGCTTAGAAGCAGCCACCATTTAAAGAGTGCGTAATAGCTCACTGGTCGAGTGACTCTGCGCGGAAAATGTAACGGGGCTAAACATACCACCGAAGCTATGGCAGTCCTTACGGACTGGGTAGGGGAGCGTTCCAAGCAGCGGTGAAGCCGTACCGGAAGGAGCGGTGGAGCGCTTGGAAGTGAGAATGCCGGTGTAAGTAGCGAAAAGACAAGTGAGAATCTTGTCCACCGAAAGCCTAAGGTTTCCTGGGGAAGGCTCGTCCTCCCAGGGTTAGTCGGGACCTAAGCTGAGGCCGAAAGGCGTAGGCGATGGACAACAGGTTGATATTCCTGTACCACCTCTGTTCCGCTTGAGCGATGGCGTGACGCAGGAGGATAGGGTGAGCGGCCTACTGGATGGCCGTCCAAGCAGCAAGCCTGGTGTGTAGGCAAATCCGCACACTATCAAGGGCAAGCTGTGATGGCGAGGGAAATTACAGTACCGAAGTCCCTGATTTCACACTGCCAAGAAAAGCGTCTAGCGAGGAACAAGGTGCCCGTACCGCAAACCGACACAGGTAGGCGAGGAGAGAATCCTAAGGTGCGCGGGATAACTCTTGCTAAGGAACTCGGCAAAATGGCCCCGTAACTTCGGGAGAAGGGGCGCCCCGGTAGGGTGAGGGTCCCCGCCTGATGCGAGCGTAAGCTTGTGTCAGGTGGGCCGAGCCCGAGGGGGCCGCAGTGAAAAGGCCCAAGCGACTGTTTAGCAAAAACACAGGTCTCTGCGAAGCCGCAAGGCGAAGTATAGGGGCTGACGCCTGCCCGGTGCTGGAAGGTTAAGGGGATGGGTTAGCTTTGGGACCCTGCCGAACGCGAGCGTAAGCTTGGGTTCGGCGGGCCGAGGCGAAGCTTTGAACCGAAGCCCCAGTAAACGGCGGCCGTAACTATAACGGTCCTAAGGTAGCGAAATTCCTTGTCGGGTAAGTTCCGACCCGCACGAAAGGCGTAACGACTTGGGCGCTGTCTCGGCAAGAGACCCGGTGAAATCATAATACCTGTGAAGATGCAGGTTACCCGCGACAAGACGGAAAGACCCCATGGAGCTTTACTGTAGCCTGGTATTGGAACTTTGTGCATCATGTACAGGATAGGTGGGAAGCTGAGAAGCAGGGGCGCCAGCCTCTGTGGAGCTGTCGGTGGGATACCACCCTTGATGTACGGAGTTTCTAACTCGTCGCCCTGATCGGGCGAGAGGACCATGCCAGGTGGGCAGTTTGACTGGGGCGGTCGCCTCCTAAAAGGTAACGGAGGCGCCCAAAGGTTCCCTCAGAATGGTCGGAAATCATTCGTAGAGTGTAAAGGCAGAAGGGAGCTTGACTGCGAGACCTACAAGTCGAGCAGGGACGAAAGTCGGGCTTAGTGATCCGGTGGTTCCGCATGGAAGGGCCATCGCTCAACGGATAAAAGCTACCCTGGGGATAACAGGCTTATCTCCCCCAAGAGTCCACATCGACGGGGAGGTTTGGCACCTCGATGTCGGCTCATCGCATCCTGGGGCTGAAGTAGGTCCCAAGGGTTGGGCTGTTCGCCCATTAAAGCGGTACGCGAGCTGGGTTCAGAACGTCGTGAGACAGTTCGGTCCCTATCTGTCGCGGGCGTAGGAAGTTTGAGGAGAGCTGTCCTTAGTACGAGAGGACCGGGATGGACGCACCGCTGGTGCACCAGTTGTCACGCCAGTGGCACAGCTGGGTAGCTATGTGCGGAAGGGATAAGCGCTGAAAGCATCTAAGCGTGAAGCCCCCTCCAAGATGAGACTTCCCACAGCGTTAAGCTGGTAAGACCCCTCATAGACGATGAGGTTGATAGGTTCGGTGTGGAAGCGCGGCAACGCGTGGAGCTGACGAATACTAATCGGTCGAGGACTTATCCACAACCAATCGCTTAGCAAAGCATGCATATCCAGTTTTGAAGGTGCGAAACAGCACAAGCTGGTTCCTTCAAAATGTTCCTCGGTAGCTCAGTTGGTAGAGCAATCGGCTGTTAACCGATCGGTCGGGGGTTCGAGTCCCTCCCGAGGAGCCATAACATGGAGAGTTACCCAAGAGGCCGAAGGGGACGGTTTGCTAAACCGTTAGTATGCGTAAGCGTAGCGAGGGTTCGAATCCCTCACTCTCCGCCATTTTAATAACTTCAAAGACAGTGGCGGTGTAGCTCAGCTGGCTAGAGCGTTCGGTTCATACCCGAAAGGTCGGGGGTTCGATCCCCTCCGCCGCTACCATCCTAAGTTGCGGTCGTGGTGGAATTGGCAGACACACCATCTTGAGGGGGTGGCGGGGCGACCCGTGCGAGTTCGAGTCTCGCCGACCGCACCATAACAGTTCTTTTACAGATGGCCCGTTGGTGAAGCGGTTTAACACAGCAGCCTTTCACGCTGTCATACAGGGGTTCGAATCCCCTACGGGTCACCATACTACCCCGTAAAGTGAAGTGAATGCTTTGTAGCGACACCGAGTACTTTACGGGGACCCCAAAAACAACTGTTGAGGGGTATCTGGAGGCTTAGCTCAGCTGGGAGAGCATCTGCCTTACAAGCAGAGGGTCGGCGGTTCGATCCCGTCAGCCTCCACCATTTAAAAGGATGGTCAGCTAAAAGCGCCACGTCCTGTGGCAACGCTGACACTCGATCGTTCTGATCATCGCGGGATGGAGCAGTCTGGCAGCTCGTCGGGCTCATAACCCGAAGGTCGCAGGTTCAAATCCTGCTCCCGCAACCAAATTTACTTGTACTACGTCGAGATAATCCTCTTCGGTCAAGTAAAATCTTAGTCCCCGCAGGGGGCAACCAAAACTACATATGGAGCTGTGGTGAAGTTGGAGTTCACGCCGGTCTGTCACACCGGAGGTCGCGGGTTCGAGTCCCGTCAGCTCCGCCATCTTGTCCTTTGGTACAGATGGCAATGATGATTTGTTATCACTTTGGCTCGGTAGCTCAGTCGGTAGAGCAGAGGACTGAAAATCCTCGTGTCGGCGGTTCGATTCCGTCCCGAGCCACCATCAATTCCATGTAAATTGAATCATGCCGGTGTAGCTCAATTGGTAGAGCACCTGACTTGTAATCAGGGGGTTGTGGGTTCAAGTCCTATCGCCGGCACCACGTTGGGGTATAGCCAAGCGGTAAGGCAACGGACTTTGACTCCGTCATTCCTAGGTTCGAATCCTAGTACCCCAGCCACTTGTTTTGAGCCATTAGCTCAGTTGGTAGAGCATCTGACTTTTAATCAGAGGGTCGAAGGTTCGAGTCCTTCATGGCTCACCAGTTTATTCCTTCTAGCGGTTCCCAATGAAACATGCGGGTGTGGCGGAATTGGCAGACGCACCAGATTTAGGTTCTGGCGGGCAACCGTGGGGGTTCAAGTCCCTTCACCCGCACCATAGTGATTGGGATTTGACGAAAATTGTACTATCTCATGTTATGCGGACGTAGCTCAATTGGTAGAGCGTCGCCTTGCCAAGGCGAAGGTCGCGGGTTCGAGACCCGTCGTCCGCTCCATTTATTGCAAAAATGCCCCACTCCGGGTTAACCTGTGCCCTTAGCTCAGCTGGATAGAGCGTTTGACTACGAATCAAAAGGTCGGGAGTTCGAATCTCTCAGGGCACGCCATACTTTTACAAGAAACAATCAGGGTAGGAAAACATCCTACTCTTTTTTTCATAGCCACTTTCTCAATTTTACAAAGATTAACGGTTTTTTCCTTGTAACTTACGGCAGGTTATCTTACCTTAGGTATAGGTTTCCATCTCTCTTTCCAAGAAAATCAAGTAAAATAAGAAAAGAGTAGAAGCTGTGTCCGCATTGATCGAGTGACTCGATCACATCGGCATTTCGTGAGCGTGCAAAACAGCTTAATTACGCTGGAACAGGAGTTGTATCTCGTGAACGTAATAAAACTGGATCACCCTCATCCTTCCGTAGAAAAATTGATTCATAATATTGAAAAAGTATTGATTGGCAAGCGTTCGATTATTGAGTTTTGTGTCGCGGCCATCTTGGCAAACGGCCATGTCTTATTGGAAGACGTCCCGGGCGTCGGCAAAACGATGCTGGTGCGCTCCTTGTCCAAATCGATCGGCGCGGAGTTCAAACGGATCCAGTTTACCCCTGACCTGTTGCCAACCGATGTAACAGGTGTGGCCATCTTTAACCAAAAAACAATGGAATTCGAATTTAGACCGGGCCCGATCTTCGCCAATGTCATTCTCGCGGACGAGATTAACCGGACTTCCCCCAAAACCCAGTCTTCATTGCTGGAAGCAATGGAAGAGCGCTCCGTCACGATTGATGGACATACCTACCAGCTTTCCAGCCCCTTTTTCGTCATGGCTACGCAAAATCCGCTGGAGTACGAGGGGACTTTTCCGCTCCCCGAGGCACAGCTGGACCGCTTTTTGATGCAGCTCAGTTTGGGCTATCCCACTTTAAAAGAAGAAATGGAAATGCTAACCCGCTTATCGCAGAGCAATCCGCTCGAAACACTGGAGACGGTGATTACGGCAGAAGAGCTGTCAGACATCCAGAAGCAGGTAGCCACGGTCAGGGTCTCCGAAGGAATCCAGGAGTACATCGTCCGCCTCTGCCAGCGTACCCGAGAGCATCACAACGTATACTTGGGAGTCAGCCCGAGGGGATCCCTCGCACTCTTCCGTGCCACCCAGGCACTGGCCTTTGTACGCGGGAGAGACTATGTCATTCCCGACGATGTGAAAGAGCTGGTACCGGTCACCTTTGCGCACCGCATCATTCTCAAACCGGAAGCGCGCCTGGAAGGAGCCACGACTGAGCGAATTCTCTCCGCGATACTTGCGGAAACGCGTGTTCCGGTCAGTTGAGGTGGGTGAACCGATATGAAACAACGCCGCTTTGGGAAAATCAAAACCGCACTTCTTGTTCTGGTTGCGTATGTGTTTGCCATGTTTCAGGGCGGGTTTGCCAGTTGGTTTTTGTTCTACAGCAGCCTTGTGTTTCTCGTCTATGAAATTTGTGCCTATTTCTTGATGTTTCACGCGCTGGAGGTCACCCGGGAGGTAGACCGTGCCCGTCTCCAGGAGGGCGAGGATGTGATCGTCACAGTACGGTTGCGCCGCCGTTTCTGGTTCCCGCTGGGCTGGAACATGGTCACCGAGCCGCTGCCGGATCGCTTGGCAGGAGTTTACGAGCCTCACCGGCAGTTGATTTTTCCCTGGTTTAAAAAAGAGACCTCATTTAAGTACGTGATCCCCAGTCTGCCCCGCGGCCACTACCGCATGAGCGAGTGCGTCATTAGCGGCGGAGACTTTTTTGGATTTATCGAACGGAAAATCAGCATGCCGCTGGCGAATGATTTTCTGGTCTACCCGTCCTATCAGGAGATGACCCATTGGGCGCTGGGGGACGGGAGCTTTAGCGGGACTGTGCATATTGCCCATCGCCGCTCCGACGATGTAGCTGCCGTGCGGGGCGTGCGGGAGTATCACCGCGGCGATCGGCTCAGCCAAATTCATTGGCGGGCCTCTGCGCGGGGCACAGGACTCAAAACCAAGGAGTTTGAGCACCAGGCGATGAACCAAGTGCTCTTTTTTCTGGATGTGGAAAAGGAGCACTACCGCGAGCAAAGCACGCAGCTGTTTGAAGCAGCCGTGAAGCTGACCGCGAGCCTGGTCGCTTATGCCAATCGGAACCTGTATCATTATGGCCTTGCCTACAAGCAGAGAGAGCGGGTGGTGATTCAGCCCGCTTGCTCGCATACGCAATTTATCCGCGTATTTGATCACCTGGCCCGCGTCATGCCGGAGGGGACGGATTCCTTTTCGCGCATGCTGGGACGCGAGGCATTGGAGCAACCGCCGGGAGTGACGCTGGTCCTCGTCACCCCCAAGATCGACAAAGAGATGATCGCGCGCCTTCTCCATCTCTCGCAAAAAGGGCGGCATATTCATCTGCTGCGGATCACCGCCGCTGCGATCCCGACGCCGGAAGAAAAACAGGCGATGCAGATGCTGGCGGCTGGCAAAGTGACCTGCAAAACGGTCCATCTGAATGAGATGCTGGATGCGGGCAGGATAGGAGGTGTCTCGTGATGAGCATATGGAGACGTCCGCAGGGACTGGAGTGGGCGGCAGCGCTATGCCTGTTTCTCATGCTCAGGGAGTGGCTGCTGCCTTTGGGCGAGCTGACAGACACAGGGACCCTCTGGCCGTTCTACGTAATCGTCGCGGGCATTCTGCTGATCGATCTGGTCGTTCCCTACCGCTGGCTGACGTTTCCGCTCAAGCTGGCGGGCATCTTCTGGGTGGTCCATCGGGATTTTTCGGATACGGCCTTTTTCAGCAAAGACTGGCTGATCCAGGTGTACACGAGCCTGCTGCGGGATCTACCCTTGGCGATGCAACAGGACTGGACCACGATGCTGCCGCTATCCCGGAACCTGCTGTTTGACCTAATGCTGGTCCTGTTGATCTCGATGGTGACGTATCTTGTGCTGGAGCAGCGGCAGGGCTTGTGGTTTGTCTTTTTAACCGAGCTATATCTGGCTGTGCTGGATACCTTCCTTCCGTACGAGGCGGACGGCGCCATTATCCGAACGCTCATCTACGGATTCCTGATGCTGGCGGTGGCCCATCTTCACACCATGTCCAGGCGGGCACCCGTCGTCGGAAAGAGCCGCTGGACGATCTGGAGGGCCCTGCTGGCTCCTGTGCTGATCGTCACATTTGCGGTGGGGGTCGCCTATGCCGGACCGAAAAAAGAGCCGATCTGGCCCGATCCCGTGGCTTTTCTCACGGGGAATAACGGGGCTGGCGTGGGCACGATGAAGAAGGTCGGGTACGACAATAATGACGAGAATTTGGGCGGTCCCTTTCAGCAGGATGACACGCTGGTCTTTGTCGGGGTGACCAATGAGCGCACGTATTGGCGGGGCGACTCCAAAGATGTCTATACCGGCCGCGGATGGACAAAAGGAGATCGGGAGTACCTGCTGATCCCGGATCCGGCCTCCTATGAGTGGAGCCAGATGCTCTATCAGGGTACGGAGACAAAGGACGTGACGGCCACGCTGGACTTCTCGAGAGGAGCAAGATTTTCGACGCTCTTTTTCCCGGGGCAGCTGAAAAAGGTGGCAAGTATCGAGCCGGCACAGACCATGCTCGTCTACGACCGAAATCATCAGCAGGTCGAACTGCAGTCGAGCAGGGAGAGAACCCGCATCGCGCCGGTTCGGCCGGAATCGTACCAGCTGGAAGCGGAAGTACCGGTGATCAGTGAAAAGGCGATCATGCAGGCAGACATGAATTATCCGGAAGAAATCAAGGAGCGCTATTTGCAGCTGCCTGCCGAAATGCCGGAGCGGGTCAAGGAACTGGCGCTCTCGATCACGAAAAATGCGGCGACCCCGTATGAAAAAGTGAGGGCGATTGAGAATTACCTTCGCACGGGGGGAGACTATAAATACGAAACCAAGGATGTGCCAGTCCCGGCTCCCGACCAGGACTTCGTGGACCACTTCCTGTTTGACAGCCGCCGGGGGTATTGCGATCATTTCTCCACCTCGATGGCGGTGATGCTCCGTACCCTCGACATACCCGCACGGTGGGTAAAAGGATTTGCGCCCGGTACGGCCGTCGGAAAAGACGGTTTGGGCAACGATATCATGGAAGTGAAAAACAAGGATGCCCACTCCTGGGTAGAAGTGTACTTCCCCGGACAGGGCTGGATTCCCTTCGAAGCTACCAGCACCTTCACCTCTCCGGTCCGGATCAACTATGACCGCACGACGGAGGATACGCAGCTCCCCGTTCCGGTGCCGGATCTGAGCGAGCATGTGGTGCCCGACCGCGGTGACGGCCGACTGGACGAACTGGAAGAAGCGGACAGACCCGTTACGACCAGCCGGTCCATGCCTTGGCAGTTGAAAGCGATCGGGGCGGGATTGCTGCTTGCCGGCGCCTACGTGAGCTGGAGACGGAGAAAGGAAATCACACTGTGGTGGCTGCAGCGAAAAATGCGAAAACATCCTGCCGAGCTATACCCGGATCGCTATCACTTGCTGCTGGTGCTGATTCAACACGTCCACTCCAAACGGGAACCAGGGGAAACGCTAAGGGAGTACGTGAAGCGGCTCTCCCTGCCAGGTGACAAGCGGCAGGATCTGCAGTACCTGACCCATCTGTACGAACGCGTCTACTACGGATGCCGGGAAATGGAAGAAAAGGCGAAGGAGATCGCCCATAAAATTATGGAAAGGCTTAGCCAGCAATTGAAGCCTTGATCTATGATCGGCAGTCTGCTAGAATTTCCTTCGAATACTCGTATAGTCTCAGGAATTGGCCTGACAGTTTCTACCGCTCGACCGTAAATCGAGCGACTACGAGGAGAGGACTTCGGATTTTTGTACATGCAACTGCAAAAGTGTACACAAACTGGGACTCTGCCTCCGCGTCGTTTCAGCCGGAGGCGACGGTCCCGGTTTTTTTGCAGCTACGGGACGTTCGGTTTTTGAGGAAATCCGTCCTGATGGTGATTCAACAACCGAGGAAAACAAGGTGGAAACTTCCGGTAGCAACCTGACGGAAACAGGAGAAGGAGGATTACATGAGCAAGCCATTGGAAATGGTCGTCGTACTGGATTTCGGAGGTCAATACAACCAGCTGATTGCCCGTCGCGTACGGGATCTGGGGGTATACAGCGAACTTTTGCCGTACAACACGCCAGTCGAAAAAATCAAGGAAATGCAGCCAAAGGGGATCATCTTCTCCGGTGGACCTGCAAGTGTCTATGAAGAGGGAGCGCCAAAAGTAGATCCGGCCATCTTCGAGCTGGGCTTGCCGGTACTGGGCATCTGCTACGGGATGCAGCTGATGAGCTACATGCTGGAAGGAAAAGTGGAGCGCGCGGGCAAGCGTGAATACGGAAAAGCGGAGCTTCGCCTTCAGCAGCCGCACAGCCTGTATGAAAAATGGACGGAAGCGGAAATCGTGTGGATGAGCCACTCCGATAAAGTCGTGGAACTGCCGGCCGGATTCCGCATCGATGCCGTCAGCGACAGCTGTCCAGTAGCTGCGATCAGCCATCCGGAGCGCAAGCTGTACGGCGTACAATTCCACCCGGAAGTGCGCCATACCGCGAAAGGGAATGAATTTATCGCCAACTTCCTGTTCCAAATCTGCGGCTGCGAAGGAAACTGGAGCATGTCCTCCTTCATCGAGGATGAAATCAAGAAAATCCGTGAAACCGTCGGGGATAAAAAAGTGCTTTGCGCATTGAGCGGGGGAGTGGACTCTTCCGTCGTAGCGGCTCTGATTCACCGGGCGATTGGCGATCAGCTGACCTGCATGTTCGTGGATCACGGCCTGCTACGCAAAGGGGAAGCGGATAGCGTCATGGAGACGTTCGGCGACAAGTTCTCCATGAAAGTGATCAAGATTGACGCGCGCAAACGTTTCCTGGACAAGCTGAAAGGCGTGACCGATCCGGAGCAAAAGCGGAAAATCATCGGGAACGAATTTATTTACGTATTTGATGAAGAAGCAAGCAAATTGAAAGACATGGATTTCCTGGCGCAGGGCACACTATATACAGACATCATCGAGAGCGGCACCGCGACGGCCCAGACGATCAAATCGCACCACAACGTAGGCGGGCTGCCGGAAGACATGACCTTTACGCTGATCGAACCGCTCAAAACCTTGTTCAAGGATGAGGTGCGCAAGCTGGGATCCGAATTGGGCTTGCCGGATGAGATCGTATGGCGTCAGCCTTTCCCGGGTCCGGGTCTGGGCATTCGGGTATTGGGCGAGGTTACGGAGGAAAAGCTGGAGATCGTTCGGGAATCGGATGCGATCCTGCGTGAAGAAATTGCCAAGGCCGGTCTGGACCGCGAGATTTGGCAATACTTCACCGCTCTGCCGGACATGAAAAGCGTCGGGGTCATGGGCGATATGCGGACCTACTCCTACACGGTGGGGATTCGCGCGGTTACCTCCATTGACGGCATGACTGCAGACTGGGCACGAATTCCGTGGGATGTGCTGGAGAAAATCTCGGTCCGGATCGTAAATGAGGTGGAAAACGTAAACCGCGTCGTCTACGATATCACCTCCAAGCCGCCGGCTACGATCGAGTGGGAGTAAAAAGGGAAGAAAACCGGATATTAATCGGTTAATATTTTTTAACGTTCGTTTTTTCCGTTGACATCTTCTGTTATACCTGTTACACTTCTCGGTGTAATTAGGTAAATAGGAAGGTTCGTATAGTCCTGGGAATTGGCCCGGGAGTTTCTACGAGGTCGCCGCAAACGGCCTGGCTACGAACAGACAGCAACGGAAAAAGGGACAGCTCTTATTTTATTTTGTGAATTTCCGTCTGTTTTGTTCGGTAGTCGAGGTGTATACATTGCGCCTCGGCTTTTTATTTACCGAAACGAATCTGGGGGGACATCCAGTGCGGAACTACTTTGAGTTTGACAAGCTTGGCACCAATTACAGACGTGAAACAATTGCAGGGATCACCACATTTCTCGCGATGGCCTATATTTTGGCTGTCAATCCGTTCATTCTGAGCGGCGCTGATTTGCCGCCCGAGCTGAAGGCCAATTACCCTGAGTTCGGTGCGATCTTCACCGCGACGGCTCTGGCAGCCGCCATCGGTACGCTGGTCATGGCTTTCGTGGGTCGTTTGCCCATTGCGCAGGCGCCGGGGATGGGGCTGAACGCCTTCTTTACCTACACCGTCGTCCTGACCATGGGAATTCCGTGGCAGCAGGCATTGGCGGGCGTCTTTGTCTCTTGTACAATTTTCTTGCTCATGTCGCTCACCGGTATCCGGGAAGCGATCATCAACTCGATCCCGCAGGGCTTGAAGTATGCGGTGTCGGCGGGTATCGGTCTGTTTGTCGCGTTTATCGGCTTGAAAAATGCAGGCATTATTATTTCCAATGAGGCCACTACCGTTGCTCTGGGACATCTGACGTTCCATCCCGATATGGATCCGGCTCAGGTAACGGCTGTGAAAAATGCACTGCTGGCCGTATTTGGCTTGGTGCTGACCGCTGTACTGATGGCGCGCCGGATCAATGCGGCGATCTTCGTCGGCATGGTGGGCACAGCGATCGTCGGCATGATTTTTGGGATCGTGAATCTCCCGGAAAAAATCGTCTCGGCTCCGCCGAGCCTGGCTCCCACCTTTGGGGCGGCCTTCACCTACCTGGGTGACTTTTCGACGCTGTTCAGCGCCAAAATGCTGATCGTGATCTTTACCTTCCTGTTCGTGGACTTCTTCGATGCCACAGGTACGCTGCTCGGCGTGGCGAACCAGGCCGGTCTTTTGAAAGACGGCAAGCTGCCTCGTCCGGGAAGCGCTCTGGCTTCCGATGCGATCGCGGGGATGGCAGGGGCGGTCCTGGGCACTTCGACGACGACCAGCTACGTCGAGTCTGCGGCCGGTGTTGCTGCTGGCGGTCGGACAGGCTTTGCTTCCGTCGTGACCGGACTTATGTTTATCTTCGCGCTGTTCTTCTCTCCGCTGCTTGCAGTGGTGACACCAGCCGTTACTGCGCCAGCGCTGGTTATGGTCGGCGTGCTGATGGCCTCCCATATGGCCAACATCGCATGGAAGGAAATGGACGAGGCATTCCCGGCTTTCCTGACCATCCTGATGATGCCGCTGACGTACAGCATCGCATCCGGTATCGCGGCAGGCTTTATCGTCTACCCGGTGATCAAAGTGCTCAAAGGAAAAGGAAAAGAAGTTCACCCGGTCATGTACGTGCTGTTCTTTGTCTTCCTGGCGTACTTCATCTTCCTCAGAGAATAGATCCGGCGGTTTCGCTGCCCATACTCTCGCAAAACCATCTGCAAACCGGCTGTCACCCGAAGAGGGGATTTTTTCCGCAGGTGCAAGCGCTGTTTGTGCTTGATGCCTGCGGTGGAGTACGAAGCCATGCGGGCATGTCATGTCTCCCGCATGGCTTTTTTTGGTTTCCTCAGACCATTTCGGGCCGTGCGGCAGGACATCCAGCAGGACGGCGGGAAAACAAGGAGGAAGAGAGATGGAACACATGTTGCGGAACGTGAAAGGAACCAAAGATTACATGCCGCAGGAGCAAGGGCTGCGCAACCGGATCCGACAGACGTTCGAAGAGGTGTTTGCCACATACGGCTGCAAGCCCTTGGAAACCCCGACATGCGGATGCCGTTCAAACGCTACGAGATCGGAAAGGTCTTTCGGGACGGCCTGGTAAAGACGGGCCGATTCCGGGAATTTATCCAGTGCGACGTCGATATCGTGGGTGCGAGCTCGATGCTGGCCGAAGCGGAATTGATCAGCATGGCGTCTGAGGCGTTTGACCGGCTCGGCCTCGCTGTCGCGATTCATCTCAATAACCGCAAGCTGCTCACCGGTCTGCTGAAGGTGATGGGCATCGGGGAGGAGCAGGCAGAAGATGTGATGCTCTCGCTCGACAAGCTGGAGAAAATCGGCTTGAAGGGGGTTTGTGCAGACTTGCGGGAGCGTCAGGTAGAGGAGGCGGTCATCGAACGCATCGCCGCTTTTTTGCAAGACGGCGAACGGTCATTGGCATCACTTGCACAGCGGTATGAGGAACCGCTGGTACAGGAAGGGGCCCGTGAACTGTCCGAGCTGTTTGCTCTGGTAGAGGGGGCGGGCATCTCTGCTGAAGTTCGGTTTGCCCCCTTTTTGGCACGCGGGCTTAGCATATACACGGGGACGGTGTACGAGATTTTCCTGCAGGATGGACGGATCACCTCCAGTATCGGGAGCGGGGGAAGGTACGACCGGATCTTCAGCCGTGATCAGCAGTGACGGGGCGGGCTGTCCGGGGATCTGCCGAATGGAAAAGGGGGAAGGCGGGATGGCTGTGGGAAAGTGGTGGGAGGCGCAGCAGAAAGGGATTCGGTTACAGGCAGATTGCCTGAAAATGAGGACTGCTGCTGCGGGACGGGATGATGGAGGACGAAGTGATGCGGGACGGAATGCTGCAAGCCAGAATGCCACGCGCAGACTTTTAGCCAAAGCGGCCCAAGGAGCTGTCCGGAAGTGGACGGGAAGCCTCTTCGTCTTTGTGCTGGCAACCGCCTTCCCGGGCGGACACGCGGCCTTTGCCAAAGCGCCAGGCTTCCAAGCAGCTGGCCAAGAAGCGGGTCAAGCTCCGGGCGGCCAAGGAGCGGGTCAAGCAACAGGTCAAGCGCCGGGCGGCCAAGCAGCAAGTCAAGCGCCAGGCAGCCCGGCAGCCGGTCAAGCCGCGGATCAGACAGCTGAGCAACCAGCAAATCGAGCGGCCGAGCAGGCTGTCACCGACAGGACCGCGTACACGGCCAGCGTACAGATCGATCCGGCTGCCAAGGAATTGACAGGCAGCGTGCATATTCAGTTCGTGCCGCAAGACCCGGCCTTTGCCTATTTGCACGTATATCCCTATGCGTTTACCGACAAAAAGAAAGGCCCCCTCTGGGCGGATTTGCTGGGGAAAAACCCGACACCCGGGACGTACCAAATTCATCAGCTCCGCATTCAGGGGAAGCCGGCGGCCTATCAGCGAACGGGGACGCTCGTCGAGATTCCCCTCGAAAAAAGGGTGGTGGAAAGCGGGGCAGCCCTGGATCTGGAGCTCCAATTTTCCATGACGCTCCCCCGCAACATGGGCCGGATGTCGTATGACGACCATGCGATCTGGCTGGGAAACTGGCTGCCCATCCTGGCCGTACGCGATTCGTCCGGATGGCATCTCGATCCGTACGGCCCGGTCGGCGACCCGTTTTATTCGGAGACGGCCGACTACCAGGTAGAGCTGAACGTTCCCGCCGGCTACCAAGTCGCCAGCACGGCGGCGGATGGGACGCAGCGGGGCGAGGAGGCGACGCCCGGCCAGCGCGTATACCATCTCGAAGCCAAGGACGTGCGTGACTTCTCGCTGGTCGTGATGGACGAGACCTACCAGCGGCGAGAGACGACGGTGGGCAGGACGAAGGTGCGGAGCTGGTGGCGGAAGGGGGATTCGCCTGTACAGGCGGCCCGGAACCATCAGGCTGCCGAGCGGTCGTTTTCCTACTTTCAGAGCCGGTTTGGCGCTTATCCCTATGACGAGTACGATGTGGTCCGAATTGGCGGCCGCATCAACGGCATGGAATATCCCGGCATTGTTTTTCTGGACGGCTCTCACTATCAGGGCGATCATCTCGCTTCGATCCCGACCGTCGTCCATGAGACGGCCCATCAGTGGTTTTACGGCCTGATGGGCAATAATCAAGTCGAGGAAGCCTGGCTGGACGAGGGACTGGCCGAGTACGCCTCCCTCTCTTTTCTCCGGGCTGCCTATCCGCAGATCGGCCAAATGCGCGTCCAGGGGCGCCTGATCCGGGGCACCACCGCAGATGCTTACGCAGAGGCGGGTCTGAACGCCTGGCTGCCGACCTCCCGCTACCCTGACAACCAGAGCTACAGCGATCTCGTCTATTCCCGCACGGCGACCATGCTGCTCCTGCTGGAGGACGTATGGGGGGAAGAGCGGCTTCATGCGATGCTGCAGCACTTCCTGGCGGAACACCGCCATCAGGTCGCGACAGGACGGGAATGGGTGGCAGCCTTGACGGCGGAAGCGGGGGAGGATGCGGCTCCGTTTATCCGCTACTGGCTGCTCCTCGACAAGGAGCAGGAGCAGGCGGCACAGGAATGGCTGGATCGTCAGCGAGAGGCCCGGGTAGGGAGAGATTCCGCCGGGAATGCCCGCTGATGGGTGACAGTCCCTGTTCGTTTGCCGCAGGGATCTATGACAGGGAAAGGAAAGGTCCCGGCGGAAAAGGAGAATTCACGGGCACGGGGAAAAAGGAAGCCGGTGCTGCAAAATCAGCGAAGATAGAAAAGGGGTTCTGTCAAAATACGAATATTTGTCGAGATTTACGAAATTAACGTTCGGTTTGTGGATTGACATCTTTTCGGCCGCCCTGTTACACTATGAATGGAAAAAACAATAGCAAGCCCAGGCGATTATCCTTTATGCGAAAAGGGGGTCGGTTGGGTTTTGTCGTTGGTTAAGGGTTGTAACGGGATCATTCGGTACGGCCAGATAACCCTCCTATGCGAGCGTCATCAGCTCTATTTTTTTGAAAAAGATATTGACGAAAGAGGGGCAATAGATGATATGGTCAAACCATTGGTAGGAGTCATCATGGGCAGCACATCTGACTGGGAGACAATGCAGGCGGCTTGCACGATCTTGGACGAATTGCAGGTGCCGTATGAAAAGAGAGTCGTATCCGCACACAGAACGCCGGATTTGATGTTTGATTATGCGGAGGGGGCGAAGCAGCGCGGCCTGGAGGTCATTATCGCCGGAGCGGGCGGAGCCGCTCATCTGCCGGGCATGGTGGCAGCGAAGACAGAGCTGCCCGTCATTGGCGTCCCTGTGAAATCATCCACCCTGAACGGGCTCGATTCGCTCCTGTCGATCGTGCAGATGCCGGGGGGCGTTCCGGTCGCGACGGTGGCGATCGGCAAGGCCGGGGCTGTCAATGCAGGCTTGCTGGCGGCGCAAATCCTGGGGATCAAATACCCGGAGATACAGGAGCGCTTTGTGGCCAGAAGAAAGGTCGTCCGCGAGAAAGTGCTGGCGGACAGTGAACTGGCATGATGGAGAATAAAGAGATCGCGAAACGCGACAAGCAGATCAAACCGGGAGCGACAATCGGCATTCTGGGCGGGGGACAGCTGGGACGGATGATCGCCCTGGCGGGGAGAGCCATGGGCTACCGGTTTGTCACCCTGGATCCGACAGAGGACGCCCCGTGCGGACAGACGGCCGATCGCCAAATCGTGGCCCGCTACGATGACGTGGATGCCGCCCTCAAGCTGGCGGAAGCGAGCGACGTCATCAGCTATGAATTTGAAAATGTAGACGCTCGGGTGGCAGAGGTGCTGGAAAGCCGTTCTTACGTGCCGCAGGGAAGCCGCCTTTTGCGTATCACCCAGCACCGGATTCGCGAAAAGACCGCCATCCGGGATTTAGGTATACCAGTTGCGCCTTTTCGGGTAGTAGACAGTGTGGACAGCCTGCGGGAGGCCGTGGCAGAGCTGGGTTTGCCCGCTGTGATGAAGACGGCGACGGGCGGCTACGACGGCAAGGGACAGTGGGTGCTGCGCACCGAGGATGAGCTGGCGGAAGCCTATGAAACATTGGCCCGGGCAGGTACTGAGCTGATCGTCGAGCAATTCGTTCCGTTTGTCATGGAGCTGTCCGTGATCGCCGCCCGCAATCCGGCAGGCGAGCTGGCTGTCTTTCCGGCTGCGGAAAATGTGCATGTGGACAACATTCTCCACCTCTCCATCGTGCCTGCCCGCGTACCGGACGAGGTGCGGAAACGGGCGGAGGAGATGGCCCGGACCATCGCCGAAAAGCTGGACGTGGTCGGGCTGGTCGCCGTGGAGATGTTTCTTGGCAAAAACGGGGAACTCTATGTAAATGAGCTGGCGCCTCGCCCTCACAACTCCGGCCACTACACCATGGATGCCTGCGTCACCTCCCAGTTTGAGCAGCATGTCCGGGCTGTTTGCAATCTGCCGCTGGGATCGACGGAGCTTACGTCTCCAGTCGTCATGGTGAATATCCTGGGCGAGCATCTGGAGCCGGTGCTTGCGAAGATCGGGAGCCTGCCGCCGTCGGCCAAGCTGCACCTGTACGGCAAGGCGGAGAGCAAGGCCAAGCGAAAAATGGGTCACATCAACATTCTGGCGCCCTCTGTCGAAGAGGCGCTGCGAGATATCGAACGACTGGAAATCTGGAACAAAGCGGAGGGACAAGCATGATTGAACGATATACAAGACCGGAGATGCGTGCCATCTGGACGGAGGAAAACAAATTCAAGGCCTGGCTGGAAGTAGAGATACTGGCGTGCGAAGCATGGTCCAAGCTGGGCGTCATCCCGGAGGAAGACGTGAAAAAGCTGCGCCAGCATGCCAGCTTTGACATCAACCGGATCTATGAGATCGAGGAAGAGACGCGCCACGACGTCGTCGCCTTTACCCGTGCGGTATCGGAGACGCCGGCGCTCGGCGAAGAGAAGAAATGGGTGCACTACGGACTCACCTCGACAGATGTGGTCGATACGGCGCTGTCCTACCTGCTGCGTCAGGCAAATGAGATTTTGGAAAAGGATCTGGAGGATTTCCTCGCGATTCTCGCCGACAAGGCGCGGGAGCACAAGGATACCGTCATGATGGGACGGACGCACGGTGTGCACGCGGAGCCGACCACTTTCGGCCTGAAGCTGGCCCTCTGGTACGAAGAAATGAAGCGGAATCTGGCCCGTTTCCGCGCAGCCAAAAAAGAGGTCGCGTATGGCAAAATCTCCGGGGCTGTCGGTACGTATGCCAATATCGATCCGTTCGTGGAAAAATACGTATGCGAAAAACTGGGACTGGAACCGGCCCCGATCTCCACGCAGACGCTGCAGCGCGACCGCCATGCCGAGTACATGGCTACGCTGGCGCTGATCGCCACCTCGCTGGACAAGTTTGCCACGGAGATCCGCGGCTTGCAAAAGAGCGAGATTCGCGAAGTGGAGGAGGCCTTTGCCAAAGGGCAGAAGGGTTCTTCCGCCATGCCGCACAAGCGCAACCCGATCGGCTCCGAGAATATCTCCGGTCTGGCCCGCGTGATCCGCGGCCATATGCTGTCCGCTTACGAGAACGTGCCGCTCTGGCATGAGCGCGACATCTCGCACTCCTCGGTGGAGCGGGTCATCCTGCCGGATGCGACGCAGCTCTTGAACTACATGCTGCGCCGGTTTATGAATATCGTGAAAAACCTGACCGTCTTCCCCGAGAACATGAAGCGGAATATGGATCGCACCTTCGGCCTGATCTTCTCCCAGCAAGTAATGCTGAAGCTGATCGAAAAAGGCATGAGCCGCGAGCAGGCTTACGACATCGTACAGCCGCGCGCCATGCAGGCCTGGGAAGAACAGCGCTCCTTCCGCGAGATCTTGGAGAGCGATCCGGCCGTAACCGCGGCCCTCAGCCCGGCGGAGCTGGACGACTGCTTCGATCATCGCTATCACTTGAAGCATGTGGATACGATTTTTCAGCGGCTGGGCTTGCTGTAGCATCCATACGATTCGCATCGATTCCGCATCGATTTGCAAAAAGGATTTCCCGCATGTCCATCGACAAACCCCTGAGGTGTCGGTGTGCATGCGGGTTTTTTACGTTTATCATGGGTGCTGGAACCGCGGCTTCTTCCCCCCGCAGCCCTTAATGGGAAGAGGCAGCCCCCACCTTACAAAACTGTAAGCTAGATGAAATGTAACTCGATGGTTCAATGCTCCCGGGACTTTTACAATAAAGTCAATTCATACGAAATTCCATTCATACAGAAAAAAAGAACGAACGGGAGCAAGGACCATGAATACTGTGAGAGCATTGCAATCAACCGACCACAAACGCATCTACGAAGAATATGCGGCGAGGATCACCCGCTACTTTCGCTACCGCATCCGCAACAGCTGGGATGTGGAGGATTTGACCACGACGGTTTTTATCAAGGTGTACGCCAAGCTGGACCAGTACGACGGGCGCCATCCGTTTGGGGCGTGGATCTTCCGGATCGCGCACAATACGCTGATCGACTATCTGCGGAAGAAGCGGGAGTATCCGGCGGAGCAGGAGATGTTCGCCAGCCTGGTCGCCAGTGAAAAGCTGCCGGAGGAGCGGGTGTTGAAGCAGGAGTCGGATGAAGACCTCTGGAGAAACGTCAAAACGCTGACTGTCGATCAGCGCAATGTCATCTCCCTCCGCTACCTGGCCGATCTGCGCATGAACGAAATCGCAGAGATTCTGGGCAAGTCGGAAGCCTCCGTCAAAATCCTGCATTTTCGCGGAATCAAAAAACTGCAAAAGATGATGGTGCCGCAAGGATAGCCCTCTCATCCAGAAACCGGAACGTTCTCCCATGGTGGGGCGTATCCGGTTTTTTGGTATAGTAGATAGAGAGATTCAGATAGCGAGGAGTATGATCGATGTCGAAGATTATGATCGTGGAGGACGATCCGAAAATCAATCAACTGCTGCAGGGTCAATTGGAAAAATATGGGTATCATACGGTAAATGTGATTCATTTTGATCAGGTAATGGATGTCTTTTCCCAGGCACAGCCGGACCTCGTCTTGCTGGACGTCAATCTGCCCAAATTCGACGGGTTTTACTGGTGCCGGCAGATCCGCCAGGTCTCCAATTGCCCGATCCTGTTCATCTCGGCCCGCGAGAGCAAGATGGATCAGGTGATGGCGCTGGAAAACGGGGCGGACGACTACATCACCAAGCCGTTTGACTACGACGTGGTGCTGGCGAAAATCCGCAGCCAGCTTCGGCGGGCTTACGGCATATACGCGGCGCAGGAGACGGAGCGGACGCTGGAGGTAGCCGGCTTGCGCCTGTTTTTGGAGCGGATGGAACTGACCATGGAGGGAGAGAAGACGGAGCTCAGCAAAAAAGAGGCGCTGCTGCTGGAGGCGCTGTTCAATCAGTACCCGCGCGTGGTCAGCCGGGAGCGGCTCTTGGAAAAGCTGTGGGACGAGCAGTTCGTCGATGAAAATACGCTGAATGTCTACATCACCCGTGTGCGCGGCAAGCTGAAAGAGCTGGGACTGGACGGGGCGATTGAAACCGTGCGCGGCTCCGGCTATCGGCTGAAGGTCACCTGGGAGGAGAAAGCATGAAGCTTTTCCTGCGCGATCAATGGTCCTTTCTGCTGATGTTTTTTATCCAGCTCTTTATTCTGGTGCTCACCTTTGCTCTGGACGGGTACTGGAATCCCTCGCTGATTCGCTATGCCGTCTTCCTGTGCCTATTTTGCGGCGGCTGTTTTCTGGTGATCCGCTACCTGACCAACCGGCTGGTTTACCAACGGCTGAGCAACCCGGTGAAGTCGCTGGAGGAGCTGACGCTTTCCCACGGCCATTCGCCGCTGGGACGGGCGATGGACCATACCTTTCAGCATCATTACCGGCTGTTCAAGGATCAGCTGCACGCCTACGAAACCAAGCAGCGCGATCACACGACATTTATCCAGCAATGGGTGCACCAGATGAAGACGCCCATTTCCGTGATCCACCTGCTGCTGCAGGATGAAGACGACGCCCGGCTGGAAAGCGTGCGGGAAGAGGTGGACCGCCTCAAGCGGGGCTTGGAAACCGTGCTCTACAGCGCCCGTCTGGACCGATTTGAACAGGATTTCCTCATCGAGCCGGTCTCGCTGCGAAAACTGGCGCAAAGCGCCGTGTCAGAGAACAAGCGTCTGTTCATCCGCAATCAGGTCTACCCCGAGCTGGCCGTGGGCGAGGGCTGGGTAGTCGAATCGGATGAAAAGTGGCTCTCTTTTGTGTTGAATCAACTGTTGACCAACGCCGTCCGGTATTCGGACAAAAAGGGGAGCAAAGTGACGATTCGCTCGTATGCGCGCGGGAAACACGCCGTCCTGGAAGTAGAGGACAGCGGCATCGGCATTCCGCCGGAGGATGTGCAGCGCGTCTTTCAGCCGTATTTTACCGGAGAAAATGGACGCCGCTATGCCGAATCGACCGGGATGGGCCTGTATTTGGTGAAAGAGATCTGCCAGCGTCTCCATCATGACGTGGAGCTGGATTCCACCGTGGGCGCCGGGACGAAGGTGCGCATCGTCTTTTACTCAGTCGTCCCAACCTTACAAGAACGTAAGCCGGATGAAAGCTAATTCGATGGCTTGCGGATGCGCGCTTCTTTATAGTGGGAAGTGGAAAAGGATGCTGACCATTTACAAGGATGCGAGAAAGGAAGGGAGAAGCGCACATGGATATGCTGCATGTGAAGCGCCTCAGCAAAATATATGGAGGCAGGGTAACCTATCGGGCATTGACCGATATTGATTTTACGATTAAAAAAGGGGAGTTCGTCGGAATCATGGGGCCGTCGGGAAGCGGAAAGACGACGCTGCTCAATATGATCTCGACGATCGACTCGCCGACATCCGGGGAAGTTCTGCTGAACGGCACCAACCCGCACCAGTTGAAGCGGGCCGAGCTGGCCTTGTTCCGCAGAAGAGAGCTCGGCTTTGTCTTTCAGGACTTCAACCTCCTGGATACGCTGACCATCGGCGAGAACATCGTCCTGCCCCTGACGCTGGACGGCAAAAGCGTAGCCGAAATGGACGAGAAGCTGAGTGCGGTCGCGGAAAAACTGGGAATCACGGACATTTTGGAAAAGCGGACCTACGAGGTCTCGGGAGGGCAGCGGCAACGGGCGGCCATCGCCCGCGCGATTATCCATACGCCGTCGCTCCTGCTGGCGGATGAGCCGACCGGCAATCTCGACTCCAAAGCATCGCGCAATGTGATGGAAACCCTGGAGGCGATCAACAAGACCGACGGGGCGACGATGATGATGGTGACGCATGACCCGCTCGCGGCGAGCTATTGCCACCGCGTCCTGTTCATCAAGGACGGGCAGCTGCACAATGAAATGTACCGCGGAGACAGCAGACAGGCATTTTTCCAGAAGATCATCGATGCCTTGTCGCTTTTGGGAGGGAACCTGCATGACCTTTCGTCAATTCGCGTTTAACAACGTCTCCCGGAACAAGCGGACCTATGCGGCTTTCTTTCTCAGCAGCGTCTTCTCGGTGTTGATCTTTTTCATCTACGCGATGTTTATCTTCCATCCCGGTGTCGAGGACGGCAAAGTACACCGCTTCGTCGCGTCGGGAATGGTGGCGGCGGAGTACATCATTTTCCTGTTCGCGTTTTTCTTCCTGTTCTACTGTGTCGGAGCCTTTCTGAAGCGGCGGGAGAAGGAATTCGGGATCTTGATGATGCACGGTATGACACGTGGTCAGCAAAATGTGCTGATTTTCATGGAAAACATGATGATCGGCGCGCTCTCACTCCTGTTCGGGATTGGCCTCGGCATGGTGCTGGGCAAGCTGTTCTTCCAATTTGCCGGATTCCTGCTGGATGTGGAGCCGCTCCCCTTCTATCTGCCCTGGGAAGCGATGCTGCTGACGATCGGCTGCTTTTTATTCCTGTTTGTGGCGATCTCCGTGTTCACCCTGCTGTTTTTGAAGCGAAAAAGCCTCCTGGAGCTGCTGCAGGGAAGCCAGCGTCCCAAGCAGGAGCCCAAGGCGTCCGTCTTTTTGTCCCTCTTGGCTGCCGTCTTGCTGGGCCTTGCCTATACGCTGGCATTCTGGGTCGAAGGACCGCTGGTCGTGGTGATGCTGATTCCGGTGAGCGCCTTGACGATCGCCGGGACGTATCTGCTGTTTACCCAGCTCAGCGTCTTTTTGATCAGGCTGCTCAAACGAAACCGGCATTTTTACTGGAACCGGACCAATATCGTCACGCTGTCTGATCTGGCTTACCGGATGAAGGACAATGCGCGGATGTTCTTCCTCGTCTGTATCGTCTCGACCGTGGCGTTTTGCGCGATCGGCACCCTCGCCGCCCTGGCCTCCTCGATCACGGAAACGACCGTAAAGACCAATCCGTTTGCTTTCAGCTACCGCGCCGTCGCGGACGAGAAGCGGAATGCCGAGCAGGTGGCCAAGATCGATCAGGCTTTGCAGGCCGGGGGCTTTGCCTTTGAAAAGCTGGAAACGACGACGAAGTACCTGTCCAGAGGAGAGGAATTCGAAGACGTCGCCATCATCGGCTTGTCCGAGTACAACCGGGCAGCGCGTGCCGCCAACCAGGAGGAAGTGGAGGCAGGGGAAGGAGAGGCCGTCTTTTTCCAGCTCTGGCCGGGCGAAAAGATCGATCTTCAGCCGTTTGTCACAGGCGGTCAGTCCTTGCAGCCAAAAGTAGTGACGATGATGCCTGTGCTGTCGTCGTTAAACGCCTCGCGCATCGTCGTGGTGCCGGATCAGGTGTTTGCCCAAACGACGGCAGATGGTTTGGAAAACAACTATTTGTACAGCGTAGAGGATTGGAAGCAAACCAATGAGCTCAGCGAAAAGCTGATGACAGAACTGAGCGAGGGCGACACGGGGCCGTATTCCTTCCGCGCCCGCGCTCCGATCTATCACGAACTGAAGCAAATGGCCAATACCAGCCTCTTTATCGGCTTGTTTGTCGGGTTGCTGTTTTTCGTCGCGGCAGGGAGCTTCCTCTATTTCCGGCTCTATACCGATCTGGAAAACGACCGCAGACAGTACGGGGCGATTACGAAGATCGGACTGTCGGAGCGGGAGCTCTCCCGAATCGTCACGACACAGGTGGCTCTCCTGTTCTTCGTCCCGATTCTGGTCGCGATCGTCCACAGCGCGGTGGCTTTCTTCTCACTGCAGAGCCTGCTGAAGCTGATGCTGATCGCTTCTGTGGCAAAACCGACCGCGATCGTCCTGGCCAGCTTCGTGCTCGTGCAGTTCATCTATTTCTGGATCATTCGCAACCGCTATCTGTTTAATTTAAAGCAGTCACTCGGGTAAAGTAGCGGGTCGAACCATAGGAAAAAGCAGATTCCCTGCAAGGGACCCTTGTCGGTCTGGCGGAGAATCTGCTTTTTTTGTGCATACCGATTCCGCAATTGCGTCATTCTTTCGAAAAGCGGGTTGCAATTGACAGAATACCGTTTTATAGTTTCAACCAATGAATGAAATTCGTACCAAATCCTCATTTTCCGGCCGAACAGCGATGAATTTTGAGAGAATACAGGCCGATATCAGGAAATGAAACAGCGGGGGAGGCTTCCGATGATCTATTGGCAGTTGTTTTTGGCCTTTTTTCGAATCGGCCTTTTTGGATATGGAGGAGGACCGACGATGGTCCCCTTGTTTTATACCGAGTGTGTAAAGAAGTACAAATGGGTGAAGGAAGAGGACTTTACTGATAATCTGGCGATGGCCAACGCCCTTCCCGGACCCATCGGCACCAAACTGGCAGCCTATGTCGGCTATCACGTAAAAGGCTGGACGGGGGCGCTCATCGCCAACTGCGCGATGGTGCTCCCTACGGTGCTGGTCATGATCGGCCTGCTTCAAGTCATCTACCGGTGGAAGGATGCGCCAGGCGTCTACGGGATGATCCAGGCGATTCAGCCAGTGATCGCCGTGATGACGGCTGTCCTCACGTGGGAGTTCCTGCAAAAAGGCTGGCAGGGGAGCAAAAAGAAGAGCGGTGCCGTGGCCATGCTCGCGCTCTCTCTGGTGATGCTGCTCTTTTTGGACTGGCATCCCGGCATTGTCGTCGGGATTGCACTGGTCCTGTCTTTTGGCTATGCCACCTGGGCCATTTACAAGCAGCGCAGGAGCAGAGGCGATGAGGGGGGAGCCGTATGATATACCTGCAATTGTTTTGGGCCTTTTTTATCTCCAATATTCTCGGGTATGGAGGCGGACCGCCTAGTATCCCTCTGATTCAAAATGAGGTCGTCGACCATTACGGCTGGCTGTCGATGCAAGAATTCGGCGAAATTCTCGCTGTCGGCAACGCGCTTCCCAGTCCGATTGCGACCAAGCTGGCGGGTTACATCGGCTACCAGGTGGCAGGCGTTCCCGGTGCCGCAGTCGCCCTGCTGGCTACGATCGCACCGACAGCAATCGCCATGATTCTGCTGCTGGGTTTTCTCAATCTCTTTCGCAATTCTCCCCAGGTGAAGGCGATGACACAGTCTGTCCGCCCGATCGTCACGGTGCTGCTGGGCGTAATGACGTATGAATTTCTAAAAGGTGCGGTTGAAGGAATTGGCTGGATGCAGACGGGCATCCTCACAGCCGCATCGTTTCTCTTGTTGGAAAAGTGGAAGCTGCACCCTGCTCTTGTGATCGTGATGGCGATGGGATACGGATTTTTCTTTATCGGCTAAACATTACAGTGAACGGAGGACCTTCGAATGAACCACTTTGATGCAGCTGTCCGCTCCGTGGCGATTTTCGGGGGAGACGCAAAAGTAGTCTCGCTCCGCGGTCATCCCAGGGTTGCGCTCCTTTTTCCCGAAAATCGCCACTCCGCTCGGCAGGGCTCCACAGTCGCACCGCAGGGAAACATGCTTCTTCATGTAACCATGGGTTAAAATTCTGTGGGTAAAGCTGGCGTCGAAGTTCAGAAGAATGAACAGCTTTGAGGTAGTACGCCTGGCTAGAACGCCATATGCCTTAGACAGGAAGTGCTAAAAATCCACCCCGAAGAAAGCAGGCTGTCCCGAAGAAGAAGCATGTTCCCATGCGCAGCGACTTTGCGGAGCCCATCTAAGCGGAACAGCGGCCCGCGGGAAAAAGGGGCGAAACGTGGGATGACCTCGGAGCGCTACCGCTTTTGAGCACCCCCGCGGGCCGCTGTGGAGCGGACAGTGAATCATCCTCGCAGGGCGGAGAACGGAGCCAAGCATGGGAACATGCTTCTTCTCGCAACAGTTCCGTTACTCGTTTAGGAAATTCAACGTAATCTACATGTCTCCAAGGTAAAAACAGACAGGAATTGAAGCATAAAATGAAGAAACATTCAAAAAACAAGCCATCGGAGGGAAAGCATGAGCCTGCAAAAGTTGAGCGAAGCCATTCAAGCCTATATCCGACCCGACACCTTTCCGGTCGGGGTCAAAATCGTCAAAAACGATAGCGATCTCCCAGCCAAAGCGAAGCGTCCGTCGCGCGATTTGGGGTATCTGATCACCATCTGCCAGGCCGTCAGCTTTTCCCGGCGCTACGGCTGGACCATCGCCATGAACGGAGCCGATCTCTCCTGTCCCATCGCACAGGTGGCGTTTGGTTACGAGGAGCAGCTGCCCTTTTACTCCGAAGGGCATCTTGCCTGCGGGATGTACACGGATTCTCTGGAGGCCGGAGCGAAAAGCGAGCAGGATGTGCCCAAATTTTCGCCGGAAGAGAGCGGGTACTACGTCTCCTTTCCGCTGGAGCGGGCGACGGTCGAACCGGATGTGGTCGTGATCTACGGAAATTCCGCGCAAATCATGAGACTGGTCGCGGGGATGCTGTACAAGCGGGGAGGTTCGATTCCCTCTACCTTCTCCAGCCGGGCGGACTGTGCCGATATCGCGATCAAGCCGCTGCAGACCGGGGAGCCGCAAGTGATCGTCCCTTGCTATGGCGACCGGCTTTTTGCCCAGACGCAGGATCACGAGATGGCCTTCAGCTTTCACTATCGCGACGCTGAAGAACTGATCGAGGGTTTGGAAGGAACCAACAAGGGAGGAATCCGCTATCCCATCCCGACCTATCTGCGCTACCAGGCGGAGTTCCCGCCGACGTATCAGAAGCTGGCGGCTATGTTTCCCGGTGCGGCTGCCAAGGGAAGTGCGGAGGAATGAGACGGGTCTTGGGGACCAAAAGCCGCTCTGTGCTAATCGGTTTGTTCGCGGTTCTCTTGTCAGCCGGGATGTACTGGTTCAACCAAGAGGCGAGTCAGATTCGGCATATCCCCTTTTTCGAAAAGCAAGCGCTGGATCAGGTCAACTTCCGGCAGTTGTGGGAGTCGTTTCGCCAAAAGGCGGGCATCTCTGAAGACGCGCGAATACAAGACTACAAGCTGGTTTACGACCAGCAGGGACAGATCGAGTCATTGCGCTTTTCGGTCCTGGACCCGATGGACAGCGGCTATCTGAAACACACGTACCATACCTGCAGGGCATGCGAAGATCAAGAGAAAAGCATCGTTTCAACCGCCAAGCAAAAGCTCGAAGGGGTAGACCATCCCCAAAATATAGAGGCGGACCGTTTTTTTACGATGCTGGATACCGTGTTCCGGGATCGATTTTGGCATCGGGAGGGGTTTTCCTACTATCTTGCTGTTAGCGAGGGCATACCGGCTTCCGTGGCTCTGCCCGGGACGTATTATGCGCTTGCGGAAACAGAGATTCGGCCGCTCCCTTTTGCGAAAGGAAAGGACAGGGCGGTTGAGGGGGTCACCATGCAAATCATCGGGGCAGACAGTCCGGGGCCTTTTTCGACAGACGAGCATAATGCTGTCAACATCCTGTTGGAAAAATGGAGCGGCGGGTAGACAGCGCTTATCCCTGGCGGTGATCAAACCTCAATTCACCAAGAGCATGGCTGAAGGACGGGCGTGAAAAAAGAATGCCATGCAAAAACAATCGGGATGAAGGATGTAAAGGAACGAAAAGCAAGAAGGATGAAAAACGAAGCAGGATCAGGAACGGAAACATCGCTAGAAGCCGAGGCAAGAAGGGAGAGAGGACTGCTCCCCACTACAGGCGGCAGTCTTTTTTTGGCTTGCCCCTAGTCCACAGATTCCATCCTGGGAAAAGGCAGGGACAGGGCGGCGAAATTTGATTAAAAATTTGTAAAAAAGTGGAGAATCATGCAATATTGTTACGAAAATTCTACGAATACGTATTTCTTATAGAAGAGAGAATCAAAGAGAGGAACGAGACGGTTGTTCGTGACTATTCGTACCATGTCGGTCGCTGTTTGTACCCTGTTTGTCTTTTTGCTGGTGCCCGCCTCGCCTGCACAGGCGGCCACCCACGTCGAGATCGCGGTTGATCAATTGAATATTCGCAGCACTCCCGGTACCGATAACCCGATTATCGGCACCCTTGCCAAAGGAATGCGGCTCTCGATCCTCGCACAGCAAAAGGATTGGACAAAAGTGAAGCTGGCAAATGGACAGGAGGGCTGGGTCCACAGCAAATACACCGATTGAAACCTTTATTCGCGTAAAAAATCCCGATACCAATCTGCGCAGCGATCCGAAGACCAATTATCCGGTCGTGGGCATTGTGCAGCCGGGCCACATGTTTCCGATCGTCCAAACCGAGGGAGACTGGTATCTGATTCAGTTTCCCGACCAGTCCTTCGCCTATATCGCGAGCTGGATTGTGGACCGGGTGCTGCCGGACGGAAGCCAGATGCTGGGCGGAGCCGACAGCCTTGGGATCGACTGGGGCCACGGGATGACCGGCAGCGAGACCGTCTATATTTACCACACGCATAACCGGGAGTCCTGGCGCAATGTCGCCAGCCACACAAACGGCAATTCCGTAGATGATCCCGCGATGCGATTGGAAACGGCTTACCCTGGCTTGTCGCGCGGAATCATTCTGAAAGGGAGCAGAAGCCTTGGCTGATGTGTTGGTTCACCATATTTTGGAATCGCAAATTGCTTTTAAGCAGTAGCAACCAGGAACGAAGTGCAGGATCATGCCGAGCGAGGGAAAAGTCGGTGTGCACGCAAAACTGCCCCGGAGATCATACCGGGGCAGTTTTTTTCTATTCGCGTGCCCAGCAAGCCGTTAATTGCTAGTTGGTGAAAGTCCAACCGAGGTAAGAGCCAAGTCGCCTCGTAGCTGACAGGCAACTGGTGGAGTGATCCTAAGGTTGAAGCCCTGTGACAAAGTAACCCGAAAGGGTGCAAGCAAATCAGCAGACCGTAACATAAAGTGAATCCTGCCGCCTCGTTAAGAAAGACCATTGTAAGATGGACAAGGAGGAGCCGAGCCTGGGGGAAGTGGGCGAAGGCCACGGAAGGTGTGTAGAACTTGGATCGCAGCACTCAAGAACCTCTCGGGGTAAGGGGAACGGTATGCTGAGAAAGTAAGGAACGGAACTGGGGAGACCCTACTTTGCACACTCCGTCGGAGTGTAAAGCGGAAACCTATAACCGTAAGGGAAGTGGTGGACGGCAGAGAGGGAGTCGGAGGGGCTCATAGTACCAGAGAAGTGGAGACAACAAAACTCCATGGAGGAAAGGAGCCCTGCTTTGTTCACGGGTTGAAAGGAGGTAAGAGTGAGTGAATGCAAGTAAACTTGCTAACTACACCGATGCAAAAGCTCGACAACTTTGGACAACCCTATATCTTTGTGCCAAGGAAAATCCAAAACGGCGATTTCATGCTCTGTATGACAAGGTGTATCGTCCTGACATCCTCGCCGAAGCATGGCGCAGAGTGCGTGCCAACAAAGGAAGCGGCGGAGTGGACGGACAGACAATCGAAAGAATTGTACATGAATACGGAGAGAGTAAATTCCTCAATGAAATCTACCTCGACCTAAAGAGAAAACGGTACCATCCGGCACCAGTTCGACGCACGTACATTCCAAAAGCGGATGGGAAGCAAAGACCGCTTGGCATCCCGACGATACGAGATCGAGTTGTCCAAATGGCAACCAAAATGGTCATTGAGCCAATTTTCGAGGCGGACTTTAAAGATTGCTCATATGGATTCCGACCGAAACGAAATGCCCACCAGGCGATTGCACAAATCAGAAAAGCGAGCAAACAGGCATATTGGGTAGTTGATGTAGACATCAAGGGGTACTTTGACAACATCAATCAGGAGAAGCTGATGAAACTGGTTGAGCAAAGGATTTCGGACCGCAGAGTACTAAAACTGATTCGAAAATGGCTGCAAGCAGGTGTCATGGAAGGTGTACAGTTCCATGAAACGGATTGGGGAACTCCGCAAGGAGGAGTAATTTCGCCGCTGCTTGCGAACATTTACCTCAACTACATGGATACAATCTGGGAGAAACAATTTTCTCATCTTGGCAAATTAGTTCGATACGCCGATGATTTCGTGGTCATGTGCAAGACGAAAAAGGATGCCTTGGAAAGCATTCAGGTTATAAAGGCCATTATGAGCAAACTTGACCTGACTCTTAGCAAGGAAAAGTCTCGATTGATCAATATCTGGGACAACACCGCAGGCTTTGACTTCCTCGGTTTTCATCATCGAAAATTTCCCGTTCTCATTAAAGGTGGAAAAAGGATATATGTCATGTCACATATTCCAAGCAAGAAAGCAATGAAAGAAATGAGACGGAAAATTAAGATGTACACCGAACCGCGCAGCAAGTTGTACTGGCCGCTGCATGAGGTGGTACAAGGGCTTAATCGAAAGCTTAAGGGATTCAAGAACTACTATTCAATTTCAACTATAGCAGCAAGATGGTTAAACAGAATTGATTGGTATGTAATAGAAAGGCTGACGCTATTCGTTAACAAGAAAAGGAATGTGCGAAACAAGCATTCCAGGGTCGGGGAGGTAATGAAAGCCACACGGGGATCATTGGTGAAACTTGCCGGAGAGGACTACCGAATGCCAAAGAAAGAAGAGCATCGGAAAGCCGTATGAGGGAAAACCTCACGTACGGTTTGATGAGGGGGAGCTGAAATGAGTAAGGCGACCATATGGTCGCCCAAAAGTTTCAGTTCTCTACTCTACTACAGGCCAACTCGCATCCAAACCGCTCGGCGGCCCGCAACGGATGGACAAATGAATCGGCTAGTCCATTTTTTCCTTCAGCAGCTTCTTCAAAACCTCGCTGGAAATCATACTCGTAACCGGCTTGGGGTCATCCTACACCAAATTTTCCGGGTTCAAACCTTCCAGCTCAGGCAAGACAAAGCGTCCGTCTTTGCGGATCAGCACATCGTCGAACCAGATTTCCCCGCCGCCGTACTCGGGACGCTGGATTTGCACCAGATCCCAGTGAACGGAGGAGCGGTTTCCGTTGTCTGCCACTGTATACGCATTGCCCGGCGTGAAGTGGAAGCTGCCGGCGATCTTTTCGTCAAACAGGATGTCCAGCATCGGATGCTTGATGTGCGGGTTAAAGCCGATGGCGAACTCGCCGATGTAGCGGGCGCCCTCATCCGTGTCCAGGATATCGTTCAGGGCCTTGGTATTGGAGCTGGTCGCCTCGACGATTTTCCCCTGGGAGAAGGTAAACTGCACATCGGTAAAGGAGATGCCGTTATAATTGGAGGCCGTATTGTAGAAAATCGTGCCTTCCACCGAATCGCGGATCGGTGCGGTGTAGACTTCGCCGTCGGGAATGTTGCGCTTTCCGTCGCACTTGATCGCCGGGATGCCCTTGATCGAGAAGGTCAGGTCGGTTTTCGTGCCGACGAGACGGACGCGGTCTGTGCGCTCCATCAATTCCACCAGCGGGTCCATCGCCCGGGACATTTTGGAATAGTCGAGATTGCATACATCAAAATAGAAATCTTCAAAACCCTCCAGGCTCATGTTGGAGAGCTGCGCCATCGATTTGTTGGGGTAGCGGAGCACGACCCAGCGCTTGTTCGGGACACGTTCGTTGGTGTGGACCGGCTGGTAGAAATGACGGGCGTACAGTCCCATTTTCTCTTCGGAGATGTCCGCGTATTCGTTGATGTTGTCAAAAGCGCGGATGGCGATATAGGCATCTACATCTTTCATGCGGGCCAGTTCATGCTTGGCCATCAGCTCCATATGCTCCTGGCTGGTGCCTTGCATCAGGGCTCGCATGATCTCCTGGTCTTTCAGGGTGACGAGCGGGAGAGCTCCTACGGCAAAGGCTTCCCGTACAAGTGCCCGTACCAGCGGCACCTGAATGCCGGTGTTTTCGATCAGCACCTTTTCGCCTTTTTGCAAATTGAGGGAATAACGGATGAGGCGACTGGCCAGTTCATTGATGCGCGGATCTGCCATTGTATGTAACCTCCTATAGATAAAAAAATTTTTTCTGTCCCCATTATCGCATAGCCGACTCAGCTGGGCTAGTGCTTTGGATGCGACCGGAACGAGCAGCTACTGCAAAAAAAAGAGCCCGCCCGCAAACGGGCAGGCTGGCTGAGTTTCTCGGAGAAGGCGGGGCTAGTAAAGAGGAGCGTCTGGCTGGGCGGCATCGCTGGGAGGTTCTACATAGCGGCCATAGTCGGGAACGGCGATGCTGTCAAAGTCGCGCACCAGCCTGGCCAGACCGGAGGAGAGCTGTTCGCCGTAGACAGGAAATCCGTGCCCGGTGATGGCACATGCGGGGCGGAGAGCTTCCAGCTTGATCACAGACTCTTTGGCGGCTTCCCAATCCGTGGTCAGGTAGCGGGGAGGCCCGGAGATCTCGACGGTCTGGGTCAACACCTGGTAGAGAGAGTCCTGTCTGACGGTAACAAAGGCATCCCCGGCAATCAAGGTGCGATCCTCTTCGCGGAACAGGGAGATGTGGCCGGGAGCATGTCCGGGCGTATGAATCCAGCGCCAGCCCGGCATATGGGGGACAGTGCCGTCCGGCGGCAGAACCCGGAGGCGATGCCCCAGATCAATGCCCCCATTTGGAAACATCGGGGACATTTTGGCGACCATCCCGCCCTCGACTGTGCTGTCCGGTTCGGGATAATTCGCCGTGCCGTCCAGGTAAGGCTTCTCCAGCTCGTGGGCGTAGACCGGCACATCCCAGAGCGAGGACAGCTCCTGTACGGCTCCAATATGGTCAAAGTGGCCGTGGGTCAAAATAATGGCCTCGGGACGAGCGTCCTGCCCGAACCGATCCCCCACATGTGCGAGAATATCAGGTGTGGACCTGGGCATCCCGGCATCGACGAGAACCCATTTCTTGGTCAATGGATCGCCAACAAAACAGAGATTGACCACCTGGACGCACAAGGCGTACACATCGGGGGCAACCTCCTGGCCCAGTCCGCTGGCGATGGATGTCACTGGAATAAACGAATCCCGCATCTAATCTTAACTCCCTCCCTGAAATGTCCATCTTCTCCATTATGTTTGCCATAGCGGGAGATTTTATGTTCCGGGCGGGAGCGGCCTTCCGGCTACCCCACGTGAAATTGATTGCTTAGTTCATGCAGGCGGCCTGACTGCGCCAGCAATTCATTGGCCAGCTTCCGGGACTTCTCAATGGAAGAGAGCTGCTCACGAGAGGTATGCAGCATCTCTTCCGTGCTGGTCTTCGTCTCTTGGGAAATGGCGACGAAGGTCTCCAATGCAGCGTCGACCTCTCCCAGATCCCGGGAAATGTTGGACAAATCAGAGCTGGCCGCTTCCAGCTCGGTTGCCGTCCGGTCGATGGCGCGGCGGAGCTGGAGAAAGGCATTTTCTGCTTCCGAGAGCTTTGTCATGCTCTCTTGCAGCTGCTCGGAGGCTTGCGTGGTTTCGGCCGAGACGGAATAGGTTTCCGCCTGGATGCTTCTCACGATTTTGGCGATCTCGACCGTGGCCTTTTCTGATTCTCCGGCCAGCTTGGCCACTTCATCAGCGACGACGGCGAAGCCTCGCCCGTACTGTCCGGCCCGGGCGGCTTCGATCGTCGCATTGAGCGCCAGCATTTTCGTCTGTTTGGCGATGTTCTGGATCAGGGAGACTACGCTGCCGATCGACTCCGATTGATCATGCAGGGCGGTCATCCGCATATCCAGCTGCTCGTATGTTTGCGAGAAACGGCGGATCATCGCGGTCAGCTCGTCAATCCGTTCCTGGCCGTGCTGGGCTACCTTTTCCATGTCCTGACCCGAAGAGAGCACCGAGGTGATGGCGGAAAGCATTTCGTCCATATCGGCTTTCATCCGTTGGAAAGAGGAGGAGGCCGTCGCGGTGGAGCTGGCCGTTTCTTCTACACCGCGATTGACCGTCTCCAGCCGGAGAGCCAGGAGGGAGGAGCGTTCGCCGGCTTCTTCGGCGGCATGCCGAATGTCGTAGCCGTCGCGGTTCAGCTGGGTGATCATCTGCTTGATCTGGTTCACGATCTCGGCCATTTGCGCCACCATGTGATTAAAGCTGTCGGCAATGGAACGGATCTCCGGACCCTCGTGATCCAGGTCGGTCCGCTGCGTCAGGTCTCCGGCACTCACCTGGCGCATCTTGCCGATCAGGGCCTGAAACGGAGCCGTGATGCCGCGGACGATCAGCCAGCAGAGCATGAGCGAAAGCAGCAGGCTGGCCGTAATCGTAAACGCGATGAACCTGCCCGTCTGGACCAGCGGCGCGAGATATTGCTCCTGCTTCACGGCGATGACGTAGATGAAATTCTCCTCAGGCGAGTGGGTGTAAGCCAATGTATGTACCGTGCCGCCGACATCGACATGGGTGACGCCAAAGCGCTGTTCCTGGATCTCGATGCCCAGCTCCGCCGGAAAATCGATCGATTGCTTGGTGATATTTTCGAGGGGTTCAAAGCGGCCTTCCCGCACCATGAATTGTTGAATCGCCAGCCCTTTTTGGGCCAATGCGGCTTGCTGCTGGCGCAGTTCGTACTGCAGCCTTTTTTTGTATGTTTTTTCGTCAGCAGCGAATGTAAATTTCATCAATGCAATTTTTTCCCGAATTTTCTCTGTCTCTGATTCCAGCCGGGCTTCCATTTGCGAGATGATCACCTGTTTGGCCTGATAGTAAAACACGCCCCCTACGATTGAGGATGAAACCAGCAAGAGGCACAGGAGCGGAACGGTTATCTTTGTCTGGAGCCGTACATTCCTGTGCAAACGGGCAAATGGTGCAAACAGCGGCCCAAAAACAGCATTTGCTTTCATCGTATTCGTCCCCCCTGAAAAATAGTCAGATAGTCCCACTGCCATTGTAAGGAAGAAATGTAAAGCCAGTATGGAGGTCTTGTAAATGTGATCGTAAGAGAGGCGGGGCCAGCAGCCGGACAGCATGAAATAGCCGTATGATGAGGGAATAGATTCGCCGAAAAAACGAATAAATCTGGTCGTTCGCTGGAAAACGAACATTAAATAACGAACATTTGTCGAAGCAATTTTCATTTTCATTCGTTGATAAAAACGTATAATTATGTTTTAATTGAATTGAATCGTTCGTAAATAGGTGTTGGCATTACCCATATTATCGTGGGAAGGTGACTTCGCAAGTGGAAAAACGAGAACAACTCTACGAAGGTAAGGCGAAACGGATTTATCGTACGTCTTCGGAAAATCAGTATTGGGTCGAGTACAAGGATGAAGCCACGGCTTTTAACGGTGAGAAGAAGGCTACGATTACCGGCAAAGGCGAACTGAACAACCGCATCACGGCCATCTTTTTCACGATGCTGAAGGAGCGGGGGATCGACAATCACTTCATCCGGCTGTTGTCGCCGACGGAACAACTGGTCAAACGGGTGGAAATCATCCCGCTTGAGGTCGTCGTGCGCAATATCGCCGCAGGTTCTCTGGCCAAGCGCTTGGGGATGGAGGAAGGCACTGTACTCCCTCAGCCCGTCGTCGAATTCTACTACAAGGACGATGCCCTGGGCGATCCGCTCGTCAATCCTTCCCATATCAACATCTTGGGAATTGCCAGTGAGGAAGACCAGGCCCGTCTGGAAAAGCTGGGGCTGGCCGTAAATGAAGTGCTGCAAGCGTATTTGCAGGAGAGAAATATCCTGCTCGTCGATTTTAAATTGGAATTTGGCCGTACGCCGGACGGGGAGATTCTCCTCGCCGATGAAATATCACCGGACACCTGCCGATTTTGGGATGCCCGGACCAAAGTGAAGCTGGACAAGGACCGTTTTCGCCGCGATCTCGGCGGCGTAGAAGAAGCCTATCAGGAAATGCTCAAACGATTGGGAGGAGAAGCACATGTATAAAGCTGTCGTTTACGTCACACTGCGTCAAAGCGTTTTGGACCCGCAAGGACATGCCGTAAAAGGGGCGCTGCACTCACTTGGTTTCGACGAGGTGAAAGATGTGCGCATCGGAAAGTACATGGAGGTCGAGCTGGACACCGCTGACCGCAGTCAGGCGGAGGAGCGAATCTCTGCGATGTGCGAAAAGCTGCTCGCCAATACGGTGATTGAAGATTACCGCTTTGAGATTGTGGAGGGCTGAGCGATGCGAGTAGCCGTAATCGTTTTCCCCGGTTCCAATGCCGACGTCGATTTGTACCAAGCAGTGGAAGACGTGATGAAAGTGCCCGTCGATTACGTCTGGCACTCTGACGATAACCTTTCTGGCTATGATGTGATTCTTCTGCCGGGCGGTTTCTCCTACGGAGATTACCTGCGCTGTGGCGCAGTCGCCCGCTTTTCGCCGATCATGGAAGCGGTGGGCAAGGCCGCCGAAGCTGGCAAGCTGATCGTCGGCATTTGCAACGGCTTCCAGATCCTGACCGAAGCGGGACTTTTGCCAGGGGCGCTGCTGCGAAACCGCTCGCTGAAGTTCCGCTGCAAGCTCTCCGGGCTGCGCGTCGAAAATAACGAGACCGCCTTCACCCGGGACTACGCGGCGGGAGAAGTGATCCAGATCCCCATCGCCCATGGCGAGGGCAACTATTACTGTGATGAAGAGACCCTGCAGAAGCTGAAAGATGGCAACCAGATCGTCTTCCGCTACTACGGAGAAAATCCGAACGGCTCGCTGGAAGACATCGCCGGTATCTGCAATGAACGAGGAAACGTACTCGGTATGATGCCGCACCCGGAGCGTGCCGTGCACGAATGGATGGCTTCCGCCGACGGACGCCGCATGTTTACCTCGATACTACGGACATGGGAGGAACGAAACAGTGTCACAGCTCACTCGCAATGAACCGACTGCCCAGCAAATTGCCGACCAGCGTCTTTACCGCGACATGGGATTGACCGATGAGGAGTACCAGCTCGTCGTCAGCATCCTCGGACGCCAGCCCAACTGGACCGAGACGGGGCTGTACAGTGTCATGTGGTCCGAGCACTGCTCCTACAAGAACTCCCGACCCGTGCTGGGACGCTTCCCGACAAGCGGCCCGCGCGTGCTGCAAGGTCCGGGGGAAGGTGCCGGCATCGTAGACATCGGGGACAATCAAGCGGTGGTCTTCAAGATCGAGAGCCACAACCACCCTTCGGCGATTGAGCCGTACCAGGGAGCGGCTACCGGAGTGGGCGGCATCATCCGTGACGTCTTCTCCATGGGCGCTCGCCCTGTCGCTCTGCTCAATTCGCTCCGTTTTGGCGAACTGACCAATCCGCGGGTGAAATACCTGTTTGAAAATGTGGTAGCCGGAATCGCCGGCTATGGCAACTGCATCGGCATCCCGACCGTGGGCGGCGAGGTCAATTTTGACGCCACCTACGAAGGAAACCCGCTCGTCAATGCGATGTGCGTCGGGCTGATCGATCACGACAAAATCCAAAAAGGCGTCGCCAGCGGGATCGGCAATCCGGTCATCTATGTCGGGGCCAGCACGGGCCGCGACGGGATTCACGGCGCGACCTTTGCTTCCGAGGAACTGAGCGAGGAATCGGAGAGCAAGCGTCCGGCTGTCCAGGTGGGCGACCCGTTCATGGAAAAACTGCTCCTCGAAGCGTGCCTGGAGCTGATCGATACCGGCATCGTCGTCGGCATTCAAGACATGGGGGCGGCAGGCTTGACCTGCTCCAGCGCGGAGATGGCCTCCAAGGCGGGCAATGGTATCGAGATGGACCTCAATCTGGTGCCGCAGCGTGAGCCGGGCATGTCCGCTTATGAAATGATGCTGTCCGAATCGCAGGAGCGCATGCTGGTCGTCGTGGAAAAGGGCAAGGAAGCGGAAGCGATCGCGATTTTCGATAAATGGGGGCTGGCTTCTGCCGTCGTCGGCAAAGTGACGGACGACAGCATGCTTCGGCTGATTCACCACGGTGAGGTCGTGGCCGAGGTGCCGGTGAAAACGCTGGCGGATGACGCGCCCGTGTACCATCGCCCATCGGCTGTCCCTGCCTACTACGAAGAGAATGCCAAGGTAGATCCGGTAGCAGCTATCCCTGAGCCAAAGGACTTGAACGAAACGCTGCAGGCGCTGCTCGCCCAGCCGACTGTCGCGAGCAAAGCGTGGGTCTATGAACAGTACGACCACATCGTCCGCGCCAACACAGCGGCAGGGCCCGGCTCCGACGCGGCCGTGGTGATGGTGCGCGGCACCCGCAAAGCGCTGGCGATGAGCACGGACTGCAACGGACGCTATGTGTACCTCGACCCTGAGGTAGGGGGCGCAATCGCGATCGCGGAATCGGCGCGAAACGTGGTCTGCTCCGGAGCGGAGCCGCTGGCGGTCACCGACTGCCTCAACTTCGGCAACCCGGAAAAGCCGGAAGTGTTCTGGCAATTTGAGAAGTCCGTAGACGGCATGAGTGCGGCTTGCCGCGCACTGAGCACGCCGGTCATCGGCGGCAACGTCTCGTTCTACAATGAGCGGAGCGGCGATGCGATTTACCCGACGCCGACAATTGGCATGGTCGGGCTGATCGCCGATGTGGATCACATCACCAAGCAGAACTTCAAAGACGCAGGCGATGTAATTATCCTGCTCGGGGAAACATTTGCCGAGCTGGGCGGAAGCGAGTATCAGAAGTATGTGACCGGCTCGATCTCCGGCCGTCCGCCGCAAATCGACCTGGCCAAGGAGGCAGCGCTGCAGAAACTGGTGCTGGACGCCATCCGCAAAGGGCTGGTCAAATCCGCTCACGATCTCTCCGAAGGCGGGCTGGGCGTAGCCCTCGCAGAAGCCTGCTTCGGTCACAATATCGGCGCGACGGTGTCGCTGGACACCGAACTGCGCGCAGATGTGCTGTTATTTAGCGAATCGCAATCTCGTATCCTGATCAGCGTGGCAAAAGAGCATGCGAATACGGTACTGGCACTGGCCCGTGAGCAGGGGGTTCCCGCTCAGGCAATCGGGGAGACAGGCACGGAGCAACTGGTGGTGAACATCAACGGAACCGAAGCTGTACGTGCACCGCTCGCAGCTTTGAAGGCCGCGTGGAAGGATGCGATTCCATGTTTGATCGGATAATCTGGGATAAACTGAACGAAGAGTGCGGTGTCTTTGGCATCTACAATCACAAGGAAGCGTCCCCTCTCACCTATCTGGGACTGCATGCCTTGCAGCATCGCGGTCAGGAGAGCGCAGGCATCTGCGCCTCCGACGGCGAGCGCTGGTACAAACACCGCGGGATGGGATTGGTGGCGGAGGCCTTTGCAGGGGTGGATCTGAACACGTTTCGCGGCGACATTGCCATCGGCCATACCCGCTACACGACAGCAGGCTCCAGCAAGATTGAAAATGCGCAGCCGCTCTTTTTTCGCTACGCACACGGCAGCATGGCTGTTGCCCACAACGGCAATCTGGTCAATGCTTCGGTCCTGCGCAAAGAGCTGGAGGCCAAAGGCTCCATTTTTCAGACGACCAGCGACACCGAAGTGATCGCCCATCTGATCGCCCGCTCCCAGAGCAGCGATTTGACGGAAGCGGTTCGCGAGGCGCTGCAGCATATCAAGGGGGCCTACGCGCTGTTGGTGATGAACGAGCGGCAGCTGATCATTGCGCTGGATCCCAACGGGCTGCGTCCGCTTTCCCTGGGCCGCCTCGGCGATGCCATCTGCGTAGCGTCCGAGACCTGCGCCTTTGACATCATTGGCGCCGAGTATTGGCGCGATGTTCGCCCGGGCGAGCTGATTGTCGTCGATCAGGACGGCGTTCACGAATCCACTTTTTCCGCGAACACGCAGCGTTCCATCTGCACCTTTGAATACATTTACTTCGCCCGTCCGGACAGCGACATCGACGGCATCAACGTCCACATGGCCCGCAAGCGGCTGGGCAAGCAGCTCGCGCTGGAAGCCCCGGTGGAAGCCGATGTCGTCACCGGTGTCCCGGACTCCAGCATCTCCGCTGCGATCGGCTTCGCCGAAGCGACGGGCATTCCCTATGAGCTCGGTCTGATCAAAAACCGCTACGTCGGCCGGACCTTTATCCAGCCGACGCAGGAATTGCGGGAGCGCGGCGTCTACATGAAGCTGTCCGCTGTCCGCAAGGTGGTCGAGGGCAAGCGGGTCGTCATGATCGACGACTCCATCGTGCGCGGAACCACGAGCAGCCGGATCGTACAGATGCTCCGCGAGGCCGGAGCCAAGGAAGTCCACGTCCGCATCAGCTCGCCGCCGGTCATGAACCCGTGTTTTTACGGGATCGACACGTCTACGAGAGACGAATTGATCGCTTCCTCGCAAACGGTGGAGGAGATCCGCCGCTTTATCGGAGCCGACTCGCTCAGCTACCTGAGTGTGGAAGGCATGCTGGATGCGATCGGACGCCGGGATGACTCTCCGGACCGCGGGCATTGTCTGGCTTGCTTTACCGGCAAGTATCCGACAGAAGTGGAATTCGAGGCGGCGCTGCCCGCAGCCAAGTGCTGATGGGACAGACAAAAAGCAAAGCAGATAACCTCTACCAATGGAGGAGAAACCATGAGTGATGCATACAAGCAAGCAGGAGTCGATATTGAGGCGGGCAATCAGGCCGTCGAACGGATGAAAAAGCACGTCAAGCGGACCTTCCGCCCAGAGGTGCTGACCGATCTGGGGGGATTCGGCGCCCTGTTTCGCCTGGATACCAGCAAGTACAAAAAACCGGTGCTCGTCTCCGGGACGGATGGTGTCGGTACCAAGCTGAAGCTCGCCTTTGCGCTGGACAAACACGACACGATCGGCATCGATGCGGTCGCCATGTGCGTCAATGATGTCGTCGTGCAGGGGGCGGAGCCGCTCTTTTTCCTCGATTACCTGGCTTGCGACAAAGTCATCCCGGAAAAGATCGAGGCCATCGTAAAGGGGATCGCCGACGGCTGCGCACAGGCGGGCTGCTCCCTGATCGGCGGAGAGACGGCAGAGATGCCGGGCATGTACGCCGAAGGGGAGTATGACATCGCCGGCTTTACGGTCGGGGTGGCAGACGAAGACAAGCTGATCACCGGCGCTGCCGTGAAGCCAGGAGACGTGCTGCTCGGCCTCGCTTCCAGCGGCGTACACAGCAACGGCTTCTCGCTGGTGCGCAAGGTGCTGCTCGCGGATCGCGGACTTTCGCTCACGGAGCATGTGGATGCGCTGGGCAAGACGCTGGGCGAGGAGCTGCTCACGCCGACGCGGATTTACGTGAAGCAGATCCTCTCCCTGCTGGACACAGTAGAGGTGAAGGCCATGGCCCACATCACGGGCGGCGGATTCACCGAGAACATCCCGCGCGTCCTCCCAGAGGGCACACAGGCTGTCGTCGATGTCGGCACTTGGCCGATTCTGCCGATCTTCACGCTGGTGCAGGAGGCGGGCGGCATCTCCTGGGACGACATGTACCGCACCTTCAACATGGGCATCGGGATGATCGTCGTCGTATCGCAAGCAGATGCCGAGCGGGCGACGGAGACTCTGAAACAGCTGGGTGAACAGGTGTACCGGATTGGCTCCGTCCGCGAGGGAGAACGAAAAGTCGCATACAACGGGGTGGCATGGTGAAACGGATAGCCCTGTTTGCCTCGGGAAGCGGCTCCAACTTCCAGGCTGTAGTGGAAGCGGTGAAAAGCGGAAGGCTGGCTGGGGCGGAAGTGTCCCTGCTCGTTTGCGACAAGCCGGGTGCTGGTGTGCTCGGCAGAGCGGAGAAGCTCGGTGTCGAGGCGTTTGTCTTCGATCCGAAAGCCTACCCGGACAAGGCGGCTTTTGAGCGGGAGATCGTCGCTGAGCTGCAGAAAAGGGAGATTTCCCTGGTGGTATTGGCCGGCTACATGCGGCTGGTCGGGGATACGCTGCTGCAAGCTTTCGAAGGCCGCATGATCAATCTCCATCCGTCGCTGCTCCCCGCGTTTCCCGGCAAGGATGCGGTGGGGCAAGCTCTCGCCTGCGGGGTAAAGATAACGGGGGTAACGGTGCATCTGGTCGATGCGGGGCTGGATACGGGCCCGATCATCGCGCAGATTCCCGTAGAGGTGAGAGAGCAGGACACGGCGGAGAGCCTGAGTGCCCGGATCCATCAGGTAGAGCACGGCTTGCTCGTCGACGTGATCGACAAGCTGCTCAGCGGACGCGTCCATGTGGATGGACGGCGTGTGCGGGTAACGGAATAGCCATGGACAAAGTCCTTACCGTCTGAATGTGAGACGGTAAGGACTTTTTTGATTCAAAAGATGCGATGGTGTGAACCCCCGCGGCGGCGAGGAAAACAATCCGGGCTTTGTAGACTGGCTGATCGGAGGAGCGAAGGAATTTCCCAAAAAATTACCAAAAGGAGATTTCTTCTCCTTTTCATACCGTTATAATGACACTATGTACACAAAAGGAGAGGAAAAATATGGACAAGCTCATACATAAGAGTGCAAGCCTTCCCTGTGGGCCAGAAAAAGCCTTCGAGTATTTTACCAAAAGCGAGCATCTGGCCAGCTGGTTCACCAATGCCGCCGAGGTGGAGCCGGTCGTCGGGGGAAAATACGAACTGTTCTGGAATCCGCAAGACCGTGAAAATGACAGTACCATCGGGTGCAAGGTATTGGCGGTAGAACCGGGCAAGCTGCTGGTGTTTGAGTGGAAAGGCTCCCGGCAGTTTGCTTCGCTGATGAACGAGGTGCGTCCGCTCACGCACGTCGTGGTCTCTTTTATTTCCGAGGGAGACGGGACAAACATTCAGTTGATCCACAACGGTTGGGGAGATTCACCGGAGTGGGAGGCTGCACGAGGCTGGTTTGAACAGGCGTGGAATATGGCGCTGGCGGGTCTCGTGAAATACGCGAGCGCGCAGGCCGTTGATAAATGCTGTGAATAAGACGGGCAGACCGATTCCTCTCTGACAAAAATTGAAACGGGATGGCTCCCGAGGCAAAACTTTTTGCTTCCCCTGACATAGAGTAAAAGGAGGCTGGATGGAAGGGGGAGCAAAATGAACGGAGATTTCGTAGCCGATCTGCTGGGCAAGCTGAGCAAGCGAACAGGGCGGGAATGGACGCTGGCTGACATCATGAAGCTGGCGGAGAAACTGCCGAAAAACGGGTCGGGAAACATCGATTCCGTACTGAGCGAGTTGTCCGGCATGGGACTGAATTTATCGGACGAAACCAAGAATAAAGTACGCCAGCAGGTGAAGGACGGAAAGTCGTTTTCACCTGATCAAATTGAGGAGCTCATCGCCCAGCCCACATCAGGGAAGAGCGAAAAGCGGAAAATCTCATCCAACGATAGCGGGAGCAAAGCGAGCGGAAAGGCGAAGGCGCCGAAAAATGCGTCGCTTCGGGAGCGCATCAAAAAAATGCAAAGCAGGAATAAGAAACGGTCATGAAGGCTTTCCAATCCTTCGAACGAGAAAGGGATGCCGAACCGTGATAAACGAGCGCAGTCAACCGTGCCCAGGTGCGGAGGGGCTGCGCTTTGTTTTCTCTGGTAAACTTGATAATTACGTACAATTATGTTTTAATATATGAGTAATGTTCGTGTTTTCAAAAGGGTTTTGAAAAAAGTCAGGAGGTTCTATTCGTGAGTGTGAAAAAAGCTCTAATCAGCGTTTCGGACAAGACTGGATTGGTTCCTTTTGCGCGCCGTTTGGCAGCCGCAGGAGTGGAGATTATTTCGACAGGTGGAACAGCAGCTTCTCTCAAGGAAGCGGGCATTTCTGTGATAGGCATTTCCGACGTAACCGGTTTTCCAGAGATCATGGACGGACGTGTAAAGACGCTTCACCCGAATATCCATGGAGGCCTCTTGGCTGTGCGCGACAACGAGTCGCACATGAGGCAGCTGAAAGAACTGAATATCGGGACCATCGATCTGGTGGTCGTCAACCTCTATCCGTTTAAAGAAACGATTGCGAAGCCGGGTGTCACCTATGCCGAAGCGATCGAGAATATTGATATCGGCGGACCGACGATGCTCCGCTCGGCGGCGAAGAACCATCAGTTCGTCTCCGTCGTGGTAGATCCGGCTGATTACGAGCAGGTCGCCGGCGAGATCGAGGCGGCAGGCGACACCACGCTGGAAACGCGTCGCCGTCTGGCAGCCAAGGTATTCCGCCATACAGCCGCTTACGACGCTTTGATCGCCGGTTACCTGAACGAAACGGTGGGCGAGGTGTTTCCAGAGAACCTGACCGTGACCTATGAAAAGGTGCAGGACCTCCGCTACGGGGAAAACCCGCACCAGCGGGCCGCTTTCTACCAGGAGCCGCTGCATGGACGGGCCGCCGTCTCCCGCGCGGAACAGCTGCATGGAAAAGAGCTCTCCTACAATAACATCAATGACGCCGATGCAGCGCTTGCCATCGTGCGCGAATACGCGGAGCCGGCCGTGGTGGCCATCAAGCACTCCAATCCCTGCGGCGTGGGGATCGGCACGGATATTCGCGAGGCGTATCAAAAGGCGTATGACGCCGACCCCGTCTCGATTTTCGGGGGGATCGTCGCGGCGAACCGTCCCATTGACGAAGCGACCGCTCTTTTGATGAAGGAAACCTTTTTGGAAATCATTCTGGCTCCTGATTTTACCCAGGAGGCGCTGGATATCCTGAAAGAAAAGAAAAATCTTCGCCTGCTCCGTCTGCCGAGCATCGCGGAGGCCCAGCCGCAAAAAACGGCCGTGCTGCGTGTCGCTCCGGTTGCCGGAGGGGCATTGGTCCAGGACTGTGATCTCAAGCAGCTGACAGACGAAGAGATTCGCGTAGTGACGGACCGCGAGCCGACCGAGGGCGAACTGGCCCAGCTGAAATTCGCGTGGAAAGTCGTCAAGCATGTGAAGTCGAATGCGATCGTCCTCGCCCGCGACAATATGACGATTGGCGTAGGTGCAGGCCAGATGAACCGGGTCGGGGCAGCCAAAATCGCCATCGAGCAAGCGGGCGACAAAGCGCAGGGGGCTGTGCTTGCCTCCGACGCCTTCTTCCCGATGCCGGACACGGTGGAAGCGGCCGCAAAGGCAGGAATTACGGCGATCATTCAACCGGGGGGCTCTGTTCGCGATCAGGATTCGATCGACGCATGTAACCGTTTTGGGATTGCCATGGTCTTTACGAGTGTGCGACACTTTAAGCATTGATAGAGATTTTGAAAAGGTCTTCTCAGGAGGGGAATACGATGAACGTATTGGTAATCGGCAGCGGCGGCCGTGAACACGCGATTGTCTGGAAGCTGGCGCAAAGCCCCAAGGTAAGCAAGATTTTTTGTGCCCCTGGCAATGGAGGAACGGCCCTGCTCGCAAAGAACGTGCCGATTCCCGTTCATGATTTTGCCGCTCTGGCGCAGTTTGCCAAGGATGAGGGTGTGGATCTGACGATAGTAGGTCCTGAGGACCCGCTCTTGGGCGGTATCGTTGATTTCTTTGCGGAGCGCAGCCTGCCGATCTTCGGACCGAGCGGGCAGGCGGCCAAAATCGAAGGCAGCAAATCCTTTGCCAAGTACCTGATGAAGCGCTACGGCATTCCGACAGCAGCTTACGAATCGTTTATCGATTATGAATCTGCTCTGGCTTACGTGCGTGAGCAGGGAGCGCCGATCGTGATAAAGGCGGACGGTCTGGCGGCGGGCAAGGGCGTCATCGTCGCGGAGACGCTGGAAGTAGCGGAGCGGGCGCTGTATGCGATCATGGAGGACCAGGTCTTCGGCCAGGCGGGGGCACGTGTGGTCGTAGAGGAGTTCATGCAAGGCGAGGAGCTTTCCCTGCTTTCCTTTGTCGACGGGGAGTCGGTCAAACCGATGGTCACCTCGCAAGACCACAAGCGGGTGTTTGACGGAGACCAGGGCCCCAATACGGGCGGCATGGGCACGTACGCTCCCGTGCCGCATATGTCAGCCGAACTGGTCGAGAACATCGTCGCCACCATCGTAAAGCCGATGGCGGCGGGCATGGCCCGGGACGGCATTCCGTTTCGCGGCGTGCTGTACACCGGGTTGATGATTACCCAGCAGGGGCCGAAAGTCGTCGAGTTCAATGCGCGCTTCGGCGATCCGGAGACGCAAGTGATTTTGCCGCTGCTGGAGACGGATCTGGTGGACATCTGCTTGGCGACAGTAAATGGCGAGCTGGACTCCCTCGATGTCAAGTGGAAGCAGGGCGGTGCCGTCTGCGTCGTCATGGCTTCACCGGGCTACCCGGATGAGTATCCGAAGGGCTTGCCGATTTACGGACTGGATCGCGTCCCCTCCGGCGTCGCCGTCTTCCATGCCGGGACTGAGAAGACACCTGAGGGGACTGTCACCAGCGGGGGACGGGTGCTCGGGGTGACTGGCATCGGCGAGGATCTGAAAGCGGCGAGAGAAGCCGCATACGCAGCCGTCGAATCGATCCGTTTCGAGGGAGCCCACTATCGCAAAGACATCGCAGCGCGGGCATTGGGCCACTCCAACGTCTAGCCGCAATCCCTGCGCCTGCATGCAACAGCAGAAAAACCTCCTGGCCATCGCCAATTGAGCGAGCGGACAGGAGGTTTTTTCGCATACAGCTTGACGCATTTGTTTTTTCAAATGGCGGCAGGATGAACCAGCAGGCGGTCTAGGCCCCGATCTCTTTTTTGGCGGCCGGCCGTCTGACCCGTCTGAACAAAAGCTGATAAGACAGATAGATAACCAGAAAGAGAATCATGCAACCAGAGGACCAGGTATACATGACCGCGTAGCTGGTGGCGGAAGCAATCAGGCCGAGCAGCATGGCTCCCGCATTGCAGAGGAAGAACCAGCCGACGTTGTCGATGTTCACTTCCTTGCCGAACAGGGCGAGAAAGCTGATCAACCCGCCGTACGTAATCCCCAGCAAAAAATTGAGAAAGGCCGGCAGCCAGACGATGCGGGGAAGGCCTCTGTCCGGTTCGGCAGGATGCTGGTTGGACGAGACAGCAGGGATGAGGGCATCCGCTCCGTCTTCCTCCGCGCCTATCTGACGGATCCGCATCTCCCGGCCGGCCGCATCCGACTGAATGAGCCGCAGCAGAGGGAGTATCACCACGACCAGCGCGATCGCTGATACCGAAAGAGTAACAAATCCATGTTGGCCCAGGATCCACAGGCCGATGACCGGCGCAATCGACATAGCCAGACTGGATGAGAGCCCAAAGTACCCCATGCCTTCACCCATTCGCTTGGCGGGTACGATATTGGAAGCCAGCGTGGGAAAAGTGGTGCTGGTCATCCCGAAGCCGGCGCCGAAGACAACCCTCATCAACAGCAGCATCGCGATCGATCCCGACCAGACGTAACCGATCGTGGAGAGGGTGACGAGGCCCAGCCCGATGAGCAGGATCGTCATGCTCTTTTTCGTCTCCAGGGCTTTCCCCGTAAAAATCCGGGCAATCACGGCAGAAACGGCAAACAGGCTAATCACCAGGCTGACGGTAAAGTCGCTGGCGTAAAAGCGTTCTGTGACGTAAGCCGGGAAAGAGGGGGTCATCATCTGCAAGTTTAAAAATAACAGCAAATTGCAAAGCGTCAGCAATACAAACTTCTTTGTCCATAGTTTCTCTGTACGTTCTTCGTGGACCACAGTATGTCTCTCTAGGCGTTCCTCCACTTTTCCACTCCTATTCTTTGATGACTTGTTTGATGTTGGTTTGAATGGTTAAAAGCGTCTCTGTAAAAAGCTGCAGCTGCTGCGGGGGGATTCCCGCCAGCATCTCTGCGAGCGCCTTTTTTTCCAGCGGGATTGCTTGCTCGGCAAATTGCTTTCCTTTTTCCGTGAGAAAGATCAGAAAAGCGCGGCGGTCTGTTTCACTTACTTTTTTCTCGATCAATTCCTTGCGCAAAAGGACGTCGAGAATACGGGCAGTCGTAGGCTGGTCTTTGGCCGTCCGGGCGGCAATCTCCTTCTGATTGATGCCGTCCTGCTCGCACAGGCGCATCAGCACGGAAAACTGTTCGGGCGTAATATCCAGCTCCCTCAGGCGTAGCGCGACGAAATGGCTCATGCGCCGGTACGTCAGGCCGAGCATAAAGCCAATCGACTCGTATGGCGATGCAGCATCCAAAAAAGACAGCTCCCCTCCACAAATAATTGTCATAACAATTATAAGCACGACAAGTTTGTTTGTAAAACGAAAAATCTGCAAGAAACGAGCATATAAAAAAAGAGATACCCCGGTCATTGGCGGTATCTCCCTTTATTTCTGCGCGTGTTGTAAAAAAAGTACCCCATCACGGCCACGCACCCGATGATGATGGCAATGACAAACAGATTGTGGGAAATCCATTCGTACAAGGGGGGGCCGACAAAAGACATGCGACAGTCCTCCTGTTAAGAATAGGTGGGGTAGAGATGCTCGTCCGTGCTGTATCGTTCCGAGGGCCGTTTGTCCCGATCGGCTTCAGGGACAGATACAAACTCGCGTACGGCAGCCTCCAGCATTTTGTCTTCGGGTGAGAGCTCTTTCTTCTCGCCCTCTTGCGGAGATGTGACGCTTGCGGCCATAGCGGAGGCCAAGCCGGATTCGTCTGTCTTCGCAGAGGTGCCGCTGGTCCCGGTCATCCGGTTCAACGCTGCCCGCACGCCGGCTTGCGTCAATTTGTCCGCCACCTTGGTCATCCCTTTTTTGGTGACCGTATCCATGTCCATGGCGTAGAGCATCGGGCAGAAGCGCGTGGCTCCTTCTGCCACTTTCATGGCGGACATGGTTAAGAGTACCCAGGGGGTGCGATGGGGACGACGGTTCATTTTGCCGATGCCGTACGCCAGCCCGACGAGACCGGCTGTAATGCGGATCATGGCATCTACACGGCCGACGTTTCTTTGCATGAGGATTCCTCCTGTCCAATTTGTCTTTAGTGGCTAGTTTGTGCGCCCGGTTGAAAAACAGCCAAGGAAAATGTTTCTAATACGGCGAAAGCATTTAAGGAAGCAAGGGTTGATTGATCGTAAAAGACGGGAGGGATTGGACTTGCGTGTTCGTACAATAGATGAAGCTGCCTATGTGAAACTGCTGCGGGTGTCCAAACGGGAGGAACCTGCCGATTTGTGGATTCGAGGCGCCAAGGTCTTGCATGTCTATACAAAGGAATGGCGCGAGGTCCATATCGCCATCTCCGGGGAGAGAATCGCCTATGTGGGGGAGAGGGAACCTCTGGCGGGGGAGCAGACGGAGATCATCGATGCTGCAGGCAGCTTCGCCGTGCCCGGGTATATCGAGCCTCATGCGCACCCCTTCCAATGGTACAATCCCTTTTCGCTGGCAGATTTTGCGCTTGAGCGGGGAACGACGACGCTCATCTCGGACAGTCTGATGCTGATGAGCTTGCCTTTCGAGCAAGTGTCCCGGATCATGGATCAGCTCGCGGAGCATCCGGTCAAGCAGTATTTCTGGGGGCGGCTGGATCCGCAGATGAGGCGGGACAAAGCCGAACCGCCTTTTGACCGGGAGAGCATCAGCCGGATGCTGGAGCACCCCCGTGTCGTACAAGGAGGAGAGCTGACGGACTGGCAGGGTGTGCTGCGGGAGGACGAGACCCTGCTGTACGGCATCAAACGGACGCTCGACCTCGGAAAGCGGATGGAAGGACATCATCCGGGGGCCTCCGAGCAGACGTTGAATCTGGCTGCCGCAGCCGGAATAACCGCCTGTCATGAAAGCATAACAGCTGAGGATGTGCTGCGCCGCCTGCGGCTGGGGATGTACGTCACGCTGCGGCATTCCTCCATCCGTCCCGATTTGCCGATCCTGGTCAAAGGACTGCTCGAAGCGGGAATTCCCTGGTCATCCCGAATGATGCTGACCTCGGACGGCTCCACACCGCCCATCTACCGCCAGGGGCTGATGGATGGCACGATCCGCGTGGCGATCGAAGCGGGGATGCCTCCCGAGGAAGCGTATGTGATGGCGACGCTTAACCCCGCCGTCTATTACGGAATCGACAGCGAAGTGGGAGGGATCGCTCCGGGACGCTTGGGCGATATCCTGCTTTTGCAAAGTCCCGAGGAGCCAACCCCGGAGCTCGTGATCGCAAACGGACGGCTCTCGGCCAGACAGGGAGAACTGCTCGTCCCGACGGTGAAGCCCGATTGGAGCGACTATGATTTTCCCCAGGTGGCCCATGGCGGGCACGGAGGAAAAGAAGAGTGGTTCCGGATCAGAAGCGAGGGAGAGGCCGTCCCCGTCATCCACATGCTGAATGCCGTCATTACCCGGTTGGAGTGGGAGAGGCTTCCCGTCGACGATCACGGCTATGTGTCTTTCGAGCAGGACCCGGAGCTGGCTCTCCTCTGCCTGATCCACCCGCGGAAAAAACGTCTCGCACAGGCGGTTGTGCGTGGGTTTTGCGCCGACTTGGAGGGCTTGGCCAGCACCTATACCGCTGCTGACGGCTGGCTGGTGTTGGGCCGTTGTCCCCGCTCCATGCAGCAGGCATTGCAGCGCGTGTTGGAGCTTGGCGGCGGCGTGGTCGCCTGGGAATGTGGGCGGGCCGCAAGTGAAAATCCGCTTCCTCTGGCGGGGCGATTTTCTCCCGCATCGATGGCGGACGTGATCGTGAGGGCAGAGCAATTGACAGACTGGCTGCGGCAAAAGGGGCATCCCCATCTGGATCCGCTGTATTCTCTGCTGTTTTTCACAGCGACGCATCTGCCTTATGTCCGGCTGACGTGGGAAGGAATCGTCGACGTCAAAAGCGGCGAAATTTTACATCCCGCGCGAGTCTTGTCGGATTGAGCCCGTTTCCATTCTTTAGTGAACCGCAGTATTGATATATTCTTTCCGAGAATGAACTTCATGATTATGTGATGGCAGGATATGTGATATAAAAAAATATTTTTTTCTCTTGTAAATTTTCTAATTTATTTTAAAATGAAAAAGAATCAGGCTGCATCTATCATAGGCGCTGGGAAAACTTGTAATCGGACAGGTTGAAATCAGCCAGCCGTGCAGCCGGATTTCTTTTTGTAATTGCATAAAAAGAAATAAAAGGGGGATTCAATTCTGCATGAGAAGGAGACAGGATGGGATAAATAAGGCGGCACAAACCAGGCGAATACGATAAAAACAGACAATCGCCCGCAATTTTCTCGGTAGCGGTATTCCTGAATGTTTTGATATGATAGGAATGGCTGATTTTTCTGTCTTTTTAGGCATAGCAGGAAGTTGGTAGTAGTCAGGAAGTCCTCATTCAGCCAAAGGGGCGTACATAAGCCCTCTCTTCTTGCCGAATGCACCAAATTGGAATTACCACACAAGTTTACGAAGGAATGAGGGATGAGAAGCATGATGCTCAGCATTTTGCCTCAGGTGTTGGTTGACGGGTTGACACTGGGATTCATGTACGCTGTCGTCGCTCTCGGCTACACCATGGTTTACGGCATTCTTGAATTTATTAACTTTGCCCACGGGGAAATTTTCATGGTAGGCGCATTTGTCGGAACAGAGGTATTGTTGATCTCCGATTCGTTGGGTGCGCTGGAGGGCATGAATCCGTACGTAGCCTTTGTCCTGACGCTGGTGATTGCGATGGCGCTGACGGGCGGATTGGGCGTTCTGATCGAACGGATAGCCTATCGGCCGCTGCGCGGTGCACCTCGTCTGGTTCCGTTGATTTCAGCGATTGGGGTTTCCTTCCTGCTGCAAGACCTGGTCCGCTTTACAGAAGCGATCGCCCGCAATGAGTTTTACCTCAACACCCCGATGCTTTTCTCGGGCAGTATTTCGCTCGGAGTGGCTTCGATCCCGACGAAAGGCTTTATCGTTATCGTTCTCGCTATCATCATGATGATCGCGCTGACGCTGTTTATTAGCAAGACCAAGTGGGGAATCGCCATGCGCGCGGTGGCGCAGGATCAATCTACGGCTTCCCTGATGACGATCAATGTGGACAAGGTCATCATGCTGACCTTCTTGATCGGTTCCAGCCTGGGCGGAGCTACTGGGGTTCTGTTCTCGCAAAACTACGGGACAATCGACCCCTATATTGGCTTTATCCTCGGATTGAAGGCGTTTACAGCAGCCGTTCTCGGCGGGATTGGAAATCTGCGGGGCGCGATGGTGGGCGGCGTGCTGCTCGGTCTCTTGGAATCCCTCTCCGGCGCTTATATGGGGCCGCTGACCGGAGGCGCATTCGGTGCTGAGTACAAAGACGTATTTGCTTTCAGTATTTTGATTCTAGTGCTTCTGTTCAAGCCAGAAGGGCTGTTTGGCGAAGCCGTGAAAGAGAAAGTGTAGGTGAGAGATATGGCAAACATCGGATGGAAATCGATCAAAGGAATTCCGCTCATTTTTACCTTGATCTGGATCGCTGGCTTTGCAGCAGCACTTCATTTTATGGACAAATCGGTTATCGCCTTTTTAGGGATCCTGTTCTCGATTATTCTCATCTACTATACCAACACCAGCAAAAATATGCGCATCATCCTCGGAGCGGCGGTCTTGCTCCTGATCATCCCGCTGGTGGCCGGGGACAACCGCTACTACATGGAAGTAGCCTCGCAAGTGGGCATTTACGTAGCGATGGCGCTGGGATTGAATATCGTCGTGGGCTTTGCGGGACTGCTTGACCTGGGATACGTTGCGTTTTTCGCGGCAGGTGCGTATGCCTATGCGATCTTCTCCACCTCCCAGGCAAACCAGTTCATTCCGGGTGAGCTTTTCCCGCTTTCTGGCGAAGCGTTCTGGCCGTTCCTGATTATCGGATTGATCGTCGCCGCGATATTCGGGATATTGCTCGGGTTGCCGGTTCTGCGGGTAAAAGGGGACTACCTGGCCATCGTTACGCTGGGCTTTGGTGAAATTATCCGGATTATCTTTAACAACCTGGACAAACCGATCAATATTACCAACGGTCCGCAGGGGATTACGCCAATCCCGCAGCCGGAGCTGTTCGGCATCAAAATGAGTACGCCTTTTTACTTCTATTTCATCGTATTGATCGTGATCATTTTCATCGTTATCGCCAATATCCGCTTTGAGCACTCCCGTCTGGGCCGTGCCTGGGTAGCGGTGCGCGAAGACGAGCTGGCCGCGCAGTCCATGGGGATTTCCCTCTTGAATGCCAAGCTGGCCGCTTTTGCGACGGGCGCCTCTTTTGCGGGCGTGGTCGGCGTCATCTTTGCCGCCAAGCAGACCTTTATCGACCCGACATCCTTTACGCTGATGGAGTCGATCGGGATTCTCGTCATGGTTATTCTCGGCGGCAGCGGCAGCATCCCCGGCGTAATTCTGGGGGCAGCCTTTGTTACCGTGCTTCAGGTTCAGCTCTTGAAGGAGTTCTCCAACTTCCTGCATTCGCTGCAGCAATCGGGAATCATCAACCTGCCGAACCAGCTCGATCCTTCCAAATTCCAACGGCTGATCTTCGGGATCATGCTCATCCTGGTCGCGCTGTACAGGCCGAACGGTTTGATTCCGGCCAAGCGGAAGAAGAACGATCTGGATGCGATCAAAGGCAGCAAGTACGCAGAAGGAAAGCTCGGCATTTTGAGCAAGCTGCAGGGAAAAGAATCGTAGGGAAGGAGGAGGGAGCACGATGGCATTATTGGAAGCCAATGGGCTAACCAAACGCTTTGGAGGTCTGGTTGCCAATCAGGATGTAACGGTACAAATCGAACAGGGAACCATCACGGCCGTCATCGGTCCAAACGGTGCGGGCAAAACAACCTTCTTCAATATGGTGACGGGTTTTTACGAGCCGGATGAAGGAGACGTTTTGCTCGATGGAAAGAGCATTAAGGGACTGCGCCCTGACCAAATCGCGGAGCGGGGGATTACGCGGACCTTTCAAAATATTCGTCTGTTCAAACAGATGACAGCGCTGGAAAATGTCATGGTCGGCACGCACAGCAGACTGTCCGCAGGTGTGCTTGGCATCATGTTCAATACCAAGCGCGTTCGCGAAGAAGAAGAGCGGGCAAAGGTAGAAGCTTACCAATTGATGGAGTACGTGGGCATTGCCGATATCGCCAACGAAGCGGCGGGCGGCTTGCCTTACGGTTTGCAGCGGCGGCTGGAGATTGCCCGCGCGCTGGCCACCAATCCGAAAATTATTCTGCTCGATGAGCCGGCTGCCGGGATGAACCCGCGCGAGACCGTCGAGATGACCGAATTTATCCGCAAGTTGAAGAGCGAACTGGGCCTGACGATCATTCTAATCGAGCATGACATGAAGCTGGTCATGGGCCTGAGCGAGTACATTCACGTGCTGGACTACGGACGCAAAATTGCCGAGGGGACGCCGGAGCAAATCCGCAACAACCCGAACGTCATCGAAGCGTACCTGGGTAAAAGCGCGACGGAAGTGTCGTAAGAGGGGGAGGAAAAATCATGCCATTGCTTGAGTTGCAACACATTCACACCTATTACGGCGGGATCCACGCGTTGAAAGGCATGAGCATTGAAGTAAACGAAGGGGAAGTCGTGACGCTGATCGGTTCCAACGGCGCCGGGAAGTCCACTACCTTGAAAACCATCTGTGGGCAGACGCGCGCACGCGAAGGCCGAATCATTTTCGACGGCAAGGACATCACCCAGATGCGTACGCATGATATCGCACTTTTGGGGATTGCCCACGTACCGGAAGGCCGCCGGATTTTCCCCAAGCTGACGGTGCGGGAAAACCTGGAGATGGGGGCGTTTTCGGTCAAAGACAAGCAGCTCATCGAGGAAGGCATCGAGCGGGCTTTTCGTTACTTTCCCCGGTTGAAAGAGCGGATTGACCAAAAAGGCGGCACAATGTCCGGTGGGGAGCAGCAAATGCTGGCGATCGCCCGCGGGTTGATGATGAAGCCGAAAATTTTGATGCTGGATGAGCCGTCGATGGGCCTCGCCCCGATCCTCGTGGAGCAGATCTTTGACATCGTGACGGAGCTGAACCGCGAAGGCATGACGATCCTGCTCGTCGAGCAAAACGCGAACCAAGCGCTTTCGGTGGCCAATCGCGGATACGTCATCCAGACCGGTGAGATCATTTTGCAGGACAGCGCGCAAAACCTGCTTACCAATCCGCAGGTACGCGAGGCCTACCTGGCGTAATAAGAAGAGCAGCAGAAACCGATGGGGGAGACTCCGTCGGTTTTTTTTCGTCGATAGGTTTGAAAAAATGTGCAAACGGTGCCGTAGTGGGAAGAAGCCTGTCTCCCTGCTTGGCTCCGGGTTCCGCCTGCATGGATGTTTACACTGTCCGCTCCGGGGCGATTCGCGGGGGAGACGCAAAAGGAGTACCGCTTTGGGGTCATCCCACATTGCGCTCCTGGGTCCCGCGAATCGCCCCTCTCGATACAATTAATTTCTTCCTTTAACACTCAAAAGCGTATCTTTCGAGCAAATCTTTATCCCAAAAACGGGCAGAAACACAAAGGCTCGCAGAAGAATCATGCTCCCCTGCGAGCGACTGGGGAGCCCCCGCCCAGCGGAATAGCGGCCCCGGACGACAGACAGGGCTCGAGGAGGATTCGAGGACTCCTCTTGGGCAATGTCATCTTTTTTGCTAGGATGGGGAGAAAGAACGAATGTTTGACCACGAGAATATATGCATATTTCTAAAAAACGAACAGGTCAAAAGGGAGGGCAGGATGGACATTCACCCCCATTGGATGAGAGACGGAGCGGGTCCGCTCTATCAGCAGCTCTACCAGTATTTTCGCGAAGAAATCCAAAGCAGGCGCATACCGCCGGGGACAAGACTGCCGGCAGTCCGGGCGTTGAGCCAAAGCCTGCTGCTGAGTAAAACAACCGTGGAGACTGCTTATCACCAGCTTCTGGCCGAAGGGTATATCGAAAGCAGGGAGCGAAGCGGTTTTTATGTGGTGGAGTGGGAGGAGGAGATCGTCGGGGCGGAACCGCGTGCACGGTCGGTACCGTTTCTCCCATCGACACAGCGGGCCGGTACAAAACCGGACGCCCACGGAGAGCAGATTGTGCCGATCCGCTATGATTTTCACCAAGCCCGTGTCGACGCCCGGCACTTTCCCTATGACCTCTGGCGCAGGTACAGCAACCAGTGCATGCAGCTGGAGAACCGGGAGATTCTCTACTACGGGGACCCGCAGGGAGAGCCGGTGCTGCGTGAACAGATCGCTGCCTACTTGCAAAAAGCCCGGGGGGTGCATGCGAGTACGGACGCGGTCGTCCTGGGCGCAGGTACCCAGCTTCTGATCCATCTGCTATGCTGCCTATTTCGCCTGGATCGGCCTGTGGTCGCCATGGAGGAGCCGGGGTATAACGGTGTGCGGGTCGTTTTTCAGCAGCATGGCTTTCCCATCATCCCGATTCCCTTGGAGGAAGACGGGATCCGCTTGGATGCCCTGGAGGAGAGCGAGGCACCGCTGGTCTACATCACGCCCTCTCATCAGGAGCCGACGGGGGCCGTCATGCCTTATGCAAAGCGAACGAGACTGCTGCAATGGGCGGCCCGAACAGGGGCGTACATCATCGAGGACGATTATGACGGCGAGTTTCGCTATCAGAGCAAACCGATTCCCTCCCTGCAAGGCATGGATCAGGCTGGCAGGGTGATTTATCTGGGCACCTTCTCCAAATCTCTCTTGCCTTCCATTCGGATCAGCTATATGGTGCTGCCCCCCGAACTGCTTCGGGTCTACCAGGAGCAGCTAAGCGAGTACGATCAATCCTGCTCGCGCATCCATCAAGAGACGCTCGCTCTGTTTATGAAAAGCGGCCAATGGGAGCGGCATATCCGCAGAATGCGCACGATATACGGCAGAAAGCATCAAGCGATGCTGAGCAGCCTGCAGGCCGCTTTCGGGCAGCGAGTCCGCATCAAGGGGCAGAATGCGGGTCTCTCGATGACCGTGGAGGTCCCGTCAGCACTCACCCCAGAGGAGCTGGCCAGCCGTGCGCTGTCGGCAGGTATCCGCGTCTACCCGACGACGAAAAAATGGCTCACCTCTCCCGCGGAACAGCCTCCGGCGTTTCAATTCGGTTTTGGCGGCCTCTCGCTAGCAGAAATCGAGGAGGGGATTCGGCTGTTGGCCCAGGTGTGGACGCCGTATCTGGGGTCTGGGTAATGCTGGATCGGGCAGTCGTTCACGGCGATTGACAAAAAGGGACCGACAGCGATAGAGTGGGAATGGTCAGGAGGGAGAATCTTTGCACTCATCAAAATATTCGTTTATTCAAGGGATGAAACAGATCATTCCCGTTGCGTCGGCGGGCATCATCGACGGCCTAGTATTTGGCATTCTGGCCCGTCAGGCAGGACTTGGGATCACAGAAGCGCTATTATTTTCACTGCTCGTAAACGCAGGTTCCTCGCAATTTGCTGCCGTGGGCTTGATTTCACAAGGCATCGTGGGCTGGCCGATTTTGCTCTCCACGGCTTTGTTGAACGCCCGGCATCTGTTGTACGGGCTGTCGCTCGGGCCGTATTTTCGCCAGACTCCCCCGTGGAAGCTCTCGCTGATGGGCGCTACCCTGAATGACGAGACCTACGCCTTAAAAGTGACCTACCTCGCCTCCGGAAACAAGCCGAGTCTTCCTTTCTTTGCGGGAGCCAGCATCGTGGATTATCTCATTTGGAATGCGAGCACACTGGCCGGCGCGTGGTTTGGGGCGGTATTTACTCAGACGGAGGCATTTGGCCTCGATTTTGCCTTTATCGCGACGTTTTTGGGGTTTTTGGCGGTCAACCTCCTCTCGTCTTTTCATGGTAAAGTAGCAGTTGCCGCCTCTGTCGCCGCTTGTCTGGCCTATTGGCTCGGCGGCGGAACGGCCGGGGTCATTGCGGGGACGCTTACAGCTGTCATCATCGGGGCGGTGAAGCGGGATGGATAATATGATCATCATCATTTTGCTGATGGCGCTGATTACCTATCTGACCCGGTTCCCCATGCTGCTGATCAGCTCCCGCTGGTCGGTTCCCGATTGGTTGAAAAGAGGGCTGGCGATGGTTCCCGTGGGCGTTTTCAGTTCGCTTACGGTGCCGCCGATTCTGTTTCATCTAAGAGAGGGACAGTGGAGTCCTGAGTATCTGGTAGCCGGTGTCATTGCCTTATCCGTGGGAGTGTGGAGGAAGCAGATCGTCTGGGCGCTGCTCGCGGGAGTTGCCGTGCTGATTGGCTGGCGGTATCTCTTTGGTCTGTAGACGAAAAGCAGAATAAGCAGGTGTTACAGGGGGAAACCTTTTGTAACACCTGCTTTTTCGTTATCTTCACACCTCCTCGGTTCGGTACATGATGCTCCTAACTGCCGTCAAATAAATCAGCCATGCGCTATCTTGCCATTGCATACTCCTAGTATCTCTCCAGGAGAAAACGGACAGCAAAAAAACCAGCCCCAATATTAGACTGGTTTATCTGCTTGGTTCCGGTAGCCGAGCTCTGTCGACATCTCTTGGACGGTCTGTAGCAATTCCTCCAAAATCATCTTCTGCTGAGGAAGCACGCGATCGGATGGCCCGATCACCCCGACGGAGGCGACGACTTCTCCCGTAGAATCAAAGATCGGTGCGGCCATGCCGGTCACGCCCTCGTTACGGCGGTTGGAGCTGAATTCATAGCCGCGCTCGCGAATAAGACGCAGATTTTGCTTAATCTCCTCGACCGTCGTAAAGGAATGCGGGGTATACGTTTTGATCTCTTGCTGCAGGATTTCATCCTGAAACGCTGCCGAGCGATAAGCCAGAAGTACGCGGGAGGCAGAGGTGGAATACAGGGGGAAACGGCGATAGGTTCCAATCGTAAAGCGTATCGGATGAGGGGAATCCAGCTTGCTGACATAGATGGCGTCTTTGGCGTCTTGCAAGCAGAGGACGACCAGCTCCTGAGTGCGGGCTAGCAAGCGATGGAGGTAGGGATTGGAAAAGTCCACGATGTCGTGATTTTGCAACACCTTGTTGCCCAACTCCAATAAAGTGTATCCAAGCGTATACTGTTTGGTTTTTTCATTTTTCCGAATAAACCCCTCCGACTCCAGCGTCATCAGGAGCTTATGCACAGCTCCTTTGGATAGCTGCAGCTTTTTGCTTAACTCGGTAACCCCGATCTCCTGCGGTGAGTCCAGGAAGATTTTTAAGAGCTTGCATCCGTTTCGAACGGAAGACAAATACTGATCCATATGCACTCCTCCGTAACAGGCATCCGATGTAGTCTACCACAAATAGCGGCGATCGAAAAGAAATATGAGGGAATCATTTATCTAGTGCAACTACCTTGAATAGTCAGTTTCTTTGTGCTATTATAACACCATCGTTCTCGAATAGTAAACATCGTTCTCTATTCGTGAACAATAATGTGTGATACGGGGGATGAAGAAAAGTGAAAAAGAAAGCCCTATCTGTACTCTCAATTCTCGCTTTGACAGGATCACTGCTCGCGGGCTGTGGATCGTCCAGTTCCGCGCCGCAGCCATCGGCACCGAGCCAGCCGGCAGAGAACAAAGATGGCGGACAAGCTGCCGCACAGCTGGAGGACAGCCTGGTTATCGCCGGCAATGGGGCGACGGTTGAAAAGCTGATGAAGGATGAGATTTTTAAGAAGTTCAATGAAAAGTACCCCAATGTAAAGCTGACCTATGTCTCTGGCGTTTCGACGGAGATTGTCGCCAAAGTGAAAGCACAAAAAAATTCCCCCCAGATCGATTTGACGGTCATTGAGGGCGGAGAACAGGACAAAGGCCGTCAAGAAGGCCTTTGGGAGACGTTATCTGAGAGTGATATCCCGAATATGAAAAATGTTCCGGATGACTTGAAAGTGACGGATGACAGCGGTGTCACCGTAAACTTTACGCCGATGGGGATCTCCTATAACAGCGAGTTGGTAAAAGAGAGGAACCTGCCCGTTCCGACATCTTGGAATGACCTGGCCAAGCCTGAGGTGAAAGGAAACATCACGATGACGGACGTAGCGAGCAACTTCGGACGTTCCGCGATGATCATGCTGGCGTACGCTAACGGAGGTTCCGAGAAAAACATCGAGCCTGGTTTTGAGAAAATGAAAACGATTGCGGGCTACATGCCTACCTTTGCCAAGAGCGCCGCACAGCTGCAGCAAAATCTGCAAAGCAAGAGCGCTGCTTACACCACCTGGACCATGGCTCGCAGCCTGACCCAAAAAGAAGCCGGCTTGCCGCTGGAGTTCGTCTTCCCGGAAGAGGGCGGAAATATCGTGCCAAACGTAGCGACCCTGGTCAAAGGAGCCAAGCATCCGAATGCGGCCAAGGCTTTCATCGACTTTTTGCTGAGCGATGAAGTGCAGACCATGTATGCGACCAAGCTGTACTACAACCCGGCCACATCGGTGAAACTGCCTGACGATGTAGCGAAGACGCTGGAGTTTGATCGCAGCAAGGTCGTCAACTTCGATTACGATGTCATCGGCAAGGAAATGGCCGGATGGCTGGATCGCTTCAACAAGGAAATCGCACCCATCACAGGAAAGTAGGTGACCCATTGAGCAAGGTGATTGATGTCGAACTGCGCAGCATCATGAAGAAGTTTCAGAACAATATCGTGGTTCAAGACTTCAACCTGCAGGTCGAGCAGGGAGAGTTCGTCTCGTTTCTAGGGCCGTCGGGTTGCGGGAAAACGACCACGCTGAACATGATCGCCGGTTTTCTGGAGCCGGACGGCGGCGATCTGCTCATCAAGGGACAACGCATGAATGGCGTCCCTCCTTACAAACGGGAGCTGGGGATGGTGTTCCAGACCTACTCCCTTTTCCCGCACATGACCGTCGCGGAGAACGTCGCTTACGGGCTGAAGCTCAGAAAGCTCAGCAAAGCGGAAATCCAGGAGCGGGTAAAACGGGTGCTGGAGCTCGTGAAGCTGCCGCACGTGGCCGACCGCTACCCGAAGCAGCTCTCCGGCGGGCAGCGTCAACGGATCGCCATCGCCCGCGCGCTCGTGATCGAGCCGTCGCTGCTGCTGTTGGACGAGCCGCTGAGCAACCTCGACGCGAAGCTGCGGGAAGAGCTGCGCGATGAGCTGAAGCGGCTGCATCAGGAGATTGGCGTCACGACGATTTTTGTCACCCATGATCAGGAAGAGGCGCTGTCCCTGTCGGATCGGATTGTTGTGTTGAATCATGGCTTCGTGGAGCAGATCGGCACACCCGAGGATATCTACAATCGGCCCGCTTCTGAATTTGTCCATACCTTTATCGGGAAGACCAACCGGCTGGAGGGAGAAGTGGCCGGCATCGAGGGAGACGCTTTGTTTGTTAAAACAGATGGCGGTCTGCTCATCGAAGCAAGAGGAGGGGGCCGCTATGCATTTGCTCCCGGGCAAAAGACCGTCGTCTTTATCCGTCCGGAAAAAATCGGGCTCTCGGACCAACCGGTGGAGGAGGGAGCCAATCGGGCAAACGGCAAGCTGCGAATCAGCTCGTTTTTGGGCTCGTACACGGAGTGTGATGTGACGCTCAAAGGTCACAGCATGTCCGTCAAAGTGCAAAAACTGGAAAAAGGCATGTCGTTTTCTCCGGAAAAGGCCATTTCGTGCAGCTGGGAGCCGGAAGATGTACTGGTCATGCCGGTAGAGAGGGGATGACGATGAACAAGAAGCTGCCTGTTATCCTGCTCACGGCTCCGAGTATGATCGTGCTGCTCGGTGTCTTTATCCTGCCGATGCTGATGATGCTTCTGCTGAGCTTTCAAAACGACGCGCAAGCCTTCAGCCTGGAAAACTACCTGCTGTTTGTCAAAGACCCGTTTTACGCCGAAATCATGTGGCGAACCATTCGCGTCAGCCTCTGGACCGTTCTTTGTACACTGGTGCTTGGTTTTCCGGTAGCAATGTACATGGCCCAAGCGAGCGGAAAGATGAGGGGCATCGTCACGATGCTGATCTTGGCTCCTCATCTGATCAGCGTCGTCATTCGCAATTTTGGCTGGGTGGTCGTACTGGGGGACAAAGGCTGGATCAACGAATTGCTGCTCAAAATTGGATGGATCCAGGAGCCGCTGCGGCTACTGTACAACGAACTGGGCGTGGTGATCGGCCTGACTGATGCGTTTATCGCCTACATGGTGCTGGCGATTGCGACCAGCCTGTATGCCATCGATCCGTCTCTTTCCAAAGCGGCTTCCATTTTGGGCGCATCCCGGACGCGCATCTTTTTAACGGTGACACTTCCGCTGAGTTTGCCGGGGATCATCGCCGGGACCACTTTGGTGTTCAGCTTGTCGATGAGCGCCTTTGTCACGCCGGCGCTAATGGGGGGAACCTCGGTGAAAGTGATGCCGGTGATCGCCTATGAACAGATCATGTCTACATTAAATTGGCCGCTCGGGGCGGCACTGGCCTTCCTGCTGTTGGGCAGCACGATTCTGCTGGTGACCCTCTACTCGAGGTTGATTGAAACCAAGCGGTACAAAGAGGTGTTTGCGTCATGAGAAAATTACATCCCCTCGGTCTCGTCACCTTTCTCGTACTGATCCTGGTCAACCTGCCGTTTCTGGTCATCATCCCCAGTTCGTTTACGGCAGCCGGCTACCTGTCTTTCCCGCCAGAAGGTTTTTCCTGGCAATGGTACACAATGATCCTCGACCGGCCGGAATTTATTGAATCTTTCTGGTTTAGCGTCAAGCTGGCGACGATTACGGCGGTTCTGGCAACACTGGTGGGCACACTGGCGGCGATGGCCTTGCACAAGTACAAGTTTCGCGGCAGCGGCATCGTCAACGGCCTGCTGCTGTCCCCGCTGACTGTCCCTTCGCTGATTATCGGGATTGCAGCATTGTTGTTCTTTACCCGGATCGGGATCGCCGGCACGTTTACCGGGCTGCTCCTGGCACACATCCTGATTTCGATACCGTATGTGGTGCGACTGGTTTTGACGGGTCTCAGCACGTTTGACTATACACTCGAAAAGGCAGGGTACATGCTGGGAGCAAGTCCGCTCCGCGTATTTTGGGATATTACCTTGCCGCTGCTTCGGCCCGCCATCGTGTCAGGGATGATCTTTTCCTTTTTGACCTCCTTTGACAACGTGACGGTATCCCTCTTTTTAGTGGCGCCCGATACCACGACGCTGCCGTTGGCTATTTTCACTTACATGCAGGAGACGCTTGACCCGCTAGTCGCTTCGATCTCGGCGGTGGTTATCCTGCTGAGTCTTGTGTTTATTGTCCTACTCGAAAAGGTATACGGGCTGGATCGGTTGTTCGGACTAAATTCTCAATCCCACTAAGGAAGAGGCACAATGTTCATTCACACTTATTTGCTACAGCATCAACCACAACTGCTCAAGGATTTGGAGCAGTGTGTCAATATGGATTCGCCTTCACGTCACAGAGAACTGGGGAACCGGATGGCTGACTGGTTCATGGAACGGTTCGTCCAGCTGACCGGGGGACAGGCCGAGCGCATCGCCAATGAGCAGTATGGCGATCAGGTGCGCTGTGTCCTCGGTACGGGGCATCGCCGCGTGCTGATGATCGGTCACTACGATACCGTCTGGCCGGAAGGAGAATCGGCGCGGAGGCCCTTTGCGGTGCGGGACGGCAGAGCCTACGGGCCTGGTGTCTACGACATGAAGGCAGGTGTCCTGCAAGCGATTTGGGGACTACGAGCTTTGCGGGAGCTGGGTCGTTTTCCAGAGGATAAGCAGGTCGTGCTCCTCTTAAACAGCGACGAGGAGATCGGCAGTCCCTCCTCACGCTGGCTGGTGGAGCGCGAAGCCCGAGAGGCCAAGGCCTGCTTCGTCCTGGAGCCGCCGACGGAGCCGAACGGCGCCTTGAAGACCTGGCGAAAGGGGAGCGCCCACTTTCGGATTTGCGTGCACGGCGTCTCTTCCCACGCTGGTGTCGATCATAAAAAGGGCGTGTCGGCGATCGAGGAGATGTCCCGGCTCATTCAATATCTGCACACCCTGACGGATTACCAGGCGGGGACGACGGTGAATGTCGGTCTGGTCAAAGGAGGAATCGGCTCCAATGTCGTAGCGGACTACGCCGAGGCAGAAGTCGATGTGCGGGTGATGACACTGGGCGAGGCGCACCGGATCGAACAGCTTTTCCACTCGCTTCAGCCGAGCCTGCCCGGCACTAGCATGACCGTGACCGGAGGCATCCGCCGTCCGCCGATGGAGCGAACCGAGAAAATTGGCACTCTCTTCACGCTCGCCCAAGGCATCGCGCGGGAGGAGCTGGGGTTCGACCTGGAGGAATCGGGAACCGGCGGGGTGAGCGACGGCAATTTTGCCGCAGCCTGCGGTGTTCCGACTTTGGACGGGATGGGGGCAAAAGGCGGTTTTGCTCACTCGCCGCAGGAGTTTATCGAGCTCGACCAGCTGGCCGTTCGCGGGGCATTGCTCGCTCGGTTAATCGAAGAGTGTTGACAGGGAAAATCAGTTCTGAAACATCGTAATATAGTCGGAACCATCAGAAAAGCACCTCATCTTTTATGCAAAAGAGAGGTGCTTTTCCATCTGTATCTTTAATTTCCGGCATCGCCCATGAACTCGGCTTTATCCTTGCCGTATTGGTAGATGTAGACTTGGGAGTGCTTGTTGTCACCCTTTTCGTCAAAAGTGACCTTGGTAAACAGACCGCTGAATTCGTTTGTCGCGCGGATCGCATTCATCACTTGCTCGCGCGTCGGCTTCTTGCCGCCGTTTTCCTGGATCGCTTTTTCCAGTCCATTCAGGGCGACCAGCGTGGCGTCATAAGCGAAAGGAGAGAATGCGCCCGGATCCTTTTTAAAGGACTCCTTGAACTTTTCGATCCATTTTTGGCCTTGCTCCTGGGAGCGGATGTCGCTAACCACGGTAGCATAGACGATTCCTTCTGCAGCAGGGCCGGCGATTTTGTAGATGTCGGCCGACTCCAGACCTTCACCGCCCATAAATTTGCCGGCGAAACCTTTGTCGCGAGCCTGCTTGGCGATAATGCCCATCTCGGCGTACATGCCGCCGAAGAAGACGAGGTCAGGCTTCTTCGCTACCAACTGGTTGACGATGGCGCTGTAATCTTTTTCGCCAGCGGTGATCCCTTCGTATCCCAGCTCCGTCACGCCCAGGTCCTGGAAGGCTTTGCGCACTTCGTCCGTCAGACCTTGGCCGTAGGCGGTCTTGTCATGCGCGAGGTATACGGATGTCACGCCCATCTTTTCCTTGGCGTATTTCGCCGCAGCTGGAGCGATTTGGTCGTTGCGTGCCACGAGGCGGTTTACGGTCTTTTTGCCGGCCTCAGTCAGTTCGACGCCTGTATTGGCCGGAGAGATCATGGCCAGCTGTCCTTCTTCGTATTTGACGGAAGAGGGGATGGCGACGCCTGTGTTGTAGTGACCGATGACGGCCATTACGTCTTGATCGGAAATCAGCATTTCCGCATTGGAGACGCCGATTTTCGGGTCAGCCTGGTCGTCCTGCGGGAAGAGCTGGATCTCAAAGCCCAGTTTTTTGAAGTCCTCGGCACGGTCGGCGACAGCCATTTGCGCACCCAGCTTGATGCCTTCGCCTTCAAGGGATTGCGGACCGGAGAGCGGGCTTTGGGTCGCGATCTTAATCACGGTAGTGGCAGCGCTTTCAGAGCCGCTGTTGGCAGAAGGCGCCGGTGTGGAACTTCCGCCGCCAGTGCTGCTGCTGTTGCCTGCGCCGCAACCTGTGACCAGAGCGCCAACCAGCAGGGTGGACAGGAAAAAAAGCTTGTTCTTTTTGTTCATGATGACCCCCACAATTTTATTGATAATATTTTTGCTATTAACATATCAATTGAGGGCGGTTGCGTCAATGAATATTCTTTTTAGTATGAATATAAATAAATTTAGAACGATAAAATATTTTGTTCCTTTTCTTCCCGCTTTTGGAATCGCAGTTGCCTTGCATCGTCTGTTTATCTAGAGACAGCCGCTCTTTTTCGTACGGTCACATGGAAATGAAAAGATCCCCGCGGGGCTATTTTCAGAATAGATGAACTTCTTTTGGGGCGGAAAGGGAACGGCCCTGGAAACAAAGTCCAGGGCCGTTTGGAATGCGCTATCGCTTGAGCGGGAGGGTGATGGTAAAGGAAGGGCCATCCGGTTCATTGCGTACGGAGATACTCCCTCCGTGCGCCTCAAAGACAGCGCGTGCAATCGCGAGGCCAAGTCCGTGCTTGCCCGATTTTCCTTTGCGGAAGCGCTGGAACAGATGGGGGAGGAGCGCTTCCTCGATCGGCGGACCGTCATTGGCGATGGTAATGACCGCTTTGTCCTGCCCCTCGGAAGCAGTCACCGCCAGGCGGCTCTCGGCATAGCGCAGTTGATTTTCCAGGATATTGACAAAAGCCGTGCTCAGCTGTTCGCCGTCGCCCTCCAGGATCAGATGGTCGGGGAGGGCCATATCCCAGGCGATCTCCGGGTTGAGCACGGAGAGCCGCTGCTCCAGCAGGTGAAACAGCTCCGTCAGATCGACTCTCCCCATCTGCATCATTTCGGAGACGGATTCGATCTTGGTCAGATAGAGGAGCTGCCCCACTACTTTTTCCAGCCGTTTGCTCTCCTGCATGATAATCTGCAAGCCTTTCTCCGCCTGCGGACCTTGGAAGACGCCTTCGAGCAAGCCTTGGGTGTAGCCCTGTATCGCCATGATCGGGGTCTTCAGCTCATGGGAGATGTTTTGCACGAAGCGGCGCTGCGATTCGTCATGATCTTTGAGCTGGTGCTTCATCGACTCGAAGGAGCGGGCCAGCTGGCCGATCTCATCCTCGCGGTCCAGCGTGAGCGGCGTGTCGAACTGGCGCTTGGCGATTTTCTGGCAGGACTCATCCAGCGAGCGGAGCGGTTTGCTTAGATAGCGGCTGAACCAGACGGCGAGCAGCCAGCTGCTCGCCAGCAGAACGACGAAGATCAACAGGAATTGCCGGGTGAGAAGCGCACCGATCTGGTTCAGCTCCCGCTCCTTGGAAAAGAGGACCAGATAGTAGGGAAAGCCGTGGTAGTCCATCAGCTTGCTGACGAAGAGATAGTCCTCGCCGCCGCGCTCCAGCGTGCCATGCTGCACCTGGCCGCGATTGTAGGAGGAGGCGAGGCGGTAGAGAGCGGCCTCGTCCTTATAGGAGATGCGCTCCGTGATGCGGCTGCCCAGCGGTACGCCGTCAGCCGAATAGACGATCATGTCAAAGGAGTACTGATACCGCGACAGGAGCACCTGCAAAAAGTAAGGCGCGGCGGCCGGGACCGGAAGCAGCTCGTTATGTTCATTAAACGAGATGTGGTCGGACAAGGTGTAGAATTCCTGCTCCAACAGCTGGTAGGTATTGTTGACCAGGTACTGCTTGACCGCGAGCGGAAAGACAATCCCGACACCAATACCGAGCACGCTGGTCAGGAGCATGAACAGAATCAGGATCTGCCGGGAGAGCGGCAGGTTTTTCAGGCGGAATCGGTTCATGTGCGGGTCATCCTGTAGCCAAATCCGTAGACTGTTTCCAGCGGAAATTTGGGCATTTTTTTCCGAATGCGCTTCACCAGATCATCCACCGCCCGGTCTGATCCGATGTAATCTTCTCCCCAGATGGCGGTCAGGATCTGCTCCCGGTTCAGGGCCAATCCCTGATTGTGGAGGAGATAGACGATCAGCTCGAACTCTTTAGTGGTCAGCTCGATCTGCTGCTCGCCTTCCTTAACCTGCCGTCCTTTTTCCGAGATCTGGTACGGCCCGACCGTCACCCAATCCTGATAGGAGGACGGAGCCGGTGCGGGCGAGAGCATCCCGCCTTTTTCGTAGGTGCGCTGCAGCAGCTTCTGTACGCGGATGACCAGCTCGCGGGGCAAAAACGGCTTGGCCAGGTAGTCGTCGCTACCCAGCTCCAATCCGATGATTTTGTCCATATCCTGATCCCGGGCCGAGATGAAGACGATCGGTACGTCCGACTTGCTGCGGATCAGCCGGAGCAGCTCGTAGCCGTCGATGTCCGGGAGCATGATGTCCAGTATCCATATATGTGGTTGCTCCGGCTCTTCCAGGACGGGAAGCACCTCCGCGCCGCTGCGAAAGGCGCGGACCTGGAAGCCGGCGTTTTGCAGATATGATTGCAAAAGCTCCAAAAGAGAGGTTTCGTCATCTACCAGATAGACGAGGTAGGGCGTTTGCATACAGCATTCCTCGCTTTTCATCTGTGTTTACGTAAATTGTAGCACACGCGAGCGGGGGATGTGTGGCAGCAGGGTATGAGAATCGTGGAAAAGATGTGGAAGCAGGATTCTCTTTCCTTTTCAGAGAAAAAAAGAGGGTGCGGAAGAAAAACGGAAAGGAGCGCTTTCATGCAAAGACGCATAACCCGAACTCTGATGTTGCTAACCTTGGCGCTGCTCGCAGCCTGCTCGCCCAAGCCTGCCGACACCATGCCGCAGCCCGAGCAGCCGCCCGCTCCCATCGTCGAGACCCCTCCTGTGGCAGAACAGCCGCCGCAATACCCGTATACGGCACCTTTTACCGGCCTGGGCAGTCAGGAGAGACTGGACCAGCGGCCGATCATGGTCATGATCAACAACGCGCCGGAAGCCCGCCCTCAGTCCGGCCTCAACAAGGCAGACCTGGTGTACGAAGTGCTGTCAGAAGGGGAGATGACCCGCTTTCTCGCGATTTTCCACAGCCAAAAGCCCGAGGTGATCGGTCCGGTTCGCAGCATACGCCCCTATTTCATCCAGATTGGCGCAGGTCTGGACGCCATGCTGGTGCACGCAGGAGGCAGCCCTGATGCCTTGAGCACCTTGGCCCGCTCCGATTACAGCCACTTGGACGAAATCCCCAACGGCAAATATTTCTGGCGGGAAAAATTCCGCGTGGCCCCGCACAACCTCTATACCAAGCCGGAGCTGATCGAACAGGCGATGCTGGACAAGGGCATCCGCATGACAGGCGAATTGCCGTATTTCCCGTTCTTGCCGGAGGATGCCGTCATCACGGAAGGCGAGCCGGCAACCAAAATCGATCTGTCGTTTCATCCCCTGAATAAAGCCGGGTACGTCTACGATCCGGAACAGAAAAAATACATGCGCACCACTGCAGGCAAACCCCATCTCGATCTGACGACCAACGAACAGCTGTCGGCCACCAATCTGCTGGTGATCGCATCCAGACACCGCGTCCTGGATAATGTGGGCCGCAGACAAGTGGACGTCGTCGGACCAGGGGACGGCTACCTGTTCCAGCAGGGCAAGGCCAAAAAGATCAAATGGAAGCGGAGCAACGGTGTGATCCGCGCCTACGAAGATGCCGCGCTTACCAAAGAATTGCCGCTGCTTCGGGGGAACACCTGGGTAGCCATCGTTCCAAACGCGCCAGAGATGACCAAATATCTCCATTTTGAATAAAAGAGAGAAAGAAAGGGCTTGCAGGGAGACCGCGTTTCACCTAAGATTATCTTGTTAGCTTTAACGCTTGAAAATTTTACAGCGAAAAAACTTCAAGAAAATTTCCCTATAAGAGCCGATGGGGTGATCCTGATGCAATTGGAAAAGTTAAAAGGCAAAGGAATTGAGCAGCTGTTCGAGGCCGTGCTTTCCCTGGAGACGATGGAGGAGTGCTACCGCTTCTTCGACGACCTCTGCACCGTGAATGAAATGCAGTCGCTGGCACAGCGTCTGGAAGTTGCGCGCATGCTGCGCAAAGGCTTTACGTATAATCAGATCGAAGCAGAGACGGGAGCCAGCACAGCGACCATCTCGCGCGTCAAGCGCTGCCTCAACTACGGCAATGACGGATACCAACTGGCGCTTGAGCGGATCGGGAAATAGGCAGGAGGCTTACCGTCTTGATTGACTATCGCAGTTGGCGTCATACCTTCAAACTGGATCCGGACAAAACCATCGATGACGACGCCCTGGAAGCCCTGTGCGAATCGGGGACGGATGCGATCATCGTGGGCGGAACCTACGGCGTGACTTATGACAATACGCTGGAACTGATGTCCCGTATCCGCCGTTTTGCGGTGCCGGCCCTTCTCGAGATCTCCTCGCTGGAGGCCGTCGTGCCTGGCTTCGATGCGTATCTGGTCCCGCTGGTGATCAATGCAGGCGATGCGGACTGGCTGTTTACCCCTCACGTGAGCGGTCTGATGGCCTATGGATCGTACATCCATTGGGACGAGATCATCACGGAAGGCTATCTAATCGCCAATCCGGATGCAGGCGTAGCCAAGCTCACCCGCGCCCGCCCGATCGAAGGACCGGCCGAGGCCAAGGCATATGCCCAGGTAGCAGCGAAAATCTGCCGCCTGCCTATCGTCTATCTGGAGTACAGCGGGATGTACGGCGACCCGGACATCGTGCGGGCCTGCCGCAGCGGCGCGGGCGAAGCGCATCTCTTTTACGGAGGCGGCATTCGCACGGCAGCGCAGGCGGAGGAGATGGCGGCGCTCGCAGATACGATCGTCGTCGGCAATGTCATTTATGAAGACCTAGAGGCCGCTCTTGCTACCGTGGACGCTGCGAAGCGGAGCCGTGGATAGGGAGCGGCCAGGCGAATGAGCCGTTTGCACAAGTAGATATCTCGTTTCATCTGCAACCCGATGATCAACACTGCGTATCGTCCCAGACCGGTGTTGATCATTTTTTTATGAAAAAATTTATGTTGGCGCGATTATAGATTTTGCCAGTAAGTTGAATTATATTATAATCATGATTAAAAAATAAACATGCATCCATTATGGGTGGAGGTAGAATCATGGGATATGAAATCATCTTGATCATCATCGGAATCAACATTTTGTACGTGTCATTTTTTACGCTGCGAATGTTGATGGTGATAAAGGGGTATCGCGTACTCGCGTCTTTGCTGGCGATGGTGGAGGTATTCGTCTACTTGAAGGGCTTGGCCATCGTGCTGGACAATCTGGACAATCCGATCAATCTGGCAGCCTATTGCTTCGGATGGGGGACGGGCGTCTATCTGGGAAGCAAGATCGAGGAGCGTCTGGCACTCGGTTACGTCACTTTGCAGGTGATCGTCGATTCGGTAAACAGCGATTTGCAGATAAAATTGAGAGAACAGGGCTTTGGGGTAACCTCGTGGGTGGCAGAGGGGAGAGACGGCCATCGCCATGTGATGCAGGTCTTGACCAAGCGGAGCAATGAGCAAAAGCTGTGGAAGCTGATCTACAGCATCGCTCCCAAGGCTTTTGTCATTTCCTTTGAACCGAAGCAGTTGAAGGGCGGATTCTGGGTAAACCGCCTGCGCGGCTAATCATCCAAAACGAGATACAGCCAGTCGGCACACCGTCAATGGAGGGTGGGCGGCTGGCTGTTTTTGCTTAACTGGAGAGGTCGGCGCTCTGCGGCTCGTCCGCAAATGAAAAATGATTGGCATTTCGCATAATTTCCCGAATGTAGAGCATGATTTTTCGCGTCGCTTCCTCGGGGTCATACGTGCTGCGGTTGTTCAGGAAGGTGGTGAACATCCCCTGCCAAATCATGATGGTCAGCTCGTTGATGGCATCTACATTCTCTTCCTTCATGAGCCCTTCCTTGACGAGAAACTCCAGAATCACCCGTCCTCGCTTCGAGATGTTATGTTCGAGAATCACCGGTTTGATCTCTTCGGGAATGCCGATGATCTCGGAGGGGTAGACGCTGTAGTAATGCTTCAGCAAGTCTTCCGGATGGCTGCCCAGATCGGCAATGAAAACGGCATGAAAGACGCTCGGGTTTTGGAAGGAGTGCTGGCAAAACAGCTCCCAGGCCCGGAGGTACTTTTCCATGGGAGCCAGATCATTTCTTTTGTATACCTGGGCTACCTCTTCGGTGTATTGTTTCATGAATTTCAGCGAGGCAAAAAAGACGAGATGGGAAATTTCGCTAAAGTAGTTATAAATCGTAGCGCTGTTGTAACCAGCGATATCGGCAATTTTGCGGATCGTGACGTTCTCGATACCTTCCTCCCGAATTATCTGGGCGGTCGCCTCTACAAAATACTTCCACATGCGGCTGAGTTGGATCGCTTTCTTTTTACTCAAATCACATCACCTTTCACTCGGTTTTGTGCAGAGGAGCCGTTCGGCTGACAGTCCTCTCATTTTACTATGAAAGGCACAAAAAATAAACCATTGCGAGAAAATAACCTAGCATGATAATATAATCACGATTATTTTTTAAATACTTTTAAATTTTCGATCTTTGGGGGTAACCGAATGAACAAACCGCAGATTGATCCATGGATTTTTTGGCCATCATTAGCAGTTATATTGATTGTCACTGCTTATCTGGGCGTCAACCATCAAACGATTGAGCCGGTGCTGGGTGAGCTCTTGACCTCGATAACCTACAAGCTGGACTGGGCCTTTCAGTTCCTCACGGCGGGCATCTTTGCCATCCTGATCTGGCTGGGATTTGGCCGCTATGGCAAGATCAAGCTCGGCGGACCCGGCGACCAGCCGGAGTTCTCCAACTTCAGCTGGGGCGCCATGCTGTTTTGTGCCGGGATGGGGACCAGCATCATGTACTGGTCCATGATGGAGCCGATTTACTACTACGCCGGACCGCCGTTTGGCATTGAGCCGAAATCGCCTGAGGCCGCCGAGTGGGCATTGACCTATGGCATGTTCCACTGGGGCTTGTCAGCCTGGGCTTTGTATGCACTTCCTACGGTCACGATTGCCTATTCGTTCTTCGTGCGGAAACAGCCATCGCTGAAAATCAGCACCGCGTGCAGCGGTGTGCTGGGCAAGCACGCCGACGGCTGGCTGGGGAAAGTAATCGACATCCTGGTCATCTGGAGTTTGGTGGGCGGCCTGGGCACCTCGCTTGGCCTGGGAGTCCCGATGATCTCTTCGGTTATTGGAGAAGTTTTTGGAATCGAGCAAGGACTTTTCCTGAGCATCATCATCATTGTGATCTGGACGATTCTCTACTGCGCCAGCGCGTACATGGGCTTGTACAAAGGCATTCAAAAGCTGAGCGACTTCAATGTGTACATGGCGCTGGCACTGGTCATCTTCGCCTTTTTGGTAGGGCCGACGCTGTTCATTTTGTCCAATTTCACCAACAGCTTCGGCATGATGCTGCAAAACTTCGCGCGGATGAGCTTCTTTACCGATCCGATTGAAAAAGGCGGCTTCCCGCAATCCTGGACAGTCTTCTACTGGGCATGGTTCGCTGCGACTTCTCCGTTCATGGGTCTGTTTGTGGCGCGGATTTCCCGGGGCCGCACCATCCGCGAGCTGATCGGAGGCATTTTGCTCTGGGGCTCCTTGGGCGGCTGGCTCTACTTCGCGGTGTTTGGCAGCTATGCCTTGCATCTGGAAATGAACAGCATTCTGCCGGTTTCGGACATTCTCAATGACCAGGGCGGACAGGCTGCGGTCGTAGCCATTCTGAAATCTCTGCCGCTCAGCTACATCGTATTGCCGTTTTTCCTGGTGCTCGGCTTTATCTTCCTGGCGACGTCGCTCGACTCCGCTACCTATATCCTGTCCGCCATCGCAACCAAGGAACTGAAGGGCAGAGAAGAACCGGCCCGCTGGCACAGGCTGCTGTGGGGTGTGGTGCAGGCCGTGCTGGCCGTCTCGCTCCTCTTGATCGGGGGCTTGCAGGTCGTCCAAACCTCGACTGTCATCGTATCTGTACCGGTGATCATCATGTATGTGCTGCTGGCCATGTCGCTGATCAAATGGCTGAAAAAGGACCAGGCCCATCTGGTGTCGGAGAGCCTCGTGGTCGCAGATGAAGAATCGCGTCAAAAACAGAGTTCGTAATTGCATACACGCATAAGTTTGATGAGGAATGAGGAGGATGCATCTTGGTTTTTAATGTTCGAGAGTCACAGCGGTCGATCAAAACCGAATTTCCACGGAAGGTTCGCGAGATAGAGCACGTCTGGATACCGATGTCCGACGGGACCCGGCTGGCTGCCCGCATCTGGCTCCCGGAGGATGCCGGCGAAAGTCCGGTGCCCGCGATCCTGGAGTACATCCCTTATCGCAAGAATGACTTTACCGCGCTGCGCGATTCGATTCGCCACCCGTATTTTGCGGGTCACGGCTACGCCAGCATCCGCGTCGACATGCGGGGGTGCGGCGATTCGGACGGCATCCTCTACGATGAGTATCTGCCGCAGGAGCAGGACGATGCGATTGAAGTGATCGAATGGATCGCGTCCCAGCCCTGGTGCACCGGCGCGGTCGGGATGATCGGGAAGTCATGGGGCGGCTTCAACGGACTGCAGGTGGCGGCGCGCCGTCCTCCTGCCCTGAAGACGATCATTACGCTCTGCTCGACGGATGACCGCTATGCGGATGATGTCCATTATCTGGGGGGCTGCGTGCTGGCTTCCGACATGCTCTGGTGGGCCTCCACGATGCTGGTCTACAATGCGCGTCCGGCTGATCCGCGGATCGTCGGGGACGAGTGGCGGTCGACGTGGCTGCAGCGGCTGGAGAAGACGCCGCCTTTCGTCGAGGAGTGGATGAGCCATCAGCGGCGCGATGCCTACTGGAAGCACGGCTCCGTGTGCGAAAACTACGCCGACATCGAAATTCCCGTCTTTGCCGTAGGCGGCTGGGCGGACGGCTATACCAATGCGATCCTGCGCTTGCTGGAGGGCTTGCCCGGTCCGCGCAAGGGTCTGATCGGACCGTGGGCCCACGAGTACCCGGAGGTAGCGGTGCCAGGGCCGGCGATCGGCTTTTTGCAGGAATGTCTCCGCTGGTGGGATCATTGGCTGAAAGGCATCGACACCGGGATCATGGAGGAGCCGATGCTGCGGGCGTGGATGCAGGATAGCGTGCCGCCGCAGGTGGATTATGCGGAGCGGCCGGGCCGCTGGGTAGCCGAAACCGCCTGGCCGTCCCCGGCGATCCAGCCGACCGATATGTGGCTGGGTGAAAATCAGAGCCTCTCTGGCAAAGCGCCTGCCTCCGAGCGGGAGGTGGCCGTGCCGAGCATGCAGGCACACGGCCTGTATGCGGGTGTCTTCTGCCCGTTCGGCCAGCCGGGCGATCTGGCATCGGATCAGCGCTTGGAGAATGGGCTGGCTGTCTGCTTTACTTCGGAGCCGCTGGAGGAACCGGTAGAAATTCTCGGCTTTCCCGAAGTGACGGTAGAGCTTTCCGCGGATCGTCCAAACGCGCTGTTGGCCGTGCGTCTCTGCGACGTCGCACCGGACGGAGCCTCGACGCTGGTAAGCTGGGGGATGCTGAACCTGACGCATCGCGAAAGTCACGAGCATCCGGCGCCTCTCGCGGTGGGAGAGCGTTACACGGTAAGCGTTCGCCTCAATGCGGTTGGCCACGTCTTGCCCGCCGGCCATCGCTGGCAGGTCGCTCTCTCGCCGAATTATTGGCCGCATGCCTGGCCGTCTCCCGAACCGGTGACGCTGACGGTGTACACCGGAGAAAAGACCCGTCTGACGCTGCCGGTGCGGCCGCCGCAGGCCATCGACGACGAGCTGCCCGATTTCGGAATGCCGGAGACAGCTGCTGTGATGGAGCGGGAGATTTTGCGAGAGGAGAGACGGACTCGCGAGGTGAGACATGACCTGATCAACGGGGTCTGGACGCTGGAGGATTACTCCGATGAGGGAGCGCGACGCCTGCTGCCGAATGGCATCGAGTACGGCAGCGTGAACCGCAATATCTACACGATCGAGGAGGGCAATCCGCTGTCCGCGCAGGTCCGCTGCGAATGGACGCTCCACGTCGGACGCGGCGAGTGGCAGACGCGGCTGGAGAGCGTCAGCACCATGTCGGCCGATGCGAAGCAGTTTTATCTGAAAAATGAGCTGACCGCATACGAGGGAGAGACCCAGGTCTTTACCAAGACATGGACGCGTGAAATTCCGCGGGATCATGTATAAAGGAAATAGAAGCGAAGAAGCGGAGCGGGGTATGACTCCTCCGCTTATGGCTGGATTACGGCTGTCGATACGAATCGGCAGCCTTTTTTATTGGGGCAGGACGCACGGATGGTAAAAGGCTCATACTCCCTGTTTGCTTGTTATATGGTAATCTGGGATGAACTGACATGTTTTGGCGTGGAAAAGGAGGGTGACCCTGTGCAAGCCATTTTCGTCTTTTTCAGTATAAGCGTTTTGACTTACGTCCTGGCGAGTATCCCCGTCATGTTCGGCTGGGGAGTGACCATCGACTTTGTGGAAGACGCAACGTTCGGGCAAAAAGCGGCGGCGCTGATAAAGGAAGGGTTGCAAAGCGATCCGGTCGTGAAACTCATCCTTTCCGCGATCATCGCAGGGGGATGGCTGGCATGGAGGAGGAGAGGGAAGTGAAACCGATCAAGCGCGGACGCTTGCGGCTGGCGGCGGGCATCAGCTATTACCGCATGAAGCGGTACGCGAGCTGGGTGGTCAATGGAAGACATTTTGCCAGCGTGCGCAGCGCAAGTCCGCTGCCGCATCTTCACAAGCGGCACCAGACGCCGCTGCTGCGCCAGCTGAAAGATGTGGAGATGTGGATGCAGCACAACAAGGTAACCAATCTGCGGCTGGCTATCGAGCGGATCAACGGCATCGTGATTCGTCCGGGGGAGACCTTTTCCTACTGGAAGCTGATCGGGAAGCCGACCCGGCGAAAGGGATACCTGGAAGGCATGCTGCTCTCGCACGGGAGGGTGCTCTCCGGCGTCGGCGGCGGACTCTGTCAGCTCTCCAACCTGATCTACTGGATGACGCTGTTTACGCCGCTGACGGTGACAGAGCGCCACCGGCACAGCTACGACGTCTTTCCGGACTCGCGGCGGACACAGCCCTTTGGCAGCGGGGCCACCTGCTTTTACAACTACCTCGATCTGCAGATCGCCAATCGGACGAACCAGGCGTTTCAGCTATGTCTCTGGCTGACGGACAGCGACCTCGTCGGAGAGTGGCGAGCGGAGCTTCCGCCGACGAGACGCTACGAGGTCTATGAAAAAGAGCATTGGATCACCCCGGCGATATGGGGCGGCTACGAGCGGCACAATCTGCTGTACCGCCGCGTCTACGATCTGGAGGGCGCGTATATCGGGGATGAGTTTATCACGGAAAACCACGCCTATATGATGTATGAGCCGCTTTTGCCGGGCAGTTCGCAGCAGTAAGGTTTTGTGTTGGCGTTCTGCTTTTTCCACCCGGCTCCTGCAGCCAATCGTTTACTTGGTTTGCCAGTTCTGAGACACCGGCTTGCACTGGCACTCTCCCGCGATCTGTGAGAAAATAGGAACATATGCTTTCGTTCGGGAGCGTTTTTTGAGAGGCAGGAAAGGTGGAAGTTTACATATGTCTACAGTTGATCGCATTTTAGCCGGACTGAATCCGCAGCAGCGGGAAGCCGTTCTCACCACGGAAGGGCCGGTCCTGATCCTCGCCGGAGCCGGCAGCGGCAAGACCAAGGTGCTGACCCAGCGGATCGCCTATCTGATCCAGGAAAAGCGGGTGGCGCCCTGGAGCATCCTGGCGATTACCTTTACCAACAAAGCTGCCCGTGAGATGCAGAATCGCGTGGCCGCCATCATCGGCCGAGCGGCGGAGGATGCCTGGATTTCCACGTTCCACTCGCTCTGTGTCCGCATCCTGCGCAAAGACATCGACCGTCTGGGGATTAACCGGAGCTTTTCCATTCTGGATGCGGGGGATCAGCTCTCCGTCGTCAAGCAGTGCTTGAAGGAGCTGAACATCGATCCCAAGCAGTACGAGCCGCGCGGACTTTTGGCTGCGATCAGCGGTGCCAAAAACGAATTGATCGACCCGCTCCGCTACGGACAGACCGCAGGCGACGCCTTTTCCATGGTGGTCGCCAAAGTGTATGAGCTGTACCAGAAGAAGCTGCGGAACAACCAGTCGCTTGACTTTGACGATCTGATCATGACCACCGTCCGGCTGTTTAAGGAAGTGCCGGAAGTGCTCGAATACTACCAGAAAAAATTCCGCTACATCCACGTAGACGAGTATCAGGACACCAACCGCGCCCAGTACATGCTGATCTCGATGCTGGCCGACCGGTCTCGCAACGTCTGCTGCGTGGGCGATGCCGACCAGAGCATCTACAAATGGCGCGGAGCCGATATTTCGATTATCTTGAACTTTGAAAAGGACTACCCGGAGGCCAAGCTCATCAAGCTGGAGCAGAATTACCGCTCCACGAAGACGATTCTGCAGGCTGCCAATCAGGTGATCCAGAACAATGTCATGCGCAAGGAGAAAAAGCTCTGGACCGAGAATCCGGGCGGCGAGAAAATTACCTGTTTTCTGGCTGATTCCGAGCATGACGAAGCGTACTTCATCGTCGAGACGATCCGCCAGCAAATGGCCGCCTACAAGCGGTACGACAAATTCGCCGTCCTCTACCGGACGAATGCGCAGTCCCGCGTGATCGAGGAAGTGTTCATCAAGTCCAATATTCCGTATACCATCGTGGGCGGCACGAAGTTCTACGATCGCAAAGAGATCAAGGACATCCTGGCCTATCTCAGGGTGATCTCCAATCCCGATGACGACATCAGCCTGACCCGGATTATCAATGTGCCCAAGCGCAATATCGGAGATACTACCGTAGAAAAGCTGCAAGCCTACGCGCTGGCGCACGGGAAAACCCTCTACGGGGCCGTTCAGGAAGCCGGATTCATGGGCTTGCCCGCCCGGACGACGAATGCCATCCTCGGCTTTCACGATCTGATCAGCAATTTGATGCAGATGACCGACTATCTCTCGGTGACGGAGCTGGTAGAGGAAGTATTGAAGCGCACCGGATACCGCGAGATGCTGAAGGAAGAGAAGACGCTGGAATCGGCAGCTCGCCTGGAAAACATCGAGGAGCTTTTGTCCGTTACCCAGGAGTTCGAGCGGAAGAACGAGGACAAGAGCCTGCTGGCCTTCCTGACCGATCTCGCGCTGGTGGCCGACATTGACACCCTGACGGATGACGGACAGACCGAGGAAGAGATATCGGCAGAGGGGCAGGTCGTCCTGATGACGCTGCACAGCGCCAAGGGGCTGGAGTTCCCGGTCGTCTTTCTGGCCGGCATGGAGGAAGGCGTCTTTCCGCACAGCCGTTCTTTGTTTGACAACACCGAGATGGAAGAGGAGCGGCGGCTCGCCTACGTGGGGATTACACGCGCCGAAGAACGGCTCTACCTCACTTCAGCGCGGATGCGCACCTTGTTTGGGCGGACCAATGTGAATGCGCCCTCGCGCTTCCTGAAAGAGATTCCGGCCGAGCTGCTGGAGGGCAATCTGGTCCAAGATTCCGGCGGGATGCAGGGGGGCGCCTCCTTTGGAGCGCGGGGCTACGGCCAGCGGGATGGCTTTGGCCGCTCCTATGGCGGAGCCCAATCTGCGGGCAGTGGCCGATCCGCTTTTGGCGAGCGCCCAGTCGCTGCAGGCTCGTCGGGGGCCTCTCCCTTTTCCCGTCCGGCCCAGACGGCTCCAGCCAAGCTGCAAGGTCACGGCGGCGGTGCCGGCATCGACTGGAAGGTAGGAGACAAGGTGAAGCATGGCAAGTGGGGAGTCGGTACGGTCGTCAAGGTAAAAGGCTCCGGGGACGATACAGAGTTGGACATCGCTTTTCCGAGCCCGACCGGGATCAAGAAGCTGCTCGCCAAATTTGCTCCGATCGAGCGGGGATAACCTGAATAGCAAAGGATGAACGATATGGATCGATTGACGGCAGAAGCCAGAATCAGTGAACTGCGGGAACAAATCGAGCATCACAACCGTCTCTATTATATAGAAGACCGTCCGGAAATTACCGACCAGGAGTACGATCAGCTCATGCGGGAGCTGCAAAATCTGGAGGATCTTTTTCCTGACATGGTCACGCCCGATTCGCCGACGCAGCGGGTGGGCGGGGCCCCTTTGGCTGCGTTTGAAAAGGTGGTCCACCATACGCCGATGCTCAGCCTGGGCAATGCCTTCGGCGAGGAAGAGCTGCGCGATTTTGACCGGCGCGTGCGTCAGGCTGTCGGCAATCAGGAAGTGCGCTATGTCTGCGAATTAAAGATTGACGGTTTGGCCATTTCCCTTCACTATGAGAACGGAATATTCGTGAGAGGGGCGACGCGGGGCGATGGACAGGTCGGCGAGGACATCACGCAAAACCTGCGGACGATCCGCTCCATTCCGCTCCGGCTGAAGCGTCCGCTCACGCTGGAAGTGCGCGGAGAGGCGTACATGCCGCGTCCTGCTTTTGAGAAACTGAACAAGGAGCGGGAAGAGCGGGGGGAGGCTCTGTTTGCCAACCCGCGTAACTCCGCCGCAGGCTCGCTGCGCCAGCTCGATCCCAAGATCGCCGCGTCCCGCCAGTTGGATACCTTTATCTACGCAATCGGCGACCTGCAGGGTATCGCTGTGGAATCGCACAGCGAAGGACTGGAGCTGCTGGAGTCGCTCGGCTTCAAGGTTAATCAGGAGCGGCGGACGTTCGACAGCATCGAGGACGTGATTTCCTTCGTAAACAGTTGGGTGGAGAAGCGTCCGCAGCTCTCCTATGACATCGACGGCATCGTCATCAAAGTGGACAGCTACAGCCAGCAGGCGGAACTGGGCTTTACGGCCAAAAGCCCGCGCTGGGCGGTGGCGTACAAGTTTCCGGCAGAGGAAGCGGTGACGGTGCTGCGCGGCATCGAAGTGTCCGTGGGGCGCACCGGCACGGTGACGCCGACGGCGATCCTGGACCCGGTCAGCCTGGCGGGGACGACCGTCAAACGGGCATCGCTTCACAATGAAGACATGATACGGGAAAAAGGCATTATGATCGGCGACCACGTCATGGTCAGAAAAGCGGGAGACATCATTCCCGAGATCGTGGCAGTCCTGCCGGAGCGGCGCGACGGAAGCGAGACGCCGTTTGCGATGCCCACACACTGTCCAGAGTGCGGCAGCGAGCTGGTGCGCCTCGACGAAGAGGTAGCGCTTCGCTGCATCAATCCGATGTGTCCGGCCCAAATCCGCGAGGGGATCATTCACTTTGTCTCCCGCGGGGCGATGAATATCGAAGGCCTGGGTGAAAAGGTCGTGGCCCAGCTCTTTCAATTCGAAATCATCCGCAGCGTGGCTGACCTGTACTACCTGCATGAGCAGCGCGATATCCTGCTCGGGATGGAGCGCATGGGAGAAAAATCGGTTGACAACCTCCTGGCCGCGATCGAAGCGAGCAAGGAGAACTCCCTGGAGAAGCTGTTGTTTGGACTTGGCATCCGGCTCGTGGGGGCCAAGGCGGCGCGCGTGCTCGCCGAGCATTTTGGCGAGATGGACGCGATCATGCAAGCAAAAGAAGAAGAATTGACGCAGATCGACGAGATCGGGCCCAAGATGGCGAGCAGCATCGTCAACTACTTCGAGCAGCCGCAGGCCCAAGCGGTGATCGAGCGGCTGAAGGCCGCCGGCGTCAATATGCGTTATAAAGGCATTCGAGTAGAGAGTGGAGCCGATTTGCCGCTCTCCGGCAAGACGATCGTCCTCACGGGCACCCTGACCACGATGACCAGGACGGAGGCAGAAGAGGCCATCGCCCGGCTCGGGGGGAAAGTGACGGGCAGCGTGAGCAAGAAAACGGATCTCGTCATCGCCGGTGAAAAGGCAGGCTCCAAACTGGAGAAAGCAGAGAAGCTGGGCGTCGCCGTCATGGATGAGGAAGGCTTTCGCCAATTGCTTGAGCAGCAGGAGTAGAGAGAATAGAGACGGCTTGAACCGGCTTTGGAAGAGAACGGGAAGGGGTGTAGTGGGCATGAGAAGCTTGCTGCAATGGGGAATGATCATGATGACCTGGGCGCTCTTGGCAGGGTGCGGCGAAAGCGGGCGGAACACATCTGTTCCGCCTCCGGTCACGGCTGCGGCTACGCCGGGTGATCTGACCTACCAGGATGTTCTCCAAAAAGGGGAGGTCGTCCACAATCTGTCGATGACGCCAGATGCCCAGCGTATCTGGGTAGGGACACATGCCGGGCTGTACAGCTCTGCCGGGGGAGGATTGTGGGGCGCGCTCTCCCCGGAGCTGGAGCGGGAAGACGTGACAGGCTGGTTCGTCGATCCGGACAATCCGGAACATATTTTTGCGGCAGGCCAAAGCGGCGTCATCTCCTCCAAGGACGGCGGAAAGAAGTGGATCCGGCTGGGAAAAGGCCTGCCTCAACCTGCTGAAATCCGCAGCTTTGCAGGGATTCGCGAGGGCGAACAGCTCCGTCTGTTCGCGTTTGTAGCAGGGGAAGGGATCTATCAGTCTTCCAATGCGGGCAAGGAGTGGAAGCTGTGGCTGCCGCTCGATCAGGAGGTCTACGCGATGGACTACGACCCCGTAGAGCATCGTCTGTACGTCGCGGCCCAGTTTAGCCTCCTGTATCATGAGGAGGGGCAATGGAAGACCGAAGCGGTGCCGCACGGCCAGCAGGTGTACTCGCTGACCGTGGACCGGGCCAACGGTGTATTGGCGGTTGCGACCGATCAGGGGATTTTGGAAAAGGTGGATGGCGAGTGGCAGGAGCTACGCGCGAAAGCCCCGGAAAAGCTGATCGTGATCGCTCCGGGCGCCGGTGACTACAAATGGGTGGGCATCGGCGAATCGGCCTTTGTGTACGCCCTCTCAGGCGATAAGTGGATGAAGTGGAATTAAGGAAATCGAGGGGCTGTCTCGCCTGATGGCAAAGCCCAGTGCCTTCAACCTTGTAAGGAGTATGGATGATGAACGCAAAACAATGGAAATACGTGATTCCGCTGACAGTGGCTCTGGCGGTGGCTTCGGCCGGCTGCTCCCTTTTGCCGGGGGGAAAAGGGGAGGGCGAAACACAGCCCGCCATTCCTTCCCTGTCGCCGGTCGTCGAGGTATCGGAGGACTACTACGGGAGCATACAGCCGTACCAGCAAAACCAGACTCGCGGCATGCTCTCCTCAATGGGCTACCGCATCGATTTCAGCCATTTGGAGCTGGGGCTGATGGAAATTGCGCGAGAGACGTTTCCGACGGCCGACTATCTGTTTCAAGAGGGACAGCTGATCACGCGCGACCAGGTGCGGGACTGGATTGCCGAGGAAAAAGCGGGTGCCCCCAACGGCAAGCAAAAGACGAGCAGCCTCGTGCACGTCCTGGAGCATGATTATCTGCGAAAAGACGATCAGCAGCTCGCCGGGATGGTGCTGGGCCTCTCGCTGACGCCGGAGTATCAGGACGCGACCGGACAGAATAAGATCTACACCATCGACGAGCTGCGTGCCAAGGGCCAGCAGCTGGCCGCCAAAATCGTGCAATCGGTTCGGGCCAACTCGACGGAGGTTCCCATCGTCGTGGCGCTGTACCAGGTGCCGGAGCCCAACTCTTCGCTCGTGCCGGGCCGCTTTATCATGTCCGGGACGGTCAATGCGAATGAAGCGTCGGTTTCCAAATGGGTGCCGATCGATGAAGCGTTTTTCCTGTTCCCCAGCGGAGAAGCAGAGAAAGCCTACCCGCAGCAATCCTTGCAGTATGACAAGCTGAAGCGGCATATCCAATCCGCCTTCAAGGAATACATCGGCATCACCGGAGTGGGCCGCTTTATGGGAGGCAAGCTGACGGAGATGACGATCACGGCGACCGCCGAATACGATTCCCGCACGGAAGTGCTGCAGTTTACGCAATTTGCCGCCGCCGGGATCGAACAGGCCTTTGAAAAAAGCGTCCATGTCAATCTCTACGTACAGACCATCAATCAGCCGCTCGGCATCTACATCCGCCCGGCTAATGGCGAGCCGTATATGCACATTTACAGAAAATAGCTCGTATAAGAGAACGTCCTGTCAGGCAACGGTGTAGTTTGTTTGACAGGGCGTTTCTCCTTTTTAACAAGAGGGTGGGGGAAAGGGGCTGGGGCCAGGAAGAAGCATGTTCCCATGCTAAGCTCCGTTCTCCGCCCTGCCAGGGTGATTGACTGGCCGCTCCGCAGCGGTTTGCGGGGGTCTGCAAAAGGAGATCGGCTTCGAGGTCATCCCACGTTGCAGCCCTTTTTCCCGCAAACCGCTGCGGAGCTGAGTAGGGCTCCGCAAAGTCGCTGCGCATGGGAACATGCTTCTTCCACGGGACAAAGCGCCTAACCCATATTCTAAATACGGGATAAAAACCGTGATTGCCAACAGCCACGGAGAACGAATCTTTCCAGCAACGGCTCCGCGAAGAATCATGTTTCCCTGCGGCGCGACTGTGAAGCCTGCCCAGCGGAGGAGTGATTCGCGGGATACAGGGGCGCAACCTCTGAATGGACAGCGGAGCGATACGGCTTTTGCGTACCCCCGCGAATCGCTCCGGAGCGGACAGTCCCCGCTTCTTCGCAGGTGGAGCCCGGAGCAGAGCAGGGAAACATGATTCTTCCCCCCGCGGCCCCGTACCTCGATTCCATAATCAAGTTAGACACTTTCGTTCAAGTTTTGCGCATCGATAAACAAAAGTGTCCAAAATACACACCCCAATGAAATGCTGTTGTTTTCCGCGAAAAATGCAAACACTAACCCGGGAACAAGAATCCCTGCCATCCAGCCAAATTGGTATGATCCTTGCATATAAATTTGGATGAGAAGTATGGAAGAAAACGATAGGGAGGTTTTGCCACATGCAAGTGGAATTCAAAAACGAACCATTTACCAATTTTAGCTTGCCGGAGAATAGAAAAGCGTTTGAAGAAGCTCTTGCCAAAGTAGAGAGCGAACTGGGACGCGAATACGATCTCATCATCGGTGGCGAACGCATCAAAACCGAGAAGAAATCCCGCTCCATCAATCCTTCCAATATCGAGCAAGTGGTCGGGATTGTTTCGCAGGCTGACAAGGATCTGGCCGAAAAGGCGATCCAAGCTGCTGCGCAAACCTTTGAGACCTGGAAAGCAGTGCCGCCGCAGGCTCGTTCCCGCTATCTCTACAAAGCGGCTGCCATCCTGCGCCGCCGCAAGCATGAATTCTCGGCTTGGCTGGTAAAAGAAGCAGGAAAAAGCTGGTCCGAAGCGGATGCCGATACGGCAGAAGCAATCGACTTCATGGAATACTACGGCCGTCAGATGGACAAATTGGCAGATCGCCATCCGCTGACGCGCATCCCGGACGAGGACAATGAGCTGTACTATGTTCCGCTGGGCGTAGGCGTCGTGATTCCTCCGTGGAACTTCCCGCTCGCGATCATGGTCGGGATGACTACTGCGGCGCTGGTGGCAGGGAATACCGTAGTACTGAAGCCTGCTTCCACCACGCCGGTCATCGCTGCGAAATTCATGGAAATCCTGGAAGACGCGGGTGTACCAGCAGGCGTCGTCAACTTCGTGCCAGGCTCCGGCGGCGAAATCGGGGACTACCTGGTTGAGCATACGCAAACCCGCTTCATCAGCTTCACCGGTTCCCGCGATGTGGGCCTGCGCATCAATGAGCTGGCTGCCAAGCATCGTCCGGGCCAAAAATGGATGAAGCGCCTGGTTGCCGAGATGGGCGGAAAAGACTCCATCATCGTCGACAATGACTGCGATCTGGAAGCGGCTGCGCAAGCGATCGTGGCTTCCGCATTCGGCTTCTCCGGTCAAAAATGCTCCGCTTGCTCCCGTGCGATCGTTCACCAGGATGTGTACGATCAAGTGCTGAACCGCGTAGTAGAACTGACCAAGCAGCTGACCGTGGGCGATGTGGTGAATCCGGAATTCTACACAGGTCCTGTCGTTGACGATAAAGCGCAAAAGAAAATTCTCGAATACATCGAGATCGGAAAGAAAGAAGGCAAGCTGATGGTTGGCGGCGAAAAAGGCCCGGACAATGGCTACTACGTCATGCCGACTGTATTTGCTGATCTGGACCCGCAAGCTCGCCTGATGCAAGAAGAAATCTTTGGCCCTGTCGTCGGTTTCTGCAAAGCCAAAGACTTCGATCATGCACTGGAAATTGCCAACAACACGGAGTACGGCTTGACCGGTTCCGTATTCAGCCGCAACCGTGCGCATCTGGAAAAGGCGCGCATGGAATTCCACGTGGGCAACCTGTACTTCAACCGCAAATGTACAGGCGCTCTGGTCGGCGTCCATCCGTTCGGCGGCTTTAACATGTCCGGTACCGACTCCAAAGCGGGCGGACCAGACTATCTGCTGCTGTTCACCCAAGCAAAACTGGTTTCTGAAAAACTGTAAGCCACTGCACAACAGTAAGACAGAAAAAGCCGCCTGGATTCCAGGTGGCTTTTTTTACCTTCGGCTGCAAGGTGCACGATCCGCGATTTTCTCCCCGCTATTGTTCACACTATAGAAAAGCAGTCAAAGGCGGGTGAGAGGGATGCTCTCCTATTTGGTGCCGGGTTTATCGGCTTTTTTTCTCGTCTTGCTCTTTATGCCGGCAGCGAGGAGGCTGGCGTGGAAAACCAAGCTGCTGGATGTCCCCAGAGGAAGGAAGGGGCATGCGAGGCCGATGCCTCTCTCCGGCGGACTGGCTATGTTCGCGGGTGTGGCCGTCGTGTCTATTTTCTTTGCAGGGGTGCAAAAATTGGTGGCTGTTTTGCTGGGGGGGAGCTTGCTTTTGATGGCGGTCGGCTGGGCGGACGATGCTTTCAAAGCGAGGAAAAAAGACTTTCCGGTCCTTCCCAAGCTGTTGATGCAGATACTGGCGGGTCTCCTTGCGTTTGCATGCGGATTTCGTTTTCGCGGGATCGGGTTGTCGTGGCTGGGTGGGGACGGCGGGGACTATTATCTCTTCCCCGACTGGCTATCATGCTTGGCGACGATTATCTGGATCGCCGGCCTGATCAATATGATCAATTTTTTGGATGGCGTGGACGGACTTGCTGCGGGGGCAACCGTCTTTTCCGCGATCACCCTGTTTTTCCTGGCGTACGTAAAAGGACAGGGACTGACCGCCCTGATCGCCATCGTACTGGCCGGAGCTGCACTGGCGTTCTTGCGGTTTAACTTTTTTCCGGCGGAGGTGTTTATGGGGGACATGGGCTCCATGTTTCTCGGATATGCCCTCGCGCTTGTCTCGCTGGAGGGAGCGATGAAGGGGGCTACCCTGATAACCCTGGTGGTAACCGTCCTCGCATTGGGCCTGCCCGTGATGGACACGCTCCAGGTGATGATCAGCAGGATGCTGGCCGGCTCGCCGATGTACCAGGCTGACCGCCGCCATGTTCATCACCGGTTGATGTCGCGGGGCTTGACCGCCAGGCAAACCGTCGTCATTTTGTATCTGGTCAGCTTTTTCTTCTCTGCGCTGTCTCTCCTGCTGTTTTTTTGGATTATTCCGTAGGCGAGTAAAAGCGGTATTGATTGCGGCCGGACTTTTTGGATTGGTACAGGGCGGCATCGGCGTTTCGCAGCAGAGAGGCGGAATCCGCACCGTCTTTTGGATAGAGGGCAATGCCGATGCTCATCGTCAGGCTAAAATGGTGTTGTCCGATCTCCCACGGCTTTTGCAGAGTCGCAAGCACGCGCTTGGCCACCTTGGAGGCTTCCTCGGGTGACTCCAGCGCGGTGAGCAGCAGCACGAACTCATCTCCACCCAGCCTGGCCACGGTATCGTTATCCCGCACACAGGAGGAGAGCCGCTTGGCCAGGCTGCGGAGGAACTCATCTCCCACTTCATGCCCCCACGTATCGTTGATATCCTTAAAATAGTCGCAATCCAGGTAGAGGACAGCCGCCAGAGAGCCTGTCCGCCTCGCCTGGGACATCGCCTGCTTCATCCGATCCTGCAGCAGCCGCCGGTTGGGCAGTCCTGTCAGAACGTCGTGGTACGCCAGGTATTCGAGCTTGTCTTCCAGCAGCTTCCGTTCGGTGATGTCGCGAGCCACCGTCAGGACATGCGTACAGACACCCTCGCTGTTGTAGATTGGCGTCAGCAGGGATTCCCCGATCACTTCGCCGTAATTGGTGTGGTAACAGGGTTTGCCTTCCTTGATAGCTTTTCGGTACATGCTATTGAGGTTCTCCGCTTTTTCCGGGAGATTCACTTCCTCGATCAGCTTGCCGTAAGCTGCTTCTGTAAGTCCGGATGCTTGCATGGCGGATGGGTTCATCAGGACATAGCGAAAACGTGTACCTTCCTCAACCGACATGAGAAAGACCATATCGGGCATATATTGAAAAAAGGAGGATACGACATCTCCGTATTTATTGATCAGGTTCTCGACATCGAACGGTCTCATCATGGTCTCTCCTGTTAGTCATGCTGGTATGACCTTCTTAGTATAGCAAATGATGAGCAAGAAAATGATGAGACCATGGTCGGAGTGGGGTTTACTGTCGGCACCAGAAGATGGTACAGTATGGGTAGATTTTGAACGGAAAGAACAAGGGGATGTTTATGAACAAGAAACTCCTTCCCGGATTGATTCATCGTCTGCCGCAGAACGTGATGTCCCGCACCATGGGCAAGATCACGGCGTCTCGATTCAGCCGGCTTGCGATCCGCCATTATATTCGCCACTACAACATCGACCCTACGATCATTGAAAAGCCTGTTCGTGAATACCGCACGCTCAAGGAGTTCTTTGCCCGCAGATTGAAACCGGGCGTACGCCCGATCGCTCCCGGCGATGATGTGGTCGCAAGTCCCGTCGACGGCACCGTATCGCAAATGGGAGATATCCATGAGGGTACGCTGATTCAGGCCAAAGGCAAACAGTACAGCCTGACGGATCTCTTGGGAGAGAACGAGGAAATCGCACAGCGGTTCTACGGGGGGAAATTTATCACGATTTATTTAAGTCCCCGCGATTACCACCGGATTCACATGCCGGTGGAGGGAAGGCTGACCCGATACACCTACGTACCGGGGAGACTGTACCCCGTCAATCAACTGGGCATCGAGAACGTCGATAAGCTGTTCGCCCGCAATGAGCGGCTTGTGACGCAGGTCGAAACCAAGGAGCTGGGCTGTGTCGCTGTCGTAAAGGTAGGCGCGCTGTTTGTCGGCAGCGTCAAAGTGATGTACAACCGGGCGACGACCAATGTAAAGCGGGGCCGCAGGATGAGCGAGAGCATCCCTGGAACCCCCTACTATCAAAAGGGGGACGAACTGGGCTGGTTCGAGTTTGGATCGACGGTGATCTTATTGTTCGAATCCAAGCAGCTGGAGTGGGCCGAGGATGTCAAGATTGGCAGTTCGGTATTGATGGGCCAAAAGCTGGCGCAAGTCAAATAGGAAATGTACCAGAGGGGCGAGGAGCCTCTCTTTTTCATGCGGCGAAACCTATCGAAAAATCTTGGCCAATCAAGATCTTTGTTTATTCGGGTAGAAATCCTCGTGAAAATTGACTGAACTGGTTCTTTTCAAGTAAGATCAAAATTATGTGATAGATTCGGAGGTGGAAGCATGAGTGGAATTACCCGCAAGGAAGTGGAGCATGTCGCCGACCTGGCTCGCTTGCAGCTGACCGAAGAGGAAGCGGAGCGCTACACCAAGGATTTGAATGCGATCCTGCAATTCGCCGCCAAACTGAGCGAGCTGGATACGTCCCATGTCGCTCCGACGAGCCACGCAACCGACGTGAAGAACGTGATGCGCGAAGACGCAAATCGTCCGAGCCTCTCTAATGAAGAAGCGCTGAAAAATGCGCCTGAGCACGACGAAGGACAGTTTAAGGTGCCTGCCGTTTTTGAATAAGGGATCGGGCCATTTGAATTGGGGCGCTGCTCTCGTTGTGGGAAGGAGAGCAAGGAGAGCGTGCTCATTTTGCAAGAAGCGGAAGCAGAGGAAGGGAGGACACCTACGTGTCGCTATTTGACAAGCGATTATCGGAAATACATGGCGCGCTGCGCAAAAAAGAGCTGTCCGTATCCGATCTGGTGCAAGCATCCATCACCAGCATCAAGGAGCGTGACGAGGAGATCAAATCCGTCCTGCATGTGGATGAAGAAGGGGCGCTTTCCAAAGCAAAGGAGCTGGACGAGCGTCTGGCCGCGGCGGGCGAGGAATTGGGGCTGTTGTACGGACTGCCTGTCGGCCTCAAGGACAATATCGTCACTCATGGGATCCGCACGACCTGCGCAAGCAAATTCTTGAGCAACTACGATCCGATCTACGATGCGACTGTCTCGGCAAAGCTGAAGGAAGCGGATGCGGTCGTCGTCGCCAAGCTGAACATGGACGAGTTCGCCATGGGCGGCTCCAATGAGAATTCCGGATTTTTCCCGACCAAAAACCCGTGGAATACGGAGTATGTGCCGGGCGGTTCCAGCGGCGGTTCCGCTGCTGCGATGGCGTCCCGTCACTTCTTTTTTACGCTCGGCTCGGACACCGGCGGATCGATCCGTCAGCCGGCCGCTTTTTGCGGCGTCGTGGGCTTGAAGCCGACCTATGGCCGCGTATCCCGCTTTGGCCTGGTGGCGTTTGCCTCCTCGCTGGACCAGATCGGTCCGATCACGAAAAATGTGGAGGACGCCGCCTATGTGCTGCAGGCGATCGCCGGCTATGACGAGTACGACTCCACGTCTGCCAATGTCGAGGTGCCGGATTACCTGTCCGCCCTGACAGGCGACGTGAAGGGGCTTCGCATTGGCGTCCCCAAAGAGCTGATCGGCGAGGGCATCGACAGCGAGGTGCGCGATGCCGTGCTGGCTGCGCTGAAACAGCTGGAGAGCATGGGAGCTACCTGGAGCGAGGTCTCCATGCCGCATACAGAATATGCCGTGCCGGCCTACTACCTGCTGGCGTCTTCGGAGGCGTCCTCCAATCTGGCCCGCTTTGACGGGGTCCGCTACGGTGTGCGCGCCGACAATGCGGCCAATCTGATCGAGATGTACAAGGAGTCCCGCAGCCAAGGCTTCGGTCCAGAGGTCAAGCGCCGCATCATGCTGGGCACCTACGCGCTGTCGTCCGGCTATTACGATGCCTACTACAAAAAAGCGCAGCAGGTCCGCACGCTGATCATTCAGGACTTCAATGACGTCTTTGCGAACTTCGATGTCATCCTGCATCCGACCACCCCGACCACGGCCTTCAAGATCGGGCAGAATACGGATGATCCGGTGAAAATGTACCTGGAGGACATTTGCACGGTCCCGGTGAACCTGGCGGGTCTGCCTGCCATCAGCGTGCCTTGCGGTTTTGCCGCAAACGGCATGCCGATCGGTCTGCAAATCGTCGGGAAGGCGTTTGACGAATCCACGGTGTTGCGTGTCGCCCATGCGTATGAGCAGGCGGCCGGATTTTCCGAGCGCAAGCCGGAATGGGTGAGGGGGTAAGAGCATGAGCCAGTTTGAAACCGTCATCGGCCTGGAAGTTCACGCCGAGCTGGCGACGAATAGCAAAATCTTCTGCGGTTGCCCGACGGAGTTCGGAGCGCCGCCGAATACGCATACCTGCCCGATTTGTCTGGGGCATCCGGGCGTTTTGCCTGTGACCAACAAACAGGCCGTAGAATTCGCGATGAAAGCCGCGCTCGCGCTGAACTGCGAAATTTCCCGCGAGACCAAGTTCGACCGGAAAAACTACTTTTATCCCGATTCCCCCAAAGCGTATCAAATCTCTCAGTACGACCAGCCGATCGGCTACAACGGCTGGATCGATATCGAGGTAAACGGCGTCACCAAGCGCATCGGCATCACCCGTCTGCATCTGGAGGAGGATGCGGGCAAGCTGACGCACAGCGATTTTGGCGGCGACTCCCTGGTAGACTTCAACCGGGTCGGCGTGCCCCTGATCGAGATCGTCTCCGAGCCGGACCTGCGCTCGCCTGAAGAGGCCAGAGCGTATCTGGAAAAGCTGAAGGCGATCATCCAGTACACAGGCGTATCCGACGTCCGCATGGAGCAAGGATCGCTGCGCTGCGATGCCAACGTCTCGATCCGTCCCGTAGGACAAGCGGAGTTCGGCACCAAAACCGAGCTGAAAAACATGAACTCCTTCCGCAACGTGCAGGTCGCCCTGGAGTATGAAGTGGAGCGGCAGAAGGAAGTGGTCACCTCCGGCGGCAAAATCGTGCAGGAAACCCGCCGCTGGGATGAGAACAACAAAAAGACCATTTCCATGCGCTCCAAGGAAGAAGCCCATGACTACCGCTACTTCCCGGATCCGGACCTGGTGCGGATGCAAATATCCGAGGAGTGGATCGAAGCTGTCCGCGCATCGATTCCGGAGCTGCCGGATGCGCGCCGGGCCCGCTATGTGAATGAATACGGCCTGCCGGAGAGCGATGCGGGCGTCATCACCATCTCCAAAGACACCGCCGATTTCTTCGACGAGACGGTCAAAACAGGCGCCGATCCAAAAGCAGCGGCTAACTGGCTGATGGTCGAGCTGCTCGGCTATCTCAATGCCGGCAACCTGACGCTGGCGGATGTAAAAATCACGCCGCACGGTCTCGGCGAGATGATCAAGCTGATCGAGAACGGCACGATTTCCTCCAAGATCGCCAAAACCGTCTTCAAGGAGATGGTGGAGACCGGCAAGGAGCCGCAGAAGATCGTAGAGGAGCAGGGCCTCGTCCAGATCAGCGATGAGGGCGCTCTGCTTCAGATCGTTCAGGAAGTCGTGAGCAACAGCCCGCAAGCTGTGGCTGACTACAAAGCCGGCAACGACAAGGCGATTGGCTTCTTCGTCGGACAGGTGATGAAGCAGACGCGCGGAAAGGCCAACCCGCCGATGGTAAACAAGCTGCTTCAAGACGTATTGAAAAACCTCTAAGAAATGAAAAGAGCCCGCGCTGCCAAATGATTTGGCAGGCGGGCTTTCTGTTTGGCAAATCCCGGCGATGCGGCATTTCTCCTCAGGCCAGCAGCTTCTTTTGCATCTCTTCCAGCAAGGCGACTGCGTCTCGCTCTTTCTCCTGAATCCGGCCAATCGCCGCGATCGCTTCCTGGGCGTGGGGCGGATCATTGGGCTGGCCGCCGGCGGGGAAGGGGAACATCTTCGCCAGGAGGGCAAATTCATCGGCGATTTGCTCGTACAGCCGGGATGACTCTCGCACCAGCGGGCGGATCGAGTCGAAGGAGGCGTCTGTCCAGGTCTCGGCGATCTCTGTCCAGAACAGGGAAGCATGGCGGCGGGCATCCTGAGCGACTGCGGTCGTGTAGGCATTTCCGTTTGGTTCGACGCTTTTTTGCTCAAAAGCCTGGCGCCAGGCATCGTACGCAGCCAGCCCGTAGGCGCAGGACGAACAGTCGGCTTCCTCCGCCTCCGCGCGGTAATGTTTCAGGATTGTCTGGAGTGCGCCCGTCAGCATGCTTTTTTGATCTGTCTCCAACGGCTTCTCGATGGCCATGACGAATAGATCCTCCAAGAGACCGCGACCGAGGTGTTCGTAAGAAATCGGCTTGTCATGCCCACAGTTGTCTCCCGCCTGGAATTCGCGCTTTTCGGTGTCATAGCCGTAGATCAGGCCGAATTCAGGGATAAACAGATCCCAGCAGAGCACCGCCTGCCCGCGGTCGATTGCCTCGTGGATCAGCGACAGCGCTTCCGGCAGTTTGTCCGGCAGCTTTCTCTTTTCACGCGCGCCCGGAGCAAGCAGAGTCGGGGCGACCTGGTTGGCATTGGGACCGTGCTCTGCCCTCGTAAACTGGCTGACCACCTTGGTCTCGTAGCCGAGATTGCGCATCCCTTCCGGCAGCAATCGGGCAAAATCGAACATGGTCGGCCCTGCGATGTGCACATCGCCCGGAACGACGCTGATCCGAAACGCATGGCCGGTCAAGCCCATCACCATCGGCATGGAAAAACGGCGCTGTGTATACTCGGTCAGTCCGTACATCGCCACAGCGGCCGTGGTCCATACAGGCTGGGAAAAGGCTTCCGGCTTTTTGAGCGTCACTTGTTTCATCAATCCCTCATCCTTTCGGTTGCAGATGTAGTGGTCAACCGCGAGACGAATCCTCTCTTGCCCCAATTTTTTGCGTGAACGCGAGAGAATCTGATAGACGTTGGGTTGCGACATGCGGAACAGTTCGGCGATTTCTTGCGGCGACAGGTGATCGAAGAAATGAGACTCGACGATTTTCCGCTCCCTCGGATTCAGGCAGCGAAGCATCTGCGTAATCGTCTCCAGCAGCTCCCGGCGCATCAGGGCTTCTTCCGGCGACGCGAACTCCTCGCTCCCGGCCCGTGCCTGCTGTTTGCCCAGCCGGTAGAGGATGCTGTCGAGACTCTCCCAGTCGGTGTCCGCTTCGGCGTCACCCGTCGCGCTCCAGCTGGAAAAGACCTGTTCCATGGCAAAAGGGGCAGCCTTCAGCCGCGTATACGCCTGATTGCGCACGATCCGGTGCAGCCAGGGCAAAAAACGCCGGCTGTCCACCAGGGTGCCAAGGTGGAGAAAGGCTCGGATCAGCGCCTCCTGCACAATATCCTCCGCCATAAACGGCTCCGGGGCAAAAGAACGGGCATATCCATACACCTTGGCCCGATGCCGCCTGACCAATTCGCCAAACGCTTCCCTGTCTCCGGTGCGCGCCTTTTCAACCAATCGCCAATCTTCCTGCTCTTCTGTCACATCTTTTGTCGGGACGAACTTATCCAGCAATGAACACACCTCTTTTGCAGATTGACCTATGACATAGACTGGCAACCGCTCACGATTCTGACATGATACAGACACTTTTTTTTCATTTACTTCGGCTTTTCCATCTGACATGATTGTAGAAGAATTCGTCATAGAAGGAAACTGGAGGGAAACTGCCATATGGGTCATGCGCCAATCAGATTGGTTTCACTGAACGTAGGGAAGCCTGTCCGTTTTTCTTACCGGGGAAAAGAATTGGAAACAGGCATTTTCAAACAGCCGACGACAGAGACGCTTTATCTCTCCCATGTGAATCTGAGCGGGGACGGTCAAGCGGATCTCGTCCACCACGGCGGACCGGACAAAGCGGTCTGCGTATACCCGCACGAGCATTATGCCTACTGGGAGGAGCGGCTGAATCGAAAGCTCCCGCCGGCGGCTTTCGGTGAAAATCTCACCACTGCAGGCCTGCTCGAAAGAGACGTGTGCATCGGCGACATCTATCAGCTGGGGGACGCCGTTGTGCAAGTCAGCCAGCCCAGACAGCCCTGCCACAAGCTGGCGAAGCGCTACGATCTGCCCGAGATGGCATTGTGGGTACAGGAGAAGGGCTATACCGGCTATTACTTCCGCGTCCTGCAGGAGGGGAATGTGTCGCCGGACAGCGAGTTGACCCTGATCGAGCGCCACGCCGCCGGCATCACCGTGGCCGAGGCGAATCGCATCATGCATCATGACAAGGGTGATCTGGAGGCGGTGAAGGGCATCCTGGCGGTAGCCGAGCTGTCAGCCAACTGGCGCCATACCTTTCAGAAGCGCCTGCAGGGGGAAGAGACGGACCCGGCACGGCGTCTCAACGGATGAGGCGGTTTCGTTTGTAAGAATGGAAATGCTCCCCTATAATGGAAGGGAGATTGTATAGAGGGGGTTTTGATCAGCATGAAAATCCTGTCCGTAGCAGGGGAGAGCGTGCCGCCGAGCAAGGGTGGTTCTCCGGCTGATACGTTTGAGCGTTCGCTGGTTACCTATGAAAAAGAGGGGCAGCAAAAGACAGTGACCGTCACCTACGTCCGCTATTTTGAAAAAGTGCTGGCGAGTGAGGGCATCTACGATCAGGAAGCAGAAGGAGTGCCGGTCAATCGCCTGGTGGGGCTGCTCTATCTGGAGCATCATGGCGAGACGCGGGAAAATCGCCATTACATCAACGATACGGAAGACTTCGTCAAATTGTTTGACGGCTTCTCACTGGGTCAACTGAAAGCCAAATATCCGCACCTCTCCCTATCCTAGCAGGGGAGAGAGCTGGCGAAAGGATTCGGAAGATTCTGATTCGATCTCGGGCAGATAGACGATACGGGACGGATCTCCTCTTTCGGGAGCGAGATCTTTCTTTCTATGCGCAATGTGGCGGCCGGTCGCCAAGATAGAGTGAAGTCAGGTCCACAAGTTGCATAGCCTATCAGGAGGGCTTCATAGTGTGAAGCCTTTTTTAAGGAATAAAGAGAGGGATGCCCATGATTGAAGTTGAGCGGGTCAGCAAGCGCTTCGGCAAGCTGACGGCAGTCGAGGATGTTTCCTTTTTTGTCGAAGAAGGCGAGGTATACGGCCTCGTCGGAGAAAACGGAGCAGGCAAAACGACGACGATGCGGATGATGGCCACCATCCTTCAGCCGACATCGGGAGACATCCGGATTCGCGGGTTTTCCGTACAGAGGGAGCCGGTAGAGGTGCGCCGCCGAATCGGCATCCTGTTCGGCGGAGATGTCGGCCTATACAGCAGATTGACGGCCCGCGAGAATATCGCCTATTTTGGCAAGCTCTACGGTCTGCGCGACGGTGAGCTGGAGCGGCGGATCCAGCAGCTCAGCGAGATGCTGGACATGTGCGAATACATGGATCGCAGGGTCGGCGGATTTTCCCGGGGAATGAGGCAAAAGGTGGCTATCGCCCGGACACTGGTGCATGACCCGGATGTCATCCTGCTGGATGAGCCGACGACCGGTTTGGATGTAACCGCAGCCAACCTGTTTCGCCGGATGGTGGCCAGGCTGCAGGAGGAGGGAAAGACGATCCTTTTTTCCAGTCACAATATGGGGGAAATCGAGCGTCTGTGCAACCGGATCGCCATCATGCACAAAGGAGAGCTCAGCTACGCAGGGACGGTCGGGGATTTGCGCCGGAAGGTCGGCATGAGCGACCTGGATGACATCTTCATGACGATGGTGGAAGGAGGAGGAGGCGGTGGGGCATAACATCGTCTGGACGGTATTTCGCAAAGAGCTGACCGATTTGCTGCGGGACCGCAAGACCTTGGTCGGGACATTCCTCATACCGATTGTCATTATTCCGTTTGTCTTTTTTTTATTGACCATGTCCTACACCCATGTGGAAAAGGAAGCTCGCGCATATATACCGATCGCGGTCAGCGGCCAGTCCCTCCTCATCGACTACCTGAAAAAGATGCCTGGCGTCGAGCTGATCGCCGCTGCACAGCCGGAAAGCGAGCTGGAGCAGGGGAAGCTGCGGGCGATTATCACCATCCCCGCGGGCTTCGACCAGCAGTTGAAGGCCGGGGGCACGGCAAAGGTACAAGTGGCCTATGATTCCACCAATCAGAAATCGGTGTACGCCAAATCTGTGATCGAAGAAGCGGTTGCAGCGTACAGCAGCGAGATCGTCAATAATCGGCTGCGCCAGGCGGGCTTGTCCCCGCGGGCGATCTATCCGATCGAGACGGTCTTCGACAATACGGCGTCAAAGGATCGGCAGACGGGCGGCATGCTGGCCAGCATCATCCCGTTGATGCTGGTCCTGTCGCTCGCTTCCGGCGGCATCGCCGTGGCAACCGATCTGGTAGCAGGTGAAAAGGAGCGGGGGACGCTGGAATCGCTGCTCTCGGCGCCGATCTCCGCCAATCAACTGCTGACGGCCAAGCTGATGACCGTCATGGTGATCAGCTGTATCAGCGCGACGGCTTCCCTCTTGTCCCTGTCGTTTGTCTATCGGATGGGGCCGTTTGCGGAGGCGGCGGGGGTTTCGCTGCGAATCCTGGAGCCGGGCTCGCTCATCGTCCTGGCCGGGACGATCCTCCTGCTGGCGGCGATGTTCGCCGGGCTGGAGCTGACGCTTAGCACCGTCGCCAAATCGTTCAAGGAAGGGCAGACCTACATGACAGGCGTGGTCGTCCTGGCGATGATTCCCTCCTACATGATGATGCCGCTCAATCCCACGGACATCCCCGATTGGTATTATTTTATTCCCGTCTTCAACGGTGTCGCTTTGTGCAAAGAGGTGTTTTACGGGGCGATCCAACCCTGGCATGTCTGTGTGGGGCTGGGCACCTCGCTCTTGTATGTGATCGGCATTCTGGTGTTGTCCGCCAAGCTGTTTCGCCGGGAAGGGGCCGTGATCAAAGGGTAGGGATCAGTGGTTCTGACAATGTCCTGCATGCATGAGATTGACATGCAAACGGCAGGGCGATGATCGAGATCGTACCAGAGGATGGTGATTTTTCCATGAACAAGCTCTATACCGGGGTGCTCTACGTGTTTTTATCGGCAGCGGGCTTTGGCGTCATGTCTATTTTTGCGATATACGCTTACGGAGCAGGGGCCTCTGTCTCCACGCTGTTGTTTCTGCGCTTCCTGCTGGCGGCGCTGCTCTTCTTTGGCTGGATGGCTCTGAAACGAGAACCGCTGGGCATTACGAAAAAGCAGGGGATTGCGCTCTTTTGCCTGGGCGGAGTCTTGTATACGCTCCAGTCTCTCTCCTTTTTCTCGTCCGTGCAATACATTCCGGCCTCGCTGGCGGGACTGCTCTTGTACACGTTTCCCGTCTATGTGACCGTGCTCAATTATTTCGTCAATAAAGAGGCGCTGCGAAAGCAGACGATCGGGGCGATTCTGCTGTCGCTGGCGGGGCTGGTGATGGTGCTGGGCCTCTCGTTCGACGGGGTGCAGCCGCTCGGCGTTGTTCTGGCTCTCGCCGCGGCGGCGTTTTACGCCATCTACTTCATCGTCGGCAACCGCGTCGTCAGCGGGCTTTCGCCGTATGTCACGAGCGCCTATGTCTCTTTGTTTGCGGCCTGTTCGACTTTTGGACTGGCACTGCGGGACGGCGGTCCTGACTTCGGCTTCGGCATGCAAGGCTGGCTGGCGCTGGGAGGGATCGTTCTCTTTTCCACGATTCTGGCGATGGCTTGCTTGTTCCGGGGCATTCAACTGATCGGCTCCACGCGGGCTTCGGTATTAAGCACGTTGGAGCCGGTGGTGACGATCGGCTTTTCCGCCTTGCTGTTCGGGGAGAGATTGGGCATGCTCCAGCTCCTGGGCGGCTGTGCGGTGCTGCTGGGGGCTGTATGGATTGTGAGGAGCCAGGGGAAACAGGCGGAGGACTCCGTGGAGGCGTAGGAAGGGGAGCGCAAATTCGTTCAAGCGGGCACAGCCGTTCTCTGTTTGGAGAAAAGGCTGTGCCTCTTTGCTGGTTTCAGGTGGCCCGGCTTGCCGGAGTCATCAGGTGAGCCGCGAACGAATCAGCCAAGCGGCGCCGATCATGCCTGCGTCATTTCCCAGAGCGGCGGGGACGATCTCGGTCGCGCCGGCGATATAGGGAAATGGCACATAGCGGTGAAACGATTCGCGTACACGTGAAAAGAGGAATTCACCGGCGGCGGCAATGCCTCCGCCGATAATCAGCTTCTCCGGATTCAACAGCAGCGTCAGATGGGAGAGGGCGAGGCCGAGGTAGAGCCCTGCCCTGTCCGCGATGGCCAGCGCCCCCGCGTCGCCCGCTGCGGCTGCATCCCATACATCCCGCGCCCGGATCTCCCCGGTGCGGGCAAGCGTCTCGGCGAGGAGTGGGCTTGTGCCCGCGCGGACCGCCTCCTGCCCCGCCCGGATGATGCCTGTCGCGGAGGCGTAGGTCTCCAGGCAGCCTGTCTTGCCGCAGTTGCAGAGGGGGCCGCCCTCGGGGGCCATGGACATATGGCCGATCTCTCCGGCGATGCCATGTACTCCATCGACGATCTGGCCATTGAGAATAATGCCTCCGCCGACACCCGTTCCCAGGGTGATCATCACCATATCCCGCGCTCCCTGCCCGGCGCCCTGCCACATTTCGCCGAGGGCCGCCGTATTGGCATCATTCTCGACCGCGACCAAAAGTCCGGTCTGTGCGGCCAGCTTGTCCCGCAGCCGCACCGGGCTTCGCCAGTTGAGGTTCACGGCTTCGCGGACAACGCCGTTTTTCGCGTCTACGGTCCCGGGCACGCCTACGCCGATTCCGGCTGCGTCTGTCCGGTGGAGCCCGTGCGCGGCCAGCAGGCCATCCATCATCTCGCCTATTTTTTTCACGATGCCGTCCTCGCCGTCCCCTACGGGAGTCGCGTCCTGGGACTTGACGAGCAGGCTGCCCTCTGTGGTGAACAGCGCCATTTTAATAGCGGTGCCGCCGATATCCACACCCACCATGACTGTACGCAGCTTCACGCACCTCCATTTCGTTCATCAGGGAATCTTTTCCTATCTTATCATGCCGGGCGCCGGCATAGCGATTCCCAAAAATGGCTATACAGGATATGATGAGTAGAGAGAACGAAAAGTGCGTAAAGAGGAAGAAGGGAAAGCGTTGAAACGAGCCAGATTGATATACAATCCCACCTCGGGGCGGGAGATCGTTCGGCGCCGTCTGCCGGAAATCCTGGATTCACTGGAATTGGCCGGATACGAGGCATCCTGCTACGCGACCAGGGGCGAACACGACGCGACCGAAGAAGCGTCCCGCGCAGTTTCTCGCGGTTTTGACGTCATCATCGCCGCGGGAGGGGACGGCACGATCTACGAGGTGGTCAACGGCATCGCGGAGAAAAAGGCCCGCCCCGCCCTCGGAATCATCCCCTGCGGCACCAGCAATGACTTGGCCCGGGCTCTCGGTATCCCCCGTTCGGTAAAAAGGGCATGCCGGATCATCGCGGCGGGCAAAAAGAAAAAAGTAGACGTCGGCCGGATAAATCAACGGTATTTTATCAATATTGCCGGAGGAGGCTCCCTGACCAACCTGACGTATGAGGTGCCGAGCAAGCTGAAGACCGTCATGGGGCAGCTCGCCTACTATGTGAAGGGACTGGAAAAGATCCCGTCCCTGCATCCCATCCACGTGCGGCTGGAAACCAAAAATGAGGTGCTGATCGACGAGGAAATCATGATCTTTCTGATCGCCAACAGCCGTTCGGTAGGCGGTTTCGAGCGACTGGCGCCAAATGCAGATTTGAGCGACGGCAAGCTGGATTTGATCGTCGTCAAAAAGGCCAATCTGGGCGACATTATCCGACTGGCTACGCAGGCGATCCGAGGCGAGCATATAAAAGACCCCTTGATCATGTACGTCCAAACGGATTATCTGAAAGCGACCACGCAGGGCGGGGAAAGGGTGCAGCTCAACCTGGACGGAGAATTGGGCGGTCAGCTGCCATGCGAAATCAAGGCGCTGCCGGGCCAATTGGAGCTGTTTGTGCCGTAGGCGGCTCGGCTTGGGAGCGAGGGAGTCGGGCAAACATGGCCGCAGATATGTGACCGCAGTGTCGGGCAACCGTATACGCAGACATATGACCGCAGTGTCGGGCAACCGTAGCCACAGATATATGATGGCAGACAGATGACCACAGAAAAGTCGGCGGATCCGTCGGCAAAGCGGCCCCAGCCCAGCCTCTTGCCCCACGGGAACAGGCGGGGTTTGCGGTCAGGCACAAATTTGCATTACAATGAACCCGAGGAAAAGGATTCGCCCTGCGCAGCGGGGCAGCCAGACCATTGGCATACCATACAGGCAACAGAAAAAGGAGTAACACGAGTGGCGAAAACAGCGAAGAAACGACGCGGAGCGCAGGCGGCTGCCAAACAGCCGCTTGATTTGCCCGTGCGTCTGGGACAAATCGTAGAGATAGAGATCACCGGCCTCAGTCACGAAGGAGCCGGTGTCGGACGGGTGGAGGGCTACACCCTGTTTGTGGCGGGAGCATTGCCCGGTGAGCGCGTCCGCGCCCGTGTCGAGCATCTCAAAAAGAATTTCGGCTTTGCCGGACTGGCGGAAGTCGTGGAGCAGAGTGCGAGCCGGGCGCTGCCGCCCTGTCCGCTATACGACCGCTGCGGCGGCTGCTCGCTGCAGCATCTCGCCTATGAGGAGCAGCTCGTCCACAAGCAGCAGATCGTCAAGGACAACCTGCGCCGCATCGGCGGCTTTGACGTCGAGGGAGATAAGGCGATCACGGTTCATCCGACGCTGGGGATGAGCGACCCGTGGAGATACCGCAACAAGGCCCAGGTGCCAATCGGCGAGCAGGACGGCGCGCTGGTGGGCGGCTTTTACGCGGAGAAATCCCATGAGATTATCGATATGAACGAATGCCTGATCCAGCATCCCGCAGGTGACGAGGCGGTAAACGCCGTCAAAGCCATCGCGTCGGAGCTGTGCATCCGTCCTTACGATGAGGCGAGCCATTCCGGGCTGCTGCGGCACGTCGTCGTCAAGGTAGGCGCCCGCACCGGTGAGGTGATGGTCGTGCTGGTGACGACAGAGGAGAACATTCCGCAGCGGGACAAGCTGATGGAAGCCATCCGCACGCGGCTGCCGGGCGTGAAGAGCATCGTGCAAAATATCAATCCGGCCCGGACCAATGTGATTTTCGGCGAGAAGACCGTGACACTGTGGGGGAGCGACGTCATCTATGACACGATCGGCCCGATCCGCTTTGCGATCTCCGCGCGCTCCTTTTATCAGGTGAATCCGGCGCAGACCGAGGTGCTGTACAACAAGACGCTGGAGTACGCGGGGGCTACGGGGATGGAGACCGTCATCGACGCTTACTGCGGGATCGGGACGATCTCGCTTTTCTTGGCGCAGAAGTCCCGCCATGTGTACGGCGTGGAAATCGTGCCTGAAGCGATTGCGGATGCCAATCGGAATGCGGAGCTGAACGGGATCGAGAACGTGACCTTCGAGACGGGGCCGGCCGAGGTGGTTATCCCGGCGTGGAAGGAGCAGGGGATACGCGCCGATGTGATCGTCGTCGATCCGCCGCGCAAAGGCTGCGACGAGGCGCTGCTCGCGACGATTTTGCAGATGAAGCCGGAGCGGGTGGTGTATGTGTCCTGCAACCCGTCGACGCTGGCGCGGGATTTGAAGGTGCTGGCGGAGTTGTATGAGGTGAAGGAAGTGCAGCCGGTGGATATGTTTCCGCATACGGGGCATGTGGAGTGCGTGGTAAGGATATATCGGAGGGAATAAGGGGAGATTTAAATTCGAGATGAAACATGCTATACTTGGATAGAATGTGAGCTTAGTATTTCAAAGGAGGATGATTCCTCATGGGATTTCAAGTGATTAAAGAAACGAAAAAATCTACAATATACCGCCACACTGACTTTCCGAAATATCGGATAAAAATTAGTGAAGGCGGGTTTGCACACAATAGGAAAGACCCAGATCAATCTATTGAAGAAATATTAATATTGACAATTACCAACGACGAAACAGAAAAGTCCTCTGAGCAACGCTGTTTTCAAGACGAAGATGAAATATTAAATCAAATTGAGAATGATCTTAAACTAAAGGGTAACAGACAATTTGAAAGAGTATGGTGTACTATTGGATAATCGTGTCTAGCTAACCTCCCCTCACACGTGGCGGAGGTTTTTTCATACGAACATATACTCGCTGACAGGAATGTGCCGCGTTGATAGTGTATAATAGTTGAGAGACTGTCGAAAAAAGGGAGTTCCGTTGGATTGTGGAATAAGACTATTGAACTATACATTACGATAGGAGCAATATGATCATGGCAAAAGAGAACCTTGTTACTAGTTTAGAAGACAAACTATGGGCAGCAGCCGATAAACTAAGAGGCAGTATTGCCGCTTCCAAATATAAAGATGTCGTACTTGGCATCATTTTTCTTAAGTATATCTCTGATCGCTTCGACCAGCGCTACAAAGAACTTGTTGCAGAAGGTGACGGATTTGAAGACGACCGCGATGAATACGAGCGTTTCAATGTATTTTATGTACCTGAGAAAGCTCGCTGGAAGCATATCATTGAAAACGCAACAAAGCCGAATATCGGTCAAATCATTGATGAAGCCTTTATCGCGATTGAAAAAGAAAACAAAAAGCTTGCCGGAGTTCTGCCCAAGATTTATTCTGGCGCAGATGTTGACCAACGCAGAGTTGGCGAAGTGGTCATGGTATTTGAAAACGCTGATACCTTGCTGATTGAAGAAGACGCGCTCGGTCGTGTCTATGAATACTTCCTTGGCAAATTCGCATTCATGCTCGGGCAAGGCGGCGGCGAATTCTATACGCCAAGCAGCGTAGTAAAACTGCTTGTCGAAATGATCGAACCATACGAAGGAACAATCTATGACCCATGTTGCGGTTCAGGCGGCATGTTTGTTCAGGCACAGAAGTTCGTGAAAGCGCATGGCGGCAATGCCTACAAGTTATCCGTCTATGGTCAAGAACTCAATGCGGAGACTCGCAGACTTGCAACAATGAACCTTGCCATTCGTGGGATCGAAGCAAATCTTGGCAAAATTCATGCGGATACATTTCACGACGATCAATTCAAAGATGAAAAATTTGATTATATTCTAGCCAATCCCCCTTTCAACATCAGCGATTGGGGACAAGAAAGCCTGTTGAATGACCCTCGTTGGAAGTGGGGTATTCCGGCTAAAGGAAACGCCAACTATGCTTGGCTATCTCATATCCTCACGAAATTGAAACCTTCAAAAGGTGTCGCTGGTGTTGTTCTGGCGAACGGTTCTTTGTCGTCCCAAACTTCAGGTGAAGGCAATATTCGGGCGAAATTCATCGAAGAAGATTTGGTCGATTGCATTGTGGCATTGCCGGATAAACTCTTCTTTACCACAGGCATTCCCGTTTGCTTGTGGTTCCTTCGTCGCGGCAAGAAACGGAAAGGCGAAGTCCTCTTTATCGACGCTCGTGATAAAGGAACGATGATCAGTCGTAAACTGCGTGAACTTGAAGATAATGAAATCAAAACTATTGCGGATACGTACCACAAGTGGCTGAATAATGATGGCTATCAAGATGAAGTGGGTTTCTGCAAATCAGCTACACTGGCAGATATCCAGAAGCATGATAATGTCCTCACTCCCGGTCGATATGTAGGCGTGAAAAAAATTACGGACGATGAGCCGTTTGAGGAAAAGATGGAAAAGCTGGTTTCCGAGCTTGCAGATTTGATGTCTGAGTCTTCTGTGTTGGACGAGAAGATCAAGAAAAGTCTGGGGGCTATCGGGTATGAGTTTTGATGGATGGAAAGAACAGACATTAGATGCTGTATTAGAGTTTTCTAATGGAAAGAAACGACCAAAAAACGATGGTTCAATTCCTGTCTATGGTGGAAATGGTGTTATGGATTATTGCAGTCAAAGTAATGCTGAAGGAGAAAATATTATTATCGGTCGGGTTGGAGCTTATTGTGGAAATGTATACTACGAGAATCAACCTTGTTGGATTTCAGATAATGCAATTCTCGCTAGACCTAAAGATAATAATGTAGGGAAATTTCTATATTATAAATTAATCAATTTGAATTTATCTAGTATGAGAATAGGTAGCTCTCAGCCGCTACTTACACAATCAATCTTAAAAGAAATTGTTACCCAGATTCCAAATAAATCAACCCAGCAAAAAATAGCATCCATCCTCTCCGCTCTCGACGACAAAATCGAACTTAACAACCGCATGAACAAAGTTCTGGAGCAAATGGCTCAGGTGATCTTCAAGCAATGGTTTGTTGATTTCGAGTTCCCGAATGAGAACGGTGAACCTTATAAGTCTAGCGGCGGCGAGATGGAATGGTGCGAGGAACTTGGGAAAGAGATACCAAGGGGATGGCGAGTTGGAACGGTATCAAATCTTGGAACAGTTGTTGGAGGTGGTACACCTTCTTCATCAAAAGAAGAGTTTTATGCTGACTTAGGAATTCCATGGATTACCCCGAAAGACCTATCCATGAATAAAAATAAATTTATTTATAGAGGATCTCGTGATATTACGGAAGCAGGTCTCAAAAATAGTGCAGCTAAATTAATGCCGGAGGGTACGGTATTATTTACTTCCAGAGCTCCTATTGGATATATTGCAATTGCTGGAAATTCAGTAACAACTAATCAGGGATTCAAATCTATTATACCGGATGACGAAGTAGGGACTGAATTTGTATATTGTTTTTTAAAAGAAAATCTTTCAGCAATAGAAAATATGGCGACTGGTTCAACCTTTAAAGAGGTTTCAGGAAATGTGCTCAAAAATATACCTGCACTGTTACCTGAACCTAATTTAATAAAGCAGTTCTCTGAGATCGTCAAAATTCACAATGATAAGATTAAAAATAACGAAAAACAAATCGATTATTTATCCTCTCTCCGCGATATCCTTCTCCCAAAACTGATGTCCGGAGAAATCGATGTATCCGAAATTGAACTATAGATTGGCGGTGATTCCATGTTTACCGAAGATAGCCTAGAATCGGTCGTACTCGAACTGTTGCAAGACGATCTGAACTATACCATACAGAACGGCTATGACTTCGTGCGCGACTATCATTCCGTTGTGCTGGAAGATGACTTGCGCGAAGCACTATTTATGCTGAATCCTGATCATCCCGAAGAAATAATTGAAGCTACACTTCGCAAACTTTTATATATTGATGATGCTAGTCTTGTAGCTGCCAATCAACAATTCTACAAATATCTCATTGAAGGTGTAAGTATTGAAGTTTACGGCGAGGACATCCCCTCCTGCATTGTGAAGGTTATCGACTTTGACCATCCGCACAACAACACATTCAAGGCGATCAACCAGTTCACAGTCATTCACAAAGCAGAGAAGCGACCGGACGTTGTTGTGTTTGTAAACGGCTTGCCGCTCGTCGTCATTGAGCTAAAATCAGCGGTTCGGGAAGATGCGACGATTCATGATGGCTATCTTCAGATCAAGACGTATCAGGACATCATCAAGCCATTGTTTCATTATAATGCCTTCAGCATCATCAGCGATGGTGTGAATGCGCGATTTGGTTCCATTACGGCTGACTACGACCGTTACATGCAGTGGAAGCAAGTGGATCTTCATTCCCCTATTGTCGATGAACCGCATATTGCTCAGATCGGTACGCTGATCAAAGGCATGCTGCATAAAGAGCGATTGCTGGATATCATTCGCAACTTTACTTTCTTCGCTGGCGGCAAAGCCAAGATCATAGCAGGTTATCATCAGTATTTCGGTATGAAAAAAGCCATTGAAAGTGTTATTCGTGCGATTGATGGAGATAAGCGCGGCGGTGTCGTTTGGCATACGCAAGGCTCAGGGAAATCTTTTTCGATGGTCTTTTTGTCTGCCGGACTGATTCATCATTTGAATAATCCCACGATTGTAGTGGTGACGGATCGCATTGACCTCGATGAGCAAATTCATGGCACATTCAGTAGTGCAGCGGATTTCCTACGCCAAGCGCCAGTTCGTGCCGAGTCTCGGGAGAACTTGATTGAATTGCTGGAGAACCGTTCTGTTGGCGGTATCTTTTTCACGACGATACAGAAATTCACCGAAGAAACAGGCTTACTCTCGAATCGTCATGACATCATCGTCATTGCGGACGAGGCGCACCGTTCCCAATACGGCATCGACCCCGATATCAAGATTGACAAAAAAACGCTCGAAGCCGAGCTTGTTTATGGCTATGCCAAATATTTGCGTGACGCATTGCCGAATGCGACTTTTATCGGTTTTACCGGTACGCCGATCAACTCGAACGATAAATCGACCATCGGTGTATTCGGCGAACTGATTGACGTGTATGACATGACGCAAGCGAAGCTGGACGGAGCAACCGTCGATCTGCATTATGAAAATCGCTTGGCTAAGGTGCATCTTGATGAGGGTATCCTCGATCAGATTGACCAAGAGGTCGCCAACATTCAGGCGCAAGGACTGACTCCTGAGAAAATTGAGAAGCTGAAAAAAGATCTTGTCACAATGGAGGCAGTCATTGGCGATGAAGACCGCCTCAATCTAGTTGTAGACGATATTCTCGCTCACTACGAAATACGCAAAGATATGCTCAAAGGCAAAGCGATGATTGTCGCCTACTCTCGCAAGATTGCTTATCGTGTGTACCAGTTGATCAAAGAGAAGGCACCTCATCTTGCCCCACATATCGGGTTGGTCATGACCGACAGCAATAAAGATACACAGGAGATGCGAGATATTGTCGGCAATAAACAGCATCGGCAAGCACTCGCCAATCAGTTTAAAGATGAACACAGTGACTTCAAAATCGCCATTGTTGTCGATATGTGGCTGACTGGCTTTGATGTCCCCTGCCTTGATACCATGTACATTGACAAGATCATGAAAGAACACAACCTGATGCAAGCTATTGCAAGAGTAAACCGTGTCTACAAAAACAAACAAGCCGGATTGATCGTTGATTATATCGGACTGAGCAAATATCTCAAAGAGGCGCTCAACACCTACACCAACCGTGACCGAAACAGCATTCCTGAGATTGAAAAAGCCAAGGAAATTCTCATGACCGAAGTGGAGATTCTGGAAGGAATGTTCCACGGCTTCGATTTCAGCGCATATATGAATGCAACACCGAAGGATCGATTTGAATTGATTCAAGACGGCGTTGAGCATGTCCTAAAGGAAAGAGCAAAGGAAACATTTCTAAAGCACGTGGCAAGGCTGCAAAGCGCCTACAATATCTGTGCAACTTCGCTGGATTTCACTGTGCGAGTTCAGGTCAGCTTCTTTATTGCGGTTAAATCGTTCATCGTAAAAGTGGAACGTGACGGCATGCCGAATGTCGAGGAATTCAAGAAAAAGATTACCGCCATGATTGAACAAGCGATCATTAAAGATGGCGATGAAGTAGTGTCAATATCAGCAAAGAAAGAAAAAAGCCTTCTTTCGGTTGAAAACCTGCAAAAAATCATGGCGATGAAGCGAAAAAATGTCGCTGCGGCCATTCTTAAGAAACTGATCGACGATAAAATCAAATGGTTCGAGCAGACCAATATCGTGCGTGCCGGGTTTTTCTCCGAGAAGCTAAAGAACATTGTTGAACGGTACAATCAAGCAGAAGATATCAATGTCCTGATTACCGAGATGATCGATATAGCCAAAGAAATCGAATCCTCGATTAACGAAGGCATAGATATGCAGTTGTCACCCGAAGAACAAGCCTTCTATGATGCTCTTGCCAAGCCTGAACTTGTGAAAGTGCATTACCAATCGGATGTGCTTCGGGAGATGGCGAAGGAACTCATTAAGTTGATCAACGAAAACAAGACGCCGGACTGGTACAAACGCAACGACGCCCGAGCCAATATGCGTTCTCTCATCAAGCGAATGTTGAAGAGGTACAAGTACCCGCCGGATGAGATTCCAGATGCGACTGAATTGGTTATCAAACAAGCTGAGTTGCAAATGAAGTACAATTTGTATGATTCACATATGGACAACTATAACCATTCAATGGCTGCTGAAAATAAGGCAACATATTGAGTCACAGAATGATGATGAAAGGAGTAGGCATGATGGCCGATATCAAATACACGATTACCCAGCACATTGGCATTCTATCCGAATCATCAAAAGGATGGAAAAAAGAACTTAATCTCATAAGCTGGAACGACCGTGAACCGAAGTTCGATATCCGTGAATGGTCACCAGAGCATGAGAAAATGGGAAAGGGTGTCACTTTGTCGAAGGAAGAGATTGTAGCGTTGCGGGATTTATTGAATGGGCTGGTGTAAAGGAATTCAAAATGAAATTTAACGAACTCGAATTAAAAAAGCTGATGAAAAAAGATTTTAATGCTCTTACAATTGAAGAAAGGATACAGGTCGATATCCTTAATTTTATTCGTACCATTCATCTGAACAAACAAGACTTTTATTCCGTCAGCCTTGATTCCAAATATTATGGTGATTTACCAATGACATTTAAAAAGAATGCTAACTGTTTAATTGGTCATTGCAGGGTTTTAATAAAAGATGAAAATAGATATTATGATTATTTGTTCACTGAAAATGGATATGAGCGGTTGAATGATTTATTGAAAGAATAAGCAAACGACACCATTTTCCAAAATACTACAATAACAAATAATTTTGCTGTAAAATTGTAACTGGAGGTTTATTCCTTCAGTTTTTTATTTTTAATCAATAGCGTTGCATTAAATTCGAACCCTTCTCTGTTATTCTAAATTGTGCTAAAAATGTTAAATTAAAGACGTCCATTGCAAGAAAAAATCTCCATAATTAGGGTAGCAGGTAGTCCTGTCCAAATCCCTAATCATAGGAGATCACGCATGGACAAGGATACACTACTTTCGTCATTTGGTAAATGGGTTGCACCCTTAAATGCAAAAATAATTTCCGACTGGACCACAGAAACCGGCGAAGACAAGTATGTGAAGAAGCTTACCACTCTAGCGTACCTTCTCATCTTCATGGACGCTCAGCTGAATCAGCGCAAGGCTTTGCGGGACATTGTCACCGAAATTGAGAATAACGAAGCCTTCCAGAAAGAACTCGGCATCACCTCCATCAGTATTTCGCAGCTTTCCAGGAAGAACAACAAGCTGTCGCCGGAACTTTTACAGCAGCTATTTGTCGATCTGGTCGCTCAGGTCACTCGCATTCGCACGCCTGCCGCTGGGCGAGTCGGTACGGTTAAACTGCTGGATTCCACGACCATGAGTCTGTGTCTTAGCAAGTACAAGTGGGCAACGTACCGGAAAACGAAAGCCGGCGTGAAACTCCACTTACGCGTGACCTTCTGTGATCCGGATACGGTCTATCCGGAGAAGGCCGTGCTCACTCCGGCCAAGCCGTCAGATCGCACCCAAATGGATGCGCTCATCGATGAAACCGGCGCTACTTATGTATTTGACCGCGGCTACGTGGACTACGAGAAATACGACCAGTACTGCTGGGATGGAGTCTTCTTCGTTACTCGGTTGAAAGACAATGCTATTGTCGAAGTGATGGATGAATTTCCAACAGCGGAAGGCTCGGTCATGACTCGGGATCGCATGGTGAAGATCGGCAAAGGGGCCAAACAGATGAAGCATGTTCTTCGCCTCATCGAAACCGTCGATTTAAAAGGAAATCCCATCCGAATCATAACGAACCGATTCGATCTGACCGCTGAAGAAATCGGCGACTTGTACCGCAATCGCTGGAAGATTGAAACCTTCTTCCGATGGTTGAAGCAGCATCTGAAGTTGACGCGATTCTACGGTGAAGATGAAAACGCCGTATGGAACCAGATCCTGATTTGCCTGATTAGTTACTGCCTTCTGCTCCTGATGAAACTGGAGCTCTCGACAACTAAGTCGCTGCTTGATCTAAGCCGACTACTAAAATCGAATCTCACCAAGTCGTGGGAAGTTTTTAAAGCGGCTGTATTTCGAAAACCAGCACGCACTTCGAAAGGTCGGCAGAAGGTCGTGAAGAGCTAAGGCAACGCAAAGCAAGAAAAGGTAATCAGCACCTTGAAATCCTATATATTACCAAATGGACAATGACTGCCTTGCATGCATAGCCCCCTTAACTTTTTAGCCTATACGGCGGCAGGTCCGTTTTCAGAAAATTCTATAAACGATAGAAAAGCAATGTTTATGCAACGCTATTGATTTCAGTTATAAAATCATCAAGTTAAATATCGATTCAAATTGCCGAATTTTTAAAATGGCAAATATCTATGGGAACTTTGGTCACTCGACGAGATATGAAATATATGTGGATATGAATGATGGCAATAATACAAGACGGCGTTCCACTTTACTCCATGCAGAAAGATACGGTAGAAGTCAAATATACGAACGTATTATCTGTGTATGATAGCACCGACATTTTTTGACATTATTCGGCATCAAGTAGTACAATAGTACTATGAGGTGATGCTAATGGATGACAATCTACTTAGACAGTTGCACCAATTAGATCGTAAAGATGAGATGAGAGAAAACTTGCTTTTCAAGTTAATTGATGAGACTCTACATGAGAGAAAGAGTCAGAGTTGGCTAAAAAGATTACTTAGAAAGAAGAAACATATAAAACCGAGGGCAAGGAAATAATCTATCTGATCATTTTATCAGATGGCATTTTTATTTCCTGATATGTGACATATTTGCGAAATATTGAAACAAGCAATTGTGTTGATAAAAGAACAATAGTAAAATAGCCCCAAAATGACATTTATTTGGGGTACTACTGTTGGATATTGTTGACTTAGAGTCCAAAATTGAATCACTTCGCCAAAAAATGATTACTACCTATATATTGTATGGTTCTTTAACCAGTTCTGATGTGTTAGAGATAAGTCAAGAACTGGATACTCTGTTGAATGAGCATTTTGCATAAATCTAAGCCCTTGATAGGCAAGGATTTTCAAACATAAAAAAGGGACTTCACCCCGACTTGGAGAAGTTTTCAAGTGATCAAACCAGAAAACCCAAGGGGGGGAAGTCACCTTGTATATTCTCCAAGAAAGTCTGTTTTCCTTCGAAGAACTACTAAAAATGCAATCCAAAGAGCGATTGCCGATCTTTTTTGGTGTGCTGGATCTTCGTCCTTACGCCAAGGAACTAAGAAGTCGTTCACCCCGAGGCGCTGACGGTCATTGCAGGGAAGGTATTTTGCGGGCGCTTTTGGCGGCACCAATTGAGCACATTCATACGTTTACCGCCCTGCATCATCGCTTGGAAACCGACCTTCGTTTTCGCTACCAATGCGGACTTTCGCTTGATCGTGAAGCACCGTCTGTCTCCACATTAAGCCGAGTGTTTGCCGAACTTACAAAGAAAAACTTAGCTCAGCAACTGTTTGAGGATTTGGTCAAACGCTGCCAGGAAGACGGAGTCATCGACGGCAGTCACGTGGCGATCGACAGCGCCGCCATCCATGCTTACGAAAAGAAGCAGCCCAAACGCAAAAGCGAGCAAACCGGCAATGCAAATTGGGGCGCGAAGTTCGATTCTTTTGGCAACAAGATCACCTGGTTCGGCTATAAGCTCCATCTTGCTGTCGATACGAAAAGCGAGCTGCCGTTAGCGCTGGAGATCACGCCGGCGCATGTAAACGACGGCGAAAAGGCACCTGGTTTGATTCGAAAAATCGCCTCCAAAGCCAATACGCGATTTTTCATGCTTGATGCGGGCTATGATCAACTGAAAGTGTACGAAGCTGCCCGCAATGTGAGAGCGCAAGCGATCATTCCGCTTAACCCACGCGGCGAGAAGGAACCGCCTGCCGGGTTCACATCGAACGGAACGCCTTGCTGCTCGATGGGATTCGCGATGACCTATTGGGGAGCCGACGGAGATGATTTGAAGTTTCGTTGCCCGCACGCAACAGGCAAAGTCGAATGCCCGCTAGGCATGGCTGCATGCTCGTCTTCCAACTATGGCATGGTGGTCAAAATTGACATAAAGGATGACCTACGGCGATTTAGCAGCCCGCATCGGGATACGAAGCGCTGGAAGGAGCTATACAACGAACGGACAAGTGTGGAACGTTGCAACTCCAGATTAAAATCGTATCTCACAGCGAATGACCTGCATGTCTGGGGCATCCAGAAAGTGACGACACATCAGTATTTGAACGCTATCGTACTACTTATATCCGCCCTTGCCGCCGCTTGCAAGCAAAAGCAAATAGCTGCTTAAAAACGGAAAAACGAAAATTCTGCAGGTATGCCCATTTTTGGAAATGAACCTATTTCATAACCAAAGAGCCTTCAGATTTTGACTTTCTGTAACTAAAATCGGAATTATGCAAAATGCTCGAATTGTTATGAAAGGCTAAAAAACAATAAAGAATGTAATTGATGCAACTAAAAATTAATTTAGTAAGGGAACTTTGGTCATTCGACTAGGGTTCTCTTTTTTATATTGAAAGGAGAACACAAGATGGAATTATTACTATTGCTTGCAAAGGAAACATTGCGATTCTGTGTTGGGTTATATGGTTTTTGTGTAGTAGTTTTTGTTGTGAAAGTTTTAAGTGAAGGACTTGAAGGGCTGGTGAATTGGATTGGAAATAATATTTTTGGAAATCGAAGCTCTGATTCCCTACGCAAATAATGCCATAACCTGTACAGCGACTTGAAATTTTTCCTTTTTCATATTCAAAATCATCAAGGTAAATATCGATTCAAACCATCCAAAATTTAAAATGGCAACTATCAACGGGAACTCTGATCATTCGACCAGGGTTCTCTTTTTTGAAAGGAGACTATCCATTGCAATTTGTAAAAGTAAAAATCGATCAATTGAAACATGCAGAGTATAATCCAAGAAAGGATTTAAAACCGGGTGATGCTGAGTTTGAGAAGATTCGGAAGAGTATATCGGAATTTGGCTATGTGGAACCGATTATTGTCAATCAGGATTATACAATCGTGGGTGGCCATCAACGTGCTAAGGTGTTAAAGGCTCTCGGATACGATGAAGTGGACTGTGTGCTAATTGACGTGGACAAGACGAAAGAAAAAGCACTTAACATTGCGCTTAATAAAATTACAGGTGAATGGGATTTTGAAGCTCTCTCCTCCCTACTCGATGAATTGAAGTCTGAGGATTACAATATTGAACTTACTGGCTTTGATTTTTCTGAAGCGGAGCGATTGATGGATGAGTTTATTAAGAGTGATGAGCCGGATGAAGAAGATGATTTTGATGTTGACGAAGCTTTGCCGGATGAACCGCTTACACGCAAAGGTGATGTGTGGTTGTTGGGGAAGCATCGGCTGCTTTGTGGAGACTCGACCAATGAGCAAGATATGGCGTTGTTGATGGACGGTAGGAAGGCAAGGTTGATTGTCACCGATCCTCCCTACAATGTAGATTATACCGGCAAGACGAAAGATGCACTGAAAATTGAAAATGACAAGATGGATAATGACCAGTTTTATTATTTCCTATTGGCAGCTTATAGTCGAATGTATGAGAACGCTGATGACGGAGCGAGTATATATGTTTTCCACGCTGATAGCGAAGGCTTGAATTTCAGGAAGGCGTTTATCGAGTCTGGATTCAAATTGGCACAATGTTGTATTTGGACGAAGCAAACGATGGTAATGGGAAGGCAAGATTATCACTGGCAGCATGAACCTATTCTATACGGTTGGAAACCAACAGCCGCGCATTACTGGAATGCTGATCGAAAGCAGACGACACTCTGGCAGTTTGATCGTCCGTTTCGGAATGAATACCATCCGACTATGAAACCGATTCCGCTCATCTCCTACCCGATCAAAAACTCAAGCAAAATTAGCGATATAGTCCTCGATCCATTTGGCGGTTCAGGCTCAACGCTTATCGCTTGTGAAGAAACGGATCGGATTTGCTATACGATGGAACTTGACCCCAAATATGCAGATGTCATCGTAAATCGCTATATCGCTCATGTTGGCAGGGATAGCGGCGTATTTTTGATTCGGGATGGCGTGAAGATTCCGTATCAAGAAGTGGTTGCTGAGTCGACAAGATCAGAGGTATTATGTGCTGACTAAACCGAAAGGGTGAACCTATGGGCAAGGCAAAAGTGAAAATGGTTATACGGTTCCTCAAGGGAATGCAAGCCGAGAAGGTCAACGTGCTTGGGGAAGATGAAGCCAAGGCTGATGTTGAGCAAATTCAAAAGGTGATCGAAGATATTGAGTTGTTTTATGAAGCGGAGTTGGAAGATTAAAATGGCGTGATGATTGAAGGGATGGCTGATTTATCGGCTCTCCCTTTTTCGTTTGACTGGAGGTGATGTGGTAATGAGGAAAGGAAAAGAGAATAAGAAAAGGATAACCTTATACGATACAGTTATTTTGCCACGCTGGGATGAGATTAAGCAATGGGTCAAAGAAGGCCTGACCGATGAAGAGATTGCGTCACGTTTGGACATGACCTCATGGACATTGAGAGAATACAGAAAGCAGTACCCTCAATTTGCAAAAATGATGGAGCGACCAACCAAATGGGAAACGGTCATACTGCCCAATTTATCGGACATTCAAAAATGGATCGAAGCCGGTGTTACGATTGATCAAATATGTGAAAGAATCGGTATTGCACCGTCATCTTGGTTCGAATATGTAAACAAGCATCCTGTACTGAAAAACTTAATTGATTGGAGCCGGTCTGTTACTAATTCTCGGGTGGAAAATTCACTTTTGAAAGCAGCAATGGGTTACGAATACGAGGAAATCAAGACGATTGTAGAAGAGGACAAAAATGGAAAAAAACGCACCCGGATTGAAAAAGTAAAGAGACATATGCCTCCGAACCCAACTGCCATTGTGTTCTGGCTCAAGAATCGTTCGCCGGATGAATGGAATGATCGCCGCGAACTTGTTGTGGATACGAAGGCGCTGGAGCAGGAACGCAAGAAGCTGTTCCTCGAAATGATCGAAGCCGATGTGCTCGACGCTGAATACGAGGCTATTGAAGAGTCCTGCCATACAGAGGAAGGATTCGAGGAGCCGGAGGACGAGACTCCATAAGGTTATGTCGTCAGTAATTCAATAGATAAATGCCAAAATCGTCGCCAAAACAGCCCCAAAATCGCCCGAACTGACCGCATAAAAGAGGTTATGTATTGAGTTGACTGTCTCCCCCGCCAACGGTATCATGTCACACAATGAAGCGAAAGGTGGGGGCGATATGCCGTATTTACAGGCGTTTGAGGCGCATTTACGTAGCAAAGACCGGAGCGAGAATACGATTTTCTGCTACATTCGGGACGTAATGCAGTTTAACGCTTGGTATCGGGGCAAAACGGAATATGGATTGGACAAGTTGATTGAACTCGACGGTGTGGAGTACAAAAAGCATTTGCAAGCCAGCAATTTTGTATATCGTTTCCATTAACCGAAAGCTCGCCAGTATCAACGTATTTTGCCGGTGGATGCTGAAACAAGGCCATATAAAGGAAGAAATACGGATCGAAGCGGTACGGAACCGAGATGTTCGCCAGTACAAAGGAATTGAGGATAAGGATTTATGGAAGCTGCGGAATGAGATTCACCGACACGGCAACCGAATGCACATTGCAATTATCGAAATATTGATCGGAACCGGCATCAGGGTAAGCGAATTGGTTGGAATCCGGCTACAGGATATCGAAATCAGCGAACGTAAAGGATCATTGAGGATACAAGGCAAAGGAAATGCCCAGCGAACCCTTCCGATCAATAAGGATGTTCGAAAAGCAATTCAGCGATATATAGAGGTTCGACCGACTACGGAATCCGAATACTTGCTGATTGGACAGCGAGGAGCATTGGAACGGAATGCGATCAATTTAATCCTGAAAAAGTACGGTGATCGGGTTAAAGTTGAAGTTACTCCTCATATGCTTCGGCATACGCTTGGGTATAGACTGGTAAAAACGACACCGCTGACGACGATTCAGCAAATTTTCGGCCACGATCATGTATCCACAACGAATATTTACACCCTTACTACACAACAAGATATGGAATTGGCATTGACGAATATTGAGTGGTGATGAGCCACTCTTTTTGTCGTTGTATGGGCAGGGGCACTTCGAACGGTGAAAATTGAGCCGACAGCAAAGGGAGTGGAAATTTTTGTGGTGATTTTACGGTGGAAACTCTTATTTGGTGTATAATAGAGTCGAAAAAGATAGAATCATATTGGGATTTTGGAAAGGGTGTAAAGAGTGGGTTTTGAAATTCCTCTGCTCGATCAGATAATATCTTTTCAAGATATCATTGAATTAACCGATGAACAACGAGCGATTATACTTGAAGTTTCAAAAAACAAAACATTTGAACAGTGGATTGACATTGAATCGGGTGTGAAAATTCCATTGCATCCTGAACAGCGAGAAACGGTATTGAGATTGAAGAATGGCTTAGTAGCCGCGAAAGATAAACGTGAATTGGTTAAGGGTGACACAATTATTTTTACCCGACACGCAAGAGAAAGAATTGCTGTTCGTGTAGATAAATTTTCGAAAGAAGCTCCACCTACATTTGAAAGTATTTTACTTGTTGTTCAATTGGTTATTGAAAGTGATTTTGTTGATGATCATGCTGAATGGAAAGGATATCCGAAGCTCGCTTACACCTTAGTACATACTGGATATGGTGAAAAATTCAAAATTACAGTTTCCTTTGAAATGGTCGATCAAGAACATATAAAAGTGATTACAGTGAGTAATGAGCATATTAGTGAACTGACGGCTTCTCTAATGGAACTTCCAGAAATTAGCGATAAGCTTCGAGAATTTAAACGCAGTTTGCTTGGTCTTGATTGATGATGTTTATACACTGTTCAGATGTGTTATAATAACGATATCGAGGTAGGGAGGGGTTACGATGGGTATTGTAGCTGAGAAAATTCGTTGCAGATGTGGAACTCCAATGCAAGAAATTGTAAAGGACATATCTTGGAGCGATTCCAATGGAAACAAGTATACCATACGTAATGTTCCAACTCTCTGTTGCAATAAGATTGGTTGTTATGAGGAATATACCTCCTCTGGTGTGCAAATCAATGTATCAATTCTGGCAGATGAGATGCGAAAAGGTACTTTGCCAAGAACTGTTGAATATGAAGAACGATTTTAACTATATACTTGAATAAGCCGATGAACACTTCGTAATGTTGCTGTTCTCGGCTTTTTTGTTTGTACTAAGAAAGGAGCCTCTACCATTGAAACAATAAACCAAGAACAACAACGCCAAACTGAACTGCTCAAACAATACATGGAGAAGTATTTCAAGCCACCGAAAATCAAGCAACTGGTGGAAACCTTCTCCTTTTCCGAGCTTCGCAAATTAATCGGAGAGATGGACATCGAATTCTTTGCGCTATGCTACTTCCCAAAATACTTTGATCGCCAGTTTGGCAAGTTTCATAAAGAATTATTCGCAGAGTTAAAACATATGCTGGCTAATACAGGACTGATTACGGCTTTCGGACTTCCTCGGGAACACGGAAAGTCAACGATCAGTTCTTTTTTATTTCCACTATATGCGACTCTGTACGATAAATCGCAGTTTACGTTGATTGTCTCAAGTACGGAGCAGGGCTGTTTGCCTTTCCTCGATATGATAAAAGACGAATTTGAAACCAACCAATTGCTGACAGAGGATTTTGGAGTTCGAAAAGGAAACCGCTGGAACAATAACGAAATATGGATTCGAAGTAAAAGTGGTATTGATTCCTGTATCGCCATCAGGGGTATAGATGGAAGTTTGAGAGGAATTCATTACAAACACCTGAGGCCTCAACTGGTACTTATGGATGACCTACTTAAGGAAGATACAGCACGATCTGAAGCCAAGCGAGAACAGATCAAAAATACATTCACAGATGTCATCCTCCCCATCGGAACAAGGGACACGAATATTCTTATTTGCGGTACAATTTTAAACGAAGAAGACCTGATGGCTGATCTACTCAAAGGTAAAATACCTGGTGTCAGAAGTATCCGAAAGTCGGCTGTAATTCAATTTTCGGAACGAGATGATTTATGGTCAGAATGGGAAGTCAAATATAACAATTTACAAGACGAGGACAGAGTCAACACGGCTCGGTCTTTTTTTATTGCCCATAAAGATGAAATGCTCGAAGGAACCGAAATATTGTGGCCAGAATATCTGGACTACTACTATCTCATGTGCAAGAAACAAGCGATGGGCGAAAAATCGTTTTACAAGGAACTTCAAAACAATCCGCGATCAACGGACGATTATATATTCCAGAACATTATGTATTGGGATCGTCTTCCGGAATTTGAAGAAATGGAAGTAGTCATGTACATTGACCCTGCGATCAAAGCGGGTAAAAAGAATGACTACTCTGCCATATCAATAATTGGTCAGCATCGAAAGACAAAGCAGATATATGTGATTGACGGTAATGTTTATAAACTGTTGCCGGATGATCTTTTTCAACAGGCTATTCACAAGTTATTCACATATCCTGTGGATAAAATTGGATTTGAAGTAAATCAGGCTCAGAGCTATATGAAGCAAAAATTTGAAGAGCAGCTATGGAAGGCTAAGATATACACGCCTGTTGAGAGTATAAACTCCAAAGGCCAGAAACATGAGAGAATCATCAGCTTGGAGCCGGATGTGAAGAAAGGGCATATTCTATTCAATTCTGCGAATATCCGATATAACAATCAGATCAAGGACTATAACCGAAATTGTAAATTTGATGATGCGCCAGATAGTTTGTATGGGGCTGTACAGTTGATTCAATCGGTAAAAAGTCTGAAGTTTTATGATCGGAGTTTGCTTTTTTGAAAATTAAAAACGGTATCACTAGCGTTGCATTAATCTTTTCATACCATTCAAAATCATCATAACTTTCAGCGTTCAAGTGTTCTCAGGCATAAAAAAATCCTTTACACTGGAAAGGTCAGGTAGTTCCTGTCCAAATCCAACGCAAAGGATAGACCATGGACAAGAATACCCTATTTTCTTCATTTGGTAAATACATTTCACCCATTAATATTGTGAAATTTCAACAACGGATAGACGAAACGGATCAGGACAAGTACGTGAAAAAGTTAACGACCAAAGCATATCTACTCCTGTTTTTGCATGCTCAACTTCAGCAACGAGAAGGACTCCGAGCCATTGCAGATGATGTTTTATCAAAGAAATTCCAGCGAGAGTTAGGACTGTCGTCGATTAGTCCCGCTCAGCTTAGTCGCAAAAACAATCGAGTAGATCCAGCTTTGCTTGAAGAAATATTTGTTGACCTTGTAGGGCAAATTCAGAGACACTCGGGCAACACGTATTCCCTTCGAAAAGACATGAAAATCATTGATTCTACAACGATTGGGCTGTGTTTGCAGAAGTACAAATGGGCAACTTTCCGTAAAACCAAGGCTGGCATCAAACTTCATCTTCGTCTCGTCTTTGCCGACTAGGGGGATGTGTATCCTGAAAAAATAACCATCACGGGTGCCAAGTCCAATGACCGCACTCAAATGGAATCGTTGATTGATGAGATCGGTATGATGTACGTCTTTGATCGAGGGTATGTGGATTATGAAAAATTTGATGAATACACGGACAAAGGCATCTTTTTCGCTTCTCGTCTAAAAGATAACGCCGAAATCCGTCATCTTTATGAATTCAAAATCCCCTTGGAAAGCTCCGTTTTATCGGATTCCATGATCCTTCTTGGAACGCCTCAAAAGCGGGTAGATAACGTGCTGCGACTCATTGAAACGCTTGATTCGAAGGGAAATCTCATTCGAATCATTACGAATCGGTTCGACCTGGAAGCAGAAGAACTCAGCGACATCTATCGTTGGCGTTGGCAAATTGAGCTGTTTTTCAAGTGGATAAAGCAGCATGTAAAGATCAAGAACTTCTATGGAACGAGTGAAAATGCGGTACGAAACCAAGTATTACTCGCACTCATTGCCTACTGCCTGTTGCTCCTTGTCAAACTGGAACAAAACAGTCAGCACAGCTTGTTGCAGATCAGGAGATGGCTAAAAGTGTTTCTTTGGCAAACGTTCGAACAATGGATAGGTAGAATGAATTACCAGTCCAAACGAACATCCAGAGGGCGACAGAAAAGGAATTAGGTATTGGTTGCTGTTATCACGATTGTAATAAATGTATAAAACTACCAAATGGACAGTGGCTACCTTTTGCTTGGTTGCTGCCGTTTTTGGTTGTGTAGCTGAAAATGTCATTCAGAATACTTTGACAAATTACGAACGCATTTTTTATGCAACGCTAGTGAAACGGTATATATTTAGGTAAAATTATGGAGCTAATGAAGGATTTCCTATCACTATATCGAAATATTATTCACTAAGCTATTGGGGGAATAACCATGTATCAAAACAAAATAGCTATGATCGCTGCAAATCCCAAATTAGTTGGGAAACTATGTGATCTTATTGGTTCGATGCCTAATATTGACTTTCCGACAATGGGTGGCAAGGTGTTTTGGGATACCTTAGCTGAGTCAGGTGGCTGGAAGCTTCAAAAAAATAAATTAACCGATCATTGTAGACTAATCGATCCTAGTAATATTAGAAGAGCATGGGGATCAGAACGAGCTATGATGAGTGCTTTGGAGAGATTGCAACCATCAACTCCTGTTTCAAATGATTATACTCCGGGATATACATCAAATTCTGAATCAAGAAAGGTATTTTGCCCAAATTGTGGTCAGAAAGTACCAGAAGGTAGATTTTGCAAAGAATGTGGATCGCGAATGGATTAACTGATTGTGTATTTAGTAGCAAGTGTCTTGTGCCTGTGTCCTATGGATGCAGGTTTTTTATATTTCTGAAAGGAAATGATGCAATGCAAATAACCGAATCAATCATATTAGAGTGTCTAAACGAACTCAATCAAGCCGCGCTAACCAAACAGAAATATTTGGATTACTACAACGGCAATCACGCTATCTTGAAGGATTACGCCATGCAGGAGAGCCGAAGTAACCGGAAGCTTATCTTTAACTTTCCCCGCAAGTTCGTGGACAATGAGGTAGGCTATCTGCTTGGCAAGCCAGTGAATTACGTTTCAAAGTCGGACAATGATACCGTCATCCATAAAATCGATTTACATACGAACCATTGGGATAAGGAGCATAACATTAATCTTCGGAAGCAAAGTGAAATCTTCGGTGAGAGTTACGAACTGAATTACGTCGATTCCGATGGGCAGTTTTCGGCCATGGTACTCACCCCACTCAATGCTTACGTCTTGGAAGACGGAACCGCAGATCGAAATGTACTGCTTGGGCTACATAAATTTACCCGCAGATTTGACGATAAAGTTTACTTGGACATTTATACCGGCAATGAAATCTTACATTATGAAATTGTCAACGGCAGCGATAATCACAGTAAATCACCAGAGCTAAAATATATCGATAAGCACAATCACATCTTTGGAAGAGTCCCCCTTATCTCCTGTCCAGCGAATACGGAGAGAAAAAGCGGCTTCCAAGATGTGATTTCTCTTTTTGATGCCTATAATGCTCTGAACTCGGATCTCGTCAACGAAATTGCCGATCATCGCAACGCCTATTTGGTCATCGAGAACGCAAAGCTGGAAGCCGAGGATTTATTGAATATGAAGAAAATGGGCATCATCCAGGTTCCGGCTGGTGGTAAGGTTTCATGGTTGACCAAGGAGATCAATGATTCCTTCGTTAAAAATGAACTCGATAACATCGAACGAAAAATTTTCGACATGATGGATCAAGTCAATTTTAACGAGAATTGGGCAAGCAATACCTCCTCCCTAGCTCTTCGGAATAAACTGCTCAATCTCGAAAATCGAGTGGCTATGAGAGAAGCCTTCATGGAAAAAACAATCAAGCAACGGTTACGCAATTTCTTCACCTATCTCCTGAAAAAAGAAGGAGTACAGTACGACTATCGGGATATTGCAGTCAAGTTTACCCGCAATTTGCCAACCGATTTGACGGGGCTTGCTGATATCATTGTGAAGTTGCAACAGGTTGTATCTCAAGAAAGTTTGCTTTCCCTCTTACCTTTTGTAGAGAATCCAAAACTGGAATTGAACAAGTTTAAAGCCGAACAGCAACGATTAACCGATATGACTGAGGTAGTTCCGAATGCAGAATAAAAATAAAATCAAGCAACTCGTTAAAAACAATTGTGCTTGCTATCTTGGTGATAAGCATGGCATTTCGAATTATTGCTGTTGGAAGGATGGATCGTGCGAATTTTTCGGACAAGAAGAACCTCTTCCTCATTGCGGGTACTTTGAAAATGGAGTGTTGCCAACAGACGACAAGCTGGAACGAGAATATAAATCAGAGCGAAGTATGGACGTTGAGAGAAAGACAGCCAAGCCGAAAGTGAACTGTCAGAAATGTGGGGAGACATTTTCGGCTAATTCTAACCGGCAGCTGTATTGTGAAAAATGCAGGAAAAAGAATCATAATGAAAAGTCAAAATTACGGATGCAGCAGATGAGAAAAAACAGGCTTGATGTTACGCTTTAGGGGTTCAAAAAAGCTATATAAATCAAGGATGGCAAATACCCAAAATAGAGGGGCTGGTATGTTTGTACCTATTCCTCACTTTTTTACTTTCTAATGCGTAACTTGACTGTCCTGAGTAAGACATTAAACTGCTCCAAAAAAATTGATGCGTGTTCGGTTCTACGGAGTCGAATGGGCTATAAAGGAGACTAATGATAATGAATTTGGAACAAGTGAAGCAATTTATTGAGGAAAACAAAACGAATGAGGAATTGCAATCGTATCTTCAGGGCTTGAATCCTTACAGCGTCGAAGGTATCGAACGGTTTATTCAATCGAACAAAGAAGCCAAAAGTTGGTTCGACAGCACAGTCGATAAGCGGTTAGCGAAATCGCTGGAAACATGGAAAGCGAATCATTTGGAAAGCCTGATTTCCGAAGAAATCAAGAAACGTTTCCCCGCCAAAGATGAAAAGGAGATCGAAGTCGAACGTTTACGGGCAGAAATTGAAAACATGAAGCAGGAAAAACTCCGTGAACGATTGACCAGTCAAGCCATCAAAATAGCCAGTGAAAAGAAACTTCCACTCTCGTTAGTGGATTTTTTTATTGGCGCAGATGAGGCAACCACGACTGCCAATCTGACTGCACTCGAACAATCATTTCAATCGGCAGTACAGCAACAAGTGGAACAACGGCTGAAAGGTGAAGGTTATACGCCTCCTGCTGATTCAACAAGAAAGACATTTACGCTGGATGCCCTCAAGGGAATGTCCCAAGATGAAATCAACAAGAATTGGGAGCAAGTGAAACAGGCATTACAAAACAAATAAAACGCGAAAGGACAAGGTGATTAGAATATGTCAGTTACTAATTTTATTCCTACAATCTGGAGCGCAAGGCTCAATGAGAACTTTAAGAAAAATCTGGTTTATGGAAATGTGGTCAATACCGATTATGAAGGTGAGATCAAAGGTCAAGGCTCCACCGTTAAAATAAACTCGATTGGAGCTGTAACCATCGGCAATTATGATAAGTCAATTGGTATCGGCAATCCGGAAGAACTCGACTCTACGCAAAAGAATCTGGTCATCGATCAAGCCAAGTTTTTCAATTTTCAGGTCGATGATGTGGATGCCGCGCAAGCCAATGTTGATTTACTCGATGGCGGAATTCAAGAAGCCGCTTACGGACTTGCGAATGTCGTTGACCAATATATTGCGGGATTTTACACCGAAGTGAAAGCCGAAAACGTGATTGGCAGTGATACTACGCCCGTTGTTCCAACCAAAGACACGGCTTATGACCTGTTGGTGGATTTGGGCGTGATTCTGGATGAAAACGATGTGCCTGAAACCGACCGATTTGTCGTCGTTCCGGCGTTCTTTTACGGATTGCTCGTCAAAGATCCTCGATTTACAAAGGATGTCAATGTGATGAGAACGGGCTTTGTCGGCAATATCGATAACATGGCGGTCTACAAATCCAATAATGTGCCAAATAACGCAGGAGCCAAGTATAAAATCATGGCGGGTCATAAGAGTGCCATTGCTTTTGCTGGACAAGTAGACTCAGTTGAAGCGTATCGTCCAGAGAAGCAATTCTCCGATGCGATCAAAGGTTTGCAAGTGTTCGGAGCCAAGTGCATCAAGCCTGAAGGATTGGCTGTGCTTACGGCAAACAAGTCCTAATCGAAAATACATTATTTATAGACGAAATACGTTCGGGGTATCCGTTTGGGATGCCCCATTTTCATTTTTTTTGGAGGTGGCTAAGCCATGTGGCTTTTGAACAAGGATACAGGACTAGTTTGGGAAGTAACGGATAACGAACTCATCCGTCGACTCACCGCAAATGAGCGCTATGAAGAAACGAAACGACCTCAGGCCGAGGATCAATCGCCGTCGAAAGAAGAAACAACTGAACCCAAATCCACATCGAATGTTAAGAGGCCGACATCATGAGCGACCAATTGGATTTGTTAAAGCGATTATTAAGTATGGATATATCAGACAACACGTTCGACGATATCTTAACCCATTATCTCGATAAAGCCAGAAGCAACATCCTCGGTTACTGCAACATTGATGATCTTCCCTCTGTTTACGACAGTGTTGTGGTCGATTATGCTGTCTACCTGTATAAAAATCGGGATTCGGTCGGATTCACTCAAAAGCAGGAAGGCGAACGATCAGCCGCTTATGAACCAGGTATCCCTTCAAGCATCCGACTCGCTCTTCCTCTTCCGAAAATTAAGGTGGGGTACTGAGAATGTTCTACGATACGAGAATGGAAATTGTAAATTCGGCAGATTTTACAACGCTGAAAGAAGTAGATGCGGATGTCCAAGCTTATCATAAAAGCATTACTTTTGAAGATGGATATACATTGGAAATGACCCATCGCGTCTTTTGTCCCAAGGATTCCAGTTTGCAACTGTACCGTTACGTCCGAATCAACGAGTACATTTACATCATCTTGGACTTGAAGGAATGGAGCGATTATCTAGAATTGTTTTTATACCGTTGTAAGCCGGATTTTGCATAGGAGATGAATTAATGACACGAAGTATAGAACCGCTAATGGACTTTTTCCTTCGGGAGAAAGGGGAATCAGTATCTGTTAACGGTGTGCAGTTGATGGCTCTCATTCGGGATGCGACAGATAAAATACAATCAACAGATGAAAAAATCATCCGATCAGCAACACCGCTTCAAACAGGTGATTTTATTGATTATCGAAATGAACGATACTTACTCACAAGTCAGATTGATCAGAATAACAATTCGTGTCGCGGCAGAATGCGTACATGCAATTATAGCATAGCGTTTAACTTTAATGGCAACGTGAAATGGTTTGATGGGATTGTGGAAGGTAAAACCTTTTCCATTGACGCTGGTAATATCATTTCGATGCCGGATGGAACGATAACCGTTATCCTCCAAGACAATGCGGATACAAGAGATATTGCTTTAAGCCAGCGATTTTACAATACCCATCAGCCATTTAAAGTCAAAGGCATTGATCGCACTGTTAATGGAATCATCAAGCTCAGTTGTTCGCTGGATTCTATCTCTACCGCTTATGATGATGTCGAAAATAATATTGTAGATCGTTGGAAATATGAAATTGCTCATACATACGCTTTAACCATAGATAACAGGACAACAGCCAATGTGCTGATCAATGATATTTTACAATTGAATGTTACAGCTACGGATAATGGGAGTCCGATGGTAAATCCGGCGATTACCTTTACCTCATCTGATTCGAATGTGGTTAGCGTGGATAATAAGGGTATGGTGATGGGGGTTGAAGCTGGGCAAGCAACAATTACAGCTGCGTTGACATATCATCCGACTGTTCAGGCTACGATTCAGATTACAACCGTCGAAACGCAGACACATACATATACGATATCGATTACAGGCAATCCAACCATTAAAGTCGGGCAAAGCGCATCTTACGTTAGCCACATCTATGACAATGGCATTGAAGTATTTGATCAGTCGGTCGTTTGGAGCTTGCGGAATCAAGATAATTCGACTCCCGTTATGGGAAGCATCACTGCCAGTACAGGAAATAGTGCAACCGTGAAAGCCGGAAGTAGCAGCAGTTACTACAATAAATACATCGTGTTGACAGCCACGCTATCAAGCGATCCCACAGTTACCATTGAAAAGACCATTCAGCTTAAAAGTCTAATCTAACCACTGAACATACGGCTTGCCCTCTTGGGTGAGCCATTTTTTATTTAAAAGGAGGCAACTACATATGCAAAGAAAATCCATCGATTACATGCTCAGTTTGAGCCTATTGAAACAACTGAAATCCCAAAAATTGATTACCGAAGAGGAATTTTTGGAGATTGATATGCTAAATAAAAAGTCCTTTAGCAGCGTGTAGTTTTGGCAGAAATGAGTTGATGTTGTGCGGGGGCAATTATAACATGACACAGTAATAAGAATATATGGGAAGGGAGAAACGCTATGGCAAAAGCAGCAACAGCGAAAAAGGTTGTCGTCGTACCAGTTAAAACCGTGGAGTCGGTGGATGGGGTTCCGCAAATTCAAAAGAAGAAAGTCGCAGCATACTGCAGGGTCAGCACGGACTCGGAAGAACAAAAAGAGAGTTACACAAACCAAGTCAACCACTATACTCGGTATATCCAAAGTAACTCGGAATGGGAAATGATCGATATTTACGCTGATGAGGGAATCACGGGAACGAATACCAAGAATCGTGTTCAATTTAATCGAATGATACAGGATGCCCGAAACGGCAAGATCGATCTGATTCTGGTTAAATCGATTTCGAGATTTGCGAGAAACACGCTTGATTTATTGAAATACGTGCGTGAGCTGAAAAGTCTCGGTGTGGCAGTATTTTTTGAACGGGAAAACATCAACACATTGGATACGACAGGTGAAGTATTACTCACCATCCTTAGTTCCCTTGCACAAGACGAAAGCCGGAATATATCCGAGAACTGCCGGTGGGGAATCTTGCGAGGATTCCAGAACGGCAAAGTATTCTGCAACACCACTCGCTTCCTCGGATACGATAAGGATGAAAACGGTGAATTGGTCATCAATGAGAAGGAAGCTGAGATTGTCCGACGCATATACGATGAGTATCTGGATGGTAAAAGCTATCAGGCGATTGCCAATGGATTAATGAAGGATAAAATCAAAACCGTCACAGGTGGAGAAAAATGGTGGGACTCTTCGATAACGCTGATCCTGACCAATGAGAAGTATTACGGAGCTTTACTCCAGCAAAAGACCGTCACTGTCGATTTTCTGACGCATAAGCGAGTCAAGAATAAAGGGCAGGAACAACAATATTTGATTGAGGACAACCATCAGCCGATTATCTCCAAGGAAATGTTCGATGCGGTTCAAAGGGAAAAAGAGCGCCGTGCAAAATTGAAGGGAAACGTCATGGGCGACCGCAAGAAATACTCCAGCAAATATCCACTTAGCAGCAAAGTATTCTGTGGATGCTGCGGAGCCAATTTCAAGCGGCGAACCTGGAACAGCAATAATCCGTCCAAGAAGGTGGTATGGCAATGCCGAACCTACGTGACGCAAGGTAAAGATGCTTGTGATGCCAAGGCGGTCGATGAAGTTGTTTTGCAGAATGCATTTGTACGAGTGTTCAATCGGATGCACGGCGATAAGGAAAGTTTCATCCAAACGCTGAAGGCTAATATTGAAGCGGTGCTTTCCAAACGGGCAGGACATGAACCGCTATTGGAAATCGAACGGCAGATAGAACAGTTAAAATCGGATCTCAAAGGATTGGTCAACCTGAAGCTTCGGGATCAGCTTGACGAAGCGGTGTACGTCGAAGAAAATGCTCGAATCTCAAATCAACTGAACGAACTTCGGCAGAAGAAATCCCTGCTGGAAAATGACAACGACCAAAAGGCACAAATCAAGGATCGAATCGATGAAATTATTCAAGTCCTAAGCTTACGTCAAGATTTGCTCGAACAATTTGACGATGACATATTCAATGCGCTGGTTGAGAAGATAACTATTCTCTCGCCAGCGCATTTTGTTTTTACCTTGAAAAGCGGGTTGGATATTGAAGAGAACATTGAGTAAACGAAGTATAACACATGAACATAAACGGAACCGCAGGTCGTTAATCTATAGTCCCTGCGGTTACTGTTAACATACATTCGGATTATCGGATCAGTATATAGGCAAGAATTGAAGCAACAGGAATAAATACAAAAACCGCATATCGGCCTTCAAAGCTTCCCCGCCCAATCCGTTGAGCATATTTTGACGCTGCAAATCCTTACTTTACCCTCTCGTTATTTCCGGCATGACATTCCAGCGTTTTATCCATATATGCGATTTCGCCAACGCAACACATCAGCCGGACACCATCCTTAGTCCCCTCAGCATACATCCATTCTTTTTCCACCGCATGCTGATAGTTCACGGCATCCATTCCAGAATGAGTTGATATTGTTCAATGGCAAGTTCATTCTTCAACTGTAAGGTGATTTGATCGAGTTTTTTCCGCAAATGATGAACCTGATGCTGTTTACCGGCTAATGCAGCCAGTTTATTAAACCGCTGATCCAATGCTGGCCGCAACCAATCCGGCCATTGTTGATATGGCAAAGCAAAATCCCCTCCCGAATTCAAGTGTGTCGATGTTAACTCATGGGAGGGGATGGCAAGGTTTGATATGAGATTATTGTATTTCAGAAAGCATATTAATCAATTGGGCTTGTCGATCTTTTAAGACGCTCGGAGTCCATTTTGAATTCTGCTCAATAAACACTTTATTTGCGTGGAAAGCATCAATCCGTTTTGATAAATATGTTTTCTTTTTCTGTTCAAAATCCTGATTGCTTAATGCACTATTTTTCTTTTGACTTATCAAGACTAGATTCGCAATTTTATTAACCCAATTAGTTCTTTCTTCTTCGTTAAAATCGCGTGTCCACTGGCTGTTGTCTGGTGGATTTTGAGGTAGAACATGTTCAACAGTAATATATTCATAATTCGACAAATGAACGGTATTGTCTCCCGACAAATATTCAACCTTTAAAAGCAGATGTCGAGCATACTGTTTTTTATAAATATTCCCTTGAATATTACGTTTAAATTCCTCAAGGTCTATTTCGAATAATTGGCTATTATTAAGTAAATTATCTAATTGACTTTGCGGAGTCTGATCGATCATTTTAAGAATACTATTCATTGCATCTAATCGGATCGTCGGAGTAATTCCGCAAACCCAGTCTCCCGTAAATTTATATTCCAATTTTTTGAGGAATTCTTCCAATTGTTTCGTTCCAAACTTCGCATAATAATGCATTAAAGGTGGAATCCAGTCTTCGGAACGCAAACCGATTTTCATGATGGTAAGTAAGTTTTTAAAGCTATTACTTAAAGTTGTGCTTTGTAATTCAATGATCTCCTCATATATTTCATTATATCGATTAATAAAGTCGATTGTATCTTTACCTAATTGGAGCCGAGGAGTTTGAGGAGGCTTAACACTATAGATTTTCTCATTGAACTCCTCCAGTAAATTTGCTCTGGCTTTTTCCTGTACTAAGATCGTTCTAATAAATTGTAAGAAACGATCAAAATCATCACCATGTTTCCCTTCTATTTCTTCCCATATCTTTGCGTACTTATTCTTTTCCTTTTCAGTGGGCAGCGCCCCAATATTTTGTGATTTCAATATGTCTGCATTTGTCAGTGGGATTCCCCGATTATTCAGAATTGTGAACAACCGGAATGCATCTTCGGTATTTTCTGTCGATACATAAATGAATAGTGCTTTGTTAAAGATGAACTTCACGAATTCTTCCAGACCATGCTCTTGTTTTATTTTTAGCATCTGTTCACGCAAAACGAGGATGGCGTTGGACATATTTGAGATGGATACGTTGTCGCTCTCTAAATAGGATTTCAGCGCATCTATATTGCTTGTTCCTTCTAATTTAATAACAAATTGATGGATGAAGTCTTCTACACTATCTCGAATTTTGTAAGTTAGCCTAGTTCTGGAGGGGATATTTTCAAGAGGACTCTCTTCTTGAAATATTTTTTTATGCAGTGTTTTCTTATATTGTGGGTTATCAATGGTATCTCTTAACACAGCCATCATGATAAAAAATGTTGTTAGTCGTTGTTGTCCATCTAGTACTTCGTATTCTGGAAAAGTACTTTCCTTTAACTTCTTCAGAACTAATGATCCGAGGAAGTAATCATTTTCTGGCTTGTGTTCAAAAGCAAAATACAAGTCATCTACAAGCTCAGTAATATTATCAGTTTGCCATACATATGAGCGCTGATACTCGGGGATAAGAAACCAAAAATCTTCTGAGAATATTTTTTGAAGAATCTCTTTGTTTGCTTCAATTGTTCCGGCTGCCATTATAAATTCTCACTCCTATTCTATAATCGTGCAAAAACATTGCTATTGCCGCACTCGGAAATATGTATGTGATTTTGGTCGTAAATCGTTAATTGCACGAATACTATTTCTTGGATCAGGAAATGAACACTCAATAATATGAAAATGCCAAAAATTATCAGCTTCGAATACTTTTAGATAGACGGGGATAATAGGTATTTCAGTAGAAACGCTCTCTGAAATCGCAAGAATCGGGTAAACGAGTTTATGCTTTGCTAATGACCTATGAGTTGTATCGCTCTTAGCTTCCATTACGAATAGTGTCGGACGATTATTTTTCTCTGCAACAAACATAGCATCAATCTCAACTTGTCCTCTGTTGTGCAAATACGACGTGGTATCCTCAGAATTCAACTTCAGTGAAAAGGAGAATGCAGCCTGACAAGTTGCAGTTGTAATCGAAACTTTTTCATCGGATAAACCTAAAGCCCGGCCAATTAATCCTGTCGCTAAACCTAGATTGACTAGCGATGTTTCGGACAAATAAGGAAGTACCTTGAAAGCCAACAGGCCTGACGACTCTTCGATTGAAAATTCGCTGCCACTCTTATCCGTAAATATCTCGTCGTCAATCAAGAAATACTCTCGTAGATCGTCCACTTTTCTCAAAGCGAACTGAGTACCCGTTCCCGAATCCGAAGCCCCCAATCGAAACACCATTGTTTGTTCGAATCGTAATAGCGGATTTAACTTTTCAATTGAATCGACGGAGATGGATGCTGCGGTATTTGCGATTGGCAATCCGTTCTTTTTCAGGTAATCTTGAAAAGAGACGGGAGGAAAGAGGTTTGATTTATTTTCCTTCATCCATTCTACTGCTGTTTGGAAGACATTTGTTTTCATATTTGAGCTTCCTCATTAAAATAAACTTTGACATTTACAGGGATCAATTGTATTGTATCATATAATTTTTTCGATTTGGATGGACAAAGAAACCGCAATATATTCCTTTCACGGTCTCGACACATGTGGAGTGCGTAATAGGAATGCAACGAATCGATACGTAGAAATCCTTTATTTTCAACACTTTGCGCGTTTTATGACTTTCACGGCGGACGGCAACGACTTCAAAAATAAGGTGCTCAAAGACAAAATTGAGGTTTCCGTCGTTTTGGACCTGGATTTGGACGTCGTATGCGTAGATATGTTGAATTCATAGGAACAGACGCTTGATTAGCGTCGCCATTTGGGTTCTAGCCCATTATTGTACATTTGTATTCCTTAACAATAGGCAACCGCATAGGATAAAAGGTAAATCATGAATCCTGAGAAGAGAGGAATGAATATGTACCTGAATACAGGCTCTCACAGTCCGTGGCATAATCCTATGCATAACAAGTGGAATAACAATTATTGGGGCTATAATTGGAACCCGCATTACTACAACTGGCTCATTAGCAACCGTTATCCATATTACAGATACCCTAAATTAATGGATTACGGATCAAAACCATTTGTAGTGAATATTGACCAAGCCGCTAAACAAAACAATACGTTCCGCACCGCTTTATGGACAGGGAAACATTTTCAAGTGACTTTGATGAGCATTAACGTTGGCGATGACATCGGTTTAGAAGTCCATCCAACTACCGATCAATTCATACGTATTGAAGAAGGCCAAGGACTTGTTCAAATGGGTGATAGCAAAGATAAATTAGATTTTCAAGAAATGGCCTATGATGACTATGCCATCATGATACCTGCTGGAAAATGGCACAATGTAACCAATACAGGAAATACACCGCTTAAAATTTACGTCATTTATGCGCCGCCCGAGCATCCATTTGGTACAGTTCATGAAACAAAAGCAATTGCAATGTCTGCTGAAGAACACTAACACTGCGGCTCCTAACAATTTACCGAATGGCTTCGCATTTCCAAACACTAAGGCAAGCTACTTATACGATATGGATTTGAATATTCAAGAGGACGCCCTTTATGCGGCGTTCTCTTTTATTATAGATACTTTAAAAAAGCCGGTTGCCCTGAAATATCAGAGCAAACCGGCTTTTTGCGTGAAAGGAGAAGTGTAGAATGACCAAGGTGATCGCCCTCGCCAATCAGAAAGGCGGCGTGGGCAAGACCACAACGGCGGTCAACCTGGGGATCGGTCTGGCAGCCGATGGGAAAAAGGTTTTGCTGGTCGATGCCGACGCGCAAGGCAACCTGACGGATTCGTTAGGGTTCCACGAACCGGATAATCTGCCGGTATCTTTGGCCACATTGCTGGCGAAAACGATGCTGGAAGAATCCTATGAAGCGCGGGAAGGTATTTTGCATCACCATGAAGGCGTTGACCTGATGCCAGGCAATATTGAATTGTCCGCTGTTGAGGTATCGCTCGTCAATACGATGAGCAGAGAAACGATTTTGCGTTCGTACATCGATTCGGTTAAAGCCGATTACGACTACGTGCTGATCGATTGCATGCCGAGTTTGGGCATGTTGACCATCAATGCGCTTGCCGCTGCGGACAGCGTCATCATTCCCGTACAGGCGCATTATTTACCGGCCAAAGGAATGACCCAACTGTTGCAGACGATTGCCCGTGTGCGCAGGCAGATCAATCCGAAGTTGCTTTTGGACGGCGTGCTGCTCACGATGGTAGACAGTCGGACTAAATTTGCCAAAGACATTTCCTTTATTCTTCGGCGCGACTACGGCGACAAGCTTCGCGTGTTCAACACCGAAATTCCCTTATCCGTTCGCGCGGCGGAAACAAGCGCCAAGGGGAAAAGCATTTACGTCCATGATCCGGATGGGAAAGCTGCGGAGGCTTATGCCGCCTTTACGAAGGAGGTGCAGAGTATTGGCAGCGAAAGACGACATGCGCGCCAGCATCAAACTGACCACAGTCGCTGATTTATTCTCGACGGAGGAGAGCCGCGCCGATCAGCAGCGGGAAAAGGTGACGGAAATACCATTATCGGAAATCAGCGATTTTCCCAGCCATCCGTTCAAGGTGAAGGCGGACGAAGTGATGCTGGAAATGGCGGACAGCGTGAAGCAATACGGAGTACTTGTTCCCGGACTAGTACGTCCGAAGGCAGGTGGCGGCTACGAGATGGTAGCCGGGCATCGTCGTAAAAAAGCGAGCGAATTGGCAGGCAGAGTAACGATGCCCTGCATCGTCCGCGAACTGGACGACGATCAGGCGACGATCATTATGGTGGACAGCAACCTGCAACGGGAAAATATTGCGCCAAGCGAGAAAGCATTCGCCTATAAGATGAAGTTGGAGGCGATGAAAAGACAGGCGGGCAGACCGAGTAAAGAAAATTCTACCCAAGTTGGGCAGGATTTACGAGGCAAATATTCAGTTGAAATTTTGGCAGATCAGGCAGGCGAAAGCCGCAATCAAATCCAGCGTTATATCCGCCTTACCGAACTGACCCCCACCATTCTCGAAATGGTAGACGATAAACGGATCGCCTTCAATCCGGCCGTAGAACTTTCATACTTGGCCGAAGAAGAACAGAATGCCCTGTACGAAACGATGCAGTCCGAAGACTGCACGCCTTCGCTGGCGCAGGCGCAGCGCATGAAAAAACTGAGCCAGGACGGGCGGCTTAACGTGGATGTCATCTTCTCGATTCTCACAGAGGAGAAGCCGAACCAGAAAGAAAAGATGACCATTCGGCGCGAGCGGGTCGACCGTTTCTTCCCGAGGGACTTTACCGAAAAGCAAAAGGAAGATCTGATCGTACAATTGTTGGAAAGCTGGTATAAAAAACGGCAACGGGAACAGGAACGTTAACCTGTATCCTGTTCGGCAGGCACTCTCCCTTAGGACGGAGAGCTTTTTTATGCCCATTTTTGGGGAGGCGATTCATGATGTATTTCACGAAAGGGAGGCGTCGTCAATATGAGCGCCTGATGCAAGAAAAGCCGGGTTTCAACCGCGTTGAAGTTTTGGAGGATGAGACCGAGCAGCCGCGCACGCGAAACAAGAAATCTCGTGAAGCCGGCCAATCAAAACGAAACCGGAGAACGCAGGAAGACCGCAACTTTCCAGGAAAAGAGGACGGACGATGGAAGAAATGAAGCGAATGGTGGACAACTACGAAGTCGTTCAGGCCATCTCCATCGGGAAGGTGGAAGTGCTGCTTGGCATAGACGAAACCAATGCCGAACGTCCGTACATGGTTTGTACCTGCACCCGAAACCATTCGTTGGGTGTCGAGCAATTTTACGCGATTGCGGCCGGCGCGGATTATCTTGAGGCCGTGCATGACTTTGTTTCCCGCGTGCAATGGGAGCTGGAGGATCTCAAAGAAGAAAGGGCCAGTGTCAAGGTGCCCCTATCTCCCCTTACCCAAGCCCAATGCCAGCCGAATCGCGAAGACATGCGCATTGACAACCAGGTTGTTGTCATCCGGCCGGAACGGTTGCGACCCGAATATCGCACCGCAGTTAACCAGCTTGTGCTGGCGCTAAGCGGGTTTGGCACCTCTGCCTATTCCCGAGGTCGCGCCGTTTACGTGATCAATCTGTATACCGGTGAGGAGGCTCGCTGGAATCGGGATGATTTTATGGGTCTGATAAAACCGGAGCATATGCCCGCATGGGCGCAAGAAAAACTGGAGCAGCATCAGGCTGTATCCCGGCAAAAGCCTAAGCGCCGTGACGAGGCCCGGTAAGAGATGCAATTCCATATATAGGAGAAAGGAGACGTGAGCGATGTCGTGGACGTATCGGCACCGCAAGACGCTTATTATCGCCGCGATTGCCGTAAGTGTTTGTTTACTTGTGGCTGCGGCCATTTATTCTCTGATAAAGCAATCAGAGCAAGAGCAGAAACAGCAACAGATGAAGGAACACTACGAAAGGCAGATCAAGGAACTGAAAACGATAGAGGAACAATCGCGCAGGAACGTCTGGACCGTGGCACGAACCATTCCGGCCGGAGGTACCGTCACGGCGGAGGATCTCCAGTCCGTCCCGATGCCCGCGAGTCTGGTGCCATCCGGGATGATTACTGAACGGGAAGCGGCCATCGGCAAAAGCGCCAAAATCGAATTGCAGCCCGGAACACCGCTGATGTCGTCCATGCTGTACGAGAGCACGCCGATCCCGAAGGATGTGCGGGTGCAGGAGTTTCATGTCATTCAGCTTCCCTCCAATCTGCAAAAGGGACAGTACATCGACGTGCGAATCAACTTCCCGACAGGAGAAGATTATGTCCTGTTAGCGAAGAAGAAAGCGCGGGAGTTGTCAGGAACGGTCATCTGGCTCGAAATGAACGAGAAGGATATTTTGCAAACGTCAAGCGCGATTATCGATGCCTACTTGCAAGGCGCACGGCTGTATGCCCTGCCGTATATCGAGCCGGGATTGCAGGAAGCAGCTGTGGTCAATTATCCCGCAAATCCGAAAGTGCTTGATTTGATGGAACATGATCCGAACCTGCTCGAAAAAGCGACAACCGAGCTTGCCCGCCAGCTTCGCCTGAAACTTGATGACAATCTCAAGGCGATGAGCGAGTCGGACAAACTGCGCGTAACGAGCGGCAGCGTGACGGTTCAGCAGCAACTGCAAAACGAGCGGATCGTCACGCGGCAAGGCAATGCCATGCAAGAAGCGGTTCCATCGCCGCAACCGGCAGGCGCAACGGCTACGGTCGATCACGAACCGCCAGCCGCGCAACCGCTGCCTTCCCCTTCCGCTCCGACAACGACGAATGAAGATCAACCGGAAGCGTCCGCGGAGCCAGCGCCATCAACGCCAGCATCGCCGTCGGAAGCGCCTGCCAGCACGGATAAATTGAAGCAAATTTTTAATCAGTGAAGGAGGCTGTCATGAAAAAAGTCGTGTTTTTCGGCGCGCCGGACAAAAGCCATCTGCTTCTCGTGCTAGGCAAGCTGCTCACGGCGATGGAGCGAAAGGTGCTGATCGTGGATTCCACCCTTGCCCAGTCCATGCAAGGCTATTTGCCGCAAGTAGAATTCGGCTATTCGCTGCGGGAGTTTGAAGGCATCGATGTGGCGACCGGGTTCATCACGCCAGCGCAACTGGAGCGTTGCCTGCTTCAAGCCGGTGGCGAAACAGCATACGATGTCATGCTGCTCGACACCGATCACACCGAATTTGTGAAAGGACGGGAGTTGCCGGGCTATGACAAGCGGGTTTGGTGCAGCAATTATCGTCGGCTCGGTATGCAAATCAACGCGAATCTGATGCAGCGGCTGTGCCTTCACGAAGCGGAGGGCCAGCCGCTCTCGTTTTACAAACTGATTACCCCTACCTTGCCGATCGCCATACCTGAGTCGTATATCGATTTGCTGCTGCCGCAGCAGGCTGTACGCTGGGAGGAGGCCGTGTTCCGCTTTCCGCTGGACGAACGGGATATGTCGGTCGAACTGGACAACCAGCATCATGGCCGCATCGATATCAGGCGGCTGTCAGGGGTGTATCGCCGGAACGTGCTGGACATGCTGCAACAGTTGTTTGAATGCGATGCCAAAACGGCCCGGCGGGCATGGGTGCGTGCGCGAAAGCGTGCGTGAGGCCGGTAAAGTTGCACGAAAGGAGATGAAGCAATGGGTTTTACCGTGGTGTTTTGGAGTCCGGTTTCGGGACAAGCCGGTACGACGAGCAACCTGATCGCCTCCGCCGCGCTGCTTGGACTTGAATACTCCTCCCGTCTTTTGCTGCTTGGGCATTTGCAAAGCGAATACGCGGTCATCGAACGCAGCTTTTACCCGAGACGGACCTGGATGAGCAAAGCGGACGCTCCGCCTGACGCGGGTATCGATGCGCTGCTCAGGCTCTTGCAGAACCGCAAGCTGGAACCGAACAGGTTGCGGGATTACACGCTGCCGCTGCTCGCCGACCGGCTCGACATCCTTCCGGGATCGAACAAGCCGGATGCATCGTTTGTTTCAGCCGCTCAGGAATGGCTTGCGCCTCTTTTGGAACTGGCAAGGCGCGCTTACGATCTGGTATTGCTGGACGGCGGAAGCGGCAGTTTGTCGGCGTGGACACAGGCGCTGCTGCGTCAGGCGGATTTACTGGTCGTCTGTCTGCCGCAAAACGGGCTCAAGCTGGAGCAGGTCTTTCCGCTAATGGAGGCGCAGCTTCAGTCCAACCGGAAGCATTTGCTTGTATTCGGAAAATACGATCCTCGCTCCGCTTTGACCGTTAAGAATATCAAGCGCCAGTTCCATCGGCGGGAGCCTGCGTACCCGATTGTCCATAATACGGGCTGGCTGGATGCGACCCAGCAAGGAGAAGCCGTCCGTTTTTTATTTCGCAACCGACAGGTGCCGCGCGACCATGAAAACTATCCCTTTATGCAACAAGTGCGGGCATTGGCGCAGGCGATCATCAACAACGCCGGACTGAACAAGCCTCTTTTCGGCGGGAAGGAGGACGATGACCGATGATGTTCGCGCTGAACGCTTTGCTTCTGGCGGGCATCCTCATCGCGATTGGCGTCTTGCTCTATTTACGTATGAGCCGCCGCTTGCCGGAGCAGCCGGACGAAAAACCGGTCTACACGCTGGAAGCGATGACCAAGTTCGTGAAAGAGGCGCTGCACGAGATGACAAGCAGCAACCTGATCGACTTCGGCTTGTCGGAAGAAGAATACCGCCGTCGCAAAAACAAGCGCGCAGAACTCAAGAAAGCGCTGCGGGGCTGCACGTCCGGAGATTTGCGGGACAAGGCGTATGTGAAGCAGGTCATCGCCGATTTGCTCGAACAGCGCTACAATCTGGACGACAATAACCTGAATCGGCTTCTGCCGTTTGATGACCCGCAGGCGCTCTCACCGCAAGATCAGTTTGACATCCTGCTCTATCTGTTTAAGAAACAACATCGGTTGAGAGCACTGGACGAACTGATTCAAAAATACGAATTGGATCGCCCCAAACGGAGTATGGAAGACGAAGAAACCGAGTCATATCGGATTACCGCCGACGAAATCCGCGACATTTACAAGCGGGAAGCGCGCAAGCTGTCTGCCGAGGACAAAATGCAGATCGTTGTGCAGCGGATCTATCAGCAATACAAAGGATTCAGCGTCATCGACGAAATCCGCGACATGAAAATCGACGGCGTATCGGGCGGCGTCTCCGGCATCCCGCCCTCGATGTGGGAAGGCGAGTGGAGCCTGGAGGAAGAAGCGCTGCTGCGCGAGGTGCCAAGGTCGCATGACAGCGTGTGGCTGTTTTATAAAGGGAAATCCATTCATTTGAGCTTCCTGTCCTTCGGCTCGGAGCAAGAACTGAGGCGCGTGTGCCAGAACGTGTACAAACATAATTTTCCCGGCCAATTGTCCGAGGCGAACGGCTTTAAGGTGAACGAAATGGCCGACGGCTCCCGCGTCGTCGTGCTGCGCCCCCGGTTCAGCGAATCGTGGGCTTTTTTTGTGCGCAAATTCGATGTGCAAAACGCCGCGCTGGAACAATTGATTCAGGACGACAATGCGGAGTTGCCCATCGGGCTGATCCGATATCTGGTCATGGGCGAGCGCATTACGGCCATCACCGGTGCGCAGGGCAGCGGCAAAACGACGCTCTTGATGGCGATGGTGCGCTACATTCCGGCCATCTTGCCGATTCGGGTGCAGGAAATGAGCTTTGAGCTTCAGCTTCGGAAAATATACCGGGATCGCAACATTTTAAGCCTGCGGGAAACGGAAACGATCTCCGGGCAGGACGGGCTGGACATTCAGAAAAAAACGGACGGCTCGGTCAATATTTTGGGAGAAGTGGCGACCGACCCGGTTGCCGCCTGGATGGTGCAGATGGCGCAGGTCGCTTCGCTGTTCACCTTGTTTACGCATCATGCCAAAACATTCCGCGATCTCGTCTATTCGCTGCGCAACTCGCTGCTGAAGACAGGGGTGTTTACGAACGAAAAAGTGGCCGAGCAGCAGGTCGTCAGCGTCATCAACTTCGACATTCACCTCAGGCGGGACGCGGACGGACATCGCTACATTGAACGAATTACCGAATGCGTCCCGGTGGAGCAGGAAGAGGGCTACCCGGAGACGTTCCGCCACAAAACGACGACCGAGGAGAAAATGACGGCGTTCATGGAGACGATGCTGGAATATTTCCGCCGATCGACGGACCGACCGCTTTACGTCGCGCGGAACGTCATCGAATACCGGGACGGACGCTATGTCGCCGTTCATCCGTTGTCCGAGCGAAGCCGCAAGGAAATCGCTGCATGCCTCGCCGGGCCGGACCAGGCGGCGTTCGAGGCGTTTTTGGCGGTTCACTGGGGGGATAGCGATGAAAATTGAATGGCTGTCCCTGTTGCTGGGCGCCTCGACGTTATTGTTTCTCGCGATGGTGGCGGCGTTTCAATGGGTATCCCGTCACGGTTCGGACGTGGAGGCCGTTCGGCAGTATGAAGCGCTGCGCAAACCGGGCAAAGCCCGCAAGAAGCAAGCGCTGCACAGCGTGTTGCAGCAGTTGTATCGACTATGCGAACGCGTACCGATTCTACGCGCTTATTTGTACCAACTTCGCAAACGAATGACCATTCTCCAGCTTGGCGACGAATGGAAGCTGCGGCTGGAAACGATGAGGACGGCGCTCCTCATTTGGGGCGTGCTGCTCGCGGCGGCTGTTCCGCTGGCGCTCGGCGTGCGCGACCCGGCCGCGCTCGGCATGATTGGCATCGGCTTCTGGGTTGGCCACGGGATCTTTTCGGACAACCTGGTCCATCGGCTGGAGACGCGACTGCTTCGGCAACTCCGGCATTTTTTCTCGGATGTGCGTCATCATTATCATCGTCATGGCATGGTGGAAGAAGCCATTTATGAAGCGGCGGACGGCGCGCCGTATGAGATGGCGCTGCACGGACACGAAATATACGAAGTGCTCACGGCAAGCGACGCCGAGCAGCGGCTGGCGCAGTATATCGAGAGCGCGCCGAACCGCTATTTGCAGGGCTTGGCCGGGCTGTCGCATCTGGTGAAGGAATACGGCGACAAACGAACCGCAGCCGGTTCCGTGTACTTGAAGGCGCTCGGGAAGCTCGCGACAGAACTGAATCTGGAACTGCTGCGCCGCGAGCGCCTCAGTTTCCTGTTGCAAGGACTGACCGCCATCGCGCTGTTGCCGCTCTTGTTTACCCGGCCGATCGAAGCTTGGGCCAGCCATTACTTTCCGGCCATGGACGCCTTTTATGCGAGCACGACCGGCTGGATCGTGAAAATCGGCCTGATTGCGGTCGTATGGCTGTCCTACGTCCTGCTGCGGAACATTCAGGAGCTGGACGCGAGTCCAAAACCAACCGGCCGAAAAAGATGGGAGAAACGGGTTTGCGAATGGCCGTGGATGCGCTGGGTTGTGCATCGTTTCGGTCCCGCCCCCAGTTCCCGGGAAGCTGACCGCATGGTCAAGCTGCTTAAAGACACCGCGTCGCCGCTTCGGCTGGAATGGCTCTATGTGCAGCGCATCGTGGCGGGGGGCATGGCTTTTCTGGCAGTGCTCGGGATGTTTATTACGCTTCATGCCGCAAGCCGGCATCAAATCCTGTATGCGCCGGTAAAGCCGGGCATCCTGTTCGGCCAACTTTCGCCGGAGGAGGAAGCCAAGGCGCGCGAGGCGGCGGCGCTCGATCGCCGCATCATCGATCGCGTAAAGGAGGTGAAGCACCGCACCGAAGAAACGGTGATGGCCCTGCTCCGCAGCGAAACGCCGACGGCGAATCAGGACGATCAGCTTCGCGCCGCGGCTCGGCGCATTATGGTCAAGCTCACGAAGCTGGACAATCAGTATGTGAAGTGGTGGGAAGCGCTCCTCGCCGCTCTCGCGGGATGGGGCGGCTACGCCATGCCGGTCGGCGTTCGGTTGTTCCAGCGGCGCATGCGGCAGATGGAGATGAAGCATGAAGTGGATCAACTGCATGCCGTCATCGCCATGCTGGCGGATATGGACCGGATGTCGGTCGAGCATCTGCTCATCTGGATGGAACAGTTTGCCCGCGTGTTCAAGGAACCGCTGCAAACCTGCTTGCTTCACTTCGAACAGGGCGCGGATCAGGCGCTGGCGCAGCTGAAAGAGGATGCGCCGTTTGTGCCGTTCGTCCGCACGGTCGAAAAGCTGGAACTGGCGGCGCAAAGTTTGCCGATTCGGGAAGCGTTCGACGACCTGGAGTCGGAACAGGCTTACGCGCAGGAGCAGCGCAAACAGGAGTACGAGCAATTGATCGAGCAAAAGGCGGGCTGGGGAAAATGGATCGGGTTTGCGCCGATGATGGCCCTCATTTTCGGCTATCTGGTCATTCCGCTCGTCATCGTCAGCTTGCACCAGATGTCCGTTTACTACGAACAGATTCAACGCATTCAGTAAACGGACATGTTGCGGCGCTTTCCAATCGGGAAGTGTCTTTTTATTTCGAATTTTATTTGAAGGAGAGATCGGTTCATGTCCAACGCGCAAAAAGCACTCGTGATGGCGGCAGGCATTTTTCTTGCCATCGCGCTCATTACCCTCGCCGTCGTATTGTTTATTTCCGCGCAAGACTCCACCAAGGCGGCGCAAAGCAATTTCAGCAATATCCAGACGGAGCTGTCGCAAACGGCGTTTACGGTGTACGACAACACGACGTTGTCGGGCAGTCAGGTGGTCAACGCGCTGCGCAAGTTCAGCGATCAAGACCAGTTCGGCATCCAGATTGTCACCGGGAAAAATCCGGCAGGTCAGTGGTATGGCAAGGTGATCAACACGGGGGTTCCAATCGACAGTGTGACCTACGGCTCAGTGGTTGGTGAAGCGCCGGGGCAACTGAGCCATGCGCTCGATGAAGCGAATATCAACTACGTCAATCCGAGCGGCAAATTTCGGGCGCAACTGGTGCACGACAGCAGCAACGTCATTCGCGGCATCGTGTTCCGGCAGCAGTAAGCGTCCGTACTGACATCACAACGCTGATGGGGCGTCCTTTCGGGTATAGACGGACGCCCCTGCGTTTTCAAGGAGGAAGCCGATGGAATATGCCCCCAGAACGATGCTGGAAATGAGCGTGGCCTGTCTTCTCTTTCTGATGGCCGCAACGAGCGGACTCATGCTCTTTCAAACCGGGGCCGCGCTGAACGCCACCGCCTATGTGTCGGGAAAGACGCTGGATCGCAACATGCAGATGACGTTTACGCCGATTGCCGGCGACGGCACCGTATCCGGCGCAGAGGTAGCGCAGTCCGTTGCCCGGCTGGAGACGGGAGACGCGGAAATTGTGGTGGACGGCGTTCGATACGCGCCGCCGCTCGATCGGGACCCGTTCGTCCCCGCCGGCATTCGCCTGAATGCCCGGTATACGGCAGTCGCCCAGCGGGATGCGTCCGGGCGGCTGCTGCGCCTCATTTTCGCTTTACGCTAAGGAGAATGCCATGAACAGTTTCTCGAAAGTTTTCGCGGCGCTCATTGCCGTTCTTTTGCTCTACCTCTACCCCATTTCCGCAGCCTTCGACCAGCAGGACGATATTTCGGAGTTGGTCGTCCTGCGGGCGACGACAACATTTGTGGATGCGGTGCGGGACAAAGGCTTTGTGTCGCCGACCATGTATACGGACTTTATGGAGGCGATTGCGGCAACGGGCAACACCTTCGATGTGCAAATGGAACACGGCAGCAAAAAGTACGTGCCGGTTTACGACGACCCGACAAGGCCGGATACGTTTCGGGGCAGCTACGAAGTGCACTACGACCTATTTTACAACGCGCAGATTTTGCCTGTGCTGTTCCCGAACAGCGCGGCCGCAAAAGACGATCCGGCGAGACGCTACAAACTGCGGGTCGGCGATACATTTGCGGTCACGGTTAAAAATACGAACCGGACTCCCGGCACGATCCTGTTCGATTTCCTGAACCAGGCCATCAGTCCGAACGAAAAAATCTTCATTCCTTACGGCGGGGTGGTGCGCAATGAGGCTGATTGAATGGGCCATTGTCGGGGCGCTCATTTTCCTGCCGTTTGCGACCGTGAACCGGATTGAAGTCGAAACGCAGCGGAAGGCGCTACTCTCCGAGCTGCGCTATAACACCGCGCTGGATGCGGCGGTGGATGACGCAGCGCGGATGTTGACCGTCAATGCGAATCAGCAGCGGGAGACGCAATACGAATCGGCCAAGCGGGTGGCGCTGAACAAGGACGAAGCGATTGCCGCTTTTTATCGGACGCTGTACGCAAGCTTCGGCATTGCCGACGCTCCCGTTGCGCAAGGCGTACTCAATCGGTATATCCCGGCTATTGCGGTGATTGGTTACGACGGTTTCTACGTCTATGCCGAGGAGGAGTGGACGGGAGCCGACGGGAGCACGGAACGAAAACCGGTTTGGGGAGCAAAGAGGCCGTATGCCTACGCCGATTCATCGGGTAACAGCCTTTCGTTCACGCTGGACGATTTCGTCCTCGCTTACGATGCGGGCAGCCGGAGCTGGCACGAAGGCTTGCGGGCCGACGTCGGGCAGCAGACGAATATTGCGCTATTAAAGGATGCGGAGCGATTTGAGCAGGTGCGCCGGAGCACCATCGTCCGCGCAATTGAAGACGAACTCGCCTACCGGATCAACAAACACAACGAATCGGTTTCCCGATACGGCTTTTCTTACACCTTCACGCTGCCGACCATTTCGCAGGAGGAATGGCACAATACCGTGGATGACGTCGGGGTGCTTGCCTTTATCCAAGGCATTCCGATGGGAGGCAAGTTTTACAACAACTATGCGCTCGGCGGAAGCCGCGTGCTCAAAAAGCCGGAGATTGTCGGAGCCAGGAAAGGAAGCATGAAAGTGTATTATCGCAGCACATGCGACTTTACTTATCCGGTGGAAGAGACGTTTTCCAGCGAAAAAGCGGCCGCGCAAAAAGGCTATATGCCGCTGGGCTGTCCTGACTCGCCATCTTAACGAGACGGCGGTGATTTCGGAAAGTGGACACGCCGTCAGATCGGCTTTATGATGAACCTAACAGTCGAAATCTTCCAAACTTGTCATGATCCATATTAAGAGAGGAGCGAATGGCGTGAGAAAATGGGTAATTGCAGGACTTGTCGCCGCGATGATTTGCAGCTTGTTCACCGTAACGGCAAGCGCGGCGAGCAACCCTCCGTCCTTTGTCAGCGTCGTCATGGACGGACAAAAAATCTGGTTTCCCGATGCGCAAGCATTTGTCGATGAAAACAACCGGACGCTCGTGCCGGTTCGATTCATCGCGGAAAAGATGGGCGCGAACGTAGGCTGGGAACCCGAAACCATGACCGTACCGATTGAGCGGGACGACCTGCATATTGTGCTTACGATTGGCGATAGCAAGGCGCTCGTCAACGGTAAAGAAGTGGTCTTCGATTCGAAGGCGATTACCAGCGGCGGCCGGACGTTTGTCCCGCTGCGTTTTGTCAGCGAAGCGCTGGGGGCGGAAGTGAATTGGGATAGCCCGACATCGACCGTATTTATTTCCACACAAGAAGATGCCAATGCAAAGTACGATGAATGGGGCCGCCTGATTCGCACAACCCATTTGCCGAAGAACGCGAAAGATTACTCGTACATTCTGGCCGATGTGCCGAATGAAGCCTATGAAATGGCCTATCCCTACTCGCATCCTACGGACAGCAAGGTTTCTTTGGTGCTCTATTCGACCATACCGGAATTCAATAAGAAAAACGTGGATATATGGATGAACCGGCTGAAAACGTTCGGCGCGTTGTGGCTGAATGTGGATTACAACACGATCGACGATTCGTGGGCGCAGGCGGTATTCGCCACGAAAGTGCAAAGCTCCAATGCGGAATTGAAATATATCCGGCGGTATGTGGAGTGGGTGAAAGAAAACAAGATTCAGATCGAAGGATACCTTGATCCCGAGCCTTCTATGATCTATCGGAACGGATTCGGCGATAATTATATCCGATCCAAATTCAGGATTAAATTTGTTTCGTTTAAGGAAAGTAAAGACTTGCTCTATGATGAAAGGTTCCCTAACCAACAATCTTTGGAAAAAGGAATTTGGTATGAAGGCTACACCGATATCTCGATGTCCACGAATGTGGGAGGCGATTGGGGGCCAACGTTGAAAGTAAGTCCGAGCGCTAGTTTATTCTACAACCATACGATTAAAAGGATGGAGTAGAGATATGAACAAATTGCATAAACGATTGTTGAGCATGCTGCTGGCATGCTTATTTTTGTTTTTCTCCATTCCAACCTCTGTTTTCGCGGGACCTCCCGATGTCAGAACTGAAAATGGCACCATTAAATTTAAGATCACCAGTACGGCTGCAACATCGTCCATTAAATACAGAACCGTGGGGTGGACAGTGCGCCGTGACCAATTATGTTCGAATACGACGCCCAAGCAGTGCGGCGATCCGAGAAGCGGCCAACACGCTTCTTTTTTGGACCAGCAAGTACGGCAAGTAGGACAGGAACCGAATCCGCCCATCCCCGGCCAGCCTGTCACGACCTATTACGAAGTCAGCGAGGCGCTTGTCACGGAAGGCATGTGGAACGCGGGCATGGGCGACATCAAAGACAACGACGACTTATATTTGTATGCCATCATGGTGTCCATCGACGGAAACGGCAACGTGCGCAAAGGGCCCTTTTATACGTTAGATGAGATCAAGAGAGCCGAACCTTGGGCGCACCCGGACGACTTGGACGATTATTTCGGCATTCATGTACCCTATCGAAGCGCGGAATTTCCCGTCGATGTCATTGCAAAAACCGTAGACGGCATAGTCATTCAAAGACCGGAAGTTACATTTCTAAAGGGCGAGTACAAAGTCGGGGAAACGATCAATCATGAATTTCCCGAAACGATTGAGGACAACGGAAAAACGTATACGATCGTTCGTTCCTATTTATCGCCCAAGCAGGACCCGACGCGGAAAGACTGGCTGCAAGAAGACCCGGAAACCAATCCGAAGGTGCGAACGCGAAGCTTTACGGTGCATCTGGGCGGAACGGACGCGGTTGCCGAATATGCGGAGAACAATCCGGTGAAGGCCATCTATCAAAAAGAAGACGGCACCAAACTCAAAGAAGTGGACAAAGGCGTTTTCGCAACCGGCGAGGAAGCGAACCATACGTTCGAAGGACAAATCACTTCCGGCGGTCAGACGTATGAAATCATCCGCTCTTACATTACGAACAATAACAAACCCGACGAGAAGCTGTTCATTCAGGAAAAAGGCGACCCCAAGCTCAAAGAGCGCTCCATTCTGGTGGGATCGGGCGGCTCCAACTTTATCGGCATTTACAAAATTCCCTCCTCGGTAACGGTCGCGTCCCGGATTGAAGCGCCGGAAACGGTCGACCAAAACGTGACCGAAGTGGACGGGAATTTTGTTTTTGAAGTCAAGTCGTTAAAAAATTTGCAGTCATACGAAATCACGGATATTCGAAATGCCAGGCTCGTTCAAACGGGCGACAAAACCGGAAACCTCTCCGGCACGTCAACGAGTAAAACGATTCCGATCAAAATCCCGTTCACGTCCGGCGACAAAGTGAGCGTGCAAATCACCGTCGTTGTGAAGGATGTGGACGGCAATACGGGGGACTCGACATCCGATCATACGGTACGCAAAGGCGACGGCGACGGAAAACCGCAGCCCGGCGCTTCCCAGCAGGCCGAAGCGATGGAGCCAAGCGCTTCTGCTGTCATTCAGGCGGATGCGCGCGGCGCAGAAAAATTTGATGTGCTGCAAGGCATTCCGACTTCAGAGAACCTGTATGTGAACGCTTTGGCCAAATCGTACTTGTATCGCAACACGTTCACGGAAACGACCGGCACGAAGCAATACCCGATTCAGGTGAGTAAAACATATACCCTCACCTGGACGGAGACGCGATCCGGCCCGCCCGATGCGGACGGGAATCCGACCACCATTACCGTTCCGCGTTCAGATACACAGACGGTCACCAAAAACTATTCGATTGAACGCAAGTACAGCTTCTGGACGATTCAAAATCTCGAAGTGTACGGCATTCAAAAGGCGACGGTCTCCAATTATGCGCTTCCTTCGGGAACAGTTACGCTGGAGCCGAATGGCTATACGCCGCCAACCGTTTCCGCTGCGCATGATGCGTCGCTCAGCGCGCATATGACCGATCCGGTCTATTCGAATGTGACGCTGCCCGGACAAACGATTTCCGGCGGTTCCAGCCGGCCTTCCGTACCGAACGAGGACTGGACAAACGAGGCCGAGAGAGCTATTGGCAAGATCAAGGTAAAAAACGACTCGTTCGTTTTTAACGGAAATACAATCATGGACAACCGAATCGTTGAGGAAAAAGCGCCGACGCCGGGGGCGATACCGGCCCCGCCGATGATTGGGCAAGATGTGCTGTACGGCAAAGGTTATCTCATTGACGCTTTCAAAACAAACAAAGCGAATCAACCGAGCACCGGCACCATCTTTTATACGCTGGTCAAGGGCATTGGCGGCGGGGAAAACAAGAGCTTTCCGATCGGCGGCATCAATCCGGTGACGGTGCATACGCCCGTTGTCAATCAGGCGTCCGTATCCGACGACCAGGCGCATAATCAGAAAACGCAGCCAACCGCCGGTCGGGCTGCGCTCATTCTGGACCGGCCCTTTACCGTAACGATTCCGACAAGCGGCCCGCACAAGGACATCAAGGGCTACGGCAATCGGGATTATGCCAAGTATGTGAGGGACAAACAGATTTGGTTTCCGTTCGATGTGTACAAAGCGGATCGCACGACGTTTGTCCCCAAGGAAACGTGGGTATCCATCCCGGTCGGTCAGATACAGACGACCTTCTATTTGCCCGTTTGGGTGGATGAAGGCTATTACGACGTATTATTCCGGACGTTTGCCGAGAATAGTCCGGCCTCCTTTACGTCCCAGATGAATGCCAATCTGGACTTGTCCAACCATGTGGCTACGCAGGTGGTTCCAGTGGAAGTGATCGGACGTCTCTATGATTTCCGCATCACCGACATTGCCGATTTTGCCTGGGAATCGGTGTTCCGCACCCAAAAGGGCAGCGCGACGCCGACAGGAAACGCCTACTGGGTCGGCACGAAAGGCATTGACGGCGCACCGCGCGGCAATACCCCTCCTTACGTGCTGCCGGTACGGCAAGGCAGTCACCCGGAGAGCGGCAAGAAAAATGTTGCGGTCAAAACGGGTTACCATGTCAAATTCGAAGTCATGACGAAAGGCAACATGTTCGGCTCGGGCGACGGCATCCTCATTACACCGACGTTTTATTTTGTGGACAGCAAGGGGAAGAACAGGCAGGAAGTCGATCTCTACTATCATTCAGGCAGTCAGCGGTTTATTCGTATTGGCTCCAGCGACGATGTGGAGAAACGGTATGTGACGCTCGACGCTCGCCTGCGCAATGTGCCGAAGCAGGAGTTGACCGGCACCGCCGCAATGCTTTGGTCGCTGAACGGTTCGCCCGGAGCGAGGCAGACGTTTATCGATCAATATGTAAAGGATGCGCAGAAGCCGACCTATGTGGGCGGTTACGATATCATGCTGCTGCCGCCTCAGCTTCGGACGTTTGTCGGAAGCACGCAGGTGCCCTCCGGCATCGATGCGGCCCGCGCCAACGCTTCGGTTCAGCGATGGCGGGGGGACTACAGTTTGCCCGCCGCGCCGTACGTGGTGCCGAAAGGCTTCAATCTGGCGGAGTACGGCCGCACGCACCGGCTGGACGACCATGCGCCCGTATTTCTGAAGGATGGGTACATCATCGTCAATTTCAACATCGAAACGATCCGCAATCAAGACTTGAACCATCCGCATCTGCAATACAAAAACGCGCCGCTGGACAATCAGTGGCGGATGGAAGGGTTTCAGCCCAGCTTCGTCGATCCATACGGGGCAACGTTCTCCCTGCTGGACGGCGACGTCGTCTTTTATCATGCCAATTTGTCCAGCCACGACGACTTTGGGACGGGAGGCACCCATTAAATTCACCAGACGGGAGGGATAAACATGTTGGAAAAGCTGCAAAGTGCCGCGCCAGAGGATACGGCTTATTTTTATTCCGCTTCTGCCGCAGAGGAGATCGAACGTGGCTGCATCGGCCACCTGCGCGGCGATTTTGGGCGGTCGGGCGAGGAGTTCTGGGTAACCTGGTTTCCCCGGCGCTCTCCCTTTGAAACGACTGCTTTTAAAGAAGAATTGGGTAAGGTCTTTCAAGCTATCGGCGATCAGAAGGTGCTGAAAAGCCGCAAGCATATGTTACGATTTTGCAGCGAGCACCCGGAGGCGCGCATCGGCGGTGCTTGGAGCACGGATGTATACGGGTTTTGCATGCAAACGCAGGATCTCCGCTACTATTTGCGCTGCTTTCCCTTTGCCGGGGATTACAACTTTTACTTGTACTGCTATGCCCGGCCGGAGCGCTTGGTGGAGCAGCAACAGCAAGCGCCTTCCACGCCTGCCGCACAGAAGAAAAAAACGGAAACGCAACGATAGGAGGACGCAATGAACGATCTCACTCGTTATCGGCTGCTGGACGGAGCCTCGCTTCCGCTTGCGGCCAAGTTGGTGTACTGCTATTTACTGAATTTGGCGGGCGGAAAAAACAGCCGCTTTCCTCCCGTCGGCTTGTGGCAGATATCGGACTTTCCCCTTCTATGTGTGTCGCAACCTAGAGCGAACACCTACCAGCCGGGAGGAAAAGAATATGCTGGAAAGACTGCAAACGGCCGTGTCGGAGGATGCGGCCTATTTTTATTCCGCTTCGATAAAGAAGGATACGGAACGGGGTTGCATCGGGCACCTGCGCGGTTATTTTGGCAGCAGCGGCGAGACATTCTGGGCAAACTGGTTCGAGCATTTGCCAGCGCTAAAAACGCCGGCTTTCCGGGCGGAACTGGATGCGGTTGTGCGGGCATTGACGGAGCAGGGACTTCTTCAAAGCCGCAGCCAGATGCACCGTTTTTGCCTGTCGCATCCGGAGGCCCGATTATCGGGGGCGTGGCATTCCGGCGTATACGGCTTTTGTTTTCAAACAGAGCGCCATCGGTACTACCTGCGTTGTTTCCCGCATGCGGGAGACTACAATTTCTATCTGTACTGCTACATCCGGCCGGATCGTTTGTCGGAACGGTCGCCGGAGCGTTAGCGTCTGCCGAGGAGGAAGTTTATGAATGATCTTACCCGGTATCAACTGCTGGCCAAAGCGAAGGTCCCTCCTGCAGCAAAGCTATTGTACAGCTACCTGATGGACCGCGCGGGCGGGCGGCACGGCTGCGTCTTGTTGTCCGGCAAAAAGCTGGCTTTGGAGGTGGGTCTCTCTCCTTCCACTGTCCGCCGAAATCTGCATCGCCTGCAACTTATTGGACTCATTCGGATTACGGCCCGTTATTCGGAGGAAGGCATTCGCCTCACCAATCAAATAACGTTTCGGTAAGGGAGGTGCTCTCGTGACAGCCAAGTTGCAGCGCATCGTCGAACTGGCTGCCGGCACGGCTCGCACGGTAACGAATCAGCCTGAGCGGTGGGCGGATTTTTTGCGGACGGCGGCCTGGAACTATAAATATCCGTTTCAGGATCAACTGTTGATCTACGCCCAACGTCCGGACGCAACGGCCTGCGCGCCGATTGACGTCTGGAACAAGCGGCTGGATCGCTGGGTGAAACGCGGCGCAAAAGGGATTGCCCTGATTGAAGACCGAGGCAACCACCTGGGCCTGCGCCATGTGTTTGACGTATCGGATACCCAAAGCAGACGCCAGCCGCAGGTGTCGCTTTGGCGGTTGCAGGACAGCGACACGGCTCATGTGATCGAAACGCTGGAAAATGCGTTCGGAGCGCCGGACGAGAGCGAACGGCGTGCGGATCTGCCTGCCGCGTTGCTCGCTGCTGCGCGGAATGCGGTGGATGACAACAGCGCCGATTATGTGGCGGAGTTGATGAAAGAGCGGGAGAACAGTTTGCTTGAGGACCTGGACGTTCCGCATGTGGAATTGTTGTTCAAACAAGCGTCTGAAAAAGCCGTCGCTTATATGGCCTTAACCCGCTGCGAGTTGAATCCCGAACTTTACATTAGCACCGAGGATTTGTCTTCCATTGGTTATTTCAATACGCTTCCAGCATTATCCCACTTGGGCGCAGCGATCAGCGATGTGTCCGAGATGATGCTACGGGAAGTGGAATCGACCGTCCGAGCACTGCGTCGGGATGCACAACATGCAAATGAGGGGCAATCGTTTCATACCCTTGCAAGACCCGATTCCTTGCCGCACAATGAAGCTACTCGACAAGAAAGGAAGGATGAACATGGAACTGACGTACTCGCCGCAAGGGGATTATCTGCTGCCCAACCTGACGCTGAGCGAAGCGGAGACGACCATCGGGAAGTACGGGATGATGCGCAAGACGTTCCTGAAAACCGAGCGGAAGGGCATGTACGCCCATCTGATGTTGTCGGGGCAGTTGAACCAACATCTGGCGGAAGTCGACCGGACAGCGCGGGAGCAGATCGACCGGACGATGCAGGAGCTGCTCGCGTCTCACCCGGCGCCGGACAAGGCGAGCGATCCGCTGGCCTGGACGGGACACATGAACAACCTGAAGCAGCAGGCGGAGGAACTGATTCTCGCGGAACTGATTTATCATTAAAATGGTACGACCGGGAAACGGAGGACCGAAGTCTTCCGTTTTTTCACGACCATGCCCTCATTAATGACATGCTCCGAGCCGCGCCGCTGCGGGAGAGCAAGTCGGACATCGCAGCATTTTTCCTTGCCCATGAAGACGAGCGCGAGCGCATGTTGTATGTGCGCGGTTTGTTTCCGTCAGGCATCACCGAACTGACGCTGGATGAAGGCGTACGAGCAGGATTTGAACCGTACCGAAACGTTTTGCATCTGTGGACAGGGACGGCGGAGGAACGCACGGCGCAAAGCTTTTACGATTGGGGCGTCATCGCCGGGCATATCGCCAGCATGATACTGTTGAACGAATTTGACTTGACGCGAAAGTTGGAACCGTCCATCGAGCAACAGACGCTGTGGATGGAACAAGCGGAGGACGCAAAAGCCTCCGCTTTTTTCATGCCGCAAGCGGTCATTGACGCCATTTTGCAAAACGGCAGCGGTTTTGAGAACGGCAAGTATCGCATCGCGCTGCATTTCCAGCAGTCGCTGTCCGCACAGGAGAACGCCGATTTCCTGAAACAGGAATACGGAACCGGCGGGCGTCTTCCCGCGCTGATCGGCACGGATATTCACATGAATTATGACAGCAAAGGCATCACGCTGACCCGCGGCTCCATCATGAACCCGGATACGCAGGTGGTGCTGCCGTGGATGAACGTGCAGAAACGTATCGGCGAACTGCTGGCAGCGGGTCGTTACTTGAACCGGCAGGAAGCCGAGCGATTGCCCGCTTTTGCAGAGGAACAGGAGGAAAAGCGGAGACAGCAGGCGGCGGAAATGGCCAGGAACGATGTGCCTCAGTCGGATGCATCGTCGGGGCTTTCCCCACGAGACGCACAGGTGGAACCGGAACAAACGCCGGTGAACCGGGAACGAGCGCGCTACGGTTTTGATACTGGCAGTATGGTCTGGATTGGTGCGGACGAATATGAAATTGTTGAACTGGCGCAGCGAACGGTGGTGCTGCAAGACCGGCAGTTCCCGCTCTTCATCAAAGAGGTAAATCGCCGGGATTTTGAGCGGATGCTGCGCGAAAACCCGCTGAACGATCATCTGATTACCGGAGAGCAGGAGCCGGAATGGATTGGCGAAACGGCATGGGAAACGGCGGAAGATGCGGTTTTACCGGAAGAGCCGGTGACGGAGGGGCCAGAAACCGTATCGCAGCCAGACACTTCCCTTTCCTCTGATGGTGCGGCCGGCCGCACCGCGCCAGCCCGTCCGTCTGTCCCGGCTGTCAACTACCGGATTACGGATGATGAGCTGGGGCATGGCGGCGCAAAAACGAAGTTCAAATGGAACATGGAAGCGATTCGGCTGCTGAACAAGCTGGAGCAGGAGCAGCGGCAAGCGACAGCGGAAGAGCAGGCGGTGCTGGCTCGCTATGTCGGATGGGGCGGCATTCCGCAGGCATTTGACGAAGCGAACACGCAATGGGCAGCCGAATATGCGGAACTGAAAAATGTGCTGGAGCCGGAGGAATATGCATCCGCTCGCGCGTCAACGCTGAATGCCCATTATACGTCTGCGTCCGTCATCAAGGCGATGTACGACTGTCTAGAATCGATGGGCTTTCGCAGCGGCAATATTTTGGAGCCGTCCTGCGGCATCGGCAATTTCTTCGGACTGGTGCCGGAGTCGTTCCAAGGCTCGCGGCTGTTTGGCGTGGAACTGGACAGCATTACCGGCCGTATTGCCCGGCAGCTATACCCGCAGGCGTCGATTGCGGTCAGCGGCTATGAACAGACGAATTTGCCGGACAGCTTCTTTGATCTCGCCATCGGGAACGTGCCGTTCGGCGGTTATGGCGTGGCGGATAAACGTTACGACAAACACAAGTTTCTCATCCATGATTACTTTTTCGCTAAGACACTGGACAAAGTGCGTCCGGGCGGCATCATCGCCTTTATTACGTCCAAAGGCACGATGGACAAGCAGAACCCGGCGGTTCGCAAATATATTGCGGAACGCGCCGAATTGCTCGGAGCGGTGCGTCTGCCGAGCAATGCGTTTCTGGCCAATGCCGGAACCGAAGTAACCGCCGACATTATCTTTTTGCAGAAACGGGATCGCATGGTCGCCGTCAGCGAGCAAACCGAAGCATGGCTATCCCTTTCCGAGACAGCGGACGGTGTTCCGGTGAATCGCTATTTCGCAGAACATCCCGATATGGTGCTCGGCACCATGGTTTTTGACGACCGGATGTACGGCAACCGGCAGGAAACGTCCTGCAAGCCATTCCCGGACGCCAATCTGGATGAGCTGCTGCGCGAAGCGTTGTCGGGCATCCATGCCGAATGGGTGGAGCTGGAACGGGAAGACCAGCCGGAGGAAGAAGACCCTTCTCTCCCTGCTGATCCGACTGTGCGCAATTTCAGCTTTGCGTTGGTGGATGGACAAATCTACTATCGGGAGAACAGCCGGATGCGGCGCGTGGACACTTCGGCTACGGCGTCAGGCCGCATCAAGGGAATGATTCTGCTGCGGGACACCGTGCGCGAGCTGATCGAGTATCAAACCGAAGACTACAGCGATGAGATGATAGAGCAGCAACAGCGCAAGCTGAATACGCAGTATGATCGGTTTACGGCGCAATACGGCCTGATCAACAGCCGCGCCAACAGCCTTGCTTTTTCGGACGACAGTTCTTACTTTCTTCTTTGCTCGCTGGAAATCATCGACGAGGAAGGGCGGTTGCTGCGCAAGGCGGATATGTTCACCAAACGCACCATCCGGCAGCGCATCCGCGTGGAACAGGTGGATACCGCTTCGGAGGCGCTGGCCGTTTCCATCGGCGCAAAAGCCCGTGTCGATCTGCCGTATATGGCGGAGCTAACCGGCTGGACGGAAGAACAATTGATAAAAGAGCTGCGCGGCGTCATCTTTCCCAATCCCGAAAATTTGGATGAGGAAGGGAAGCCGATCTACGAAACGGCGGATGCGTACTTGTCCGGCAATGTGCGGGAGAAGCTGCGGGTGGCCAGACAGTTTGCCGCATACGATGCCGAACGTTACGGCGAAAACGTCAAAGCGCTTGAAGCGGTGCAGCCGAAAGACCTGGACGCCGCCGAAATCGATGTCCGCTTGGGCGCAACCTGGCTCCCGCCGGAAGACATTCGGCAATTTCTGTTTGAACTGGTGGACACGCCGCCGATGTACCAGACCTACATCAATGTCATGTATTCCGAATATACGGCTGCCTGGAACGTCAAAGGCAAAAGCGATGACCGCAGCAACAATATCAAGGCGAACGTCACGTACGGCACCAACCGCGTTAATGCGTATAAAATTCTTGAAGATACGCTGAATTTGCGGGACGTGCGCGTATTTGACACTGTGTATGAGGACGGCGTGGAAAAGCGTGTGCTGAACAAGCAGGAAACGGCCATCGCTCAGCAAAAGCAGGAGATGATGAAAGAAGCGTTCCGCGACTGGATATGGCGAGATCCGCAGCGGCGTGAACGGCTGACAAGGCTGTACAATGACCGGTTCAATGCCATCCGTCCTCGCGAGTACGACGGCAGTCATATCCGATTCACCGGGATGAACCCGGAAATCCGGCTCCGCCAGCACCAGGTCAATGCGGTTGCCCGGGCGCTGTACGGCGGCAACTCCCTTTTCGCGCATTGTGTCGGTGCAGGTAAAACCTTCGCGATGACCGCCGCGGCGATGGAGAGCAAGCATTTGGGGCTGTGCAACAAGAGCATGCTGGTCGTTCCGAACCATCTGACCGAACAGTGGGCGGCGGAGTTTTTGCAGCTATATCCGTCGGCGAATATTCTGGTGGCGACCAAGAAGGACTTTGAAACGAAAAACCGCAAAACGTTTTGCGCGCGGATTGCCACCGGCGATTATGATGCGATCATCATTGGCCATTCGCAGTTTGAGAAAATTCCGATTTCGACGGAGCGGCAGCGGCAGCAACTGTACGAACAGATTTCGGAGATTACAAGCGGCATCCGGGAACTCAAGGAAGCCAGAGGCGAACGCTATGCGATCAAGCAGCTTGAAAAAACGAAAAAGACGCTACAAACCAAGCTGGAGAAGCTGAACGACACCAGCCGGAAGGATGATGTCGTCACCTTTGAGGAACTGGGCGTAGACCGGCTATTCGTGGACGAAGCCGATTCGTACAAAAACCTGTTTCTTTACACGAAAATGCGCAATGTGGCCGGACTGTCGCAAACCGAAGCGCAGAAGTCGTCGGACATGTTTGCCAAATGCCGCTATCTGGACGAACTGACCGGAGGCCGGGGTATCATCTTTGCGACGGGTACGCCGATCTCCAACTCCATCACTGAGATGTATACGATGCAGCGCTATTTGCAATACGAGCGGCTCAAGCGGCAAGGATTGCAGCATTTCGACGCCTGGGCGTCCACGTTCGGGGAAACCGTCACCGCCATCGAATTGGCTCCGGAAGGAACGGGCTATCGGGCGAAAACCCGGTTTGCCCGTTTTTACAATTTGCCGGAACTGATGAATATGTTCAAAGAAGTGGCCGATATCCAGACGGCTGACATGCTCCAGCTTCCCGTGCCGAAAGCCCACTTCCATAATGTGGCCGTGCCGCCGAGCGACTTTCAGCGCGATATGGTCGCGGATCTTGCCCGCCGCGCCGAGCGGGTGCGGGCGAAGGAAGTAGAGCCGCATGAGGACAATATGCTGACGATCACCAATGACGGACGCAAACTGGCGCTCGATCAGCGGCTGGCTAATCCCCTGCTTCCCGACGACGAAGGCAGCAAAGTCAGCGCCTGCGCGGACAATGTCTTCCGGTATTGGGAGGAACATCAGGAGACGCGGTTGACCCAGTTGGTGTTTTGCGATTTGTCCATTCCGAAACAGGATGGTACCTTCAATGTGTACGACGAGCTGCGGCGCAAGCTGATGGAGAAAGGTGTCCCGGCTGACGAAATCGCCTTTATTCACGACGCTAATACCGAGATCAAGAAAAAGGAATTGTTCGCCAAAGTACGCAGCGGACAGGTTCGGATACTGCTTGGATCGACATTCAAAATGGGCGCGGGAACGAATGTACAAACGAAGCTGATTGCGCTTCATGATCTCGATTGCCCTTGGCGCCCGCGCGACCTGGAGCAGCGAAGCGGACGCATTATCCGGCAAGGCAATGAGAATAGCGAGGTACACATTTTTCGGTATGTGACGGAGAACACGTTCGACGCTTATTTGTATCAGACGCTGGAGAATAAGCAGCGCTTTATCTCGCAAATCATGACCAGTAAATCGCCGGTACGTTCTGCTGAGGATATCGATGAAGCAGCCCTTTCTTATGCCGAAGTCAAGGCGCTGGCAACCGGTAATCCGTATATCAAAGAGAAGATGGACCTGGATATCCAGGTTTCCAAGCTTAAGCTGCTCAAGGCTAATCACTTGAGCCAACGCTACGCATTGGAGGATCGGTTGCTGAAAGTATTGCCGCAACAAGTCAAATCTACAGAAGATCGAATTGCCGGGTATGAACAGGATGTCGCTCTATATCTGCGTTCCAAATCGGCTATGCCGGAGGGAACGGATGAATCCAAGTTCCCAGGTATGGTCATTAAGGATTTTACCTACACGGAGAGAGCGGCAGCAGGCGCGGCCTTGCTGGAGGCGTGCAAGGGAATGACTTCATCCGAGCCGCAGGAGGCGGGCAGTTATCTCGGTTTTTCCCTATGGTTATCCTTTGACAGCTTCCATAAAGAATACAAGGCGACCCTGCGCGGCGCATTGGGCCATACCGTCTCGCTAGGGATGGATGCAGGCGGCAACATCACCCGGTTGAACAATATGTTGGCGGATTTGCCAGCCAAACTGGAACATAGCCGCCAGCAACTCTCCACGCTGCTCCAGCAGATGGAAACAGCGAAGGAACAAGTCGAAGCTCCTTTCGAGAAAGAACAGGAGCTGCTAACGAAATCGGCGCGACTCGCGGAACTGAATGCCCTGCTTAATATGGATAAGCGGGAGAATGAAGCCGTGGACAGCGTTCCGGACGAAGAACCGGAAGCGCCCGAACGGCGAGTGGTGGGCCGTGAGCGATAACGGTCTGACACCGCCGTTCCTACCCCTGAAAGGGAACTTCATGCTGACCATTACGGAAAAGAACATGGTATCGGTGCGAGCATTTCACAGGTCGAAGATAGCTCACTTGTTAAAGTTATAAATCACATGATGAATTGGACTCCGGTTTTGGGGTCCTTTTCTCATTTCCGGAGGAATGAACATGTTGTATGCCATCCCAACCGGCGGATGCTTTTGTCCGATTCTGCCGCCTTTTTGTTACGGAACCGGCTTGATCGAGGAGGGAGAAACCGTGCCATCATTGGAGTTGATATCCAAAGAGAAGAACGGATTTGGCGACACGTATTATTACATCCGCGACTCAAACGGGGTGACCAATCAAGTTTATGAAGGCGATTTAGACGCATTCATGAAAAAGAATGGCGTTACGAAGTTGAAGGAAGGCAGAGCTTATCTGTACCCCAAAAAGCGGGGTAAGGCACGATGAACAATATACCCATCGGACGCTGCTTGGATTTCCAAAAGGAGCTACGGCAATGAGCTACGTAAACAAGGAACAGATCGAACGTGCCAAAAGACTGGATCTGCTCACATATTTGCAAATGTACGAGCCTGCGGAACTGGTACGTTGCTCCCGCAATGTCTACACCACCCGGACACATGACAGCTTGAAAATTTCCAACGGAAAATGGTACTGGTGGTCAAGGGGGATCGGCGGACGTTCGGCGCTGGACTATTTGATCAAAGTGCGGGGCATGTCTTTTCCCAATGCGGTGCTGCAAATTGAAGGCGTTCATCCGGGCAGCGCACCTGCATTTTCGCAATTTTTGCAACAACGCTCTTCTCCAGCGCGGTTTGAGCTTCCCGAACCGAATCGTACATCGCATCGCGTCATGGCCTATCTCAGCAAACGTGGTATCCATCGCACGTTGATCGACTACTGTCTGGAAACGGGAAGGTTGTATGAAAGCCGCCGTTACCACAACGCGGTATTCGTCGGTTTTGACCAAGATGGGACGCCGCGCTATGCGGCGATACGCGGTACGACAAGCACCCGCTATATGGGGGAAGCTGCTGGCAGCGACAAGCGGTATTCGTTTTCTATTCCGGCCTCGGAAAACAGTACGGAATTGCATCTGTTTGAGAGCGCTATTGATCTTTTGTCTTATTGTACGCTGGAACATCTCGTTGGCCGGAATTGGCGGCAGGCGCATAAGCTTTCATTAGCCGGAATATGTAGGCCCAAAACAAATGGGGAGGACTCTACTCCTCCGGCTGCTTTAACGCATTACTTGCAGTGCTTTCCCCAGGTGAATCGACTTGTCCTGCACCTGGACAATGATGAACCGGGGCGATTGGCGGCAGCCACGATAAAGAGGCTCTTCTCCCCCACTCTTCTTATATTTGATGAGCCGCCTAAGTTCGGAAAGGATGTAAACAACGAATTGATGGAATTCCGGCGAAGACGCGGTGAACCATCCCGATAGCGGTAGACGCTGAACGGTCAATGTCTTTTTGGGGTTGCGAAATTTTTCACAGCATGTGGATAAAATGTGAATAGGTTGAGGATAAGCGCAACCGCATTGATTGTATAGCATGTAATAGGTATAATAAAATCAATATACAGCTATGCAAGGAGTGACCAAGATGATTATCAAACCTTCCGCCAGTATCCGGCAAAACTATAATGAAATCGCCGATCTATGCAAATCTTCCGGGGAACCGGTTTATCTGACCAAGAACGGTGAAGGCGATCTCGTCGTGATGGACATTGAGACGTTCTCCCGTCGCGAGAAGATGTTAAAGCTGCGCGAAGAACTGCTCGCTGTGCAAGAGGATCGTTTGGCTGGCCGTGCTGGTGTGACGCCGGATGAACTGGACGCTTACCTGGAGGGCATTATTGACGAGGTCCAACATGGAAAAGATGCCCCGTTATAAGATCGTCGTTTCCGATCGCGCCCGCCAAATGCTGGCGGTTCATGTGCGATTTCTTGCGGAGAAAAGTCCGGATGCGGCGCGGAAAACGAAAAACGAATTGCTGCATGCGATACGTTCCTTAGCGCAAATGCCGGAACGTTATCCTTTTCTCGAAGCGGAATTTATCCCGTCAAACAAGTATCACAAGATGTTCGTGGATAAGTGGTATCTGGTGTTGTATCAGATTCAGGATGAAATCGTGTATGTCGATTTCATTGTAGACTGCCGCCAGGATTACCGCTGGTTGGTGCGATAATAAAAAAGTATTGCGGAAGACGCCGGAGCGAATCGGCGTCTTTTTGTGTTTTTGGGGTCCTCTCTTGTTCCCGGCAGGTGGATTGATGGCAGCGCGAGACGAATGTCTTGCGTTGCAGCAAGCACTGAATTTGGTCTCCCAAATTCGGCTTGTTAGGGGCAGGCCCCTAATACCCCACATCTAAACAACACGCTGTTTTTCAAGAATAAAGGTTGCAACAATGAACGGTATTTTTCAGAGACGGCAGAAGCCATTTAGCATTTTTATTAAGACCATTCTTTTGAAGAAAGAAGCGAAAGCGATGAGAAAACGAGGGATTCGCATTCAGGTATGGGTGAACAATGAAGAAGACGCAAGACTCCAAACCAATGCGAAAAAATCCGGACTTTCACGGGAAGGTTATCTCCGTTCCTTGATCAATGGCTATATCCCGAAGGCGCTGCCGCCACCGGATTATTACGCGATGATGCGCCAGCTTCACGCCATTGGCAACAATCTTAATCAACTGGCGGCGAAAGCACATGCGACAGGCCATCTGGATCGGGCCACTTTTCAGCGGGAGGCCGATCAGTTGCGCCGCGCCGTCCAACAGATTCAACAGGCCGTGACTGCGCCGGAACGAAGAACCGAGCAAGCGACTCCAAATGTGCATCCGCCGTAAAGGGGGCGTCACATATGGCGACGACGGCAATATGGGATGTCACCGACCGATTGAAGCGCGTGATTGATTACGCCACCAATCCCGACAAAACAGCGCAAGATCGCGCCGAGAAGAATGAAGGTTTGCGGCAGGTGCTGGAATATGCAAAAGCGGATGCCAAAACGGAAAGGCAGCTTTATGTGAGCGGCATCAATTGCGACCCGCTCACTGCATACGAGCAAATGCAGCGCACCAAGCGGCAGTTTCAAAAGACGGAAGGCATTGTGGCTTTTCACGGGTATCAGGCGTTTGCGCCGGGCGAAGCTACGCCGGAGATCGCGCATGCCATCGGCGTCAAGCTGGCGCAGGAGCTATGGGGAGATCGCTTTGAAGTCGTGGTATCGACCCATCTGGACAAGGAGCATTTGCACAATCACTTCGTGCTCAACTCCGTTTCCTTTATAGACGGCAGACGGTATTACGACAACAAAGCCTCCTACGCACTTCTGCGGAGAACATCCGACCGGTTATGCCGGGAACATGCATTGTCAGTAATTGAGCAGCCCGAGCCGGGCAAGGCCAAGCACTACGGAGAATGGAAAGCGGATCAGGAAGGCAAGCCGACTTGGCGAGGATTGATTCGGACCGATGTGGATCAGGCGATTGCGGCATCCATGACGTGGACCCAGTTTATCGCTGCTTTGCAGAAGCAGGGTTATGAAGTGAAAACGACCGTGAAGCATATGGCGGTGCGTCCACCCGGAAAGGAACGTTTCGTTCGTTTGCGCAGCTTGGGGGACGACTATACGGAAGATGCTCTGAAAAAGCGGATTTTGCGAAACCGCATTCCCCGTAAACCACAGCCTTTGTCAATGCCACGAAGCAGGCGCGCCGTTTGCAAAGGAACGCTTCGATCCGGCAGGAAGTTCAGCGGCTTGCAAGCATTGTACCTGCGCTATTTATATGAGATGGGCATATTGCCTCATTTTCGCGCGTCCGTGAGAAGGACGCATTTTTTATTGCGTGAAGACTTGCGGCATTTGGCGGTTATTACCGCGCAGACCAAGCTGCTCTGTCAGCACCGTATTTCCAGCAAGGATCAGCTTTTGGACTATGTATCTGTCACCCGGCAAGAGATGCGCTCGCTTTACGGCGAACGCAAAGCGCTATACAACCGCCTCCGCCGCTGCAAGGAGAAAAGCCAGATCGTCGCTTACAAAGAGCAAATAGCCGTACTATCCAAGCGGCTTGCCACGCTCCGAAAGGAGGTGAAGCTGTGTGCGGGCATCCTTGCCCGATCCGGTGAAATGATGACTAAACTACATGGCGACAAGCAAAATCAACCATTACGAAGGGAGGATTCCATCCATGAGCAGTGGAGCCGAGGCGGCCGATCAGGTCGTCAACATGAGTCTGCGGGGTATCGAGGTAATGGCCAAGATTTCCGGTGAAGGCGCTAAGCATCTGGCCGCCTATTTGTTTGCCGCCCTGCAAGGGCAGAAGCGGACGAAGGGCAGCATCCGTCTGGAAAGCTTGCTTCGCAGCGGCAAGGAATTGAAAGTATTTGCCGTCAAAAACGAAGACTTGCCCACGTTCTGCAAGGAGGCCAAACGTTACGGCGTCCTGTACTGTGCCCTGCGGGACAAAAAGAATGTCGATGGGTTATGCGACGTGATGGTACGGGCCGAGGACGCGTCCAAAATCAATCGCATTGTCGAGCGCTTCAAACTGGCGACCGTGGATACGGCCAGCATTAAAAGCGAAATTGAGAAATCCCGCGCCGGGAATCAGCAGGACCAATCAACATCCGGGCAACACCGGCAACAAGCACCGGACCAAACCCGTCAGCAGATGGAGGAACAAAGAGCGGCGGTCAAGGGAACTTCTGCGGAGAAGAGCACCAACGATTTTTTGGACGAACTGATGCAGAGGCCCGAATCGGCGCAGCCAACTTCCCCGGCGAACGGCAACCCAAACCCCACGATGGCGACGACGGAGCCGCCCCATCCGTTCGAGCCTACCTCCGGGCGCAGCGAAGCATCCGCAAGGGGTACGATTGAACAGAAAGCCGAGACCGTGCAGCGGTGGCCATCGATCCGTGAACTGCTGCGCGAGATTCGGGAAGAAAATAGGAGAGCGGAGAAAGAGCGGCGTCAGTTGGTCAAGGAACCGTCGCTGACCCAACGAAGCGAGCGAAATGCCGGTAAAGCGAAGACGGGGAAAACCAAATCCAACGGATCTCGAAAGCGAGGGAAAGCCAAATGAACAATCTGGACGATTTATTCCGTCAGGATGCAGCCAGTCGATCATCCACGAATCCGTCCGAGCAACCGTTTGACAAGGAAGCCTGGGCACAAAAAAAGCAGGAACTTAGGCAATGGACTTATGAGACGATTGATGCCGCGACATCCTCCATTGCGCAAAGCGGCGATGAGTTTCAGCGTTATCTGGATGTGCAGAGCCGTTTCGATCGCTACAGCGTATCCAATGCGCTTCTGATTCTCGCGCAGCGGCCGGAGGCGACCCGCATCGCCGATTTTGATACATGGAAAGAACAAGGCGTATTTATTCGTCGCAAGGAAACCGGCTTTTACATTTTGGAGCCGGGTGAGGAGTACCGGAGGGAAGACGGCAGCACCGGCATTAGCTATAACCCCAAAAAGATGTTCGACATCGCACAAACGACGGCCAGCCAAAAGAGGGAACAGCCGACTTACCCGGACGACCGGATGCGTATCAAAGCGCTGGTGGATCGCGCCCCCGTCCCGATCGTCATTAACGATGCGCTGCCGCCGGAAATGCATGCACTATACCAGCCGGACACGAGAAATATTGTCATCCGCCGCGGCCTGGATGCCGGGGATATTTTCCGGTCGCTCGCGCAGGAGCTGGCGCATGCGGAACTGGATCGCGGCGATGGCCGATACAGCCGTTCCGATTTTACGTTCCATGCATATTGCGCCTCTTACATGCTGTGCAAACAGTTCGGCGTGGACACGTCTTCCTTTCGCTTCCATCGTATGCAGGAGAAGTTGAAGGACATCGAGCCGCAGCAAGTTCGCGCCGAACTGACGGTGATGAAGGATGCCGCACACGACATGGCCCGCAGGATGAACCGGATGCTGGCGCAGCAGCGGCAACAACTACGGACGGAACCGGCAAGGTAAGCGCCGTCAAGTTCTATTTTGCTTAGGGAGGGAGCGCCTGTGAAGGAAGAAGAACGGATTTTATGTTTGGATCATTACGAGCATGGCATTGTGGTGCATGCGCTGAATGCGCTGCGAAACGATTTGATCGGCGAGAAGCGCCCCACCGATGCCGTCGATGATCTGTTGCTCAAAACAATTGACGCTCCTTATCAAAAACATAAACGCCGGAGCCATCATGAGGCGCGTTGAAACCGCAAGGAGTCATTTGATACTCTTTGCGATTTTTTTGATTCCCGTCGTTTGGGCGGCATTGCTCACCGCCCCTTCTCTTTCCAGCGGGCTTCCGGCGATGGTGGAGCATCTCAGCGTGGCGATCCACCGCCCCTTTGACATCCGATGGGTGGACGATACGCCGCGCTGTCTGCTCTTTTTTACGCTGGCCTATGGACTCGGCGTCGGCGTCTATCTGGCCTCCCCGCGAAACTATCGACGACGGGAGGAGCATGGCAGCGCCCGTTGGGGCCGGGCGAAAACCATATGCGCCAAATATAGCAGTAAAGAGTCGAAACAAAACAAAATTTTAACCAAGCAGGTGTGCATCGGTCTGGACGGTCGCAAGCACCGGAGAAACTTGAATGTGCTTGTCGTAGGCGGTTCCGGATCCGGCAAAACAAGGTTTTATGCCAAACCGAACGTCATGCAGGCGCACACGTCGTTCGTCGTTCTCGACCCTAAAGGCGAAATCTTGCGGGATACCGGCCATCTGCTCAAGGCCAAAGGATATGACATCAAGGTGCTCGACCTGATCAATCCCCATCGTTCTCATGGCTATAACCCTTTCGCCTATTTGAAGGACGACAAGGACGTATTGAAACTGGTCACGAACCTGATTCGCAATACGACGCCGAAAGGCAGCAACACGAACGACCCGTTCTGGGAACGATCCGAAACGGCGTTGCTGGAGGCGCTCGTTTTGTATTTGCTTTATGAAGCGCCGCCGGAGGAACAGAATTTTCCGATGGTGATGGAGATGATCGCCGCAGCCGAAGTGCGGGAAGAAGACGAAACCTACCAGAGTCCGCTGGACGAGTTGTTTGAACGGCTGGCCATGCGCGACCCGGAGCATTTGGCGGTCAAACAGTACAACATCTTCAAGCTGGCGGCGGGGAAAACGGCCAAATCGATTTTGATCGGCCTCGGCGTTCGGCTGGAGAAGTTCAACTTGCATTCGATCGCCGGGATGAGCCTGGTCGATGAAATGGAATTGGCTGTCATGGGAGAAAAGAAGACGGCGCTGTTTGCCGTCATTCCCGACAACGACAGCAGTTTCAACTTCATCGTCGGGATGCTCTACACCCAGCTTTTCCAATGCCTGATGTATGAGGCCGACTACCGGCACGGCGGACGCTTGCCGGTGCACGTGCATTTCGTGATGGACGAATTCGCCAACGTTGCCTTGCCCGATGAATTCGACAAGCTGCTCTCCACCATGCGCAGCCGCGAGATTTCGGTTTCCATCATCCTGCAAAATTTGGCGCAGCTCAAAGCGCTGTATAAGGAGTCGTGGGAATCGATCGTGGGGAACTGCGACGTGTTTTTGTACCTGGGCGGCAATGAACAATCCACCCACAAATACGTCTCGGAGCTGCTAGGCAAGGAAACGATCGACACGAACACATACGGCCAAAGCAAGGGCCGCAGCGGCAGTTATTCGATCAACTATCAGTTGTCCGGCCGCGACTTGCTTACGCCCGATGAGGTGCGGCTTCTCGATAACCGCTATGCCCTGCTCTTTATTCGCGGCGAGCGTCCTGTTCAAGACGACAAATACGATTTGCTCAGGCATCCCCATGTCGCGCTCACGACGGATGGCAAAGGTCCTCCCTTCCAGCATGGCGGCACGGAACACGCTTTGGATTGGCGAACCGTGACGCTTGATGAAAACGGAGAGTATGAGCTTCTATCGGAAGAAGACATGGAGTCGCTATTTTTACGAAGGGAATGATGAAATTGAAAATCAAAAGGAAACGGCTGCTGGCGCTGTACATCATGCTGATGTTAACGGGAACCGTATTCGTCTCTACCGCTTATGCCGAGGGCGATCCGATGACGACGGTCAATAATTTGTCCACTTTCATATTCGGCTTAATCCGGGCCATCGGCATGATCATACTCGGCTTCGGCATTGTCCAGATCGGATTGTCGCTCAAGTCTCACGATCCTTCCCAGCGAGCGAACGGGTTCCTGACGCTCGCCGGCGGGATTATCATTACTTTCACGAAGGAAATTCTTACCCTGATTGCCGGATAAACGGGAGTCGCAAATGAGGGGAACGGACGGTTTGTCCGTTCCCCGTCTACAGAAAAGGGGTGAGAATATGGCCAAAAACAGTTGGATTATTGACAATCTCGAACATGCGCTCGATACGTGGAACGAGAAAATGAACGAAATCTGGCAGCTTGTCACCGAGTCGCCGGCCGACTTCAAGGGCGGCGGCGTTTGGCGCGTCATTACCGACATTCACGGCGCGTTGCAGGCGACGGGATTGGCGCTACTGGTCTTGTTTTTTGTGATTGGCGTGGTGAAAACGACCGGCAGTTTCGCCGAAATGAAAAAGCCGGAGATGGCCGTCAAGCTGTTTATTCGCTTTGTCCTGGCCAAAGCGGTCGTCACCTACGGGCTGGAGCTCATGATGGCGCTGTTTACCATTGTTCAGGGAATCATCTCCACGATGATGGGACGTTCCGGGTTTGGAAAGACGGAGGCCATGACCTTGCCGAACACCATTGCAAAAGCGATTGAAGACGTCGGCTTTTGGCAAAGCATTCCGCTGTGGGTCGTCTCCCTTTTGGGCAGTCTGTTCATCATGGTGTTGTCTTTTGTGATGATACTCTCGGTGTACGGACGGTTTTTTCGCATCTATTTATATACGGCCATCGCTCCCGTTCCGCTATCCGCCTTTGCCGGGGAGCCGAGCCAAAATATCGGCAAATCGTTTCTCAAAGGGTATGCAGCCGCTTGTCTGGAGGGAGCGATTATCGTACTCGCCTGCATCATCTACTCCGCCTTTGCCTCCGCTCCCCCGGCGGTCGATGAAGGCGCAGGCGCGGTTACGATGGTGTGGACGTACATTGGCGAGTTGATTTTCAACATGCTGGTACTCGTGGGGACGGTCAAAATGGCGGACCGGGTGGTGAGGGAGATGATGGGGCTGTAGCTTCATTCCGATTCTTCGCCTAACAATTCCCGGACGGAAACATCCAGCGCTTTGGCAATCGCAACGACTTCGTAGTCTTGGACAAGCCGATACTGCCCTTCCAGACGCGAAAGACTGGTAGGACTGATGTCGAGACCAGCCGTTTGCAGTCTGGCGAGAAACTCCTTTTGTTTCATCCCCTTTGCCTTGCGGATGGCAACGACTCTCACGCCGATTATATTTTTGTCGCCTGGCGGTTCTTTTCGATGTTTCATTTGTATGCACCTCACATTACAAGCAAAATTGTACGTGAGTGCATCATTGTTTTAATGCGAATATCGCATTAAAATGAAATAAACCGATTTTCGCAATAAAATGTAGAGATACTCTATCATTTAGACAGCCAGGAACGCCGATCTAATGAAGACGCTGGGAGGCCGACCGATGACACGTTTGCTTGGTCAATTGGAGGAGGAAAGAAGGAAGTTGAACGAACTCGGGAAAAAATCTCTTGATCAGGGAATTCCTCTGTTCGAGAATGAGGCGGTTCAGGCTCAAAGCCGGAAGGTGGACGAATGGATCGTCCAGTGGCTTCAAAGGAAGTCCGGACGAGAGCATCAGCTGCGCTAGATCGCATTCGCACAAGGAGGGGGATGTCAATGGAGTTTCCGTTATGGTTTCAAAATGCGATCCAGCGGCGGCTGGACCACGTTTCAGCTCGGATCGAACGCCATCCCGAGTTGCGCAGATGTCGCGATGAAGAGGGATCGGCTTTTCAAGCGATGTTTTCCGGCGTGGAGATGACGCAGTTGCCGGCGTTTATGGAATGGGAGGACAAACAACATTTCACAAGGGCATTAGAGAATGAACGCTTGTATTTACAGGGGATGAGAGACGGCGCTCAGCTTGTATTTGCGCTTTTGGCCGATCCCCTTCCATCCGGCGATGAGTTGTTGGCAAGATCGAAAAAGACAGAGCCAACAACGGTTAAATCGGAGGATGGGGCCGAGCTGTAGACCATAGCGAGCATCGTTAATGGGAGGACTTCAAATGGAAGTGAAAATCAACCGGGAAATCCGGGATTATACGGAAAGCTTATTCTTTGGACTGTCCTTGCGGCAGTTCTTTTTTTCTGTGCTGGCTGTCGGCGTGGCGATCGTCCTTTATTTTGGACTGCGCGGACGCTTTGGTTTGGAAACGCTCAGTTGGATGTGCATTATGGGGGCCGCGCCTTGCGCAGCCTTGGGTTTCATCAACTATCACGGCATGACGGCCGAGCAGTTGCTTTGGGCGTATGTGAAGTCGGAATTTCTGCTGCCAAGGCGATTCGTCTTCTATTCGACCAATATTTATGTTGAAGCGCTGAAAAAGAGCATGCAGTATCATGAGCAGGAAAGGATGAAGCGCCGTGATTAAAACGCTCAGACGCATCATCAAGCAGGACAAGGAACGATTTGTTATCCCGAAAGGCGTTCAGCAAGTCATCCCGATTCGCGCCCTTTGGCCGGACGGGATTTTTTTTGTCGGCAACAAGTTCTCCAAATCGTATCGGTTCGAGGACATCAACTACGCCGTAGCGTCCAGGGAAGACAAGGAAGCGATGTTTTTGTCTTATTCCGAGCTGCTCAATTCCCTTGACAGCGGAGCGACCACGAAGATCACGATCCATAACCGGCGTATGAATCGGACCGATTTTGAAAGCTCGATTCTGATTCCGCTTCGGCAAGACCATCTTGATGTGTACCGGCAAGAGTACAACGAGATGTTGCTCGCAAAGGCCATCGGCGCGAACGGAACGATTCAGGAAAAGTACGTTACCATTTCTGTCGCCAAGAAAAATGTGGAGGAAGCCCGCCAATACTTCGCGAGGGTCGGAACCGAATTGATGTCGCATTTTTCCCGTCTCGGTTCCAAATGTATCGAACTGGATGCAACCGACCGTCTGCGCATTTTCCATGATTTCTTTCGGATTGGCGAGGAAGCGGATTTTCGTTTCCATCTGTCCGAAACAATGCGCAAGGGGCATGATTTCAAGGATTACATTTGCCCGGATACGTTCGAGTTTGAAAAAGATCATTTTCGGATGGGCCACTTTTTTGGCCGCGTCATCTTTCTGCGGGAATACGCCAGCTATATTAAGGACAGCATGGTGTCCGAGCTTTGCGACCTGAACCGGAATTTGCTGCTGTCGCTGGATATCATCCCGATTCCGACCGACGAGGCCGTTCGTGAGGTGGAGAGCCGTTTGCTCGGCGTGGAGACAAACATTACCAACTGGCAGCGGCGACAAAACCGGAACAACAATTTTTCTGCCGTGGTCCCTTACGATATGGAGCAGCAACGCAAGGAGAGCAAAGAATTTCTGAACGACTTGACCACCCGCGACCAGCGGATGATGTTCGGCCTGCTGACGATGGTCCATATCGCGGACAGCAAGGAGCAGCTCGACAGCGATACGGAGGCGCTGCTCACAACCGCCCGCAAGCATTTGTGCCAGTTTTCCACGCTTACCTACCAGCAAATGGACGGTCTGAATACGGTGCTCCCCTACGGCTTGCGGAAGGTTCACGCTTTGCGGACGTTAACGACGGAAAGCACGGCTGTCTTTATTCCGTTTCGGGCGCAGGAAATCGTGCATCCGGGCGGCATTTACTACGGACAAAATGTGATCAGCAAAAACATGATTATTGCCAACCGCAAGCAACTGTTGAACGGAAACAGCTTTATCCTCGGCGTATCCGGTTCCGGCAAAAGCTTTACCGCGAAACGGGAAATCGTCAACCAGATGCTGGCCAGCGACGACGATATTATTTTGATCGACCCGGAACGGGAATACTCCGCACTGGTGAACGCATTGGGCGGCGAGACGATTCATATATCCGCCACTTCGCCCAACCATATCAATGCGATGGATATGAATCGTCAATATGGCGATGGAGCCAATCCGATCATTCTCAAATCGGAATTCGTCCTCTCGTTATGCGAGCAGTTGATTGGCGAATATCAACTGGGAGCGAAGGAAAAGTCGCTCATTGACCGCTGCACCGCCAGCGTGTACAGGAAGTATTTGCAGAGCAACTATAAGGGGCAGCCGCCGACGCTTCAGGACTTTCGCGCGGAGCTGCTCAAGCAATCGGAGCCGGAAGCGCAGGACATCGCGCTTGCGATTGAACTTTTTACTTCTGGCAGTTTGAATACGTTCGCCAAGCCGACCAATGTCAATGTCCATAACCGGCTCATCTGCTACGACATTCTCGACTTGGGCAAACAGCTCCTCCCGATTGGCATGCTTGTTGTTTTGGACAGCATCCTGAATCGGATTACACAAAATCGGGTTAAAGGCAAAAATACGTTTATCATTATTGACGAAATCTATCTTTTGTTTCAGCATGAATACAGCGCCAACTTTCTGTTCACGCTTTGGAAGCGCGTCCGAAAGTATGGCGCTTTTTGTACGGGAATTACGCAAAACGTGGATGATTTGCTGCAAAGCCATACGGCCCGGACTATGCTGGCGAACAGCGAATTTATCGTCATGCTGAATCAGGCCAGCACCGATCGGATGGAGCTTGCCGGGCTTCTCAATATTTCGGACCTGCAACTCTCCTATATTACCAATGTTGACGCCGGGAATGGATTGATGAAGGTAGGCAGTTCCCTTGTGCCGTTTACCGACAAGTTCCCGCGGAACACGAAACTGTATCGCCTGATGACGACGAAGCCTGGGGATCATTAACAAACAACAGTAAGCGATTGGTCTTAACCGAGAACAATCGCTTACTTTTTTAAATTGTTTTTCATTTTCCGGTTTAAACACTCTTGTAAAACTCACTGCCAATGGTGCTACTCTTTCTAAGTGGTTTAGGTTTTCGAATGTACCGCTAATTTCTAGTGTTAATTGAACTAAGATACAGCGTGTTTTTCCGTTGAGTAACATTCATTCATTACTTACGTCCGTTACAAAGACATATTCGTGCTCGTCGAGTCCAAACACGGTATGCAGGGATCGAATAACTTCATGGAGCCTTCTCCCTTCGATTACGCACGAAATTTTAATTTCAGACGTGCTGACCGTGTAAATGCTAACGCCGGTTTCGGCAATGGTATGAAACATCGTCGCTGCAAGACCAGGGGAACTGACATTTCCCGCCCCGACGATAGATACTTTCACCAAATCGGAGTGGGTTTCCAAGTTTTTGAAACCAACATCTGCCTGGATGTGATAAAGCACACTTTTTGCCTTCTCCAGATCGGCGAGGCTAACGGTAAAGGACAGGTCAGCCTTGCCATTCCTTATTCCGCCTTGAACGATAAGATCGACATCAATGTCGTCATTCGCAAGCGAATTAAAAACCGCAGCGAGTCGGCTTGGGTTTGTAGGCATATCCAATAAGCTTACATGCGCAATAGGCTTGTCGAACGCGATGCCACGAACCACGATTCCTTGTTCCATATCCGTTTCCTCCTTTACTTGCGTACCTTCATGGTTCGTAAAGCTGGATCGAACGACCAACTTCACTTTATTTTGTTTGGCACATTCCACCGCACGGGGGTGAAGAACCGCCGCTCCGAGATGAGCCATTTCCAACATTTCGTCGTAAGAGATTTCCTTCAGTTTTCTGGCCTGCTTGACGATGCGCGGATCGGTTGAATAAACACCGTCCACATCCGTGTATATTTCGCACAAATCTGCCCGGATCGCTGCTGCAAGCGCGACAGCCGTCGTGTCGGAGCCCCCGCGTCCAAGCGTCGTAATCTCGCCATTCTCTGTCACTCCTTGGAAACCGGCTATAATGACAATGCGCCCCTGATATAGCGCATTCATTATTCGATCTGCCTGAATGTCGATAATCCGTGCCTTCCCGTGGTTGGCTTCTGTACGAATGCCGGCTTGCCAGCCGGTTAAAGAGACCGCTTGTTCGCCCAGGGCGTGCAGCGCCATCGACAACAGGGCAACCGAAACTTGTTCTCCTGTACTGAGCAGCATGTCCATTTCACGCGCTGAAGGGGTTGCCTCCGCGATTTCTTTGGACAACTCGATCAAATCGTCCGTCGTATCTCCCATTGCGGAGACCACCACGACGCACTGATGGCCTTCCTGCCTTCGGTCCGCTATCCGACGCGCAACGCGCTTTATCCGTTTGGCGTCGCCTACGGAACTGCCGCCATATTTCATCACCAATAATGACAACATTATCTCTCCCGATTATGAATTCGAATACTGTTCCACTTAACTGACGGACAGGCCTTGGAATAAAACGTCTCTTCAAACCTAATCATGCATATACTTGTGCTCGATATCGCAATCCAGATGAATCAGCTCCATTTTTTCCCCGGTGCCGATGCAAATGTCGGATTGAATGGAAGTGACGCGGCAACCGACAATTGCAGCCACTTTAGGTTTCAACAGCGCTTGCAATCGGTCGCGATCCATTTCGACTATCGTCTGATGAATGCTTCTGCCGCGTATGGTATGGACAGAGATGGAATGCTCAATTGTTGGAGTTCCTTTGGCAATGATCACGATATGGTTTTTAATGACTCTTACTTCCACCTCCTGCGGATGTTCACCGATCATTGCAAGTAGGCCTCTTTCAGTTGATTTACAAGCTCCTGCACCATGCATTTCTCCTTTCCGTTACGAGATCAGAATGAGACGTAAGATTCGGCATGTTCCATGATATATTGTTGTTTTATCGGAAAATCACCGTGATGTGGCAAAAGAAAAGGGGTCTCGAGAGTGGATGACAAGTCCATCAACGCCGATTCGGCCAACTCTTTTCGAATCCTTCCCCAATTCTCTTCTTTACCCTGTAGCAATTGAAAGGCTTGGGCAATGTTAAGACCTTTCAGATTCATATATACGGATGCCCATCCGACGAGGTCGAACGGTTTTTTCGTATTAGGCAATCGGTATTCTCCCCAACCGCTAAACCCGTTGCCGGATAGTTTCAGATATCCGCACACGCTACCTTTTTCGTTTTCGAAAAATAAACGCCGGGTCAACTCTTGATCGAAGCGAAATACTTCGATGGAACGGATTCTCTCCTCATACCGAAAACCGGGCGATTCAAGACCCGGCAGTGGATCCGCTTCTTGCACGTGTAACATGCTTGCCACTCTCCCTAAATGTTTTTTTGGGTACGACAAAAAGCCCGAAGAGCAGAGAAACGAAGCTCTCGGGCAGTCTGTTGTCAGTCCATCAGACAAACGCAGCTCGGATACGGTTCTCTCTCAATGCGCTTACGAGGTTAGCTGTCGGGTTAGGGCTTGAGAGTACCCTTTCCAAGTGCCAAGCAGACAAGGAATTCACCCCGTGAAACCATTTAATGGCTTCTGTTGGTTCCCCCGTTTCCCCTTAGGGAATTCAGCGATTCAAATGAATTTGAAGTTGTTGATAGAGATCATACGCTTTTTGCAAGACAATGTAAAAGCCGAATCCAACGCCTATTTTTGATTTTTAGCCTTTTCTCGTGCGCGAAAACGGATGCATCGGACAAAAACTTACGGAGACGGCAATATTTCTACACGAAGGTCCCGTTCTTACGTTTTTGAACGGAGGATGGACGTAGCCGAGGTAAGCGACTCTGTTACTCCCTGGACAGGAAGCGATAGCCGATCCCCGGCTCCGTCAGAATGAACTTGGGCCGAGTCGAGTCTTCCTCGAGTTTTTTGCGTAGATGTCCGATGTACACCCGCAAATAATGGCTGTCGGTCTCATTGTGGTGGCTGCCCCATACTTGTTGGAGCAGCTGACGCTGCGTGACTACTTTCCCGGCGTTGGAGGCGAGAATTTTCAACAGATCGTATTCTGTTGGGGTCAACTTGATCCGTTCTCCCTTCAACTCCACGCTTCGCTGTGCCAGGTCGATGGTCAGCTCGCCGATCTGGAGGATGGGCTCATTCGACGATTTGGCTACGTGCCGCAGCGCAACACGCATTCGAGCGACGAGCTCTCCCATCCCGAACGGCTTGGTTACATAATCATCGGCGCCGCTGTCGAGCGCGACGATTTTATCTTCCTCCCTGTCTTTTGCCGTCAGCACAATGATCGGCGAATTTGACCATTCCCGGATGCGGCCGAGCACTTCCATGCCGGATATGCCCGGCAACCCGAGATCAAGTATGATCAAGTCCGGCAACATCAAGGATGCCTGTTGGAGGCCCTCCTCTCCTGTCGAGGCTTCGTAGATGGCATATTGATGGGCTTGCAGGGTTACCTTCAGAAGCTTTCGAATTTGGGGTTCATCATCGATGATCAAAATGCGAGCCCCATGTTCATTCATGGTCATGATTCGTGGTTCCCCTTTCTTCAGCTGCTGCAAGCAAGTCGTCTTGCTTGTTTAAGGGAAGGGTTATCGTTACAATGGTCCCTCGCGGTTCCTTCGGCTGCGCCGATATCGTTCCTTCATGAAGCTCGACGATTCCTTTGCATATGGCAAGTCCCAATCCCGTACCGGTTATTTGCTTCGCAGCGGTTGAACGGTAAAACTTTTCGAATATCCGATCGTATTCGTCCTCGTTCAGTCCAATCCCCGTATCGGAGACCGAGATGACAACGCCTGCTTCCCCGGTTTTCACTGACAGGACGATTTCACTATAATCCGGACTGTATTTGATCGCATTGCTCACGACATTGACCAACATTTGCTCTAGCAATACTTCGTCACCCAGGACCATAATGGGCCCGTCATCCGGCAACTCGGTGCGCAGCTTTCGATGTTGTTGAAAGTCTTTGACCTGAGATAACGTGACGCCGATCAAGTCCTCCACATCGCACCAGTTTTTCCTGAGGCGCAGCATCCCGCTCTCCAGCTGCACCATGCTGAGCAGATTCGTCACTAGGCGATTCATACGAAGGGCGTCGTCACGAATCGTGACAAGAAGCTCCATTCGATCCTCTGCAGAGAAAATATGCCCGCCCTCGATCAGACCGGTTGCCGAGCCGATGATGGTTGCCAAAGGGGTGCGTAGTTCATGGGAGACCGAATCCAAAATTGCAGTACGAAGGCGTTCCGACTCTGCTGTTAGATGAGCAATTCGGGCTTCCTCCGCCAGCCTGAGGCGAGCGATTGCGCTGGCCGCCAAGCCTCCGAGAGCCTCGAAGAGCCGCTTTTGCTCGGTTGTGATCCCGGTTCGCGCTTCATTCGGATAGAGCGCGATGATACCATATGTGCGGTCTTCGGTCCGAAGCGGAATAAAATAACCCGGAGATTCGTTCAAACGCGAAATTTCCATTCCGGCCGTCTCGACGTGCTCAAACACTCGCTTTGCGATAGACATTTCCGTATTCTCTTGCCTGCAGTCAGGAAGATCGGCAGACTCATGGGCAAGTTTCAGGGTATTCTGGTCATCCGCCAAATAGATCGCGATTTCTGTGTCAAGGGTCTGCGAAACTTGTCGGGAAAAATTGTCCAGCATGGAATGGATGTCCGCGATCGCGCTCATCTGCTTGCTAAGCGCGTACAACGCAGCTGTGTGAGCTTCCCTTTGCTTGGAAAAGAGGACCTGCTGCTTCAGCTTGGCCGCTAGGCTGGCCGTTAATGCTGCCACCGCCAAATAGACGCCAAATGAAACCAGATAGCGCAAGTCTGATACGGTAAAGCTCAGTACAGGAGGCACGAAGAAGAAATCAAAGGCTAAGACACCCAGGATCGCCGCGTAGAAAGCAGGACGCAGTCCCCCGAAGACGGCATTGAAAAGAACCGGGAGTAAATAGATAAGAGCAATATTGACCAAGTCAAAAGCAAGACCAAACGGTTTTAATACCATGGTCATGAGAGCGATCAGCAAAGTCGTGCTTACGTACGATCGCAACGAAATCCATACCGCATTCCATTTATGCATAGCAAAACACATCCTGCTCTTTTTTGTGTCTCTCCTCTCTAGGTTACTGTAAAAAAAGAGTAAAATAAACCGGTACTGGGCGTAAAAATTTCGTAAAAATGATTGAAAAACCTCAAAATAATGAGTAAATACGAGAAAAATGAAGATCTTCTGCCAGGGTCATGAATTCCCAAACATAAAGCACTCTTTTTAAGCGGATATACAATATGCTTCACTTTACAGTTTTTTTGTCTCGGAGTAACATACGTCCATGAATTGAATTGTTTTTCATTTACAGTTGCTTAATTGTGACTCAGGAACAAGAGGGAACCAACTACGGATCAGTGCTTGTGTGAGAGCAAGTCAACCGGATCCGTAAGGGATGAATTCCCCCGCTTATACGAAGCTTAAGCAGGGGCAGGGCGACTCTCACCGCCCGAATCCATAAGCAAAACTCGTAAATGCGGAAGCAGCTCTTTTCAAAAGTGTGGCCCTTGTAGAGAGAGGATGATGAAGCTTGTGATCGTAAGTTTCGACCACAGTGCTTATGCCTCTGTGGTGTTTCGTGAACATGATAATCATCGTTTCAATCGCTGAATTCTTCAATTAACACGAAGGAGCGGGGGAACCAATCGAAGCCGGTCTTGTCGGCTTCATGGGGTGAATCGCCGGTAAATCCGGCGTAGGGCGACTCTTACGCCCGAATCCGACAGCTAACCTCGTAAGCGTCTTTAAGAGAGGCAACAATTGTCGTGATTAGACACGGTGTTTTTTCGTGCCTAAGAAGCTGACGAAGAGTTCCTCTTCCGAAAGCTTCTTTTTTGTTGCCTGTACCAGGATGGAGGAGATTGGCTATGGAAGCTCAAGATGAGTTTGTACTCGTCTCTGCGCCCAACAAAACCGGGGAGCAGTTTATTAAAGCGTTGCGAATCAAAGGAATAACTTATGCAGCGATTACCAATCATGAAACAGAGAAGTCGAGATTGACACATTTGGGCGTCAAGCACATCTTAATGGTCGATACTGTAGACCGGGAAACCTGGCTCATTCCAGAGTTACCGGTAGGGAAGGTGTACTTGTTTGAGTCAAGTTTGCCCTTGATTTGCCGATACATTCAGATCTGCCGATCCTGGACAGGCAAGCCGATCTATATCATCACCGGCAGCAACAATGCAAGACTCATCTACAAAGGACTTGGCGCTAGCTATGTCATTTACACCCGCAGCGATGATGTTTCGTTTCTGCTTGATAACGAAAGCTGAATCCATATCAGGCAAACGTACCGGGTACATGCTTGAAGGGAGGGATGATCATTCATGATGGATATCGCAATGATTTTAACACTAGGTGGCGTATATGGATTGTTTTGCTTATTTTTAGCTTGGTGCGGACGAGTTGCAGGTGAATCGGGGGGAGAACGCTCATGATAATAGTTGCTGTTTTTACGGTTTTGATTTTTTTATATCTCGTTTTTGCTTTGGTGAATCCCGAAAAATTTTAATATGATCTGTATATGTTTGAGGAGGGCATGAAATGGCCATTTTGCAACTGGTAGCGGTCATTGTGATTTTAGTTTTTTTGGTCAAACCTTTGGGGGCATACATCTTTCATGTATTTTCCAATGAACCCAACCGGACCGACAAAATATTCGGACCGATTGAAAGGTTGATCTACGGACTGACCGGTTTGAAAAACCGCGCTGAAATGAGCTGGAAACGATACACGCTCAGCTTGATATTGACCAACGTTATTTTGGTGGCGGTCAGTTATTTGATTTTACGCATCCAGAAATGGCTGCCGATCAACCCGAACGGCATCGATAACATGGAGTCAACGCTTTCTTTCAATACGGTCATCAGCTTCATGACGAATACGAACTTGCAGCATTACAGCGGCGAAACAGGATTGTCCTATTTCTCGCAAATGGCTGTTATTATGATGATGATGTTTACATCAGCGGCATCCGGCATCGTCGTAGCGATCGCGTTCATTCGCGGTTTGACAAGCAAAGGGAAAACGCTCGGCAACTTCTTCACCGATTTTGTCAAAGCGCACACCCGTTTGCTTATCCCGATGGCGATCATCGTGACGCTGGCGCTGGTGGCTTTAAAGGTGCCGCAAACGCTTAGTCCGACCGTTCAAGCGACAACGATTGAAGGCGAGACACAGCTAATTGCAATCGGTCCGGTGGCTTCCCTCGTATCGATCAAGCACCTGGGAACGAATGGGGGCGGATTTTTCGGTGTCAATTCATCGCATCCGTTTGAAAATCCGAGTCCGCTCACGAACGTGATTGAAATGCTGTCGATGTGGTGTATTCCGGCCGCATTGACGTATACATTCGGCAGATTCGCGCGAAATCAAAAACAAGGCTGGGTGATCTTCAGCGCGATGCTTATCTTGTTTGTCGCCTTCCTCTCGGTTGTGTACACGTCGGAACTGCGGGGGAACCCGGCACTGAATGCGCTCGGAATCGACGCTTCGCAAGGAAGCATGGAAGGTAAGGAAGTCCGGTTCGGGATAGCGCAGTCGGCCTTGTTTACAACGGTTACGACCGCGGCGACAACAGGTACGGTCAATAATATGCATGATACCTTGACGCCGCTGGGTGGTCTGGTGCCGCTTTCGCAAATGATGCTGAACTGTGTATTCGGCGGTGACGGCGTCGGGCTGGTCAACATGCTTATGTATGCGATATTGGGCGTCTTCCTTTGCGGACTAATGGTTGGCCGTACGCCGGAATTCATGGGGCGCAAAATCGAAGCCCGGGAAATGAAACTAGTCGCCATCGCTATTTTAGCTCACCCGCTTATTATTTTGGCGCCCTCGGCAATCGCCTTTTTGACGGATTTGGGGAAAGGGGCCATCAGCAATCCCGGCTTCCATGGCATCTCGCAGGTACTGTATGAATATACGTCTTCCGCCGCGAACAACGGTTCCGGCTTCGAAGGTTTGGGCGACAATACGACGTTCTGGAACGTTTCTACGGGACTTGTCATGCTGTTCGGACGTTACATTTCTATTGTGGCACTGCTCGGCGTAGCCGGTTCCCTGGCGGCGAAACAATGGGTGCCTGAAACGATCGGAACGTTCCGCACGGACACCAAATTATTTGCGGGTATTCTCGTCGGTACCGTACTGATTATCGGAGCTTTGACCTTTTTGCCCGCCCTTGTTCTGGGTCCGATCGCAGAGCATTTGACGCTCCTGAAATAGAAGAGGTGAGATCATGAATACGAAACAAAAAAACATGTTGTCCGCCGAGATCGTAAAAAAGGCGATCTTGGACAGCTTTATCAAATTAAATCCGGTTGTCATGATGAAAAATCCGGTCATGTTTGTCGTCGAAGCAGGAACGTTCGTCGTGTTGTTAATGACGTTGTTTCCGGGCTACTTCGGTACCGAAGGACGAGTTGGATTTAATCTGGCGGTTTTTCTAATTTTGCTATTTACCGTGCTGTTCGCCAACTTCGCCGAGGCATTGGCTGAGGGCAGAGGAAAAGCGCAGGCCGACACTCTCAAGAAGACGAAAAAAGAAATCATGGCCAATAAAGTAATCGGCAACAGTGTGAAGGTGATTCCGTCCACGGAACTGCGCAAAGGCGATGTTGTAATTGTCTCGCAAGGGGAGATGATTCCGGGTGACGGGGAGGTCATTGATGGGCTCGCTTCCGTGGACGAGTCAGCCATTACCGGCGAATCCGCTCCTGTCATCAAAGAAGCAGGCGGCGATTTCAGTTCGGTAACCGGCGGCACGCGGGTCGTTAGCGACCGGATAACCGTACGGATTACAAGCGACCCTGGCGAATCGTTCATCGATCGGATGATCGCATTAGTCGAAGGCGCAAAGAGACAAAAAACGCCAAACGAAATCGCGCTGAATACCCTGCTTGTCAGCCTGACCCTGATTTTCCTGATCGTTGTGGTGACATTGGCGCCGATGGCCGATTATCTTGGAATCAAATTGGAGATTCCCGTTCTGATTTCGCTGCTGGTATGTCTCATTCCAACAACGATCGGCGGTTTATTATCCGCAATCGGTATTGCCGGGATGGACCGAGTAACCCGTTTCAATGTACTGGCCATGTCAGGGAAAGCGGTGGAAGCGGCAGGCGACATCGATACGATGATTTTGGACAAAACAGGTACAATCACGTTTGGGAACCGGATGGCCAGCGAGTTCATCGCGGTTGGGGATACGACCGTAGAGACGGTAGCCGAATGGGCAGCCGTCAGTTCAGTGAAGGATGAAACACCCGAAGGCCGATCCGTACTCGAACTCATGAAAAAAGAAGGGTATACGTATCCAACGAATGCGGCTGAAGGTGCGGAATTCATAGAATTTAAAGCGGAAACTCGCATGAGCGGTATCGATTTGCCGAATGGACGAAAAGTTCGCAAAGGCGCGGTTGACGCAGTCAAGGCTTGGGTCAGTGCACAAGGAGGGGTTATTCCCACCGATTTGGAACAAAAAGGGAACGCGATCGCATCGGAGGGCGGAACGCCGCTCGCCGTTGCCGTCGACAATCGAATTTACGGACTCATTTATTTGAAGGATACGGTGAAGCCCGGCATGCGGGAGCGTTTCGATCAGTTGCGAAAGATGGGAATCAAAACGATCATGTGTACAGGAGACAACCCGTTGACAGCAGCGACAATCGCACGAGAGGCCGGGGTGGATGACTTTATCGCCGAGAGCAAGCCGGAAGACAAAATTGCCGTGATCAAGCGGGAACAGGCGGCCGGTAAGCTGGTAGCCATGACCGGAGATGGAACGAACGATGCCCCGGCACTCGCGCAGGCGGATGTAGGACTTGCGATGAACAGCGGCACGACGGCAGCCAAGGAAGCGGCCAACATGGTCGATCTTGACTCCGATCCGTCGAAGATCATTGAAGTCGTAGCGATCGGCAAGCAACTGCTAATGACGCGCGGCGCTCTGACCACCTTCAGCGTGGCGAACGACATCGCCAAATATTTTGCCATTATCCCGGCCATGTTCATGCAGGCGATTCCGGAAATGAACGTATTGAATGTAATGGGACTCGGATCACCAATGTCGGCCATTTTGTCGGCGCTTGTGTTTAATGCGATCATTATCCCGTTGCTTATTCCGTTGGCCATGAAGGGCGTTGCCTACAAACCGATGAGTTCCGCCCAATTGCTCAGCCGGAACCTGCTTATTTATGGATTGGGCGGTGTCATCGCGCCGTTCGTCGGGATTAAATTGATCGACATGGTCGTTCACTTATGGGTGTAGTTGAAACGGAATACAGAGAGGATTGAAATGGAATGAATCATTCAGAGCAGCATTTTCAGGGACTTTCCCGCGGATCTTACTTGTTTTCCATGATTCGGCTCAGTTTGTTGTTCATATTGCTATGCGGAATTGTGTATCCGCTCGTTTGCACCGGCATCGCGCAACTTTTGATGTCAGATCAGGCTAACGGCAGTTTGATCAAAAGCAGCAGCGGAGAAATCATCGGTTCCGAATTAATCGGGCAAAACTTTACCGATCCAAAATATTTTCAAGGCCGGGTCTCCAGCATTGAATACAAAGCGGAAGCCTCCGGTTCCAACAATTACGGGCCATCGAACCCGGACTTGCTGAAAAGGACGGAGGAATCCGTTGAAGCGTGGAAGGCAAACAATCCGGACGTTCCTGTTAGCCAATTGCCGATTGCCTTGATCACGAACTCCGGTTCAGGGCTGGATCCCCATATTACGCCAGAATCCGCCAACGTGCAAATTCCGCGTATCAGCAAGTTGACCGGTTTGTCTTCGAGCGAGCTCGAGAAACTGGTACAAGAACATACCGAAGGACGGGATTTGGGGATTTTCGGGGATCCAAGAGTCAATGTGTTGAAATTGAACATCGCGCTGCGCGAACTTATGAAATAGTTAAATATCATCTGCGAGCCCTGCCTATGGCCAAATAGGCGGGGTTATCGCATTTTAGTAAAGAGCTTGCGCAAGGGGGGAACAAGAGTGGGAAGTTTTCGCAGGAAGACGCCGGAAGAAATCCTGTACTCCATTTCCAAGCTGCACCGTGGTCGGCTCAAAATCTATATCGGCGCGGTCAGCGGTTCGGGTAAAACGTACCACATGCTTCAGGAAGGTCAGCATTTGAAGCAGCAGGGAATCGATGTCGTCATTTGTGCGGTTTCGACAAGACAGCGGCCGGAAACGGTGGAGCAACTCGGAGACTTGGAACGTGTACCCAGCATTCACTGGATCAAGGATGGAATGGAGCGTAAGGACTTGAACCTCGAGGCGCTGGTCAAACGCAATCCGGAAGTGGTATTAGTTGACGGGCTTGCCCATCGCAATCGGGAAGGAGCACAGTTTCCGACACGTCTGGATGACATCCAATTTTTGCTGAATCATGGCATCAGCGTAATCACAACCGTCAACGTGTACGAACTCGACGGCGCGACGGAACTGGCGAGAAAATGGACCGGTGTCGTGGTGGAGGAAACCGTCCCGGCAAACACATTGGAGATGGCGGATGAAGTCCAATTGATCGACGTATCGCCGGAAACGATACTGAAACGGCTGGAGGAGGGGCATGTCAACGGTGACTCCTCGCCCATGTTGTTTGAGCGAAGCAACATCGGAAAATTACGGGAGCTGGCTTTGCGGCTAGTGGCGGAAGATGTGAACGATTCCCACGAAAAATACCGCATGGAGCAAGGTTTAACCGGGCCTTCCGGAGTAGCGGAACGCATTCTCGTCTCGGCGCAATACCATTGGAACGGATCCATTCATGTCCGCCGCGGCCAACAAATTGCCAAACGCTTGGGTGGAGATTTGATGATCGTCACATTTGTCCATCCGAAAAAAATGCTGTCTCGCGAAGCAACTGCATTTAAGCGTTCCCTCTTGAAATTGGCCGATAAAATAGGAGCTAAATTCGAAGAACTCACCTTGGCAAGTAGACGGAAGCTTCCCGGCATGTTGGCTCGTTACGCAACCTTGCATCAGGTAACGAGAATTGTACTCGGCCATTCCAAGCTAAATCGCTGGCAGGAGCTGTGGCGGGGATCGATTACAAACGGCATCCTTAAAAAATCGAGACATACGGATATCTACTTCGTTGCGGATCGTGCTGAAAAGGAAGGAGAGCGGATACTGCCGACCAAAATGCTGACGGAAGGTCGGTCGGATGATCGCTACCGCAGGCTAAGCGATCAGGAAGTGGAGCGAAAAATAGGGGAAATCCGGAGAGGACGATTCAAGGTGCTCATCGGCGCCGCCCCCGGGGTCGGGAAAACGTATGCGATGCTTCGCGAGGGGAACGATTTGCAGAAGAAAGGCATTGACGTCGTCATCGGACTTCTCGAAACGCATGGACGAAAAGAAACGTTAGCGCAAGTCGGTTCGCTGCAAACGATCCCGCGGGCGAAGTTGGAGTATCGTGGAGCGAATCTGGAAGAACTGGACGTCCAGTCCATCATTCGCCGCAATCCGGAAGTCGTACTCGTGGATGAACTGGCACATACGAACGTGCCCGGCAGTAAAAACAAAAAAAGATTCGAAGATATTGTAGACATTTTGAACGCAGGCATTTCCGTTATTTCGACGATGAACGTACAGCATTTGGAAAGTTTGAACGATGCGGTTGAACAGATTACCGGCGTGCGAGTTCGGGAAACCCTCCCCGACCACGTGTTGCGCATGGCCGATGAAGTCGAGCTCATTGATGTCGATCCAAAAACGCTGCAGCAACGAATGCGGGAAGGAAAAATCTATGCGCTAGATAAAGTGGATCAGGCCTTGAATCATTTCTTCCGAACGGGCAATTTGATTGCTTTGCGTGAATTGGCGCTACGGGAAATCGCTGACGATGTGGACGAACGATTGGAAGCCTGGGAAAGAAACGATTCGCTTCGCGGACCTTTGAGAAAGCAGGAGACGGTCTTCGTCGGGGTAACATTAAGCACCAATGCTGAGCGCTTAATCAGGCGGGGGTTTCGAATTGCTTATCGTTTGAAGGCTGACTGGGTTGTAACGTATGTTCACGATCATGCTGAGGTTGCTGATGAGTTGAAAAAACGCATCAAAGTGCTGGAAGACTTGACAGCGCGGTTGGGCGGTAAGTTTATGATGCTGTTTGCCCGGAGCCGAAGGCAGATTCCATACCTTTTGCTGAATAAAGCCAACGATATCCAAAGTACGCAGATGATTGTCGGGCAATCGAAGCGGACCTTGTGGGAAAAAATATGGAAACGATCCGTAATCAGGCCGATTCTGCGTTATGGACGCCATATGGATGTGTTGGTGATTGCGGATATTGAGGCTTGCTATTATCAAGATGAAGGGTAACATAGCTTATCGTCTCATGAAAAATAATTACGTTTTAGCAGATAGTTAATGGAAAAAAGTTAATAGATGTTAACGAAAAGGAGTTGGGAATGTTGCCACTTTGGAAAGTGAATGGAACTTCGCTATATTATGAAGTTTGTGGTCAAGGAACATCCCTCGTCTTTATTCATAGTCTTGGACTAACACATGAAATGTTTGAAATTCAAAAAAATTATTTTAAACAATCGTATCAAACTGTGTTCCTTGATCTGAGAGGAAACGGACAGTCTGGAAATTTGAAAGTTCCGGTTGGAAGAGTTATAGAAACCCAGTGTGAGGATCTAAGTCTCCTCCTGGGGTATTTGGGAATTAAAAAAGCTGTAATTGTTGGCGTTTCCTATGGTGGAATCATTGCTCAGAAATTCTCGAATTTGTATCCAAACCAAGTAAGCGCAATCGTGATTTCAGACTGCTTGAGTATAAATGTCAGGACAACTATGCTTGGCAAATTCGTCTCCATGATCGATCTCATCAGTTCGCTCTCGTATTATTTGCCAGGTGAATTCTTTTTACGCTCGATGAAGATCACTTATTATAAGTGGGACTTGGCTTATCGTGCAATTCGAAAAGGAATGCTGCAAAAAAGATCTGGAGAATGGTATAAACAGCGTCTGGCGGTCAGGGGGATTGATTTCACCCCGTTCTTGCCGCAAATTAAAGTGCCCGCGCTTTGTATTGCGGGGGACCATTCCTATCCAGTTATCAGGCAAATGAATGAAACTGCAGGGCTGTTGTCCAATGCTCGTTTACAAGTCATTGAGGATTCCTGTAACCCAAGCAACTTGTGCCAACCACAACGATTTAATGAGATTGTCCAATGCTTTTTAGAGGATAATCATTTGAACAAAGGTGCTAACAATTATATGCAAGGGTATTAAGTCCCCTTTTGAAAGGAGTTTATTCACGGCGCCAAAAAATGTCGTTTTGTAAGTTCAATTTCATCGAACAAATGACCTATAACCGGCTGAGTTCGAGATGAAAAGGAGCGTTTGGACAAAAAACGTATGACAGCACCAACATAAAAACAGACTATCTTTCTTCTCGCAGCGGTGTTGCCATGTGAGATGGAGCTGATATTATGTGCTCTCAGATGCCTGCAATGTCAGGCAGCGGTCTCTTTATGTGTCTGTCCTACTAGTACGGTTTCTAACACATCAACGATGGATATCATTTTCAGACTTAGTCGCAATGGAGTGTTGGAATGCTCTGCGGCAAGGTCTTTTTTGTTTTTCACGAAAAATAAACAAACGTTTGAAATGGAACGTTGGCTGTCGTTCTCCCCCCTCTGTTTTGGTTTGCCAACAAACCAAAATGGAGGGACTTGAATGAAAAAGATGAATTTGCGGAATATGTATCCTTTTTTTAAGACGGATGTATGGGTCGATGTAGATGAAGAAGTTGCCCATGAAATCCGCCGCTTCGACTTGGAAGAAAGCGCCTACAGGCTGCGAACGTATCGCCATCGGGCCTATTTTTCGCTTGATCGCAATGACGGGATTGAGCAGCATGTTTTATTTCTTTCGATTTCACCGGAGGAGTATTACGAGCGCAAACTTTCACGGCAGCAACTTTATGAAGCTATGTGCCAATTGCCGGTGAAATCCGCCAGACGGATCTATGCCCATTATTTCTTGGGCATGAGCAAAGTCGCTATTGCCAGAGCCGAGCATGTCGATGAGCGGGCGGTTCGTAAATCTATCCAAAGAGGCTTGAAACAAATGGAATACTTGCTCAAAAACATGTAATTGTTTCGTCGGAGGGTCCGATTTTCCTGCCAAAATGAACTGTTATATAGAGGACCATGTTCAGTCAGCGGCTGGTTGCAACCAGCCGCTCATTTTCCATGAAAGGGGTTTGTAGCGATGCATTCGATTCGATTTCGAGATGAGGAACACGAGAGATTTTATGTTCAGATGCTGGATGAAAGGAAATGCAACGACGGGTACCATCGGGCACTTTTCTATACATTGGGCATTTCCCGGGAAACCAGAAGTTATATCCGCGATTTGTATGATTTTTCCAATAGCGGCATTAAGCCCGAAGGTCTTTCGGCCCCTTGGCAAACCGGCAGTTCCATTCGAGTGTGTCGGCTCGCCTTTAATTTATGGAACGGCTGGACCGAAGCAGGCGGCGAACGTTACTCCACTCCCCACGAATTATTCGATTGCAGCTATGCCCCCTACTTTTTTGAAGCGATTCGTCTTCGTTATCCCGAATATTGCCGAAGTCACGAGAGAACGATCAATCGGCTGGCCGAACAAATTCGCTGAATGGCTGCCAACGACGGGAGTGGAATGGGACGATGAAGGAAATTAAAACGAGGAGTGTTGTTAAAGACATCAAACGTCTGGACAGATTCCCAAACGTGTTGCATCGTGTAAGGCGTTCAAGCGATCGTGCCAAGCGGCAAGTTGAGAATGACAAGACGACTTCCTCGTCTCCAGTTGAATATGCGCAGCGCCATTCCGCAGCGGCTACGAAAAAAACGATTCGTGCCCAAATGGGGATGAGTCTGCGTATCAACAAGAGATTGATCCGGCACATTCTAAAAAGGCGGCCGTTGCCAGATGGTGATTCTGTCACAAGTCAGAGCCCGATTGATGTTAATGCGGAGTCTTCGATTGCGCGTACACCGCGACTTGCCCGTAGCATACGTCTCCGTAAGCCGGTTAATGGAAAATACGTCTTGTCTTCTGGCTCGCATTCAGGAAAACAACGTTTTATACGGAGCCGGGTCAATGCCCGGCTTCTGCATTGTTCTCGAACAGGCAGCTTTCCTGAACGGATGCAAAAACGGGATATCGGACATCCAAAACCGGCCGGGAAGAAGGAAACATTCTCCGGCGCGGTATCTCGTTCAGCAAATGGACGCGTGAAACCGTTAACCCGAGTCCCCTCTGCTATATCAAAACAATCAGGTTATACGATCAAACGGAAAGTACGAAATTTTAAGACATTATCGCCATTTATAAAAAATGGGCATCGGCTAGAGCACGTTAACAATCATTCGGATGCCCAAACTGAAGGGAAAATGAATGCCGTCAAGGAAGCACAGCGGGCTGCGCAGATGGCGATGTCTGCCCACCGATCCATTCAAACCGCGCGAGCCATCGCGAGATTGAATCGCCTTATCATTAAAATGGTTGTAAGAGCCACCGCCTTGCTTGTCAATGGATTGACGGCGCTTTTGGGGATCAGCGGTTCGGTAATTGTAGTTTTGTGCATTGTCATGGTGAGCGCGGCGGTTATTTCCTCTCCTTTCGGTATCTTTGTGTCAGTTGAAAATACGGATGCCGATGTAAAGCCGCTTACCCGAATCGTTCAGGAAATAGACGATGAATTTGCCGCCCGGCTGGCAGAATTACAGCGATCCGCTGGAAATGTAGACCGGGTGGAATTTCATTATCCCGGCAGCGCGGACAACACTCGAATTGATAACTGGATGGACATTATCGCCGTCTTTGCCGTGAAGACCGTCACGGATGCGGAAAACGGAATGGATGTGGCCACGCTTGATGCAACAAGAATCGGTATCATCCGATCGGTGTTTTGGGATATGAATTCGCTGGAATCTCGTGTTGAAACGGTAGAACATAAGGAAACGGTTACGGTAGAACATGAGGACGGGAGCACCAGCGAAGAGACGATTACCCGATATGAGCGCATTTTGCATATTACCGTCACTAGCCATACTGCGGAGCAACAGGCAGATATATACCGCTTTACAAATGAACAGATAGAATTAATGAAGGAAATGCTGTCCGAGGAGTTCCGCCCGCTTATGTTTGCGATACTTGGAAAAGATGCGGATATTGGCTTGACGCCGGAGCAGCTTGATTTGGTTCAACAGCAATTGCCCGAAGGGGAACTGGGCAGTGAAGCCGTCAAGTTGGCGCTGACTCGTCTAGGCGATCCGTACAGCCAACCAAAGGCCGGTCAGGACCACTTTACGGATTGCAGCTATCTCGTCCAATGGGTTTATCGTCAACTGGGTATCAGCTTGCCGCGAACCGCTGCGGAGCAGGCCAGATTTTGCGTGGAGAATGGTCTGACAGTAAGCGCGGCCGACTTGGTTCCAGGTGACCTTGTATTTTGGAGCTACGAGCGTAATGGCAGATTCATGGATATTACGCATGTCGGCATTTATGCGGGAGACGGCAAAGTAGTGGACGCTTCCTCCACTCGGGGACAAGTGGTTTATCGCGGGCTGTTCGATTCGGAAAAGCAGGTGTTTTTTGGCAGGCCCGTATCTGGCGAGCGATGTTAGCCCGTGAGATAATCTTCCTCAGAACGATACGATGATGATATTATGTTTCATAGTCGCGGCTACAGCTACTATAAAGAATAGAATCCCAGTTTTGGAAACCGTCACAAGCACTTCTTCCCAGGTTGCAACCGACATCAACAAAAGATGATAAAGCAGGAATGTTGTCCAGTTTTGTCGTATTTATTATTTGGGCTTACGGACTTCTAAGTTTCGGTTTTAGCATAAACGCAGAGGAGATGGGCGTATGTATTTAAAATATCTCCTTATCAAGAACTTCAGAGCTATAAAAGAGCTGAAGCTTGAATTTAATAAGGGGTTAAATATTCTTGTCGGGGAGAATAACGCTGGCAAATCCGCGATCATCGATGCTTTGAGAATATGTTTAAGTTACGGCAAACAAGCCCGTGACATTTACGTACGGAAAAGCGATTTTTACATCGATAGGTCGAACCCTGATTTTCTGCTTCCTGACATCGAGTTTCATTTGAATTTTAAAGTAGAGAAAGATGAAGAGACGGGCTGGTTTAACGATTTGCATGCACTCAACGATAATGGTCAGAGTGAGTTGCAAATACATTATCGATATTACATAGATCGACAAAAAAATATAGAAAAAATAAAGTACAGGGTTTGGGGCGGTCATAATGAAGGCCAGCAAATTGAACCCGATGTATGGGATCTGCTGTTGCATGTATATCTCGGGGCATTAAGAGATGCCGAACAGTATTTGAGACCCTCCAGAGGAAATCGTATCGGACAACTTTACATGAATCTGAACGAGGACAGAAACAAAAATCGAATTGATGAAGATAAGCGAAAGGAACTGGCCAGAAAAGTAACGGATGCTTTGAAAAATAATCAAGAATGGACAGATTTAATTAACACAGGTAAAGAAAAAGTCAACGAACATTTAAAGCAAACAACCTTTCATGGAAAAGGACAAGAAGTTGAGATCGACTTTCTTCCTTACGAGTTTAGAGGCATAGTCGATAACCTTCGCATGCAAATTCCTGTTTTCAACCAAGAGAATCTGCAAACCGATTCTTCAAAGCAAGAGTATTTTGAACTCTATCAGAACGGACTAGGGTATAATAACCTGATATATACTGCAACTGTTCTCGGCGATTTAAAGAATAGACAGCAAGTCGAACCTGAGACCTATATTGCCTTGTTAATCGAAGAACCGGAAGCTCATCTGCACCCACAGTTGCAAAACGTATTCTTCAAATATCTGAATGAATTGGACAAGATCGGATTCCAGCTTTTTATTACATCGCATTCTCCGACTATTACTGCCAAAGCCGATTTAAATGCACTTACCGTTCTGCAAAATCAAAAAAACAATATTTCGGCGTTGTCTATTAAAAACTCTGACTTAAAAGATGAGAACAAAGCGTTTTTAGCCAAGTTTCTGGATGTAACGAAATCGCAATTATTTTTCGCAAATGGAGTCATCTTTGTCGAGGGCATTTCCGAAGCATTGCTTCTCCCTGTTTTTGCAAAGTTAATGGATAAAGACGGAAAGTATGATCTGGATAAAAACGGGATTGAAATTGTGAACGTGAACGGCGTGGCCTTTGAGCATTTTGGAAAGTTGTTTAACTCTACGGATGAAGGAAAAAGACTGCATGCAAGAGCAGCTATTATAACGGATAGTGATCCTAAATCAACTGGAGAAATTTCAGAGAGGGCTGTAAAAGCTGCGGCTTTGGAGCAAGGGCTTTTAAAAGTGCGGTTAGCAAAAGTCACCTTTGAACATGATCTGTTTCTAGAGGACAAAGCGAACAGGGATTTGTTGCTGGATATCTATCAGGAGATGCATCAGCGTACTGTTATTGAAAAAGGTAGTTCCGATATTCAGCATGCTCGCGAATTTATGAAAAAGCTTGGGACCAACAAGGATAAGTCGGAATTGGCTTATCGACTGGCAGTGAAACTTGAAGCCGAACTGTTTGCCTATCGTCACTCCGAAAAGGAATTGGCTAATAAAGCACACCCAAACGATGCAAATCAAGGGGCAACCAAAATTAACTTTAAAGTCCCTGAGTACATCGCACAAGCAATCAAATGGGTTGTTCAGGATGATGCCGATGTTTAGTTCTCTGTCCTCAGAGCAACGCGAGATTGTATTTGAAAAAATCGGAAGATCTGTCGTCAGAGCATGTCCCGGCAGTGGGAAAACATACTCGCTTGCCGCGAGATTGGCCTATAGAATAAGTAAGTGGGATCGAAAATGCCAAGGTATTGCTGCTATTTCCTTTACGAATGTGGCATGGAAGGAGATTGAAAAACAACTTAATGAAAAGTTTGAGATTAGAATACCCGTTCAATATCCTCACTTTTTAGGCACAATCGACAGCTTCGTTAATAAATTCATTTTTTTGCCTTATGGCCATCTCATTATGGGGTGCAGTAGGCGTCCCATCCTTGTTGGTGAACCACATGGCACTTGGGCGGGTGGAAAATATGAGAGAGATTATAACCGATACTTTGATGCAGTAAGTTTCAATGCTGAGGATATTGCGATACGTACCAAGAGCCCGACACAATACCATTTTAAATGGTTCAATAAAGATGGCTCCGAAAGTGGTCATGTCAAGCACCTGAAAGACATGAAGTACGCTTTCTGGAAACAGGGATTTGCTACACAATCAGATGCCAACTACATTTCAACTAAAATATTGGAGAGTTATCCTGCAGTGGCCAAATCAATTGTGCAGAGATTCCCCGAACTTATGATTGACGAAGCACAGGATACATCGGATGTTCAAATGAAAATCATCGACTGTCTCCTGAATCACGGGCTTGAGCACATTTTGATGATTGGAGATCCGGATCAGGCAATATATGAATGGAATGACGCCAAACCGGAATTATTTATAGAAAAGTATGCTCTTTGGAAAGAAAACTCAGTCGTTTTAAACGAAAATAGAAGAAGTTCCCGTAATATCTGCAATTTTACTTATCGGTTGTCTTCTTTAGATAGTCCATCAGTAGCAGTAAACGAAAATGTGAAAGAATGCCAACTACAGCCAACTATTGTTACCTATAATGCGGACAATTTACAGCATACAATCGATGATTTTCTTCGCTTATGCATTCAGCACCAAATCGATATAAACCGTGAAAAAATTGCTGTATTGTACAGAAGTAAGGGCTTTTACAATCAGATCATAGGTATCGACGGTGCAATAAAGCAGGAAGACCCTTGGCTCCCCGGAAAAATGTTCACAAGAGAGTTCGCCAAAGGCAAATATTTATACGACCGTAAACATTTTAAAGACGGTTATAAAATGATTGAGCGTGCAATACATAAAGCATTGTCAGGCAACAATTACTGTTCAGAAAATGATATTGCTGATAGGATATCAGAGGAAGGTTTTTTGAAATATCGAAAACGTATTCTAGATATCCTTCAGTTACTGCCAAAGACGAACGCCGATCTTATGAGTTGGATTAATCAAGCAAATCAGAATTTCAAAATAAATGGGATCAAAATAAAACTGGAGGTTGATTCTAGTTTTGGAGGTCTGACGTTCGAACAATTGTTTGAAACTGCCGAATTATATGCAGAACATCTTGAGTACAGATTGGGAACGGTGCATACCGCGAAAGGCGAGACTTTTGATGCTGTGCTACTTTTTTTGAAAAAGAAAGCTGGCCAAAAAAGTTATTACAGTACGTATATAAAAAATAACACTAGTATAACAATTTGTGAAGAGTTAAGAATCGTATATGTAGGCATTACTAGGCCGCGAAAACTGCTTGTACTTGCTGTTCCTGATGAAACTGACAAGAAAGCATGGGAAAAGAAACTAATCGGAATAGATCAGGGAGAGAGTTCATTATGAGTGGAAGATTAAGAATAGCGTCACTAGATATGATTGCCGACCGGACAGAAAAATTAAAGCAGCTTTTTCCCGAGGTTTTTTCGCGAGGGCAAAGTTGATTTAATCATCTTAAAGAAGTTTTGGGAGAATTGGTGGATAACCGCAAAGAACGCTACGTACTGACCTGGGCCGGGAAAAGTGAGGCGATACAAAACATACAAGTTCCTAGTGTCGGGACCCTCCTTCCGGTTCCGGAACAATCCATCCACTTTGATACATCCGAAAATGCCATTATTGAAGGAGATAATTTGGAAGTATTGAAGCTGCTGCAAAAAAGCTATTATGGCAAGATTAAAATGATTTATATCGACCCGCCTTACAATACGGGCAATGAATTCATTTATCCGGATAACTTCAGAGAGGGTTTGGAAGAATACTTGCGTTTCTCGGGACAGACTGATGAAAATGGCATCCGGTTGAGCACAAATGCGGAAACAAATGGCCGCTATCACTCCAACTGGCTGAACATGATGTACCCACGTTTGTTTCTGGCGAGAAACTTGCTCAAAGAAGATGGAATTATATGCATTTCCATTGACGATCATGAGATCAAAAACCTAAGAGCGTTACTTGATGAAATTTTCGGGGAAGAAAATCACGTTATCACTACTGTTTGGCACAGGCGACAAAATGCGGACAATAGAAACCTGACAAATGCATCAACGGATCATGAATATATTGTTGTGTATCAAAAAACTCAAAAAGGAACGCTCAGAGGAAAAGATATTGATATTTCGAAATATCAAAACCCCGATAATGATCCCAGGGGACCATGGGCAAGTATTGATTTAACAGGTTTAGCAACTAAAGAACAACGACCTAACTTACATTTCGATATCATTGATCCAGAGACGGGCATTGCTTATCCACCTAATCCAGCCAGAGGATGGTCAAAATCAAAAGAAACAATAGATCAAATGATCCAAAATAATGAAATACTTTTTCCAAAGAATCCAAATGGAAGGCCGCGGCAGAAGAAGTTTTTAAGAGATCTCCAAAGTAGCACTACGGGTTTTTCATCAATTTTAAAAGATGTTGGTTTTACTACTGACGGAACACGGGAAGTTACAGAGTTGCTTGGAGAAAGAATCTTTGCTTACCCAAAACCTACAGAACTAATAAAAACGTTTATTGATCAATGTACGGGAGAAAACGACATCGTCCTCGACTTCTTCGCAGGTTCCGGAACAACGGCTCAAGCCGTTCTGGAATTAAACCGTCAGGATGGAGGCAATCGCAAATTTATCCTTGTTCAGCTTCCCGAACCGATAGATCGGCAGGACTACCCTACAATCGTTGAAATCACCAAGGAACGTGTCCGCCGCGTGATTGCGAAAATCAATCAAGAAGAAGAAAACGAACTGGATCTTGCGGATGTTCATACCCAGGATCGCGGCTTTAAAGTATTCAAACTTTCTTCAAGCAACTTTAAAATTTGGGATGGTTCGTTCGAGAACATTCCGAATGCGCAAGTTTTGGTCGAACAGCTTACCCTTTTTGCTGATAATGTTCAACCTGGCCGTTCGAAGCTGGATATGCTGTATGAAATCCTGCTGAAATCAGGCTTTCAACTTTCGGAACGAATTGCTCCTGTCCTTGCCCTTGGCGAAACCGTTTATTCCGTTGCCGATGGAAGCCTTCTCGTCTGTCTTGCGGAGACTCTAACAGAAGAACTTGTCCGAGGCATGATCGAACTAGAGCCTGATTCAGTCATATGTCTTGACTCGGCATTTCATGGCAACGATCCTTTAAAAACGAATGCGGTGCTGGAGATGAAGTCTCATGACATCGAATTTCGGACCGTATAGGAGTGTGTTTTTGTGAAGATTCAATTTGACAATCAGCAGCCGCACCAATTGGAAGCTGTTCAGGCGGTTGTCGATCTGTTTAGAGGCCAGCCCTTGCAACGCGGCGAATATGAGTATGAGTAAAATGTTCGTGGGCAAACCGAAAAGAAATTTTTGAAGAAAAATCAGTTGGAGGGTATAGAAAAGGGCTTCTCTTCTTGGTAAAGTGTAAAGCGCCAAAACCAAACACACCAAGGAGGAGAAACCCTGTGAGCAAGTTTACCACGGAATTTCCCACAATGAAAGAGCTTGAAACGTTGTTGTTTCGAACGTTGCAGGAACAGTTCGCTGCCGGTATGGCTTATATTTTGGAAGCGTTGGACGAGTATCTGATGCATCAACGGGATCATTCACGCTTTCGGCTGAAGGACCAACGAGAAGTCCAGATCGACACGCTCTTTGGTACGGTTCGATTCAAACGGCGATTGTATCAGGATCGCGTGAAGGGTCAACATGTGTATTTGTTGGATCGTATGCTGGCCTTTGACGGGCGGGAGAAGCTAAGCCCGTTTTTGGAAGAGATAGCGATCGAATTTGCTAGCCAAGGCCCCTCGTACCGGGACAGCGCAAAACGCTTGGAAGCGTTACTGGGGTATCGGGTACTGAGCCATGAGGCCATTCGGGACAAACTAATCACGCGGGTTGAACAAGCATCAACCATCGTGTCGAAAGCGACCCGAAGGTCGGTTCGCGTATTGTTTGTGGAAGTGGATGGACTTTACACCTCATTGCAGAGGCAACGCCAGCGGGGAATGGAAAATCGAATGGCGATTGTGCACGAAGGATGGGAACAAGAGGGGGACCGAGTGCGGCTTAGGTCGAAACGCCATTACCTGCATACGACGAAGGGAGAGTTCTGGGAAGGGTTTGGCGACTTTCTGGTTCGTCATTACGACATGGATGAAAACACATGGATCGTAGTCAATGGGGATGGGGCCAATTGGATTGGAGAATGCGAATCCTACTTTCACCGCTGTATTTACACACTGGATCGCTTTCATGTGGCGCGAGAATTGCGCCGATTCCTGGGTCAGTTGCCAGAGACGTGGCAGACGGTAAGGCAGGCGTTGGCGGCCTTTGAAGCGGATATCTTGCTGGCGACAGTAGAGTCCGTACCGGAGGAAAAGATTCTGGAAGAGCACCGGAACGAATGGCGGAAATACGTGGCCTATTTACGGCGGCATCGAAGGCATCTTATCGACTATCGAAAGGTTCTGGGTGAAGCTGGTATCGACACGACGGGCATGCGTCCAATGGGGAGTGCGGAAGCGCAAATGCGGGTGATGGCAAAAAGGACCAAACGAGGCGGCTACAGTTGGAGTGTACGGGGAGTACAAGCGATGTTGCGAGCCATTATGGCACGACAAGAGGGAAGTCGTTTGAGCGGCCAGGCGATAGCGAAGAAGCAAGTGTTACAGCCCAACCCAATGGTCCGAGTGAAGGACTTGCTACGGGAAGTGAAAGAGCAGGCAAAAGGCTATATAAACGGGACGATCCGCCTGTTGCACGGGCCATATCAAAGCAGCCCTACCGGGCTGGCCTTAAAAGCCCTTCGCGGATGAGGCAAAAATCGAGTGGAAGAAAGGAATCATACAAAAATAAAGCGCTTTCAAGAAGAGGAAACCAGAAGTCTTATTTTGGAGACAAAAAAATCCTGCCCACTATGGCTTGACTCACACCCAGTTGCTGACGGAATTGCCTGTCCAATCGTTGCTGAATATAATGACCTTATCATTGAAAAGGAAAAAGGATGCCTCCCAAGAAGTGGGCCTGCGGTAACAGGTCCACGGGATGCATCCCCAAATGTTTATGGCATGATTTAAATGTACTAAATGGCAGCTAATTTATGCTCATATTAAAAAGAGCCACTTGCCAACATCTATTAAAAAACATACACTCCCCGTTGGGCATAACGTTCATGGGAGGTATATAGGAGATGTTAGCAATGGCTGAAGTCAATTATATCAGACATGAAACAAACACAAAAGGTCGCTCCTACTCTTCTGTTGCAAGACAGATGAATATGGATCGCAGGACAATCAAGAAGTATTCGGAGATGGAGGATTTCAATCAGGAGGTGAAGTCTGTACAGACAAGGAAAGCCAATGTAATGGATCCGGTTAAACCAATCGTTGATCAATGGCTACTTGAAGATATGGGGAAGAAAAAGAAGTTCAGAAGAACCGCAAAGCGAATCTATACTCTTCTCGTTTCGGAACATGGATTCCAAGGCTCTGACCGTACGATTCGTGCCTATGTGGCGAAAAGGAAAGCCGCCTTATTGGACGAGAGCAATGACACTGCCTTACCGTTAGAGGCGAAGGCCGGCACAGCACAGGTAGATTTTGGGGAAGCTCCTTTTAAGCACAGGGGAAAAGAGGTCATCTTGCCCTTCCTCGTCCTCTCATTCCCTTACAGCAATTCATTCCTGTTTCAAGTGTTCCCTTCCCAAAACCGGGAGTGTTTTCTACAAGGACTGACGAACATGTTCGCCTTTCTAGAAGGCGTGCCGCATACGATCCGTTTCGATAACCTGTCACCTGCGGTGAAGAAAGTGCTGCCAAACGGGGAACGGCAAGTAACAGAGGAATTCGCTCGTTTTGTTGCCCATTATGGCTTCCAATATGAATTCTGCAATCCGGGAAGCGGAAACGAGAAAGGGCACGTGGAAGCGATGGTCAAATACATACGAAACAACTATCTGTTGCCGGAAATCCACTATGAAGACCTGTCGGTCTTGAATGAGAAGACCCTGAATTGGAGCCTGGGGGATCGGAAACGTTGCCACTATGAAAAGGATACCCTGATTGCCGAACTATATTTGGAAGACAAGGAGCGCTTCCTCCAACTGCCCGGTAAAGCGTACGAATGCGTTCGGTTCGAGCAGGTCAAAGCGGATAAATACGGAATCGTCCGTATTGACCAAAAGCAATATTCCACTTCGCCACGCTTTGCGGGACAAGCGGTCTTGGCGAAGATCTCATTTGATACGATCTCGCTTCTGAACGAGGAAAATGAAGTGATCGTACGCCACCCCAGATTATATGGGGAGACAAAGAAGTCGATGGACTGGCAACCTTATCTGACCTTGATGGCAAAGAGGCCAACCGCTTTGAAATACAGCTCATTCTACGATCAATTGCCGGAGGAATGGAAAGCCTTTTTCGGTGAATGTACAGTCGAGGAGAAACGGAATGCTCTCCAACTTTTATCCGTCATATTAAAGGAACAGGATTTCGACATATCTCTACAAGCCCTACGGATTGCATCCGAACATGGACATCCTACCACGGAATCCATCAAGCACGTCTATTATCAGCTTGTGAATGGACGAGGCATTCGAGAAACACTGTCGCTTCCGCCTTCAGTGCCATCAACTAGAAATTCAAGCAGAGGCCTCTCTCATTATGATCGGTTGATGATTATGCCAGGAGGTGAGCAGCGGTGAGAAGCCTCATTGAAGAGCATGCCAAGCGTTTGAAATTAAGTTGGATACGGGAGAATTATCACGCGGTGGAAGCTGAAACACATGAAGAATTTCTGCTCTGCTTATTCGAAAGGGAAATACAGCAACGAGAGGAACGGAAGCTCAATCTCCTTCTCAGTCAATCCTGTTTGCCGGATATATCTGGCAAGCAGCTAGAATGGCACGGTATTCATATGAATGGAAACATTACAAAGGAAGAAATCTTGCAAGGCAGGTTCATAGAGAGAAAAGAGAATTTAATCCTATATGGAGGCGTCGGGGTCGGGAAAACGCTTATGGCAGCCTTGGCAGGCTGGAACTGCATCCAAAAAAGCCAAAAACGGGTGCGCTTCTATACAGTCGCTCAACTCGTGAACAGCCTGTTAGAGGTTAACGAGAAAGGAACTCTCGGTAGGCTGTTTAAACAAATAGAGAGCCTGGATCTATTAATTCTTGATGAATTAGGCTATGTACCCCTTCACAAGCAAGGAGCAGAATTACTGTTTCAAGTGATCAATCTGTGTTATGAAAAGCGTAGTGTCATCATAACCACGAACTTACAGTTCGGCCAATGGAATCACGTTTTTGGCGATCCAATACTGACGGAAGCATTCATTGATCGTCTCATTCACTATTCGCATTTGATTGTTTTTAATCGTGATAGTTTTCGTCATAAGGATTCACTGATGAATCGATGATACCCTGGTTGGCAAGTGTGCATTTTTAATTGCCAAACGGTACATTTTCTACTTGCCAAATACACAGTGAAAATCGGACGAACTTTTGGTGGCATCCATTCATTCTTGAACTTGTTCATACCGTTAGTAGCAGCGGAGATTGACAGAGTCGTAGTAGTGCTCTGGCATTTCAATGAAGGAAACAACCAATACCTCTCATAGGGAAGGGGTTGCGTAACTATGAGAGGTTCAGGATATATCCGCGTATGGAAATTTTTATCTAACCCGCCTGATATTGGAGACTTGTTCAAGGGCGGCAGACAACAGTAAGCGTTACATCAAAAGTTCGTGAAGAAGCACCAAGGGATAAGCAAATGATTACTGAAGACGCGCCCTGCACAGGTTATCTCACAGTGGCCGACACGCGAGTCATGTAGAGCCTGCGTATCGCTCACGAGGAAGCAGCACATTGAAAGGGGGAAATGAACATGACCACTAAAAAAGAGTTATCGCCCGAACAACGTGAAGACCTACTCCAAACAGTAAAAGCCCGCTTTGAGAAAAACATGAACCGCCACCAAGGTCTTGAATGGGCTCACGTACAAGCAAAGCTCGAAGCGCATCCTGAAAAACTGTGGTCGCTCCATGAAATGGAGAGAACGGGCGGCGAACCGGATGTTGTTGATTATGACGAGAAGACGGGCGCGTACATTTTTTACGATTGTTCAGCGGAAAGTCCCAAAGGTCGCAGAAGTGTTTGTTACGACCGTGAAGCGCTGGAGTCCAGGAAAGAACATAAACCGCAAAATAGCGCGATGGATATGGCGGCTGACATGGGCATTGAGATCTTGACAGAAGAACAATACCGGAAGCTGCAGAAACTGGGAAACTTCGATTTAAAAAGTTCGAGCTGGGTGAAAACACCCGCTAACATTCGAAAACTCGGCGGGGCCATCTTTTGCGATCGCCGCTACGACACGGTCTTCGTGTACCACAATGGAGCAGAATCCTACTATGGTGCAAGAGGGTTCCGCGGCTCGCTACGGGTCTAAAATACTGGGGAGCAGACGCTCTGGTGTCGAATGAAAAAGGCAGCGGAAGTTACGGGATCATCCAAGTCAAGCGGCAAACAGCCCCTAATCGATTGGAGAGATAGGGGCTGTTTGCCGCTTACTTTTTAGATGAAATACGATCAAGCGGTCTTTTTCATTTTCACATGACGCTATTCATCTTCCATTAACGTTAAAAAAGGGAAGTTCTTTGTATGGCCATTTTGCTCGCCCGAATGAACAGTGGGAGTCCGAATGAACAAAGGGGCTATAGGGGAAATCAACAGATTCTAGTGGTTTAAAACGCTTATCACTGTTGGTAAAGCTGAATGACACACAGTCCCGAGGAGGTCTAATCAATTGACGATTACATTAAAACCGGTCACGAGAGATAATTGGCTTGAGGCACTGGCATTGCAGGTAAATCAGGAGCAGAGCGGTTTTGTGCCAACAGTCGCTGTTTCACTCGCAAAAGTTCATATAAAACCTGACGGAGATGAGGTGGAGTATCTTCCTTTTGCCATCTACAATGGGGAGACGATGGTCGGGTTTATGATGCATGCATTTGTAGAAAGAACTGCAAATATGTATTGGATTAACGGTTTCCTGATCGATTCGAAGTATCAAGGAAAAGGATATGGAAAGGCTGCTTTGGAGCAGATGATTGCTTATATTACCAATCGTTTTTCTCAGTGTGAAGAAATCCGGCTTACGGTATACCCCCATAACGAGATTGCTTATCGGCTATACCAAAGTGTCGGATTTGTCGAGACAGGCGAGCGTTTGGGAGAAGAACTGGTTCTCCGGCGTCCAAATGTTTCTGCCTAGTGCACTCATGCGGAGAGTGTAACGCTAGCGGTGAGGAAGGACAATGAAATCGGAGACGCATGGATAGCTATGAGAAAAGGAGGGGGAGATAAACCTCTCCTTTTGTGTTAACTAGCAAGATGACAGGCACTCAGGAAGATATCGCGATCGATAACCTGGCGTCGCCGCTTGCCGGGAATGCGATCACGCCGAACCGTTGCGACGTGAGATTCTCCGAGAGGAATTATGGGCCGCGTGGTGAACCTTATCTCAATAACAGAGGAATATCGGAACATCGGCGGCTATAAAATTTACGAAGCCAGCTGGTTCTACGAGGGCAAAATAACCGGAATGTCGATTGATCCGAGTCCTCTCTTGTCTGGCGAGGCTTGCGGTCCGCTGCAATGTCAGCCGCTGTTTGCATGCCAGCGTGCAAGGCTCGGTTTTCTGAAAGAGAAAGATTTCTGAACGTCCCGAAAGGAGCTGTTTTCCATGAATTTTTCCATGAGCGAAGCAATCGAGGTCTTGGAGCGCACCCCGCAATCCTTGGCCCATCTGCTGGCGGGTTTGTCAGACAGCTGGCTGCAATGCAATGAAGGCGAAGAGACTTGGAATGCCAGGGAAGTCATCGAGCACCTGGTCGAAGCGGAGAAGTGGAACTGGATCCCGCGGTTGGAAATGATCCTGCAAGACGGCGAGAGCAACTCCTTCCCACCGTTTGACCGCTTTTCCCACTTGCAAAAAAGCGCGGATTCCTCACTGGAAGAAAAGCTGCAGGAATTCCAATCGCTCCGCACGGAAAATTTGCAGAAATTGAAAGAACTGATCCGGCCCGAGCATCTGGAGCTGACGGGCGTCCATCCCGCCCTTGGTCCGGTCAAGGCAAGAGAGGTGATCTCGACGTGGGTGGTTCATGATCTGACGCACACCGCGCAAATCGTCCGGGTGATGGCGGGCCGGTATCGTGCAGACGTCGGGCCGTGGATCGAATACTTGGGCATTTTGAAAAAGAGAGGGTAAAGGCTCCTGCCAAAATGGGCGGATGACCGGTTTTACCGAGAAGCTCAAGCTGAATTCCGGCGTGAGCTTCTTTCTTTTTTCTAGATTCAAGAAAAAGGGGGAAACAAAAACGCCAATCCAACCGTAGAAAAAAGAGAAAGGGTGTAACGCCCATCCATAAGATCTGACAAGGCGAAAACAAGTCTTACGGGAGGCTGTTCTATTGAAGATTGCGTCCAAAAAAGACGGGTGGCTCACGCTCATTGTTTGGGGATCGATGCTGTTTGCCATCGGCAGCGGTGTATTTTCACTTCTGGCAGACACGCAGAATGAGGCGCCTGCTTTGGTCATCCTGATCCTCTCCGTGATTCTCCCCCTGTTCCTGTTGTGGATCTGGTGCACGACCTTTTACATCCTGGATGAAGAGAGCTTGGTCATCAGGTACGGCCCTTTTTCCAAGACCATTCCGCTCCAGTCGATCCGCTCCGTGAAAAAAACGAGGAATCCGCTGTCCAGTCCGGCTCTATCCCTGCAGAGAATCGAGATTGCCTACGGGAAGTACGATTTCGTCCTCATCTCGCCAAAGGATCGCGATGCCTTCATCGAAATCCTCGCGAGACGTTGTCAAGCATCTTTTGGCCGCGGCTGTACCCGCTGAAGTGACTGCGGAAGTGTTTCCGATCCGGGTACAGGAAAATATTGCAGCGTTATTCCGCTTGTTTCAAACGGATCCCAAGCTGACAAAAATATTCCTGACAGAAGAGCGCAGCATCGACGACGTGGAAACGCTGATTCACCAGACCATCGTCGGGAATCTGCTCCACCACCGGGCCGCTGGATTCGTGCGGAAGGACTTGTCTCCCGCGATGGTGGCCAGCAGCATGATCGGCATGTTTATCCAGGTCACCGTAAAGGAACTCATTGAAAAACAGCGCCCGGCGGAGGAAGTCGCCTGCGAATTCACGCAGCTTCTGCTGTTTGGCCTCGCAAATACACAGGGAAGGGGGAGCTGTATCGAATGATCTCATTATTGGATTCTGCGATCAGTACCCATTCGTTGATCTGGCTATTCCTCGCTGCTTTCATGCTGCACGATTTCGAGGAGATCATCCGGATCGAACCCTGGTACCGCAGACATTACGAGCGCATCATCGGAAAAGTCCCCCATCGGTTTCGCAGGGACGTGCAAGCCTTTTCCCGCATGACGTCTTCCCAATTTGCCGTGGCCGTCTGCCTTGAGTTCCTCGTTTTTATCCCCGTCACCTATATGGCTGCGGACCAAGGGACCTATTTATGGTTCCTCGGCTTCAACGCGGTGTTGTTGCTCCATGTGTTTATGCATATCGGGCAGGCGCTGTATCTGAAGATGCTGGTGCCCGGCGTCGTGACGGCTGTCGGGATCACCTTTCCCTACAGTATCTATCTGTTTTACCGGCTGCTCAGCGAAAATCTGGTGGAGCTGTCCGATATTCTCATCAGCCTTCCGCTTGGGCTCGCCTTGCTGCCGATTGTCCTGCTGGGGCACAAGTTAGGGGAGCGATTGATCCCGAGCCCGGCTGCATCCGGAGAATAAACAGGGGAGGCTGCCCGCTGAGGTATGCGGGTATCCCGGCAGCGTGGCAGATATGTACGTGATTCGAAAAAAGAGAGGGAACCGGCAGATCTTCTCCGGTTCCCTCTTGCTTGCGTACAAGCAGCAAACGTTACTCATTTACAATTTGAATCGATTCACGACGCTCTGGAGATTTTCAGCCATTTTGGCCAACGTCTCGGCTGCCGATGAGATCTCCTCCATGGATGCGTGCTGCTCCTCGGCCGATGCTGCTACATTTTGCGCATGGGCTTCAGATTCCCGTGTCGCCTGTTCGGCGTGATAGGCGGTGTGCAGCAATGTATCCGTACTCGCGTTCATCTCTTGGATGGCGGCGGAAATGGTTTGGATCTGCTCGCTTACTTGATCCACTCCGCTTGTAATTTCTTCGAATGCTTTTCCTGCCTGATTGACCAAGTTGAGGCCCTGTCCTATCGCGTGACCGTTTCTCTCCATCGCCTCAACTGTTTTGCCAACCTCCAGTTGAATGTCCAAAATCAGGTCATGTACCTGTCCGCCTGCTCGGCTGGACTCTTCGGCCAGCTTGCGAACCTCATCGGCCACGACGGCAAAGCCTCTTCCATGTTCGCCAGCCCGCGCCGCCTCGATGGCCGCATTTAACGCCAAAAGATTGGTTTGTGCGGCGATGTTGGTGATCAGGGAGATGACATTCCCGATTTGCTCAGATTTTTGTCCCAGAACCTGAATGACCTTCTCCATTTCCAAACGGGAAACATTGATTTGATTCACGCTCGAAGCCAGAGTGCCGATCTCATCTCTGTTGGAAATCCGGAGCTCGTTTACATCCAGATGACCGGATGACACGAGTTGCACCTGCTTGGTCAAGAGCTGCAGGGGTTTCGCCAGATGATGGGGAAAAGAGCAAAATGATGACCATGCCGACGAGCAAGGAAGCACCAAGGGTGACGAGGAGAATATCGAGCACCCGATTCGCACCGTTATTGTAGTCCTCCATGTAGGAGCCGGCTGAAATATACCAGCCCCAATGAGGATTTACTTCCGTGTAGGATATTTTCGGGGCCACTTTATCCGTGTTATCAGGCAGGCCCCATTGATAGTTAATTACGTTTGAGAATGGAGGCGTGCACTTGTCAGCACTTCTCTTTGTGATTGTCATTCTTTGTTAACCATCCGTTCACATTGATCCTCTATAGTGGTTCCTGCAGGCAAGGCAAGGCGCGTAAATCCGGTACGTAAGGAACCAAAGGAGGCATTGTTCTGGTGAAGTGGTTGACAAAACAGTCCTTGCAAAACCCGGCGATGGTCGTCATCATCTCCCTGCTGGTCGCCTTGGGCGGTATGTTTTCCTTTTCGCAAATCAACATCGAAAGCGAGCCCCAGGCGAAGCTGGGCATGCTGACCATCTCGACGACATACCCCACTGCGTCTTCCCAAGATGTGCTGGAGGATGTAACCAAGCCATTGGAAAAAGCCGTGGACAGGGTAAGCGGAGTGAAATCATACATCTCCCGCTCCCAGGAGAATCATTCTCTCTTGACCGTCTCGATCGAGGCGGAGGCGAATCCGGATCGGGTGCGGGATGAGGTGGAGAAAAGCGTCGCCGCCGCCAGGCTGCCCGCTTCGGCAGGTCGTCCCGAGGTAACGCTCCGCCAAATCGGTACGGAGCCGATGTACTTCCTCGCGATCAGCAACGAAAAGCAGGTCCGGTCCTCTGAAGCCTTCTACCGTTTGGTCAAAGACAAGCTGATCCGCGATCTGGAGATGATCGAAGGCGTCGATGCTGTAGAGATGATCGGGGCGGAGAAGCAAGTGATCCGGATCAGGCCGGATCGGCAAACCCTGCAATACTACGGACTCTCTCCTGCAGATCTGAAGCAGGCAATCGAGGCGCAGCATGTGTCGGCCTCGGTGGGAAGCGTCACATCGGAGGGAAAGGAAGCGATCGCGCGCGTCAACAACGCCTACTCTGATTTCGAGCAGTTGAGACAGACCCGGCTGCTTTTGCCCGCAGGAGGAGAGGGCTTGGGGGCATCTCTGCGGCTGGACGATGTGGCCGAGATCAAGCGGGAAGGGGAGCGCACTTCTGTCAGCCGATTGAATGGGAAGCCAGCCGTAGCCGTCCACATCACCAAGACTGCGGACGGCAATATCGTGGAGGTCAGCAACCAGATACGAGAAAAGCTGGAGCATTATCGAAAAGAATACCCCGACCTGACATTTGAAATCGTCTCCGACCGGTCTGACTTCGTGAAAACGTCCATCGGAGGGATGGCCAAAGAGGGTGCCATGGGCATCCTCATGGCAGCGGCCGTCATCTTTCTCTTCCTCCGCCATGTGAAATCGACGCTGATCGTGCTGGTGTCCATTCCGCTCTGCATCCTCGTGAGCGTGATGTTTCTGCAATGGAACGGGATCAGCATCAATTTGATGAGCCTGTTCGGGATGACTGTGGCCATCGGCCGCGTCGTGGATGACAGCATCGTCGTCGTCGAAAATATCTACCGGCGATTTCAGACCGAGCCCCGCAGCAACAGGACAATCATCCAGGCGGTTTCGGAGGTGGCGGGGGCGATTACCTCCTCTACCCTTGCGACCGTGGCGGTATTTTTGCCGATTGCGTTTGTCAGCGGCATCCTGGGCGATTTCTTCAAGCCGTTCGCGGCTGCTGTCGCCTGGGCTCTCCTGGCGTCGCTGCTGGTGGCCGTAACCGTGGTGCCGCTGCTCGCAGGTCTCACCATGGGCCGGGACACGGATCAAAGACACCGCGAAAGCCGTTTGGGCCTGCTGTATCCGAAGCTGCTGGGCTGGGCGCTGGTGCACAAAGGCAAGACGATGGCGATCGCCTTGATGCTCTTTGCGGGAAGCCTGGGCCTTGCTTTTCAGCTGCCGTCAGGCTTTCTCCCGGAGCTGAATACCAACCTCCTCTTTATCAAGCTGAATCTGCCGGCGGGAACGGCGCTGGATCGTACCAGCGAATACGCAAGGCTCCTGGAAGAGGCGATTTTGCGGGAGCCGGAGGTCTTGTACGTCCAGAGCAAAATAGGCTCAGCCGATGACGCGGCCAAAGCGACCCATACGACAGAAATAACCGTCAAGCTGACCGCAGGCACAGACGAGGACGCCGTCCTGGAGCGGCTGCGTCAAAGCATCGAGCCGCTGGCACCGGCGGATGCCCAAATTGCCTACAGCAAGCCCGCCGCCGGAGGACAGGGAGGCTACCAGGCGGTGCTGTACGGTACCGATTTTGCCACTTTGAAAGAGGCAGCGATCTCGGTCAAGCAAAAGCTGAAGGAAAACCCGCTGCTCGCCAATGTGAAAGACAATGTCTCCGACAGGCGGGAACAACTCACCATCCAGGTGGATCGGGAGCGGGCCTTGCAGTGGGGATTGACGCCGGATCAGGTGTCGAAGCAAGTGGCTGTCGCCATGGGCACTTCCCGCTTGAAGAGCATGTATCTGGACGGCGAGGAGTACGACCTTCTCTTTGGCACCGATCATGCGGCGGACCTGCAGCAGTTGGCAGAGCTCTGGATCAAATCCCCGCAGGGCCATCAGGTGCCGCTCACCGAGCTGGCCGCGCTGAAAATGGAAGAGGTGCAAAGCGCCCTGCTCCGCAAAGACGGCGAACCGTACGTCCAGATCACGGCAGATATTCTCGGAGCGGATAAAGGCGGAATCTCGAAAAAGCAAACGGAGGCACTGCAGCAAATGGAGCTTCCCGCAGGCGTGAACATCAGCTCGGAGGGTATCCAGCAAGATATGCAAAAGGGCTTCATCGAAATGTTTGCCGCGATGGGTGCGGCCGTCTTGCTGGTTCTCCTCGTGATGGTAGCCAGTTTTGGAAACATCTGGTCGCCGCTGGCTGTCCTGCTCTCTTTGCCGCTGGCGTCGATCGGCGGAATGCTGGGCCTGTGGCTGATCGGGGGTGTGCTGGATATGACTGTGCTGATTGGATTTCTAATGCTGATCGGCATCGTCGTGACCAATGCCATCGTGCTGATGGATCGGGTCCAGCAGCTGATGAAGGCAGGCATGCGTGTGCGTGAAGCCCTGATCGAAGCGGGGAGAGTGCGCCTGCGTCCGATCATGATGACAGCCGTCGCGACGATAGCCGCGATGCTTCCGCTGGCGTTAGGGTTCTCCGAGGGGAGCCTGCTCTCCAAAGGGCTGTCCACCGTAGTGATTGGCGGACTTCTCTCGTCTACGCTGCTGACGCTCGTCATCGTCCCCGTCGGCTATGAAAGCCTGCACCGCTTGGCAAGCCGCGATCGTTGCCGAAAGGCTGGCAAAACGGTTCATGAGGCAATCGGAGGAGGTATACGTGATGAAGCATAGACGGATCTTAGCAGGCAGTGTTCAGGCATGGCTTGTCTTGAGCCTCGCACTTGCCGGATGCAGCGCGCAGGATGAGCCCCCGATAGAGAAAAAGCCGGCTCCGGTGGCGCATCCGGTCGTCGTTCAAGAGGCAAAAGTGGAGCCCTTTTCCGGCCGGCAGACCTTTATCGGTACGGTCACAGCGGAGGCTTCGGGCAGCGTGGTTCCGCAAGTGACGGGGACGATCAGTTCGCTGCTTGTGAAAAAGGGGGACGCCGTCAAAAAAGGACAGGTGATCGGAGAGATCGATCCGACACAGAAGCTGTTGGAGCTAAAAGAGGCGGAGACGAGGCTGGCCGAGGCGAGGGCCCGGCTGACCCAGGCAGAGGCAGTCCGAACGGCCGACGAGAGCCGCGCACCCGATGCCCTCAGCCGGCAAGCGCTGGAAAACGCTCGGGAGACTTATGAGCGCGTGAAAAAATTGGTGGAGGCAGGCGCTCTCCCGGCTTCCCAGCTGGATGCGGCAGAAGCGGAGTGGATACGGGCACAGAGCAATTATCGCGCCGCCACCGTGTCAGAAGCCAAGGATCAGGCGGCAATTGCGGTCTCGTCCGCACAGCTGGAGGGGGCCACGATCACCTGGGAGAAAGCAAAAAAAGCGCTTCGTGACACCAAAATCAAGGCGCCCCTCGACGGGATCGTCAATCATCTCCCGGTGGCGGTTGGAGATCCGGCTTCTCCGCAGGCCGCGATTGCCGAGATCATTTCCCTGGATCACGTCGTGGTGACCATCCAGGCAGGGGAGGACCACCTGCCGGCGTTATCCAAAGGAAAGAGCGTCCAGGTGTCGATTCCCGCATTGGGACTGGTTACAGAAGCGCAGATTTCTTTTGCCGGACTGGCCGCTTCTCCTGAGACGAAGCTCTATCCGGTAGAAATTCGCCTCGCCAACCCCGATCATGCGATTCGCCCGGGGATGAGGGCCGATGTCACGGTGGCAGGGCAGAGCCCAGAGGAAGGAATCGTGCTGCCGGTCGAGTCCGTCATGGAGGAGGACGGACGCCGCTTCGTCTTCGTGGTGACTGAAGGCAGGGCGATCAAACGGGAAGTGGAAACGAGAGAGAGCCGTGCGACTTCTGTCTTGATTGGCGAAGGGATTGAAGCCGGGGAGCTAGTGGTCGTTCGGGGACAGTCCGAGCTGAAAGACGGGGACCTCGTGGAGATGACCCGGTCCTTTTCGCGAATATACTGAAAAATTGATAGAAAAATGGTATATTCAAGAAAAGAAAGGGAGACGAAAAATGACCATTGCTTTTCAAAAGACCGAAGAATGGTTTGCGTTCCACGACAGTCAGGGAAACGCCATCGAGCGAAAAACAGAGATTCGCTTCGATCCGCTGACCGGGGAGTCATCCCGGCTGGTGTATGATGCCGGTTTGGCCATTGCGCCTCCTGACCTGCGAGAGGCCGCCGAGATGACCAGCGGCGCCAAATGCCCCTTTTGTCCGGAAAATCTGTTGAAGATTACTCCCGTTTTCCCCAGCGAGATTGCCGAACAGGGCAGGATTTTTCAAGGGGATGCCGTCGTTTTCCCCAACTTGTTTCCCTACAGCAAGCATAATGGCGTGGCGATTTTTTCCGCGCAGCACTACGTCACGCTGGAAGAATTCACGGCGGCGATGATCAAAGACGCCTTTTTGGCCGCCCAGCGGTACATCGCGAGCGTCGCGGCCGCCGATCCTCAGGCGCGCTACGCTTCGATCAACTGGAACTACCTGCCCCATTCCGGCGGAAGCATCCTCCATCCGCATATCCACGTCGTCGTGTCGGAACAGCCGACAAATGACCAAGCGCTGATCCAGGAGAAGGCTGCGGCATATCGACAACAGTACGGGACGGAGTATTTCACCGACCTGTACGAAACGGAGAAGAAGCTGGGGGACAGGTGGATCGGGGAGTGCGGTGATGTCGGCTGGATGCATGCCTATGCGCCAAAAGGCCACAATGATTTTCAGGCCATTTTTTCACGGGCGCATTCCCTCGAAGAGCTGAGGGAGCAGGATTGGCTCAGCTTCGGGGAAGGCTTGACCCGGATTTTTGCCGTCCTGACGGAACAGGGCTTTGCCAGCTTTAACGCGGCGGTGAATATACCGATCCGGCCGGAAGCCAGGCAGCCTGTGCATGCCCGCCTGATCCCGCGATTTACGCTCGGGATGCTGCATACCAGCGACATTAACTTCTTTCAGGCATTGCATCGGGAGCCGCTGTCCTATAAAGTACCGGAGGACATCGCGGCCAAGGCGCGCATCCACTTCGGAGCAGCCGAATAAGCGAAGCACATAGGAATGGATAGAAAGCGGAGCGGGGGTGTCAGTTCACCAACCCGCTCTTTGTTTAAACAAAATCGTATGGAAAAGATTTGAACGCAAAAGTAGAATTGTAAGAGGTGCGCATCTTTGCAAGCGATGCGTGAATGGAAAGAGCGATCCGTCCCGCTAAAGCGGCTGGAATGGAGAGGTGGAGAAAATTGAAAGCTATCGTTGTAGATGATGAGTGGCTTGCGCTGGCTAAAGCCTGCAACGAGTCCGACTTGCTCCGTCAGCCGTAGCTCGTAATGGCCTGGACTCAACCGGCGAAATGCTTTGCTGTTTGCAAAATCTGCATTATATCGACAAAGAGGGAAGGGCACAGACATCTCCGTGGAAGACTTCGAAGGCAGCGGAGCTATTTGCCTATCTCCTGTTTCACCGGGAAAAAACGGCGAGCAAGCATACGCTGACCGACCTGCTCTGGCCTGACAGAGAGCGCCGTCATTCAGGATATCGAATTAACTGCGAGAAACCTGGAGGAGATTAGGGCGATGGGAATCCAAATTTCCATCGATGATTTTGGCACCGGTTATTCTTCCCTGCACTATTTGAAGCATTTCCCCATTGACCACATAAAAATTGACAAATCATTTGTCCAAAGCGGTCAAGCCGAAGATGTGGCAATAGTTAAGGGCATCATTTTAAGACACAGGTTGCCGCGCGGATCGATGATGATCCCCTCGGAAATGATCAGGCCGACGCCATCTGCCGCCCGCTTTCGGTAGTATTCGACCACATCGGGACCGACCACTCCTGTATGCGCATCGGCAAAGCAGCGTGTCATCGGAGCCATCACGATCCGGTTTCGCAGATGCCACGCGCCCACTTGAATCGGTTGCAAAAGGGTTTCCTTTACGGTTTTCATCGCTTTCTCTCCTATCTCGCTCTGTTTGGTCTGCCAGCCTCGATGCATCTCTATGGTAAGGGATGGAAGTTAAGTTTTACATACAAGAATAAAGGCGGTATGCTGAATTAAGTTAGAAAAAAAAGTTATTTCCCTTTCAATTCTTTGAAAATAATAGGAGGGGCAAGAGTGGACTCGGTCGATAAGGAAATCCTGCTGATTTTACAGGAGCAGGCCCGCATCTCCATGACAGAATTGGGAAAAATGGTCGGCTTGTCTCAGCCGGCCGTCACGGAGAGGGTGCGCAGGCTGGAGGAGAGAGGTGTCATCAGGGAGTATCGCGCGGTTGTTTCCCCGGAAAAGGCAAATAAACAGGTGAGCGCCTATCTGCTGTTTCATACCAAGCGCTGTGAAAAGTTTATTGAGTTTTGCCGGGAATACCCTGATGTGATCGAATTGCACAGGATCAGCGGACAGTATAACTACCTCCTGAAAGTCGTGACGGATTCGATGCAGACGCTGGAGTCGTTTATCAATGAGAGCGGGGTGCATGGGGATTCTACGACATTGATCGTCATGTCATCTCCCATCGAAGCAAGGAAAATTTCCCCGAGCATCGCGGAGGCATAAGCAAAAAGGGCAGGAGCATCCACGCTCCTGCCCTTCTCATTGGCCATCCGATCGTTAGCTGGTCTCCGGTGCGCCTTTTCGCCGCAGCTCCATTTTTTCCGTCTTTCGTTCCGGTTTTTTGCCGGAGCGGAGCGGGATCTCCTTGAGGAACAGCGTGATCACCACAGCGACGGCGGCGATGATCGCACCGGTCAGGAAGGTGGTGGTGATGGCGTAGCTCATCGCTTCCCTGACCAGATCGAGAACCTTGAGAAACAAAGCCTGTGATTCCGGCGGCAAGCTCCGCAGCGTGGCTTCGATCTTCGGCTGGTCCAGCAGATTCTGCGGATTTTGGAACAGTGCCAGCTTTTCGGCCAGGGCCGGATCAGCCGGCCTAGATCACCAACTGGTAGATGGGAGTGGCGGGATCCATGAAGTACATGAGCGACATGCCCAGCGTCATCACGATCAGCCCCATGATCGCCATCTTTTTGTACTTGCCGGTCTTGGTCATGACCTGCCCTGCAATAGCGGAGGTAAGCAGCAGCGCGATAGACATCGGCATGGCGACATAGCCAGCCAGAGTCGGAGAGATGCCCTTGACCCCCTGGACGAAGAAAGGAACGTAAATGATCGCGCCCATCATCCCGGCGTTGAGGAAAAAGCCGGCCAAGTTGGAGACGGTAAAGATGCTGTTTGAAAACAGTCCGAGCGGCAGCACCGGGCTTTTCACCCTGGTTTGCGTCCAGATAAAGATTCGACGTATACCTCTTCGAATGGGGGCATGCTTCCCTGGCCTGACATGGCTACACCTCTTTGGTTGGTCGATGTATAGATCCGATACAAGCTAAATGATTTAGCCTCATGTTCGCAGGCCAGGCAGAAGAGGCGATGAATTTTTATCTCTCGGTCTTTGACCAGTCCGAGATCAAGCAGATTACCTATCAGGAGAATGGGAGCGTGCTGCATGCCACTTTTGCCTTAAAAGGGCAGTCGTTTATGTGCATCGACAATCTGACCGGGCATCCTCATGCGTATACACCCGCCTTGTCTCTCTTTGTCCAATGCGACAGCGAGGAGGAAATCGACACGGTTTTCGATAAGCTGTCGCAGGGAGGGAAGATGCTGATGCCGCTCGAACCTTCGCCCTTCAGTGAAAAATTCGGCTGGGTGGAAGATCGGTACGGGGTCTCCTGGCAGGTGAATTTGGCCAAGCAATAAGTAAAAAGCGCAGACAGGGATGTTCCTCCTCGTCTGCGCTTTTGCTGTTCTTTATCTGCCATTTTATGCCTGCTGGGCCGTTGCGCTCCGGCTCCGTGCCCTGATATTGGACGGGTCTGCATGCAGGATCATCGCTGTCCGCATCCTTCCAAAATCTCCACGGTCTCGCGCAAGGTCATCGTCGTCCCCACATTGCCAGGGAAGATGACGTAGGCGATTCCCGGGAACTTGCTTTCGGCTCCTGTCTTCCAGACGGGGACACCCGGCTTGATCTGCCCGGCCACCGTCGCGCGGCGCACGCGAAGGCCTTTGGTGCCGATATCGCTGGAGGTGATTCCGCCTTTGGCGATGATATAGCGGGGGCGCACCGTCAACCGCTGCACGATGCTGGTGACGGCATCCGAGATGTTGACGGAGAGCTGCAGCTCCTCCTCTTGTTTGTCTGGGCCGAGATCCAGTCTTTCCCGCCGCGTGTATACCGCCACGGTCTCGCCGGATGCGATCAGCTCCTCGCAGCGAGCAACGACCCGATCCACTTCGGCCTGGAACCGCGCCGGCTCCAGCACCAGATGGCTGTCCAGCTGGATGAAGCGGATCGCCGGATTGTTTTGCAATTCTGCGAGCTGCTCCGTCGTCTTTTTTACATGTGAACCGACGAGGATCAGGCCGCCGGTGCCGGTCTCTTCCGCGATCAGCTCTTCCCGGGTGAGGCAGGGCTTGTCGCTGATGCCGCCGATGACTTTGGTGAAAGCGGCCGCGGTGCGGAAGAGAAACTGTTTCCCGGCCTTTAGTGCGCGGAGCAGGGCGATGGCGAAGATTTTGACGTCGACGTAATCGACAGCGTTGACGACGACTTTTCGGAAGTCGGTCACGCGCTGGAGCTGGCCCGCGATCAGGTCGATTTTCAGCGCCCGGATGCTCTCCAGCGTAATGTAGGTGGTATCCGCCGCCGTATAGGCGCCGCCCGACTTTTCCTCGACCCATTCGCCCAGATGGGAGCTGCGGTAGCCAAACGTCCGATCCCGGGCAAACTCCGTCTCGCCGGCAGGGACCAGTTCCGTCCCGTACTGCACGTAATGAATGTTGTCCACCGTGTAGCGGCCGCCTTCCTGAAAGAAGGGAAGCAGCACTTCGCCATCAAAGACGATCTCTGTCTGAGCCTCGATCGTCTCGCGCAGCGTCTGGGTTTCCAGCGGATAATGCCCGCGCAGCGTGGAATCTCCGCGACTGATGAGCATAAAAGGCTGGTTGCGCTTATCCGCGACCTCGGCGATCTGGCGGGCGATCTGGCGGTGAACCGCTTCTGTCTCGCTGGCGATCATGCCTCTGGAGTTGGTCAGGATGAAAAAGAGCGGATGTTCCTCAGCGAATCCCTGTTCAATGCTCTCCGGGGACCAGTCGGTGTAGACCGATACACCGTGAACCGTTTGTACGCCGGTGGGATCATCGTCGAGCACGATGATTTTTCGACCCAATTGCCGGAGTTCTTGCGCGAGCAGGTCATCTACTGCACTCCGGTCTACCTGAGGCAAGCTGTCGAATACGTCGCGGGCTGCTCGTTTTTTGGTGTTCACGTAAACCATCATCCTTTTTGCTTATATTCCTGGCAAAATCCCTGCAAATATGCTGAGTACATAGACCATGCCGAGCGCCGTCAGACCGGCGATAAATCCACCCACAGTCCATACGCGGAGCGTCTGCGGGATGGTCAGATTCCCGAATTTGCTGACGACCCAGAAACCGGAGTCATTCGGCAGGGACAAGCCGATGCCGCCTGCGCAGATCGCCAGGCCGAGGAGCAGGGGAGATACGCCCAGCTCGCCGGCGAGCGGACCGAGAATGCTAGAGGTGGTGACTAGCGCTACCGTAGCGGAGCCGAGAGAGGCCCGCAGGATTTGCGAGAAGATGAAAGCCAGCATGAGGACCGGGATGCTCCAGCTCTGCATGGTCTGGATCAGGTAGTCGCCGATGCCGCTCTTGTTGATCACCGCACCGAATGCGCCGCCCGCACCGGTCACCAGGATGATAATCCCGGCGGAGTTGATCGCTTCGTTGAAAAGCTCGGCTTTCGGCGTCGAAATGTACGGCGACAGCACGACGATAGCGACAATGGTACTGATCAAGAGGGCGATATTCTTTTCACCGATAAAGCCGAACATCGTGGAGATCACGGTATCGGGGAACAACAGCTTCGACACCGTATTGGCCAGAATCAGCACGATCGGCAAAGCCAGCATGGCCAGCGACAGGCCGGCGCCGATTTGCTTGCGGGGCGCTGCTTGCGCCGGGGTGTCAGCGGCAGTAGGATCGTCGCTGTGGACGCTCGTGTCCAGCCGTTTGCCGACGAACAAGCCGTAGAGATAGCCGCCGACCAGCGTGGCCGGGATCGAACAGATAATGCCGTAGAGAATAAACAGTCCCAGGTCGGAGCCGGTATTTTCCGCGACCACCAGCGGCCCCGGCGTCGGTGCGATCATATTGTGAGAGACGATCAGTCCGATGCTGAGAGCGGTTACAAACGTGAGAAAGGAAAAGCCGGTCCGCGTCGCCAGGCTTCTGACCAGTCCGCTCAGAATGACGAAGGCCGCGTCGAAGAAAACGGGAATGGAGACGGCGGTTCCGGTCAGGGCCAGTCCGGCAGGCGAGCGCTTCATGCCGAATACCTTCATGATGGACTCGGCGATCTTCTCAACTGCGCCGGACGCGGCGAGGAACTGCCCGAAAATCACGCCCAGACCGATCAGAATCCCGACACCGGCCAGGGTATTTCCAAACCCTGCGGTGACGATGCCAGGTACGTCCTTGATCGGCATCCCGATGGCGAGTGCCGTGACAAAGGCGACCCCGATGAGCGAGAGAAACGGCTCCATCTTCAATTTGAGAATAAGGAAAAACAAAGCAGCCAACGATAACAGAAAAATGACAATTAACATCGTCCCCGTAACCATGGAGACCCCCCTCAACTTTTTTTCTCGGAATGGCGGTTTCTATTTGCGTTTTTCGACGATCACGCCAGCTTGTTTTTCATAATATTGGACGATTCCGGCATGGTCGTCTGCCTGTTTGCCTTCGGCTTGCAGCGCGTGGAAGATATCCAGCACCTGGCGCGTCAGCGGGATCGGCGCTGCGATGGCTTCTGCCGCTTCTTTGACGTTGGTCAAATCCTTCAGATTGATGTCAATGCGTCCGCCGGCCTGGAAGTTGCGCTCCAGGATGAGCGGTACTTTGGCATCGAGAACCGCACTTCCGGCGAGGCCGCTGCGGATGGCCTGATACATTTTCTCGATATCGATTCCGGCTTTGGCGGCCAGGACGAGCGCCTCCGACATGGCGGCAATGTTCACATTGACGATGATCTGATTGGCCAGTTTCGTCATCGTGCCGCAGCCGTTCTCGCCTACCCAGGTCACCTCTTTGCCCATGCAAGCCAGCACCGGCTCTGCCCGCTTGAATGTTTCCGGATCTCCGCCTGCCATGATCGCCAGCGTGCCGTCGACCGCTTTTGGCTCGCCGCCGCTGACGGGGGCGTCCAGCATCTCCACACCTTTTTCCCTGAGGGCCAGCGCCAGCTCTTTGCTGACCACGGGGGAGATCGAGCTCATGTCGACCACGATCGTGCCAGCCTTGGCACCGTGAATGATCCCGTTTTCTCCGAGAATGACATTCTTGACGATCTCATTATTGGGCAGCATGGTGATGATGAGAGCGCTTGCAATCGCGACTTCACGGGGAGAAAATGCGCCGACCGCGCCGTCCATGGTCAACTCTTCTACCGCCTGTTCATTGATGTCATAGACCGTGACGTCATATCCCTTTTTCAAGAGATTCTTCGCCATCGGCTTGCCCATGATGCCAAGTCCGATAAAGCCGACTTTCATCGTATATCCTCCTCGTCTGTGGTGATTGTATAAATCTGTACCGTAATTGTACACACAAAAATAAATTTTGTATACATTATTTCAATTTTGTATACAAAACAACTTGTATCATTTAAACTTCCCATGGGTGTCCGTACACCGTATACTTTCAGATAGGACCCCGCATTTTGCAGGATGACTGGCAGGAAAAGGAAGGGTAACGAATGAACAAACAACCGTTTCAATTAGCGTACCTGACGGCGTATGAATATATTCGGGACAAGATTTTAAGCGGAGAGCTTCCACGGGGGACCAAATTGGTCGAGGAGAGATTGGCGGAGGAGATCGGAATCAGCCGGACGCCTGTCCGCGAATCGATCCGCAAGCTGGAGCAGGAGGGCCTGATCAAACAGAAAAGAGTCGTGAATCCATCGAGCGTGGACCTGCAAAACATCTTTCAGGTGCGCATCCTGCTCGAAGGCTTCTCGGCCCGTTGTGCGGCGACCTATATGAGTGAAGAGACCCTGGGACGGCTCCACGACTGCATCACCATCGCCAGAAGCGGCACCATCGAGGAGACGATGAAGGCCAATAAGGAATTCCACGACATCATCGTGCAATCGAGCAACAATCCCCAAATGATCGATATTATCGACCGCATGTCGTCCATTATCTACCTGTTTCGCAAAACCGTCGTCTATCACAAGCGTCCTTTTCTCATCGATGAGCATCAGGAGATTTACGATGCAATCAGCGCGCATGACGGGGATAGAGCGGAGCGCCTGATGCAAGAGCATCTGCAGGCAGACCTGGATTTTTGTCTGCATCTGCTGAAGGCATGAGAGATGATATACCCGGTATTTGGACCAGATAGCTGAAAAGCAGAAACAGCCCAGAATGAATTTGAAGGAATTAGGTTGAGTCCCTGAGTTTACTCTACTCAGGGATTTCTTCTTTCCCCGCCTTCTGCCGCTGCCGAAACGTCCTCTTTTTCGCCCGGTTTCCACAGGCCTGCATCGAGCACCATTTGCCGCTTCCCGGGCGAGAACGGTCAATAAAGACCCAGAGGCAGTCCGATGCGGCGCACATTTTCAGGCGGTCCCAGTAACCGGCCTGCTGGACCTGAAGCACCAGGAGGAGCAGCTTCCCGATGGCTTGTCTCGCATCGGTCCCGGCAGCATGAAGAGACCCCTGTACAGCCGGATCAAAATAAATGCCGATCGGGCAGCGGGAGGCCACCTCATTGAGAGAAGCGGCCGCCTCCGCCTGCCAGTCAGCACGCGGATCGATCGCCATGCGGAGCCCTCTGCGCAGCTCCCGCGCCAGATGCAGCTCCTCGTCGCCAACCTGCGCGGCTTCGGCGAGCAGCTCATGCTGGTGCAGCCATTGCTGCAATTGTTCCCGCGTCAGTAGATGATCGAGGCCGGGATCGTTTTCATAGCGCATTCGCTGGTCGCGGGTATTGCAAAAGTCAGCCAGGACTTCCAAAGCATCGTAAGGATTCATAACGCGAACACTCCTTGACTGTTAACAGTCGGAACCACTATAATTCATTTAATGGTTACCAAACAATATCTTCCAGACAGGTCTTCCTTCTGTTGCTTTCATTCTACCATCTGTGCGTAAGCGGGGGGAAACCATCGACGATGCTGTGGCCCTATCTAGGAAGCCGGGAGGTACATGGATATGTCTAGTGGAAAACAGGGGCGGCCGCCCCTGCGCCTTTTGCTCACGCACCGAAAGTATTTGCAATGGTCAGCGGCGGTTCAGCTGATGCGGATGCCGTCGATTATGACCTCATTTTCATTCGTGCTGGTCGGGGGGAACAAGGTCGGCGGATTGATGATTACCGCTTACATCCTCTGTTCCACGTTTTTCGCCATCCCGGGCGGGCGGCTGATCGACCGGATGGGGATAAAAAAGGGAGCCCCGCTCTTTTTGCTGCTGGCGGCTGCGGTATTGTCCGGGATCGCGATTGCCGCTGCGATAGAGGGCGAAGGCGCACACGGGCTGTTTATCCCCCTTGCCGGGTTGACCGGAGCGCTCCTGGGCGGGATACCCGGGGGCATGCGTTCCCTGCTCAGCAGGACGGTTCCGCCGCAGCTGCTTCCTTCGGCGATCGCTTTCGACGCGACTGTCATCGAGCTGGTGGTCGTAAGTGCGCCGCTGATCGCTGCGGCAGCCGCCATGTTTTGGGTGCCGGGTGCGGTACTCGCGATGAGCGCAGCCGCCGCAATTGCTTCGTTCCTGACCTGGAGGCTGGCCGCTCTGGGGGAGCCGGAGGGCAGGATATCCGCCGCTGGAAGCCTAGATTCGCAGTCATCCGCCGATGGGAAGCCGCAGTCTCCATGGTCCGATCAGTCAGGGGACCAGGCAGACGAACAAGGCTCTGGCCCGCATGCCAAAAAGAAGCCCGCCTCTACCGGAGCGTTTTGGTGGCTCCAGCGCCGTTTTGTCTTTTGGATCCTGCTCAGCATCGCTTTTGGCCACGCGCTGGGCACGGCCGAAGTGGGAGCGCTGCCGATCGTGCAGCAATCCGGAGGCAGCAGCGGTGCCGCGGCCGCGCTGATTGCCGTACTGGCTGTCAGCAGCGCTGCGAGCGGCCTGGCCTACGCATTCTTTTCCCATCACATTCGCCTTTCGGAAAAGCTGCAAGCCTGCCTCCTCCTTTTCTGTACCGCACTGGGCTGTTTCCTGTTCGCCCTCTCCACCCATTGGGTGACGCTCGCCCTCTCGATGATCGTGATCGGGGTATGCACGGCGCCGCTGATGACGGTCCGTTCCCTCGCGGCGGAAAAGGAAATGCCGGACGAGCGAAAGGCAGAAGGTTTCAGTATCATGAATGTAAGCCACACCATTGGGTTTGCACTCGGAGGCTTTTTCTTATCCATCTTGCCTTTGCCCTGGATGGTTGCGGCAGGCGGGCTCAGCGGACTGTTGGTATTGCTGTCTGCACTGTTCCTCTTGCCCCGTCCAAGCGGAAGGCAGGAACCATCCCGATCAGAGGCGAGCTATTCGGAGGTGCCGTGATGAAAACAGTGAAGACATTAAAAACAACCAAACGGGCGCTGCGGCGGTTTTTGCTGGAGACCCAACTGCTGCTGGATGGGCACCCGGATGACCCGGCCCCGCAGCTTCGCGACCAGGTACGGCGCGTGATCCGGCAGCTGGAATGCGTGCAGATTGATCCGGTAAATGCCGTCCGTCCCAACCAGCATCTGGTGCTGGCGGCGCGGATTCCCGGATACGAGCCGCAGGTGCTGGGCGAGCTGCTTACCGAAGGGGATTTCTTCGAGTACCTGGCCAATGCCGCCTGCGTCATCCCCATCGAGGACTACCCGATCTTTGAGCCGACGCGGCAGCGTATGCGCGAGCGGGTCCAGCCGCATCTCGACCAGCTCCGTCCAATTGCGGACAGCGTGCTGGAAAAGCTGCGTCAGGAAGGGCCGCTGCCGTCCAGAGCATTTGAATCGGATCTCAGGGTCCACGGGTACTGGGACAATGTCAGCGCCAAAACAAAAGCGACCTCGCACGCCCTGAATCTGCTCCTGGATGCGGCGGAGATCACGATCGTCGGTCGCGAGGGGAACCAGCGCCTGTTCGATCTCACCAGCCGCGTCGTGCCGACAGATTTGTTGCAGCGGGGCAAAGAGATTCGGACGGAAGAGGCGCTGGACGCGCTCTTGGACAAGTACCTTCGGGCGTACCGCGTGTTTGAGCCGAGCGATCCGCGCTTTGGCTGGCAGCGGATGAGCGCGGGCGAGCGGCGGGCGGCTCTGGAGCGGCGCATTGCTTCGGGAGCAGTGATGCCGGTGGAAGTGGAGGGACTCCCCAAGCCTTATTACATCCTCGCGGCGGATCGCGAGCGGCTGCAGATGCAGAGCGACCATGTGCTGGCGTGGACCGAAGAGCGGGAGAGCGATGTTGAGGGGGAGGGAGCGATTCGGTTCCTGCCGCCTCTGGATAATCTGCTGTGGAGCCGCAAGCGGTTGGAAGACCTGTTTTCCTTCGAGTACCGCTGGGAAATCTACACGCCGGCCGTCAAACGTCAGTACGGTTATTACGCCATGCCGATATTGGCCGGAGACCGCCTGATCGGCCGCATGGACCCGCGCCTCGATAAAAAGAACCGTCATCTGACGGTACAGCTGCTGCAAATTGACCGGCAGGTGAAATTCACGAGAACGCTGAAGAAAAAGGTGCATGAAGCGCTGCAGGCATTCGCCGCTGCCCATGGCGCGGAGGCGGTTGCCATTGAACAAACCCGGCTGAAATAGGGAGCACTCTCTTGCCAATAAGTATCACATCTGGAAAAATATCCGCCAAAGCATGACAATTGTCATATCCTCTTCTTGACGTTTATGACTACAGCTCGCCGTCCACAATTTCTATAATGGAGAGAGTCAGTGAAGGTCTAACGTTCTTGAACGTCCCCCACGCGTCAACACGAGGAGGAAACAATTGATGCATGATACCCGGATTTCCCAATTGAAAAAGATCATCGCTCCTTTCGAAAAAACCAACACCATGTCGAGCATTTGGCAGTTGATCAACACCCTGGTTCCCTTGATTATCCTCTGGTATGCGGCCTATCAGACACTGTCGGTCTCGTATTGGCTCACCTTTCCGCTCCTGATTGTTGCGGCTGGATTTGTCATCCGCACGTTTATCATCTTTCACGACTGCTGCCACCAGTCTTTCTTCAAAAGCCGGCTGGCGAATGACATCCTGGGCACCATCACCGGCGTGCTGACCGTCGTTCCGTATGAACAATGGAAGCTCAGCCACTCCATCCACCACGCGACCAGCAGCAACCTCGACAAGCGGGGAGTGGGCGACATCTGGATCCTGACCGTAGACGAGTACTTGTCGGCCCCTCTTTGGAAACGCTTCGCGTACCGGGTCTACCGAAATCCTTTCGTCATGTTCGGGATCGGTCCGATCTTTGTGTTTTTGATTCAGTACCGCTTTAACCGCAAAGGCGCGAGAAGAAAAGAGCGACTGAATACGTACCTGACGAATGTATTGATCGTTCTTTTGTATGCCGCCCTGATCTGGGCGATCGGCTGGCAGGCGTTTCTCTTGATTCAAGGTCCGATCTTTTTCATCTCCGGCTTCTTGGGCATTTGGCTGTTCTATGTGCAGCATCAGTTCGAGGATACCTATTATGAGAATGAAGACCAGTGGAGCTACGTAAAGGCGGCTGTGGAAGGCAGCTCCTACTACAAGCTGCCGAAGCCGCTGCAGTGGGTGACGGGCAATATCGGCTTTCACCACGTCCACCACTTGAGTCCCAAAGTGCCGAACTACTATTTGGAGCAGGCGCATAACTCCACTCCGCCTCTGCAGAAGGCCACGACGATCACGCTGGCGACCAGTCTCAAGTCGCTCCGGTTCCGCCTCTGGGATGAACAGGGCAAACGGTTCATCAGCTTTAAGGAACTGAACGCGTTTTACCGCAAAGCGAAGTCCGCGACTGAAAGCATATAAAGCCATCTGGAAGGAAATAAACCTGCCATCAGCCCGGCAATTCCGCTACACTAGAGAGAAGCGGCAAAAAAGGTGGGTGGTCCATGCAGAAGTGGTATCAAATCCTTCATAAAAATACAGGCCTGAGTCCGTACGTATGGGTCGTTTTCTATATTCTTCCGTTTTACTTTATCTTCCGGTCCTCCTCCATGTATGAGGTCGTGATCGGAATCGTCATGATTCTGGGCTTTTTCATCTGCTACGTGTTTTCGCTGTTGTCCAAAGGCAGGATGATCTACTTTTGGACCAGTTTGCAGATCGTGATCTCCATCCTCATGACCCTCTTGTTCGGCTATGTCTACTTCGCACTTTTTCTAGCCTTTTTTATCGGCAATATCCAGAACAAGATCGGCTTTTTTACCTTGTACACGATCCATCTGATCAGCACGGTCGTCACGGTCAACCTGGGCTTTATTCTCAAAAATTCGGAGATGATTACCCAGCTGCCTTTTGTGCTGGTCAGCATGATCGCTGTCATCCTGCTGCCCGTTACGACGTACAACCGCAACAAGCGGGAGAAGCTGGAGGGACAGCTGGAGGACGCCAACAAGCGCATCTCGGAGCTGGTCAAGCTGGAAGAGCGTCAGCGCATCGCGCGCGATTTGCATGATACGCTCGGACAGAAGCTTTCCCTGATCGGCCTGAAGAGCGATTTGGCGAACAAACTGTGGAACAAAGACCCGGTCCGGGCACAGATCGAAATCAGCGAGATCCGGCAGACGGCGCGAATCGCCCTGAAGGAAGTCAGGGAGATGGTGACCCAGATGCGGGGGACGCGGCTGGAGGATGAAATCTACCGCATCCGGCAGATCTTGAAAGCGGCGGAGATTGAATTCACGCTCGAAGGCGACCCCAATCTGACCAATACCGCACTGATGACGGAGAATGTCCTCAGCATGTGCCTGAAGGAAGCCGTGACCAACATCGTCAAGCACAGCAATGCCACCTGTTGCGCCATCGCGATTGAGCCGGGCCGGACCGATCTGATCGTCCAGGTCAAGGACAACGGGATCGGCATCGGAGGGGAATCGCTGTCGGCCAAAGGAAACGGGTTGCGCGGGATGAGAGAGCGGCTGGAATTCGTCAATGGAAGCATGGAAATCCTCTCTTCGGAGAGCGGAACAACCGTGATGTTGCGGGTGCCAAATGTCTTCAAGCAAATGGAAAAGGAGGCGGGGGTATGATTCGCATTGTGATTGCCGAGGATCAGCGCATGCTGCTGGGCGCACTTGCTTCCCTGCTCGACCTGGAAGAAGATATGGAGGTCGTCGGGCGGGCCAGCAATGGCGAGGATGCCGTCAAGCTCGTACACCTGCACAAGCCGGATATTTGCATCATGGATATCGAGATGCCGGTGAAGAGCGGACTCGAAGCCGCAGAGGAATTGAGGGGCTGCGGCTGCAAGGTGATGATTCTGACCACCTTTGCCCGTCCCGGCTATTTTGAGCGGGCGCTGAAAGCGGGAGCCCACGGCTACCTCTTGAAAGACAGCCCGAGCGAAGAGCTGGCCAGCTCCATCCGCAGCATCATGGCGGGGCGGCGCATCTACGCATCAGAACTGGTGGATGAGGCGTACGGGCAGGAAAATCCGCTGACCGAGCGGGAAAAAGAAGTGCTGCTGCTCATCGCCGACGGAAAAAACACCAAAGAAATTGCCAGCCAGCTCTTTCTGACCACCGGAACCGTCCGCAACTACATCTCCACGATTCTCGACAAGCTGGGCGTCAGCAACCGGATCGAAGCGATCATGCGGTTCAAAGAACAGGGATGGTTCAAATAGCGCAGACAGAGCGGAAAACTCGGGCGGGAAATCGCTTGAGTTTTTTTTCTTTCTTATAGATAATGTGGGTGCATGATATTACGGGTGAACGGAGCCGCGGAGAAAGCCGGTTCCCCCCCGTATGCCGGAAATGGAGAGCAAGCCTTGAAAACCTTTAAGAAAGTCTATATCGAGATTACCAGTGTGTGCAATCTGGCCTGCAGCTTTTGCCCCCAAACGGGCCGACAGGCCAATTTCCTCAAAACCGATGTGTTTGCGGCCACGCTCGATCAGATCAAACCGCATACGAAGTATATCTACCTGCATGTCAAAGGGGAGCCGCTGCTTCATCCCCGGATAGACGAGCTCCTGGACATCGCCCACGAGAAGGGCTTTAAGGTCAATATCACGACAAATGGCACGCTGATTCAGAAAAACAGACACAAGCTCCTGGGGAAACCGGCGCTTCGCCAGATGAACTTTTCCCTGCACAGCTTTGACGGCCACGAAGGTTCGGTGGACAGAGAAGGCTATCTCCGCAACATCCTGTCGTTCGTACAGGAGGCGGCGGAGCAGGGCGTCATCATCTCCTACCGCTTGTGGAATTTGCAGAAAGAGGACCTTAGCAGCGGGGAGAAGAGGAGGAACCGGGAGACGCTGGAACTCCTCGAAAAAGCGTACAGCCTCGACTACCGGATCGAAGAAAAAGTCGTTCCCGGGGGCGGGGTCAAGATTGCCGAGCGGATCTACTTGAACCAGGATCATGAATTTCGCTGGCCCAGCCTGGACGCGCCGGAGGACGACGGAAAAGGCTTTTGCCACGGGCTGCGCACCCAGGCCGCGATTCTGGTGGATGGGACGGTGGTGCCTTGCTGCCTGGACGGGGAGGGCGTCATCAATCTCGGCAATATTCACCGGACCTCCTTTTCGGAAATTGTCGAAGGGGAGCGGGCCAACAACATCTACGAAGGCTTTTCCCGCCGGGAAGCGGTCGAGGAGCTATGCCGCAAATGCGGCTACCGCCAGCGCTTCGGGACGTAGACGAAAGGGCGGGATGCCGGCCGCCCAGCGAGTGGTATCGCAGACTTTGCCGCGGCAGACCGAGGTTTTTGGCCGCCCGCGTAATGTTTTAGCCGGCTTCCTCCAGAACGAGGCGGAACTTGTTTTTGGCGATCAGCATCTGGGGATCCTCATTGGATGCGCTGATGACCACGCAGCGGACAGGCGTTGCGCTCGTCGAGCCGAGCCGTCTGACCACGCGCTCTTCGAGGACGCGGATCAATTTGGACTGCAGCGAGATGGGCATGGAGTTGATCTCGTCCAAAAACAGCGTTCCGTCCTGGGCGTACTCGAACAATCCGGTCTGATCGGCGGCTCCGGTAAAGGCTTCTTTTGCCGAGCCAAACAAGGCGCTCTCCGTCGCCGACCGCGGCTACGTGCTGGAGCACGGCGAGATCAGGCTTCACGACTCCGCGCAAAATCTGCGCGAGCAGGACAATGTAAAAAAAGCGTATCTGGGCCGATAGTCGAGCGCTTCGCACAAGCGCCGTCTCCCCGAATCATCTGCAGCTTGGAAAAGCACGGGCTTGCCGTCCGTGCTCTTCTTGACGTACCGGACTTGCGCAGCCCTGCCCAGCGGAGCAGGCAGTAGTCTGGGAGAGGGTGGCAAAAAAGGAAAAGCACGATGCAAAAAACGATTCCCTCGTTTATGATAGGATGGAGTGTCTATTATTACATAAGCGAAAAAAGAGGACCGCGCGTCCTCGGGACCATGGCAGTAATGGAGGAGAAACCATGAACAGAAAAATCAGAGTGGGAATTGTCGGGTACGGAAACCTGGGGAAGGGGACCGTTGCGGCGATCGGGCAATGTCCGGACATGGAGCTGGTCGCCATTTTTACCCGCCGGGAGCCGGAGAGCATCGCCGTTCAGAATCCGAGCGTAAAGGTCTTACATATTTCCGAGGCGGAGGCGTATACCGGGGAGATTGATGTCATGATCCTGTGCGGCGGTTCCGCGACCGATCTTCCGGAGCAGGGGCCTGCTTTTGCCCGTCTTTTCAACACGGTGGACAGCTACGATACGCACGCCAAGATTCCTGAATATTTCCAAGTGGTAGACAATGCGGCCAAAGAAGGCGGGAAAACCAGCATCATCTCCGTGGGCTGGGACCCGGGCTTGTTCTCGATCAATCGCCTGATGGCCGAAGCGATCCTGCCCAACGGGGAGAATTACACGTTTTGGGGGAAAGGACTGAGCCAGGGGCATTCGGATGCGGTGCGCCGGGTGAAGGGAGTAAAAGGCGGCGTCCAGTACACGGTGCCGATGGAAGAAGCCATCAAGCGGGTGAGAAGCGGCGAAAATCCCCAGCTGACCACAGCGGAAAAGCATCAGCGGATCTGCTATGTCGTCGCGGAAGAGGGGTATGACCGCTCTAAGATCGAGCAGGACATCGTGACCATGCCGAACTATTTCGCAGACTATGACACGGTTGTCCACTTCATCACCGAAGAAGAGCTGAAAGCCAATCATTCCAAACTGCCCCACGGCGGTTTCGTCATCCGCGGCGGCAAGACGGGGGAGGCGCATCATCAGGTGATCGAGTTTTCGCTCAAGCTGGACAGCAATCCCGAATTTACCGCCAGCGTGCTGGTCGCCTATGCTCGCGCTGCGTATCGCTTGCACCTGGAGGGGCAGACGGGAGCGAAAACGGTCTTTGAGGTGGCGCCTGTCTACTTGTCGCCTAAGTCTGCGGAAGAGCTGAGAAAAGAACTGCTGTAATGCCTAGCACCCGAAATAGTGGTTGCAAAAAAAGGGGCTGTCCAGAAAGTCAGCATAAACTGACTTCTGGGCGCCCCGTTTTTGTTGAATGTAAAAAATAAGCACAAAAAAACCGTCTTTTCTTGTAAAATGGAAGTTACCACACTACCAATTCAAGAAAGGACGATTTTCTTGCGTAATCGGACGACTACTAATCATGATTATACCATGCAACTGGCTCTTCCTCTACAGGATGTGGAAGAAAAAATGATGCCCACGCGACATCTTGCCCCTACCTTCAAACCGTACGATAACAAGCAGGCTCAGATGATTCTGGATTTGGAGATGTATGTTCCCACCCATCATGTGGCTCGTGTCATTGATGAAATGATCGAAGCCATTCCGGATCAGCAGTTGTTTGCTCATTACACGGGCGGAGGCCGCAGTTCCTACCATCCCAAAATGATGCTTAAGGTGATCCTTTACGGCTACTCACAAAAGGTTTATTCCTGCCGCGGTATTGAAAAGCTGTTGCGTGAGAACCTCCCGGCCATGTGGCTGGCGGCGATGCAGCAGCCTGACTTCCGTACCTTGAACGATTTTCGCGGCGTGCGCATGAAAGCGTTCATGGACGAACTGTTTGAAACGATGATCCGCAAGCTCATCGCGGACAACTACATTTCGATGGAGCAGTACTTTTTGGATGGCACAAAGATTGAAGCCGATGCGAACAAGTACTCTTTTGTGTGGAAAAAATCCACGCTTCGCTTCGAGGAAAAGCTCAAGGAAAAGGTGCAGGCCACCCTTGCGCATATTCATACGCTCACGCAGCAAGAAGCTGGCGAATATGCAGCGGCAGACCCGGAAGAGCTCCCTGCCAAGCTCGAAGAAGCAGCGGCCGTGCTGGAGGAAAGAGTCGAAGGCTTAACCGAACAGCTCACGCAGACCAGCGGCAGCGAAGAGCGGAAAGCCTTGCGCAAAGCGCGCAGTGCCTTGAAGAGGCCGCTGAAACAGATTCGGAAGGATTTCCTTCCTCGCTTCGCCAAGTATGAGCAGCAGAAAGCCTGCTTTGGCGATCGCAACAGCTACTCGAAAACCGATCCGGACGCCACGTTTATGCGCATGAAGGAAGATCACATGAAAAATGGCCAACTGAAGCCAGGCTACAATGTGCAAATGGCCACGGAAAACCAGTTTGTTTTGTTCTACAGCATCCATCAGCGTCCTACGGATACACGATGCTTTATTCCGCATATGGAGCGATTGGCGGCGTCTTCGTTGCCGATGCCCAAAACCGTGATTGCCGACGCTGGCTATGGCAGCGAGGAAAACTACTTGTATGCGATGGGCGAAGAAAAACAGCCGCGATTTGAGTTTCTCATACCCTACGGCAACTATTTGAAGGAGAAAACCCGACGATACCAGAAGGACATCCGGCACGCTTCCAACTGGACGTATGAAGAGCAGGATGATCGCTTTGTTTGCCCGAATGGTCGATACGTTCGCTTTAAGAAATACCAGACGAAAAAAAACGCTTCTGGCCTGGAGCAAAGCTTCAAGATCTATGAATGTGAGGATTGTAGCGATTGCCCGCTCAAGCTCTCGTGCACCAAAGCAAAAGGGAATCGCCAGGTACACTGGAACACGATATGGGAAGAGTTAAAGGCAAAGGCCAAAAGAGCCCTTGAGGATGACGAGAAGTCCGCGATCTATGCTCGGCGTAAAGTGGAGGTAGAAAGCGTGTTCGGTCACCTCAAGGGCAACCGGTCGTTCCGACGGTTCTCCTTACGGGGGCTGGACAAGGTTCACGTCGAGTTTGGGATTGTGGCATTGGCCCACAATCTATTGAAAGTGGCAGGCATCCGCCTCGCTACTTTCCTGCAAAAGCAGCCGCACAAAAAAGTTGGACGGAAAACATTACGTTTTTCCGCCCAACTTTTTATTTTGGGGACTTATTGGACAGCCCCTTTTTTTGTCTACTTTTGGGAACGTGGCCGCAGCGAGAAGAAGCACAAAGGCTCGCAGAAGAATCATGCTCCCGTGCGAGCGACTGTGGAGCCCCCGCCCAGCGGAATAGCGGCCCACGGGATAAAGGGGCGCAACGTGGGATGACCCCGAAGCGGCACTCCTTTTGCGCACCCCCGTGGGCCGCTATGGAGCGGACAGTCCCCGCATCCGTGCAGGGCGGGAACCCGGAGCGTAGCAGGGGAGCATGATTCTTCACCCGGCAGCCACGATCCTTGGGCCGCTATGGGGGCGTACAGTCCCCGCATCCGTGCAGGGGTGGAATTTCTTTCATGGAAACCGGGCATCCTAAAGCAGTGTTTCCATCAGAAATAGTCACTCCTGATACGCGGGCAAGCCACGCGGTACACTGGTGCTGCCCACGGCCGAGAGGAAGGAGAGTGCGTGATGAGCCTGACACTGGAGCAGCGAATAACCCTGCACGGCTTCAATAACCTGACGAAGACCTTGAGCTTCAATATGTACGACATCTGCTACACCGAGACCAGAGAGGAGAGGCAAGCCTATCTGGACTACATCGACGAGCAGTACAACGCAGAGCGGCTGACCGCGATTTTGAAGGCCGTCTCCGAGATTATCGGCGCACATGTCCTGAATATTGCCAAGCAGGACTACGTCCCGCAGGGGGCGAGCGTCACTCTGCTGGTGTCCGAGGGGCCGGTCGTGGAGGTTCCGAACGAGTCTTTCGAAGAGTCGCCAGGACCGCTGCCCGAATCGGTGGTCATGCAGCTGGACAAGAGCCACATCACCGTCCACACCTACCCGGAGTACCATCCGGATGAGGGGATCAGCACGTTTCGCGCAGATATTGACGTCTCTACCTGCGGAGAGATCTCGCCGCTCAAAGCGCTCAATTACCTGATCCACTCCTTCGATACGGATATCATGACGATCGATTACCGCGTCCGCGGATTTACCCGGAATATCTACGGCCACAAGCTGTTTATCGACCACGAGATCAGCTCGATCCAGAATTACATCCCGGAGGAAGTAAAAGAGCTGTACCAGATGATTGACGTCAATGTCTACCCGGAAAACATCTTTCATACCAAATGCAAGCTGCGAGCGTTCGACTTAAACAACTATCTGTTCGGCCGCACAAAAGAAGAGCTCAGTCCGGAGCGGCAGGAGGAAATCACCCGGCGCTTGGTCACGGAAATGGATGAAATTTTTTACGGCAAAAACATGACGATGAGTGGAACAGGCGAGGCCCTGCGGGAGCTCATTTGATCCGCTGCGCCAACACGATGTAATTATCCAGCTGCTGACTGAGCTCGACGACGGAGGGGTCGCCAAACCCCTTCTGTTTGACCAGGTCATGTAGCTTTTTTTTCAGTCCGTCGATAATCCGGATGTTGCTGTGTACCTCATTCAGCTTGACCACATATTTGAGATCCATGGAAATGGAGTTCTTCGCCAAAAAGGAGAAAATTTCATTCATGCAGGAGATGATTTCTTCCTGGGCATTGATCGCTCCATAGGCTCTCAGGCTGTTGACGTAGCTTTCCATGCTTTCGTCGATAAGCCCGATTTGCGTTTGGTAGGCAGCTTTTTGCCGATAGTAGATGCCGAGCGACAGGAATTTGTAGGGGGTTTTCGGATGCCGCGGCAGCAGTTCCGCCTCTTTTTGCAGGTAGAAAGCGATTTTTCCCAGGTCTCCCGTATGGAGATAGACCTCCAACAGATCGTTGAGCGCATGAATCTTGTATTCCTGACCGAGCTGGTGAAGCAGCTTTGTCAAGAGAGGAATCGCCTCATCGTACTCCTTTCTCTGCACTTTGACAGAAGCCCGGGTCATCATCGCGGCATCTTGGACGAAATCATGCGAAAAGCTCTCGAACTGATCCAGATGCCGCTCGACGGCGTCCATATCGCCGAGGTAGTAATAGGAGTTGATCATGCCCAAATAAGCCCTGGCCCTCAGTTCTGTGTCTGCCGTCTCCCGGGCGAGCCCGGCCTGGCACCACTCTATGGAGGTTTCGTATTTTCGGAGGGCAAATGCATGCAGGGACATTCTGAAGTAATGCGCGGAGGCCTCTTCGTGGGTGAGATAAGTCAGATCATGAAGAATTTCTTCGCCGTCTTTGTAGGTTTCCTCCAGCCGCCTGAGGTCGAGCCGCTGGAGCATGTAGAGTTGCAGCTTGCTCTTGGCAAGCAGTTGCCGATCCTCCGTTTCCCGGGCGAAGTGAATGATCGAAGTATACAGGGTGATTCTTGTATCATTGTCGGCAAGCGTTCCCGCCAGCTTGTACAGATGAGCGGCGATCTGCCCGCGATCGGCGGACGGGGAGTGAAGCAGCTTGTGCACGACCTTAGCGAGCAAAGCCTGGCTCGACAAGGAAAAGGTTTCCTGCAGCAGCTCCCGCAAGGATTCGATATTTTCTTCCCTCTCTATGTAAGGCTCCACCAGATTTTGCGTGGGAATGCCGAGAACCTTGGCAATCGCGCTCAGTGCTCCAATGCCCAGTCCCCCTGTATCCCCCTGCTCCCATTTGCGAAGCATCTCTTCCTGCACCCCGGCTTTTTCCGCCAGTTGAAGGAGTGAGAAATTTTTCCGTTCACGATGTCGCTTCAGGATGTCTCCGATGGTGATCTTCTCATATCCGTCAAGAAAGTCCTCCATGACACTCAGCTCCCGCTTGTCAAAAATAGTACGATTCGCCTTCCGCGCCAAACGCTTACGGATCGCGAAGAACGGCTGTTAGATTAAATACGGCGCTGGCATGCTTCCATCCTCTTGTTCCCATTTTATTCGACGGATGGGTTTTGTGCCTATATGCGGTTTTCTGAATTCCAAAAAAATCGCGAATCGCGAGGAAGAGCGCAGGGCAGCCGGTTCGAGCGTTCCGGGCTGATCGCGCGGAGGAGTTTTGTCATAAGGCGCTAAAAACGAAAGAAAATCGAAGAAAGGGATAGAAAATGCGAGATAACCCCCAACGGAAGGCACATTTTACTATATTATCGAATTAGCAATTTACCGTAATAAAGGATAGACTCTATTACGGCAATACATTAAAAAATTTACTTTCAGTAAACATAGGTTGATATTCAGGGGGTCTACATCATGAAAAAGATGGCAGCATTATGGATGGTATGCGGATTGGTCTTTTCTCTGATTACCGGCTGCTCCAGCGCCAGCCAGGGAAGTGACGATAAAACACTGGTGGTCGGCATCGACGACAAATTTGCACCGATGGGCTTCCGCGATGAAAAGAACGAGATCGTCGGCTTTGATATCGATTATGCCCGCGCGGCGGTAGAGAAGATGGGCTATCAAGTGCAGTTTCAGCCAATCGACTGGAACGCCAAAGAATCGGAGTTGAACAGCGGCCGCATCGATTTGATCTGGAACGGCTACACGATCACCGATGAGCGCAAGAAGAAAGTGCTGTTCACCAAGCCGTATCTGAAAAATGCGCAAGTGGTGGCGGTACTGGACAAATCCGAGATTCAAAAGCTGGATGATTTAAGCGGCAAGGTGATCGGCCTGCAGGCGCAGTCCTCCGCTGCTGATGCGCTGAATGCCAGCGCCATCAAGGAACAGGTCAAAAGCGTTTCCGAATTCAAAGACAATGTCCTGGCGTTGAGTGATCTGAAAATCGGCCGGGTGGATGCGGTTGTCATCGACGAGGTTGTCATCGACTACTACAGCTCCAAAGAACCGGGCACCTTCCGCCTGCTCGACGAGAGTCTCGCGCCCGAAGAGTACGGCGTCGGTGTGAAACAAGGAAACGAAAAGCTGCTGGAGGCGCTGCAAAAGGCTCTGGATGAATTGAACCAGGACGGCACGGCAGCCAAAATCTCGGAAAAGTGGTTTGGCGAAGATAAAGTATTGAAATAGCTTGGTGGTAAAAAATAGAGAGAGACAGCCGGATTGCTTTTTCAATCCGGTTTTGCTTTTGCACTTCGCCACCTGGCTCGGATCATCTGTGAAGCCGGGTACGTAAGGAGACATTATCTATGGACATCGAATATTTGCTCAGGATAACCGGTCCCATGCTGGAAGGGGCTCAGATGACGGTACTGCTGTTTTTTATCGCCATCATCGCCTCCATTCCGCTGGGCTTTGCACTTACCCTGCTGGCCAATAGCAAGAGCAAGCCTCTTGCCTGGCTGGCGCATACCTACATCTACGTCGTGAGAGGCACGCCGCTGCTCCTGCAGCTGCTCTTTATCTGCTTTGGTCTGCCGATTCTTCCCGTGATTGGCGATTACCTCGTGATGGATCGGTTTGTGGCCGCCTGTCTGGGCTTCATCCTGAATTACGCGGCTTACTTTGCCGAGATCTTCCGGGGCGGCTTGCTGGCCATCGACAAAGGTCAGTACGAGGCGGCGCAGGTGCTCGGACTGAACCGCTGGCAGACGACGACCCGCGTGATCGTGCCGCAGATGATTCGTGTGGCGCTTCCCGCCATTGCCAATGAATCGATCACACTGGTCAAGGATACCGCACTCCTCTATGCCGTCGCCGTTCCCGAACTGCTTTACTTCGCGCAGACAGCGGTCAACCGCGACTTTACGATCGTTCCTTTCTTTATCGCAGGCGTCATCTACCTGCTGATGGCGTTTGTCCTTACCATGTTCTTCAAATGGCTGGAACGACGGTTTACTTTTAAATAAGGGAATGAAGAACCATGGCGATGATTGAAGTGTCCAATTTGAAAAAATCATTCGGCGCACTGGACGTGCTGAAAAATGTCAGCTTTCAGGTAGAAAAGGGGGAGGTCATCGCAGTAATCGGCCCCTCCGGCTCCGGGAAAAGCACGATGCTGCGAAGTCTGGTCCATCTGGAACAGGTGAACGGCGGCAGCATCAGCGTAGACGGGGAGTACCTGGTCAAAGACGGCGTCTACAGCAGCCAGCAGGGAATCAAGCAGGTCACTGCGAAAATGGGCATGGTGTTCCAGCACTTTCATCTCTTCCCGCATCTGACGGTCAGAGAAAATCTGGAGCTGGCCCCTCGGCTCGTCAAAGGGGAGTCCCGGGAAGACAGCCAGAAAAAAGGAAGTGAGCTGTTGCAAAGGGTAGGTTTGCAAGACAAGGCGGATGTGTATCCGGCCAATCTCTCCGGCGGTCAAAAGCAGCGGGTGGCAATTGCCAGGGCGCTGATGATGAATCCGGCGATCATGCTGTTCGACGAGCCCACATCCGCTCTCGACCCGGAGCTGACTGGAGAGGTCCTGCAGGTGATCAAGCAGTTGGCCAGCGAACATATGACGATGATCGTCGTGACCCATGAAATGGGCTTTGCGCGCGAGGTGGCCGATCGGATCATCTTCATGGACCATGGGGAAATCGTCGAGTCCGGCAGTCCCGATCAGCTGTTCCATCAGCCTCGCTTCGAGAGGACCAGGGCCTTCTTGCAGCGGTCATTGAAATAGCGCAGAAGACGAAAAAAATTCCGCTCCGCTCCATGCCTCCTCTATCTGGAACTTTTCCTACGGAGATGGTAAAATCCAGACATGCAAAGCATATGAACCTTCGAGGTGAAAAAGAGATGGAGCAACCAAACAAGCCACAGGACGGCGTTGAAGAAACGAAAAAAGTGAGTCTGGCGGAAGCGGCCAAGCGGATGCTGGAGCAGAAAAAGCAAGCCCAGCAGGGAGCCAAGGGGCAGCAAAAGCACCAGATGGCAGGCAATCAGACGATGAAAAGCCAACAGACCAAAAAAATCAGCAATCAGCGGAGAAAAATGGGCGTATAAAAGAAAGAACGGACCATTGCCAGTTGGAGATTCCAACTGGTTTTTTTTGCATGCGTACGGAAGGATTCACCAGGGAGGGTAGAGAAAATTGAACAATTGTCGTAACTTTCATAATGAAGGAAAGGAAACGAACCCCCATGAAATATAAAACGAAGTTATTGCTTGGATTTGGCACCTTGCTGGTCGTCATGATCATCCTTCTTGGCACGATATTCAATGTACTGACCAAGCTGAATGATAACATGAACGAAATCGTGCTTGACCGGTATGAGAAGCTGAAAGCTGTCAGCGACATGCAAAGCCAGGTCAACAATCTCAGCCGGTTGCTGGCCGGCATCGTTCTAGATGAAAAGTGGGAGACCATCCAGGCGGACAAACTGCAGATCGAAAAGAGCATCGGGGAGGCTTCTGCTACGATGGCCTTCCTGCAGCAGCGGATTCAGTTCGACAAAGCGAGAGAGCTTCTGGCCCAAGTGGCGATCAGGTACGAGAAGTACGTGCAGCTGTCCAGGGACGTGATCGAAAAGGTGGAAGCGGGCGAGAAAGCAGAAGCAGTCCTGATCGTCGGCCGCGACTTGAACATGCAAAAGGATGCCCTGTTTCTGAGCCTGGAGGAGATCCAGGAATTCCAGGAATCGCTGCTGGATGAGGCTTATGATCGATCGCTCGAGGAATATGCGTATACGAAAAGCCTCACCTTGTATTTCATCTTTTTCTGCATCTTGGTAGGAGTCGCCGTGACGCTGTGGGTGATTCATGGCATCAGCCAGAAGCTGACGGGCATCACGTCGATCATCTCCACGGTCGTCTCCCGCTCGGCGGAAAAGTTCCCCCGGATTCCGGTCACCAGTCAAGACGAGATCGGCGATATCGGTAAAGCGTTCAACAAAATGGCGGCTACGCTGGAGGAGCACTCCAGGCAGGAAAAGGAATACAATCGGGCGATGCAGGAGCACTGAGACCATTTTGACTTCCGGCAAAAATCTGCTCAATCTGATCAACGACATCCTCGATTTGACCCGCATCGAATCGGGCAAGATGACCGTCCACCGGAGCGATGTCTCGCTGCGAGAAATTGGCGTCAATGCAGAGCGCAGCTTCCGTCCGCTCGCCGTACAGAAGCAACTGGAATTTATCGTAGACGTAAGCGACGATGTGCCGGACACGGTCTGGGCGGACGAGCAGCGCTTGCAGCAAATCATCACCAATCTATTGGCAAACGCTTTCAAATTCACCTCCGAGGGCGGCGTCTATTTGAACATGTCGGTGGAGCCGCTCGATGGCGTGCCGCATATCGCCATCGCCGTCAGGGATACGGAAATCGGCATTCCGCCGGAGAAACAGGAAATCATCTTCGAAGCCTTCCAACAGGCAGATGGCACGACCAGCCGCAAGAGAAAATCGAAATCGCCTTGTTGTTAGAGGGGATTTACCGTCAGTATGGATACGATTTTCGCAATTACAACTACGCCGCTATCAGGCGCAGGATATGGCATCGCATCCGGACGGAAAAGGTGCATACGATCTCTGCCCTGCAAGAGAAGGTGCTCCACGATCCGATGATGATGGACAAGCTGTTTGGCGATTTTTCTATCAACGTGACGGAAATGTTTCGCGACCCCTCATTTTTCCGGGTATTTCGGGAGAAAATCGTGCCTGAACTGCGCGATCTCCCGTTTATCCGCATATGGCATGCGGGCTGCTCCACCGGGCAGGAAGTGTTTTCGATGGCGATCCTGCTCCATGAGGAGGGGCTGCTCTCCAAAACCAGACTGTATGCGACAGATATGAATGAAAAGGTGCTGAAGAACGCGATCAAAGGCAGCTTTCCTCTGCAGAAAATGCAGCAGTATACCAAAAACTATTTGCGGGCCGGGGGGAAAAGAGCTTCTTCCGAATACTATCAGGTGAAGAATGGCATCGTCCAGTTCAAACCGTTTTTAAAAGAGAATACAGTATTCGCGCAGCATAATCTCGTCACCGACCGGTCTTTTAACGAATTCCACATTATCATCTGTCGGAATGTGATGATCTACTTTAATCAAATCCTTCAGAATCACGTACATGAATTGTTTTATGAAAGCCTTTGTACCAACGGTTTTCTCGGGCTTGGGGATAAGGAAGGAGTTGTTTTTACCACTCATGCAAATTGCTACGAAGAAGTTGACAGAAATGAAAAACTTTTCCGCAAATTGCAATGACCCTTCGGACAATTCACTCGTTGTGCAAAGCGAAGATGCTTGGGGAACGGAAAAGGTACATATACTGCTCGTCGATGATCGGAAGGAAAATTTACTCTCCCTGGAAGCGGTGCTGGATTCACCGGAATATCATCTCGTCTCGGTTCAATCCGGCGAAGAAGCCCTGCGCTGCATGCTCCATCAGGATTTCGCCTGCGTCCTCCTGGACGTGCAAATGCCGGGAATGAACGGCTTTGAAACTGCGAAGCTGATCAAACAGCGGGAGAAGTCGCGTCATATCCCGATCTTGTTTATCACGGCCATCAGCAAAGCGACGGAGCACGTCGTGGAGGGATATGAAGCGGGAGCGATTGATTATATCTTCAAGCCATTCCACCCGGAGACGCTGCGGCTCAAGGTAGAGGGGTTTATCCAGCTTTACCGGAAGCAGAAACAGATTGAATACCAGCGGGAGATGCTGCGCTGGCGGACGCTGGAGCTCATGGAGGCACAGAAAAAGCACAATGATACGCTCCTGGAGCTGCAAAAAAGCGAGGCGCTGTCGCGGACCATCGTAGAGACCTCGGCGGATACGATCCTGACACTGGATGAGGAGCGTCTGATCTTGTCGGCTAATCCGGTCGCGGAGACGATGTTTGGCTACCGGCCGTCGGAGGTGGTCGGCAAATCCATCGACGTGCTTTTGTCGATGCTCTGCTCCGATGAGCTGCTGGCGGCGGATGGGATCGTCGAGACGGTGGCCATGCGAAAAGACGGCAGTCTTTTCCCCGTCGATGTGCAGATCAGACGAACGATGATTCACCAGAAGCCGGTCTACGTCTGCTCGATCCGCGATATTACCGAGAGAAAGCAGCTGGAAATCGAGAGAAAGCATCATTATCAGCAGCTGGAAAAATTGGTGAACGAGCGGACGCAGGAATTGATGCTGTCACAGGAGCTGTTTCAGAAAATCTTTCACTCCAGCCCGTGTCTGATCGCGATCCGGTCTTGCGAGGATCACCGCTACATCGATGCCAACAAGAGCTGGCTGGCGTACACCGGGTACGCCTATGAAGAGGTGAAAAACCTGTCGGAGGACCGGCTTCTTCTGGCCCGGGATCCGTTTCAACAGGAGAGGGCCATCGATTTGGAGGATACGATCCGCAACGAAAAGATTACCTATATCACCAAATCGGGAGAGGTGCGCGAGGGACTGCTCTCCACAGAGAAGATCAACATCAGAGGCGAGAGGTGCATTCTCAGTGTGGTTACCGATATTACCGAACGCGTCTACCTGGAAAAAGAGATGGCGCGCCTGGACCGCCTCCATCTGATCGGCGAGATGGCAGCTGGCATCGCCCATGAAATCCGCAACCCGATGACGACCGTCAGGGGTTTTCTGCAACTGGAGAAAAACAACGAAGACAGCAGGCATTTTCAATTTGTTGATATCATGATCAAAGAGCTGGATCGGGCCAACACCATTATCACCGAGTTTCTCACGCTGGCCAAGAACAAAACCAGCGATCTGAAAAAACAGCACTTATCCCAGATTATCGAGCAATTATTGCCTCTCGTTCAAGCAGAGGCCTCACTCGGCGGAAAAAACCTGTTGACGAAGCTAAACGAATGCCCCGAGGTCTATCTCGACGCCAAAGAGATTCGCCAGCTATTCCTCAACCTGACGCTAAACGGACTGGAAGCGATGGACAGCGGCGGTACGCTCACGGTCAAGACCAGAATGGCGGGAAAAGAGGTCGTCCTGGAGATTGCCGACCAGGGGCCGGGAATCGAGGAGGAGCTCCTGGATAAGATCTGGACTCCCTTTTTCACCACTAAGGAAGAGGGGACCGGCCTCGGACTCGCTGTCTGCTACAGCATTGCGAATCGGCATCACGCGCGCATCGAAGTCGAAACCAGCGAGAAGGGCACCACGTTTTCCGTCTATTTTCCGATAGAAATTAAGTAGGATGAAAAAAGCTTAACGATGAAAGCCATTTGCATCCAGATATTGATGCAATCGGACAGCCAAATGCAGATTCAAAAATTGCTCGGAGTCCGTCAGGTCCATGGAGAGAATCTCTTCAATGCGCTTGAGCCGGTAATTGAGCGTATTGGTGTGGATATGCAGCACTTCTGCGGTTTCTTTCCCATTCTGATTCCGCTCCAGATACTCAAGAAGCGTGGAAAGCAAATCTCCTTTTCGGTGGCTTTCATACTCCAGCAAGGGACCGATGGTTTCTTGAATAAAGTCGAGAAGCTCTTCTTCCGAGTTTTGCAATAAGAGCCGTTGGACACCCAGTTCGGAATAGCTAATGACATTTTTGTTGATGGAGTAGGATTTTAGGAACTGCAGGCCTTTTTGAGCCTCTTGAGCGGATTTGCCGACATGAATTAACCCGCTTTTGGCTCTTCCAAGGGCAATCTTCACGTCTTGCCCCCAGCCCATGTCCGCGATTTCCCAGTGAAATTGATGGGCGAAATCCGTCAATTGCCGCGTGTAGGATGCAGTGGATTTTGCCGTCGAAAAGGAGAGCAGGATGATGATTTGATCTTGCTTGCTGACTACCAGACTGTGCGGAAATCTCTCAATGAAGATGCGGTTGACCAGCTCCATCAGTTTCCGTCTTCGATTCACCCTTTGCATGTCTTCAACATGATGTCTGCATTGAATGATCATGGCCAGATAATTCCGGTTTGGATCCAGTTTGAGGTGACGGGCCTGCTGGATGAGGGCTTCGTCCACCTTGCCGGAAAATAGACCTTCAATGAATTCTCCCTTCAAACGCTGCTGTGTCTCGGAGATGGCTTGGGCTTTTACCAGTTCGAGAGCAATGACCGTGCATGCGTGCTCCAAGGCAGAGAGATCGATCTCATCCATCGGTTCGACAGAGAGGACTGCCATGAACCCAAGCTGGGTCGGTTTGGAACCGAGGGGTAAACTGACCAGGTGAAAGGACGATCCATCCACCTCTACAACCGAACAGTTTTTTGCAGCGTCGACAGGCGCCACAGCGATCTGCTTGATGGAGGTTAAAGCATTCTCGGAGATAGAACGATGGCAGGCCAACTCTACCAGTTCCCCTACTTCATCGAATAATAATGTTTGACATCGAAATATTTCATTCAGATAACGGACGATGGATGACAATCCTTCTCCAGAGAGTACGAGATCGGCCAAATGGCCATGGATATCTACCGAACGGGAAAGCATTTCATTCTGCTTGGTGATGGTGTAGTTCAGCGACTCCAATTGCCGGATGGCTCGCTGCTTTTCCCTGTATAATTGCGCTTTTTCGAGGGCTACGGCAGCCTGATGGGAAATCGCCTTCAGCAATCGGATATCCTCTTGAGTAAAATGCGAATCGGGTTGAAACGAGTCCAGCGTAATGACGCCGATGCATTCGCCTTTGCTCATAATTGGAGCGCAAATGGCAGACTGTGGGGGAGTAGGAACAGAGGTTAGCATCATACGCAGGTTATCGGGAGTAAGGGTGGCCGTTGTCCTCTCTACTTCCTCCGGATCTTCAAATATCAGACACTGTCGAGCTGAAAAGGCAAGGCCGGTCATCGATTCCCCCGGCCTGAGCCGGACTTGCTCGAGAATTTTTGGATCAAAGCCTGTCGTCGATTTGGCTATCAAATAGCCTTGGTCCCGATCATAGAGGAACAGAACACCTCCATCAGCGGCATCGATGACGGAAACAGTCACATGCATAATGGAGTCGATAATCGTGTCTATATCCAGAGAGCTGTTCAATACATTGGAAACTTCAATTAAAGATTGAAGCTGGCGGTGAGTAAGTGCATCATTCATAGAAAAAACTCCTGTCATGGTAGGTCAAAGAAGCAAGATCGCTTTTTGAGGAAGTCTTTTATGCCTCTCGAAACTTCAGGACACGTGACACCATCGTGTACATAAAAATTCCTGTGTGAATAAAAAATAACCCTAATCTTTCGAAGATTAGAGTTATTTTATCCTATCCTAAACGGAGGTAGCAATCGTTTTCTCGGCTTCGTCCGTTTGCAAATAATTGAAGGCTGCCGTAATGAGCACTTTAGCTGCGATCAGCATGGCCTGTTCATCGATATCGAATCTGGGATGGTGGTGAGGGAAGCAGGCTCCTTTTTCGGGATTGCCGGCACCCGTAAAAAAGAAGGTGCCAGGAACCTTTTGCAAATAATAGGCAAAGTCTTCTCCGCCCATAATCGGATCCATCTCCTTCACGTTTTCGACCGGGATGACCTGAGCGGCGCTTTTTACGAGCAGTGCCGTTTCCTCCGGATGATTGCATACGGCCGGATACCCTTTTTCATAGGTAAGCTCATAGCTGGCACCGGCACCCTCGCAAGCGGCCTTTGTGATCCTTTCCATTTCCTGTATAATCAAATCCTGAACCTCGGGATCAAAGGTTCGCACGGTGCCGATGATGGTTGCCGAATCGGCAATGACATTAAATGCTTCCCCGGCGCGGAAAGAAGCTACCGTGACTACAGCAGGCTTTAACGGGTTCACACGGCGGCTGACAATCTGCTGGAGGTTTTGGACCAAAGCAGTACCGACCACAATGGAATCGATGGTCTCATGCGGAGCAGCACCATGTCCGCCTTTCCCTTTCAATTCGATCGTAAACTTATCGGCCGCAGCCATGACGGGGCCAGTCCGGTAGCCGATTTCCCCGACAGGGATAGAGGACCACAGATGTGTGCCGAAGATCGCGTCCACTCCATCCAGGCAGCCATCTTCCATCATCGGAAGGGCCCCTCCGGGAGCGATCTCTTCTGCGAACTGGTGGATCAGGACGACATTCCCCTGAAGCTGGTCCCTGTTTTCGACGAGAACTTTCGCGACGGCGAGAAGAGTAGCCGTATGCGCATCATGACCGCAAGCATGCATTACGCCTGGAACTTGTGATTTGTATTCTACTTCTTTTTCGTCCTGGATCGCGAGGGCATCAAAATCGGCGCGAAGGGCAACTGTTTTTCCGGGTTTTCCCCCGCGAATAATGCCGACGACGCCTCTGCCTCCGACACCGCTGCGAACTTCGATGCCGAGTCGGGTGAGGTACTCTGCGATGGTTGCCGGCGTTTTTTCTTCCATAAAAGATAGTTCGGGGTTCATATGAAAATGTCTGCGCAATTTGACCATTTCCGGAAATAACTCAGTTAAACGGCGGTACATCGATTCAAGCATCATCTTCTCCCCTTTTCGTATTTACAGAATAATTATACAATGAACCACAAGAAGATCTATGTGATCAGAAACAATTTATTTCTCGCATATTTGTTATTTTGAACAAAAAACTATAATTTGTTTTAAAATTTATTGAGTAACACAAAATGATTTCACGTTTTTTTGGATGTTTGCACATAGAATCTCCTGACTGTCAAACTATAATAAGAGTTAGAAAATTTATAAAAAACAAAAAAGGGGGATTGCATATGTCTTTGGCAAAAAATGAGGACATGTCGCCAAAGGATCTACGGCCGCTGGCTCCGGCAAAGAAAACGATGATGAACCGGATGCTGGATGTAGTTGAGCGTGTCGGAAACAAGCTTCCTGACCCAGTCACGCTATTTGTAATTTTTGCTGTAGTCGTCATCATCGCTTCTCATTTTGCTTCGTTAGCCGGAGTAGAAGTCATCCATCCTTCCACCAAGGAACCGGTCAAGGCGGTCAGCTTGCTCACTGCCCAAGGACTTCAAGATATCATGACCAAGATGGTCAAAAACTTCGCGGAGTTTCCGCCACTTGGCTTGGTGCTTGTCACGATGATTGGGGTTGGACTTGCGGAAGGCGTGGGATTAATCTCGGCTTTGCTTAAAAAAGTCGTTTTGGGCGCACCGAAGTCCATGATCACCGTATCCATTGTTGTCGCCGGTATTTTGGCGAATATGGCGGGAGATGCCGGATTTATTGTGCTGCCTCCCATTGCCGCACTAGTTTTCATGAGTGTGGGCAGGCATCCGATTGCCGGCATGGTAGCGGCATACGCGGCGGTTGCAGGGGGGTTCAGTGCGAACCTCATCGTAAATATGCTGGACGCATTGTTAGCCGGATTTACCGAGAAAGCAGCGCAAATCGTCGATCCCAACTTCGTTGCCAATCCGGCGATGAACTGGTACTTCCTGGCGGCCTCTTGCTTTTTAATTGTACCTTTGGCGGTCTGGATCACGGATAAGATTGTCGAGCCTCGGCTGCCTGAATACACGGGTCCTAAATTAAAAATGGACAAGCTGTCGGATACGGAAAATCGCGGATTGAAGTGGGCGGGAATCGCTGCGCTCGCATTCACTGCGCTTATCGCCATAACCATCGTGCCATCGGATGGACCGCTGCGCGGCGAAAACGGCGCGGTCATCATTTCGCCATTCATGAATTCTTTGGTTCCCATCATCATGGGCCTGTTCTTATTGCCGGCTATTGCTTACGGCATTGTGACCAAAGGGATCCGTTCCGACAAGGATGTTGCGGACGGTATGGGCAAGGCGATGAGCGCAATGGGGATGTATATCGTGCTTGCCTTCTTCGCGGCTCAATTCATTGCTTACTTTAACTGGAGCAATCTCGGGGTGATCATGGCCATATCCGGCGCCGAGTTCCTCAAAGGAATCGGCCTGACGGGGTTGCCTTTGCTCATCGGGTTTATTATCATCAGCGCGGGTTTGAACCTGTTTATCGGAAGCGCTTCAGCCAAATGGGCGATTCTAGGTCCGGTTTTCGTGCCGATGTTCATGCTGCTGGGGTATGATCCGGCATTTACGCAATTGGCATACCGAATTGGCGATTCGATCACCAATCCGATCACCCCTATGTTTGCCTATTTCGCTATCCTGCTGGCGCTGGCCAAAACCTACGATAAAAATCTGGGACTGGGTTCATTGATCGCGGTTATGCTTCCCTATACGCTCATCTTCGGTGTAGCCTGGATCTTGTTCTTCGTGGCTTGGTTTTTCCTGGGGCTGCCGCTCGGGCCGGGTGCTGGAATCTATTTGCCGTAAGACAGAATTGACAAAAGAGAAAAGGTTGGTGCAGAGAATGCAAGTGTTTTCTAAAGAAAGGCTGTTGCAGGATTTGCCCTCTTGTCCAAAAGTGGATGGAATCGATCCGATCGATGCCGCGGATCGTTTGGCCAAAATGGCAGCCATTGGTGTCACGCCAGAGGGCGGAATTACCCGCTACCCCTATACGGAGGAAGAAAAGCAAGTAAAGGAAGTTTTCAGAGGATGGATGGAGTCGATCGGCCTGGAAGTCTATGAGGACAGCATCGGAAATCTGTTCGGACGCTACCTTGGCGAAAAACCGGAACTTCCGATCGTCATGACCGGCTCCCATCTGGATACGGTCCCCAATGGCGGAGCTTTTGATGGGGCGCTTGGCTGCCTGAGCAGCCTGCTGGCCCTGGAAGCCTTGATCAAACAAGGAAAAAAGCCCAAGCGCACGATCGAGTTGGCCGTGTTTGTCGATGAAGAGGGATCGCGGTTCGAAAATGGCCTGTTTGGCAGCCGTGTCATGATGGGAGAAGTGACGGTTGAGCAGCTAGAAAACTTTTCAGACGCGGAGGGGATTACGCTCCCGGAAGCCATGATGGCCCAAGGGTATCAGCCGAATCAAATCGACCTGAGCAGGCGCCTTCCGGAAGACATTTTTGCCTTCCTGGAGCTTCATATCGAACAGGGGAAAATCTTGGAGAGCGAAGGGAAGCATATCGGGATCGTAAACGGCATTGCCGGACCCTCCTGGAGATCCTTCACCTTCCTGGGAAGCACCGATCACGCCGGGAATACCCCCATGCACCTGAGAAAAGACACGGTAGCCGCTGCGGCGGAATTCATCTCAGGCGTAGAAAAACTGCCCCGCACATTTAGCCCGACGGCTGTCGCTACGGTGGGAAAGGTGAACGTATTCCCGAACGGAACGAATGTGATCTCTGGGAAAACCGAGGTTGTGGTGGATGCGAGAGATATTGACGAAGCCTCGAGAGATCAGATGCTCGAAGCCATAACCAGCTTGGCCCAAGAGATTGCCCGCAACCGCGAAATGGAAGTGGAGATCGAAAAGGGAATCTCCATTCCCCCGGTGAAGGTGCCAGACTGGATCCAGAATAAAATTGCCCAAGCCGCGGAGCGACACGGGCTCTCCACCCGCACGCTGCCAAGCGGCGCTGGTCATGACGCGATGATCGTCGGAAAGTATGTGCCGTCCGGGATGATCTTTGTTCCAAGCCATCAGGGGAAAAGCCATTCTCCCGAGGAATGGACCTCGCTTCCGGATTGCATGAATGGAATCCAAGTCCTGATCGACACTTTGTTTGAATTGGCCAATGACTAAAAAAGAGTAGAGCGGTTCCTTTCGGAGTCGCTCTATTTTTCGTACGTCCAGGTATTGTCTATCTGTTCTCGCAATCCGCGGGCAGAGAAAACGAACGCAAGCGGGTGGTTCCTTTTACCTGATTATGGGGTCGCGGCTCTTTTTTCTGTCAAAGGAAAGCAACAAAATTTCCCCCGATGCGTCTACTAGATTGAGAGAGAAAACAGAAAAGTAGGCAACGTTCGTATTGGGGAATTTTTTTGTCTGTAAGGAGGATTCAAACTTGAAGAAACATCGCTTTCTCATGGGTCTGTTCGTGCTGCTGCTCGGCTTGCAGTCCGTTACGGCGGCGGCAGCTTCGCCGCAGCCGGGGATATTCGCCGCCTTTTCGGGTTCGGCAAACGGCAAGCTGCTGATGTCTGCCGCGCCGCCACCGGACATCGTGGGCAATGCCGGAGTGACCGCACCGCCTGCTGCCATCCATCCCGGAAGCAGCTCTGCCGGTCAGACGAACACGGCGCCGATCACCCAGGTACAAGAGCAGCAGGAAATGCGTGCGGCATGGGTAAGCACGGTGTACAACATCGACTGGCCGTCGAAAGCCGGGCTCACTGTGGAGCAGCAAAAGGCGGAATACATACGCATGCTGGACGAGCTGAAGGCGACCGGAATGAATGCCATTATCGTGCAGGTCAGACCGGAGTCGGACGCCATCTATCCGTCCAAGCTGGTTCCGTGGTCGAAATGGCTGACGGGTACCCAAGGGAAGCATCCGGGCTATGACCCGCTCGCTTTCATGATCGAAGAAACGCATAAGCGCGGCATGCAGTTCCACGCCTGGTTCAATCCGTTTCGGGCCAGCACGACGGCAGCCAAGGAAAAGCTGGTGCCGCAGCATCCGGCCCGCGTGCATCCAAACTGGGTGGTCACCCATAACAATCTTTTGATCTACAATCCGGGTCTGCCCGAAGTGAGACAGCACATCATCGCCAGCATCATGGAAGTCGTTAACAACTACGACGTGGATGGCGTGCATCTGGACGACTATTTTTATCCGTACGGCAAACAGGATTTCAAGGATGACGCGACCTATGCCGCCTATAACCAGGGGCGCTTTGCCAACAAGGGCGACTGGCGCCGCGACAACGTCAACAACTTTGTCCGTGACCTCTATCAATCGATCAAAGCGGCCAAGCCGCAAGTAGAATTCGGGATCAGCCCGTTCGGTATCTGGCGCAATGCCAAGGATGATCCGTCCGGCTCCGATACCAACGGCCAAAGCTCTTACGACAATCTGTACGCAGATGTGCGCACGTGGATCCGGAACGGTTGGCTCGACTACGTGGCCCCGCAGCTCTATTGGAGCATCGGCTTCAAGCCGGCCTCCTACGACAAGCTGGTACAATGGTGGTCGAACGAAACGAACGGGACAAATGTGAAGCTGTACATCGGCCAGGGAGCATACAAGGTCGGCACCAACACGACCGACTGGGCATCCAGCCAGGCGATTATCCAACAGCTCCAATTCAACAAATCGTTCCCGCAGGTGCAGGGCAGCATCTTCTTTAGCGCCAAAACGCTGATGCAGGATACCGCCGGGATCAAATCCAGCCTGAAGCAATACTATTCGGGAATGAGCCAATAGACAGAAACGCTCAAAAAAGAAAGCCCTCCGCAGGTCCATGCGAAAAAAAGCATGGCGGGAGAGGCTTTCTTTTTTCCTGCTTATGAGTGGTAGCCGTGCTCTCCATAGGGCTGGAGCTGCTGCAGCCATTTTTCCTCCAGCTTTTTCAACTCGTCGGCCTCGTCGAAATAACCGGTCTCTTTCTTTTCCAGCACCTCCAACACTTCAAAAACAAAGGCGTCCTCGCCGTACTCCTGCCACTCTGCTTGCAGCTGCTTGTTGGGGTGGCTGCCCATTTTCAGCTGAAATTGCTTGCCGTTGATCGTTTTGAGATTACGGGTGCTGTCGATCCACACCTTCTGATTGATCGTATTTTTAATCTGGTAGACGCCGGCTTCTACTTTCATCTCTTTGTATTGCTGTTTTAGTACTGCTTTTCGGTTCATGTGTCGCTGCCGTCCTTTCTATGGTTGTGCCCATTTATTTTTTCAGCCAATACTGGCTGCCGTCCGCCTTGCGGTCGAGGAAGCCGTATTCGATCAGATAGCGTCTGACGGTGACGTGATCATCGTAGACAGCCTTCAGGATCTCGTTTACTTCTTTTTCGGTATAGAGGCGCTCGCTGTCAAAGCGCTTGGCGATCTCCCGCAGGACGACCACCCGCTGCTTTTCCTTCAGCGAAAAGGTCTTCAGCGGGCCGTCTGTGCCCTGGGGAAAGTATTTTTGCAAGATGCGCCGGCTTTCTTCCTCCGTCACATTGTAGCGGTCATCCACCATCCTGGCGGTCTGATGGAGGGGAAGAAAGGCGGGAGCGTGCTTGTCTCTTTCCTTTAACAGCTCCATCAGCGTGAGAAACACCTTCGCTTGCCGCTCTTTTTCCTTCAGCACGAACCGGTGATTGCGGATCGTGGAGGCGCTGCCGATGCCCAGCTCCTTCTGGACCTCCGTATCGCTTTTTCCCTGGTAGAAAAGATGAAGCAGACTGCTTTGATGTTCGGTCAGACCGGTGAACTTCTTGTCCATCTGGATCAGGTAGTCAAAGACGGAGTGGTGGGCCTGCTCGATATGCCGGCGGATATAGCGTTCCGCCTCGTACAGTACGCCGTCCTCGGGATAGATGATTCCTTGTTCGTAAGTCTTGCCGCAGAGCAGGCAGAGATAATGATCGCCGCCGTGGACATACCCGCGCTTCAACTCTTCTACAGAAGCGTTCCAAAACCGTTCGGATACTGTCATGAGATAAACACTTCCTCAATTCTGTTTTTGTTATTATAGACACATTAACAAAATGTCTATTATTTGTCGAGGGGCACTTCCCGTTTTTGCGGAAAAATGAGATCGGGGGAGAGGTACCATCGATAATTGGTACTAGGTACGGGCCAGCAGCAGGGATAAAATGGACGAAGCAATACCTAAGACAAATGATGAGAATGGATGGGATGGGGATGAAGCTGAAGCTGTTGCTCTTGTTGGGCGGGCCTACAATCATGATTCTGATCGGCCTGCAGGGATTGGGCAGTGTCCCGGTCACTTTTGTCCTGTTTTACGGTTGGCTGCTCGCCGTTCCCCTGTGGGACATGCTGGCGCGGCGAAGATACAGCCTGTCCGAGATGCGCAGAGAGCTCGGGCTGCAGGGAAGCGGGAAAAATATCGTCTATGGGGTGCTCACAGGGGGAGTGTTCTGGGGAACGATCTTTCTCGCGGGGGCCCTGTTTCATCCCTATCTGTTTGAGAGAAGCCTGCTTCAGGAACGGCTGGCGAGCTGGAATTTTACCGGCGATCACTTGATTTGGCTGGTGTTGGTCCTCTTGGTCGTAAACCCTTGTCTGGAGGAGCTGTACTGGAGAGGGTATATCTTTCAACAGCTGCGGAAGCGGCAATCACCTGGCAGGGTGATCCTGATGACATCTTGTTTCTACAGCCTGTATCATTTCCTCTCGGTGATTCCTCTGTTTGCCTGGCCGTATGGCGTCTTCATGGTACTGCCAGTATTCGCGGCGGGGCTGATCTGGGGATACATGCGGGCGAAGGGCACATCCATCGTCGGGGGAGTGGTCAGTCACATACTGGCGGATGCCGGTATCATGAGCGTCTATCTCGTATTTTTGGCATGAGGGGAAAGTGCTTTACAGGATGAGCCGAATGCCATTATAATGCAGGTAAATACGAAAGTGAGTAATCACTCGCTTTTTCCGGAATGAGGCTTCTTGGGGAAAGGGAGTGATTTTTTTGCCCGCCCATGCCAGTGAGCACTCACTTTTATGATGAGGTGATCCTATGTATCGCGCACGTATTGTACCAGTATTTGCTTTTCTCCTCTTCTTTCTATCCGGTTGTTCGCTGTTGCAGACGGCCGGGCACCCGCTCTCCGGCACGATCGAAGCGGAAGAGATTCCGGTTGTCGCAGAGGTGGGCGGGCGAATCGAACACGTCGCAGCCGAGGAGGGGCAGCATGTCAAAAAAGGGCAGCTGCTGGCCGCCATCGACAAACGCACCTACGAGGCAGCCGTTCGCGAAGCCGAAGCGGTGAAAGCCCAAGCGCAAGCCAAACGGGATGAAGCCAAGGCGGGCAGTCGAGATCCGTCGATCCAAAAAGGGATTGCTGCGGTCCAGCAGGCGGATGGAGCGATCAGGCTCCAGGATGCCCGGGTCAAACAAGCCCAGGCTGCGCTCAGTCAGAGTGAGGAGCAGACAGCCCAGGTGGAAAGCCAGTGGGAGGGCGCCAAACAAACGCTGGCCTATCACGAAAAGCGGCTGGCCGAGACGGCCGCCCTGTACGAGCGAGGCGCGCTTTCCCAAAAGGACTACGAAGCCCAGCAGGAAGCGGTCAATCAGGCAAAGACGCAGGCAAACCAACTGGCCGCGCAGGTGGAAGCCGCACGGGCTCGCGTCGATGCGGCCCGCCAGGAGATTGCGGTCGCCCTGGCCCAAAAGGGGACGGCCGAGGCCCAGCGTGCGGCCGCGATGGCCGACCTGGAGCTGTTGCGGGAAGGAAGCACAGACTATGCGATTCGCGCCCTGCTCGCGGCGGTGGAGCAGGCAGATGCCCGGCTCGATCTGGCCAAATGGCAGTTGGAAAAAACGGCGATCGCGGCGCCTGCGGACACGGTGGTGCTCCGTTCGTCCGTCGCGGAAGGAGAGGTAGCCAAACAGGGAGCCGTCTTGTTTACGCTGATGAAAGCCGATCACCTCAAGCTCAGGGTCTACATCCCGGAAGCGGAGCTGTCTTCCGTCCGGCTGGGCGATCGGGTGGAGATCAAGGTGGATGCCTATCCGGAGGAAGTCTTTTCGGGCCGGGTTCAAGCCATCGCCGACAAGGCTGAATTCACGCCGAAAAACGTCCAGACGCCAGACGAGCGGACCAAGCTGGTGTTTGCCGTCACGATCCGGATCACGGAGGGGCTGGATAAGCTGCGGCCCGGCATGCCGGCCGATGTCCGGCTGCTCGCGGAGGGGGAAGAGCGATGAGCGAAAAAGAGGCCATTCGCTGTGTCCAGCTCACCAAGCGCTTCCAGGAGCGGGTCGCTGTCAACAGTCTCACACTGTCTGTTCCCAAGGGCTCAATCTATGGCTTCCTCGGCCCCAATGGCTCCGGAAAATCGACGACCATCCGCATGCTCTGCGGCCTTTTGACCCCGACCTCGGGACAGGGGACGGTTCTGGGCTACGATGTGATGACCCAGAGCGAGGAGATCAAGCAGCGGATCGGGTATATGTCGCAAAAGTTCAGCCTGTACGAAGATTTGAGCGTGGAAGAAAATCTCGACTTTTACGCCGGGGTGTATCGGCTGGGACGGGAGGAGCGGAAGGAGCGCAAGGCAGAACTGATCGAGATGGCGGGACTGACCGGGCGGGAAAAGCAGCTCGCCGGCTCGCTCTCCGGCGGCTGGAAGCAGCGGCTGGCGCTCTCCTGCGCATTGCTGCATCGCCCCGAGGTCTTGATTTTGGATGAGCCGACAGCCGGGGTGGACCCGGTCTCCCGGCGCATTTTCTGGGATGTGATCCACGAGCTGGCCGGGCAGGGCATGACCGTGCTCGTCACGACGCACTATATGGACGAGGCGCAGACCTGCGACTGGATCGGCTTTATCTTTTTCGGAAATCTGCTCGTACAGGGCACGCCGCCTGCCTTGATCGCGCAGCATCAGGCGGCCGATCTGGAGGAGGTCTTTATCAAGCTGGTGCGAGAGGAAGAGCGCCGCAGCCTCCTTTCGGCGGAAAAGGGGGAGGGGAGATGAGGAGCTTTTCCTTGGCCCGCTACTGGTCCATCGTCAAAAAGGAAATCATCCAGATCAAGCGGGACCGTCCCAGCCTGGCGATCGCCCTGGCGATGCCGCTGATGATGCTCTTTTTATTCGGCTATGCGGTCAATACCGACGTCAGCGAGATCAAGACCGCCGTCTGGAACCAGAGCCCCTCCGCCTACAGCCGGGAGCTGGTCAGTCAACTGGAGAACACCCGCATCTTCCAGGTGATTGCCTATCCCGGCAGCTACAGCGAGCTGGAAGCCATGCTGGATGACGGGAGCGCCCGTGCCGCACTGGTCATTCCGCCCGACTATACACGGAAGCGGGATCGGCAGGAGAGGGCGGAAGTACAGCTGTTGATCGACGGCTCCGACCCCAATATCGCCCGCACTGCCTCGGCCAATGCGCAGCTGATCATCCAGAACAATTCGATGACGATTCTGGAGGAGCGGATGCAAAAGCAGGGGATGGGGCCGCTGGATCCGGCTGTCGAGCTGGACACCCGCGTCTTGTTCAATCCCAACATGGAGAGCATTGTGTTTAACATTCCGGGCCTGATCGGTCTGATCATGCAGAATGTGACGATGATCCTGACCGCCTTCTCCCTGGTGCGGGAAAAAGAGCGGGGTACCATGGAGCAGCTGATCGTCACGCCGATTCGTCCGCTGGAGCTCTTGCTGGGGAAAATTACGCCCTATGTCTTTATCGGCTTCTTCTCTTTTTGCCTCGTCCTGCTGCTTGGCAGCACGTGGTTCGGGGTGCCGGTGAAAGGGAGCGTCCCGCTGCTGGTGGCACTCTCCGTCCTCTTTTTGCTGACCACGCTGACGCTCGGCATCTTCATCTCCACGGTGGCCAAGACGCAGCTTCAGGCGATGCAGATCGCTTTCGCCTTTATCCTGCCCAGCGTCCTGCTCTCGGGATTTATGTTCCCGCGCGAGACCATGCCGGTCGTGATACAATGGTTAGGCGGGATTGTCCCGCTCACCTACTTTTTGGAAATTCTGCGGGGGATCTTTTTAAAAGGCGTCGGTCTCGAGGCCTTGTGGAGAGAGTCGATCGGGATGGTTCTCTTTTTCCTGCTGATTATCAGCGTAGCCATCCTGCGCTTCCGCAAAAAAATAGAATGACAGGCCCTCGCCGGGCAGTGTAATCAGAGAAGGATGGAGGAGCGTTGACGTTGGATAAAAGCAAATTTGACCTGGAGAAGAGTGGAAAGAGCAAGAATATCGAAGAAAGTCTGCTGCAATTCGTCGAAGAGCTGAAGGATGAGAGCGAGATGACGGAAAAGCAGCGTAGCATTATGCGGGCTTCGATCAAGCTGTTTGCGACCAAAGGCTTTCACGCCAGCTCTACGGCGGAAATCGCCAAGGAAGCCGGAGTGGCGGAGGGGACGATTTTTCGCCACTACAAATCGAAAAAAGACATCTTGCTGGCTGTCGTGGCTCCCGTCCTGGTCAAATTTGCCGCGCCGTTCATCCTCCGCGATATTCGCGAGATCTTCAACAGGGAGGCGGAGCTGTCCGTCGCGCAGATCGTGACGGAGCTGTACCGGAACCGCCTGGAGCTGATCGAAGCCAACGAGAAGCATGTCCGCATCCTGCTGCAGGAGGCCTTTTTCCACGACGAAATCCGCGAGGCCCTCTTGTCCACCGTCTTCCGGGAGACGCGGACGCTCGCCGACCAGCTGATCAACAGCCGAATCGAGGCCGGAGAATTGCGGCCGCTCCCCTCCGAGGCTGTATTTCGGGCGATTTTATCCTCTCTCATCGGTCTCGTGCTGTTTAAGCATGTGACGGACCGGGACGGTTTCGCCAAGCGAACGGAAGAGGAGCAGATCGCGATCACGGTGGATATTCTTTTGCACGGCATCGCCAATCGCCCGTAAGCTCGCAATCCTCTGCTTATGCTCCTCCGACATCATCAATCTTTGCTGCGCGATAAAAAAAGTTAGCTCGGAGTAAACAAAGAGGGACATGGTATAATGACAAAAACATCGCAACAAGCAGTTGGAGGAGTAGAAACCATGCATTTGTTATCAGAGAGAGAATGGCTGTCCTACCGGCAAAAGAACAAGGATCGGGCACGCATGCTGATCTCCTGTCCGGACCGGGCGGGAATCGTCGCCGCTGTCTCCCATTTCCTGTTTGAGCAGGGGGCCAATATCGTGCAGTCGGATCAGTACACGACGGATCCGGAGACGGGCCGCTTTTTCATGCGGATCGAATTCGATGTGGTGAATCTTGCCGACCGCTATGAGCGGATCAAGGAGTCTTTCGAACCGATCGCAGCCAGCTATTCCATGGAGTGGTCGCTGGTGGAGGCGAACCGCCGCAAAAAGATGGCCATCTTTGTGTCCAAGGAAGACCATTGCTTGCTGGAGCTTCTGTGGCTCTGGAAGTCGGGGGCGCTCCACGCGGATATCGAAGTCGTCATCAGCAATCACCCGGATATGCGGGAGACGGTGGAGTCGTTTGGCATCCCGTACCGTCATATCCCGGTGACCAAAGAGCGAAAAGCGGAAGCGGAAGAGGAGCAGCTGGCAGCCGTGCCGCAGGGCGTGGATTTGCTCGTGCTGGCTCGCTACATGCAAATCCTGTCCCCCCGCTTTTTGCAGGAGTACCCGATGCAAATCATCAATATCCACCACTCGTTCCTGCCCGCCTTCATCGGCGCCAAGCCCTACGAACAGGCGTATCGGCGCGGGGTGAAGCTGATCGGCGCGACAGCTCACTACGTGACGGAGGAGCTGGATGCGGGGCCGATCATCGAGCAGGATGTGCAGCGCGTGACCCATCAGGAGGATGTGGAGACGCTCAAGCAGCTGGGCCGCCAAGTCGAGCGGACCGTACTGGCACGTGCCGTCGGCTGGCATCTGGAGGATCGCGTCCTGGTGTACGGCAACAAAACCATCGTGTTTCCATAAGAGATGTTTCGCTGGCGGCAAAAAACCTCCGGCCCCTCATACAGGGGGTGCGGAGGTTTTGCTATGGTACGCGGCATTCTGGGCGAAAGGGGAAGACCGGCTTTTTGGCTAGGGCTGTTTTTCCAAAGCCAGCTTCACGCCGAAGCCGAGCAGGGCGATTCCCGTCATGCCCTGAATGACTCGCTGGGTGGACGGTTTTTTCATCCAGGCGCGAATCCAGTTGATGAAGTGGACGTAAAAGAAAAACCAGATCACGGTCAGGACGGTATAGGTCAGACCCAGGGCGAGGAATTGCCAGAAAGTCGCTTCCCCCGGTTTGACGAATTGGGGCAGGAACGTCAGGAAAAAGACGGCTACCTTGGGATTGAGCAGATTGGTCAAAAAGCCTTGCAAGAAATGCGATTTATGCTTGTAGCTGGAAGTAGGGGCCTCATCCTGTGCGTCTGGTTTTTTCCGCATCGACCACAGGGCGCTGATCCCGAGGTAGATGAGGTAAAGGGCGCCGACGTATTTAAAGATCGAGAACAGAAAAGCGGATTTCACCAGGATGGAAGACAGGCCGAGGGTGACGGCCAGGGTGTGGATCATCAGTCCGGTGGCACCCCCCAGTACGGTTTTGAACCCGCCCTTTTTTCCGGCCGCGAGCGTATTTTGTGTCGCCAGTCCCGTGTCAGGCCCCGGCAGAATGATGAGCAAGACCGACATCAAAATGAAAACGGATGCATTTTGCATAGGAACCTCCCGCATGTGTGACTTCTAGTGACTTCTGGCGTTATCATAACACGACAAAGCACCTGTGTTCCATCTATTCTGAATGATCAAACAGAGGTGGGTTTCGGTCAAAAATCTGGCGGAGAAACTGTGCGGCTACCGGACTGGGCTCGCCGTCCCCAAACCGGGTGCAGATGTACACGGGACGTCTAATCTCGACGCCTGTGACGCGGACGCGCGCGATCTCGCCCCGGTCCACCAAATCGCTGACGGCGGGCTTCGGGGCCAGCTGCGGAGTTGCCCGTGAGGATCTCCACGTCTACCTGCTCATGGCGGCGCTTGAAAGCGGCGATCCAGGAGGGCACCAGATAGTGGGCGGGCAGATAGGTCGACGCCAATCGGAGCCGGCCGCATCTGCCTGCCTTGACCTCTACCCACTCCCGCTCCAGTTCCCTCTCCCATTCAAAGATGCGGCGCGCTTTGGCAAAGAGAAATTGTCCCTCCGCCGTCAGGGCAATCCCTCTGCCTTTCGCTTGCAGCAGCGGTCTGCCCAGTTCCGCCTCCAGCTTGCGGATTTGTGCGGAAACCGCCGGCTGGCTGATCGACAGCGAGGCCGCCGCATCCGTAACGCTCCCTTTGGCCGCGACTTCGACGAAGATGCGCAGGGCATGAAGATTCATCCCATTCTCTCCTCACTCATAAGAATTCGTTATGAATACCCCCAAAAGATGTATTGGAAGGATCGGCTTCTCCCTCGTAGTCTAATAGACAAGATAGTGGATGCATAGGGGGAGGACATGAAACATTTGCCAGAGCGGCCAAACGGAAAAAAAGAAGTAATCATGCTGGCGGCTGTGACGGCGCTCTGCATGCTGGGAGATTCGATGCTGTACGTGGTCCTCCCTCTGTACTGGCGGGAGGCGGGCCTCAGCTCTCTGTGGGAGGTCGGTGTGCTGCTCTCTGTCAACCGGTTGGTGCGGGTACCCTTGAATCCCCTGGTAAACCTGTGGTACATGCGCTCCGGCGGACGCTCGGGGCTGATTGCGGCTGTCCTGCTGGCATGTGTCAGTACCGCTTCGTACGCGCTTGAGGGATTTTGGCTGTGGCTGGCCATGCGCTGTGCGTGGGGGCTGGCTTGGACTTTTTTGCGCCTGGGAGCGTTCTCGCTGATTGTGGAAGTCTCGGATGACAGCAACAGAGGTCAGTTGATGGGATTGTACAACGGCATCTTCCGCCTGGGAAGCCTCATCGGCATGATGCTGGGTGCCGTGCTCGCGGCCTGGGGAGGGCTGCAGGGGGCCGCGCTGGTCTTTGCCTTTGCCTCGCTGCTTGCTCTCTTTCCCGTGCTGTTTTCGATTCGGCCGCATTTTATTGGCCGGCCGCACGGAGGGTCTGCGGAGGATGACGGGGGAGAGGGGCGCTGCCATAATCTGCGGAATCGTCAGTGGCGTGCGCGATTGGGGAAGATCATTTTCTGGCGCAGCCGCTCGGCGGAATGGCGCATTTGGAGAAACGGCTGGGTCCGGACGATGCTGGCTGGATGGCTTGTGGCGATGTGCTTTCAGGGGATGTTTGCCGCTTCTCTCAGCCGGGTGATCGAGGAGTTTCATCCCGTTATGCTGGTAGGGGGATTGGTGCTAGGGCCGGCCGTGATTGCCGGCATCGTACAGGGGGTGCGCTGGCTGTGGGAGCCGTGGGCGGCCCCCTGGTTCGGCACTCTGTCGGACCGCTGGGGGAGAAACAGACTGTTTGTGCTGACGATGGCGGCTTTTTGGACGGATGAGCGGCACGGCTTGTCAACGCTGTATGTCGGGATCGCGCTGGTGCTCTCACTCGTCACGGCCGGTTGGGCTCTCGGACAACGTCATGTCGCGGATCGCAGCTAGGATAAGGGCGATGGCTGCATCCCGATCCGGGTCGCGAAAAATCATGTGGCCGGAATGCTCAAACCAGGCGATTTTCGGTGCTGCTTCCGGCGCTGCGCTGGCAGCGAGCAGCTCGGCGCTGCGGGCCTGAACGGTGTCGTCCCGGCGAGATTGCAGGAGGAGGTAAGGGAGGGAGACGCGCGGTATCAGCTGCTTTGTCTCCTGCAGCAGCTTGCGAAATTGCAGCATGCTGACGATCGGGATCGTCGTCAGTCCCTTTACGTAGCGGCGGGAGTGCACCGCAAAATCGCCGCGCAAATTATGGACCGCCTGTCGAATATCCCAGTAGGCATAGGGGGTGTTGACGGTGATCAAGAGGCGGGCAGGATAGCGGGTGACCAGATGGATGGCCAGCAGGCCGCCCATGGAAAAGCCGATGACGATGATGTCGTCCGCCCGCATGGACAGCCGTTTGTAGGCTTCGTCCGCGGAGCGAAGCCAGTCCTGCCGCGTACTGGCGGCGAGGCCCGAGCGGCCGCGGCCATGTCCTTCCAGCGTCGGGCACTCTACGGGGTAGCCTTCTGCCTGGAGAGCTTTGGCGAGCGGCAGCACATCGCCGATATCTCCGGCAAATCCGTGCAGGACGAGACAACCGACGGTAGGTTTCACGGGCATGCTCCTTTCGCTTCATGCGAATCGTTCGTGGCGGTGACGCGGATTTTCTCCGCCTGTTCTTTCTTCATCATATCCTTTCGTTGTTTATTTTAAAGTGTAGAAGCTGCATTTTGAAGGAGAGGGAGTCAAAAAAAAGCTGCCTGCAATCGTGATAGGGGCTTTGTTGACTGCTTCCGTTTGCAGAAAAAAAGGAACCGCCAGGAAGGGTCCCGGCGGTCTTTGGTTTACACCTGAATGGTTTTCAATTCGCTGGAGACGAGCAGCTTGGGCTCTGTGCAAGCCTGGATGTCTTCGGCCGTGTAGCCTTCCGCTACTTCGACCAACAGCAGTCCTTCCGGCGTTACATCCAGCACGGCCCGGTCGGTGATGATCCGGTTGACGACGCCTTTTCCGGTCAGCGGCAGCGCGCATTCGTTGAGAATTTTGGGCTCGCCGTGCTTGTTCACATGGTCCATGATGACGACGATCTTTTTCGCGCCGTGGACGAGGTCCATGGCACCGCCCATGCCTTTGACCATTTTGCCGGGGATCATCCAGTTGGCGAGATCACCAGCGGCGGAGACCTCCATCGCCCCGAGAATGGCCAGGTCGATGTGGCCGCCGCGGATCATCGCAAACGACTCGGCGCTGGAGAAGTAGGCGGCTCCCGGGATGGCGGTCACCGTCTCTTTGCCGGCATTGATCAGGTCGGGGTCCAATTCGTCTTCAGTCGGGTAGGGGCCGATGCCCAGAAGTCCGTTTTCCGACTGCAGCACGACCGTCATTCCCTCCGGAATATAGTTGGCTACCAAGGTTGGCATGCCGATGCCCAAATTGACATAAAAACCGTCCTGCAGCTCCTGGGCAGCACGCATTGCAATCTGTTCACGCGTAAGGGACATAGCGTTGTCCTCCTTCTTCACATACTGAAATGCTTTTGCTTATTTTCGCACGGTTTTCCGCTCGATCCGCTTTTCAAAAGAGGGGGCTTGAATCAAGCGCTGCACGTAGATGCTCGGGGTATGGATCTGATCGGGATCGAGCTCGCCCGTTTCCACGATTTCTTCCACTTCCACGATCGTGACCTTGCCGGCGGCAGCCATCATCGGGTTGAAGTTGCGCGCGGTTTTGCGGAAGACGAGGTTGCCCATCTTGTCTGCTTTCCACGCTTTGATCAGGGCAAAATCCCCTGTGATGCCGTACTCCAGCAGGTACTCCTTGCCGTGGAAAGAACGGGTCTCCCTTCCTTCGGCGATCGGCGTACCTACGCCGGCTGGCGTGTAGAAGGCGGGGATTCCGGCTCCGCCTGCACGAATGCGCTCCGCCAGTGTGCCTTGCGGCGTGAGTTCGACTTCCAGTTCGCCGGAGAGGAATTGACGTTCGAATTCCTTGTTTTCACCGACGTACGAGGATACCATTTTCTTGATCTGTTTTTCCCGGAGCAAAAGTCCGAGGCCCCAATCGTCTACGCCGCAGTTGTTGGAGACGACTGTCAGGTCCTTTACACCCTTGTCGCGCAGGGCGATGATCAGGTTTTCGGGGATGCCGACCAGACCAAAACCGCCGACCAACAGGGTGGCTCCGTCGTGGATATCAGCCACGATGTCCGTATAGGACGTGTAGATTTTTGCCATGAAGCTCACTCCCACTGAAAAATTTTTTGCATGAAAAGGAAAAACGTCGAAAGGGAAAGCCCTTTGTGTTGTGAGGAGTTGACGTTTTTCGTCAATAGCTGCACCTGAAAGCGTTGTCAAAAAGCGGACTGCTTTGCTGCACAGCTGCTTCTCGTGACGAAATAGCAGAAGGATTTCCACTTTTCTCTATCATAGCAGGAAGAGTTACAAACGAGTGACATAAGCAGCAAAAAGGGGGTAATCGGATAATAGTGTGGAAAGAGGATTAAAAAGAACCCTCCTCCATCACCTTAGTCAGTGTGGAAAAATCAGCACCAAAAATTTCTTCATACACCCATTCATAACCAGTTTGTGACCAACCTGGGAATTGATCAGGTAACATTTTTCCAAAAGTAACTTCAACTTCTTTGAACTTCTTTTTCTTTCTAACTTTACGATAGCCTTGAGTAAATAAAATCTTTGCTCTAAGGGCTTCAAAAGAGTAACCACGTCCAACATGGTTCATTGTCTTAATTAATCGATTAAGGGATTCTGTATAAGCGTTTGTAATGGGGGAATTGAAATAGTTGAATATTTCTTCTTCCCAATTATTCATGGCCTTAAACAGATCCTCAAAATAAGTTATCAGTTCTTTAGGTACATTTGAAACCCAATTTTGATAGAGTTTATAGGCATCGTTAATTGATTCTGCTTCATAGATGTCAAAGAATTGCTCTTTAAGTTCATAAGCCTGTCCGAGTAATGGAAAGTTTTGAGTCCATACCTGTAGCTTTATTTGGTCATCAAAGTCTGTTAAGTCTTTACTCCTTGTAAGAAGGACATAACGATCTCTCATAAGTTGTCTACGTTCTTTGGCTGTAACATTTTGACGGTTAGCTTTTCGGATTTTCTCTAAGGCTTCATTGGCTAATTTAACGACATGGAATTTATCAATTACAATTTTGGCATGTGGTATCATTGTGTTAACAGCACTCTTATAAGGATTCCACATATCCATTGCTATAAGTTCAATTTTATCAATATCTTGGAGCTTTGAAAGGTAACTTATAATAGTATCTTTATTACGTTTTCGTAATATGTCAATTACTGACTTGTTTTCTACATCAGTAATGACACAACGATAGTTTTTGAGTAAATGGACTTCATCAATACCAAGCCATTTAGGAGTTCTAAAATCAGTTTGAGCTTCCAGCTCATCAACGTAGTCATTAAAGATGTTTCGTACAGTTTTCTCATCAACGCCAATCTCTTCTGCAACACTGGTAAACGTCTTTTCAAGGCTTGCTTCTTGAATCCAATTAATTAGCCTATTAGTAACAGAACGATTGACAACCATATCTGGCAGATTTTCAAAGAATGTTTCATCACATTCCCTACATTTATATCGTTGGCGATTGACATAAATACCGACACGTTTTGCATGCATTGGTAAATCGAAAAATAACTGTTTCTTTTTACCATGCTTATATAAATTTGCAATAGTACCACACTTTGGACAGTAGGTGGAAGGCGGTAAAGTAGTCTCAACTAAGAATCTATAATCAGATTCGCTCTCATGCATATCAATAATTTTAAGGCTTGGTAGGTTAAGCATATTTTGTGTCATTTTTTCATTTTCCTTTTGCAACATTTTAGACAATAAACAAAAAGCATTACTTGATGATTAGAGTAATGCCTTTTTCTGTTAAGTATTCAATTTTTCGATCGCTGTCCTCACTATTATGGCGGGACAATTTTATATACTTTTTACTTGTTTCTCAAGTATTCATTTTGTAGAATTCCCATATGAATGATGTCATGCCATTCACCATTTCTAAATAGACTTTGTCTACTATTTCCTTCCTCCTGGAAACCAATTTTAGTGTACAAACGAATAGCTCTATCATTGAATGAAAATACTTTAAGGGAAACTCGATGGAGGTTCATTTCGTAAAAAACATAATCCAACAGTAATTTCAAACCCTCTGAACCATAGCCTTTTCCCCAATATTCCTTTTCCCCGATATCAATAATACATTCAGCATTTCTATTTTTATAATCTATGTTGATTAATGATACAATGCCAATTGGTATTTCTTTCCCTTTTTCAACCATGATATAGCTTTTGGCTGTAGGCGATCCCAAAATAACATGATCAACAAATTCTTTAGTTGCTTCCATCGGATAAACATCCAAAGATGGGTTGGTTGAATGCATAACTTCCAAATCATTTCGCCACTTGTTATAAAGTTCTGTATCTTCCTTTGTCATCTTTCTTAATCTCATTCTTGATGATTCAAACAACATAACAATCACTCCTCATTTGCAGATTTTGGATTAATTAATATTTCTAAAGTGAAAAGTAAAACAGATAATTGCTCCTTTACTTTTGTTTGTTCATGTCCCAGTTGAAACGTGTCTAACATCAAGCCGTCTATAAATGATACAAGATACCGTGCAATAGAACGAGTAGATTGTTGAGGTCTAAATTCTCCTTTACGTTTGCCTTCATTTAATACTTCTTCTATAGCTTCAATAATTCGATTGTAGCGTTCAGAAATGTAAGGAAAATTATCTTTATCATTTGCGTAATTAGATGACAAAAAGAATTCCGCTCTTGCATAGAGCAATGTTTGGTCAATTCTCTCAATATATAATCGCTGTTCTTCAACCCAGTTTTTTAATTGTAGCCATATTGAACCTTCATCAGACGACACAAAATATTGAATGTCTTTTTGGTCATCATATTTTAAGACTTCGAGAAAAACGTCCTCAATATTATCAAAGTAACTATATAATGCACCTCTTGAGATTCCAGCTTTGTCCATAATGTCTTGCATAGATGTGTGAACAAACCCTTTCTTAATAAAAACCTTCTTGGCTATTTCTACTAATTCTTTTTTTCTCTCCTTTTTATATTCTTCGCTAACTTTAGGTGCCATAAAGCCACCTCCATAATAATTGATAAGAGACACAACAATAAACTATACACTAATGTCGTTTTACAGTATAAATTATAACGACATTAGTGTATAGTTTCAAGAGTTGTGAATATTACTTTGTAAATAAGGTGGGGAATGTATTTGGCAAGTAGAAAATGTACCGTTTGGCAATTAAAAATGCACACTTGCCAACCAGGGTATCATCGATTCATCAGTGAATCCTTATGACGAAAACTATCACGATTAAAAACAATCAAATGCGAATAGTGAATGAGACGATCAATGAATGCTTCCGTCAGTATTGGATCGCCAAAAACGTGATTCCATTGGCCGAACTGTAAGTTCGTGGTTATGATGACACTACGCTTTTCATAACACAGATTGATCACTTGAAACAGTAATTCTGCTCCTTGCTTGTGAAGGGGTGTAACCGTCAAGTAGTTTTGAACACTTTTTGCTCATTAAGATTGAACACTTTTTTCTCCGAAAATAGAGCTCCTGTATTTGATTCTGTAGCTGTCTTCGTTTAGTTGGATCACTTCCACTCTGTGAAGCAATCGATCTAATATAGCCGTCGTAATTCCTTGATCACCTATTAATTCTCCCCACTGTTCGGGTCCTTTGTTGGATGTTAATATGATTGAACTTCGTTCATACAGGTTGTTTATGAGGTGGAAAAATAGGTTTGCCTCCCTTTGATCCATTGCCATATACATGAGATCATCAATAATGACCAAATCGGATTCGTTTATTCTTTTAAGCTGCGTTTGTGATTTTGTGAGGTACTCTTGGGTTTTCAATAGATGGATCAACTCTCCCATGGTTGAAAAGGTAACTTGAAAACCCTTTTGTATCGCTTCTAACCCAAGTCCAATTGCAATGTGGGTTTTGCCCACTCCTGGAGGACCAAGAAGGATCAGATTGTACTGTTGTTCTAGCCAATTCAGTTCCTTCAACTGTTTGATTTGGCGGGAACTGATTGACTTTTGCTCATCGATCTGAATTCTTCCAAGGTCTTTTGATAGGGAAACTTGGCCCATTTCAATCTCCTCTCCGCATTTTTTGCTTCTCTCCGTTTCAATTCATAGGTTAAGAGTTCTTCTAGAAATTCCTGATAGGTCCAAGAGAATTTTTCAGCTTTACGAAGGAATTCAGGCAGTTCATTGGCTGTCTCCGCCATCCGAAGATGGCGGAAGTAATTTTGCATGGTCTGTACGGTGCTGTTCAACGTCAAATGCCCCCTAGTATTTTTAAATATTTATCCATTTCCCTCGTTGGTGAAGTGGCTTGTAATGCGGAGAGGTTGCGGAAGTTGCTTGGTATTGCTTGATCGAAACGAGGTTCTGAGGAGGGCTTGGTATCTTTTAGTCGGGAAAGGTGCTGTGCAACATCCCGGAGGTCATTTGCACTCCATAAATGGTCTTTTACACATACATCCAAGGCTTCCTCAATATCAGGTTGGAAATGGGTGATGGCATATTGAACGATTTGCAAATGATCACGTACATACCTCGGATACCGAACGCTTATCTCATGAATAAACAGCATTGCTTTTTCTTGATCGTGAAATTGGCGGATAATGGTCTCCTTATAAGCATGAATCCCTTTAGATCGATCACGTGAGTGCTGTCTACTTTTTATAAGCTCTCCTTTTCCGTGGCAAAGCCGATGTCGTGCAAGAACTTCTCCTTGCGGAGTTGCTCTGACAATCAGTTCCTCTTCATGAATCTCGATAAATACTTGATTCTCTCCCCTTGGACGGTATGTCCCTAAAGGAAGGGAGTACCGATTGGATTTATATTTAATCACATTGTCCTTATGGACAGTTCTTGTTATACTGGATCCACGGTTGCTCTCGAAAGAGAGCAGGGGAGAGACTGGCTTCAAGTGTTGCTTTTCGAGGGCGTGCACTTCAACCGGTCTCTTTTTTGTTGTATGGTGCACATTGTAATTGCCTGTCCGTGATAGCCAGGCCAGAGACCGTTCGTTCCATGCATCGATATTGGAGAAAACCCTGTGTTTGGCAAAGTTTCTTTTCACGAATTTCACTACGTTTTCTATCTTGCCCTTACTTTGCGGATCTGCCTTGCGGCATAAATAAAGGCGAAATCCACGTTCTTGCTTATAAGACTGAAATTCACTCGTCAGGATAATGTCTCCTGCATTTTCACTTACGGTGATCAGGTGATCTTGGTCATAAACCAATTCCTCTGGCATTCCTCCGAAAAATACGAATGCGTTTTCATGGCATCTGATTGCATCCCTTGTGGTAAAGGGTCTGCTTTGCCACTCTACATACTTGAAACGGGAGTGGGAGAGAACAAAAGTGATGAAGTATAATCTCACGTCCTTTTTTTCCATATTTTTAACCGTGACTTCTCCCCAATCCACTTGAGCCTGTTGGCCCATTGGCAACTCGTCCACTGCTTCGTGATCACGAATATGTACAATTTTCGGAATATGGTATATTTCCCTTAGCTCACTAACATAGGATCGAACTGTGCTTCCTCCAATCTTAATGGAAGGATATTTCTCCTTTAACCAGTCCTCGACCTGAGAAGAAGACAGATCTGGATGTTCATGTAACCAACTGAGAATCCTATCCCGGTAGGGATTCAACTTTTTGCTTCTGTTACCAAGGGAATTGACCCAATCTGATGCCTCCTCAAAAGTCATATCTAGATATTTATAGACCGTGTTCCTCGACAGATCCAATTTCCTTGCGATGGCTGCCACCTTAAATCCTTGCTCTTTTAATTGATGAACCTGAAGATACAACAGTAATTTTTCCACCTTTCCCATCCCCCAGCCAAGCTATGTTGAACAAGTAATCATAGCTTAACTGGGTTACCAAGTGAAAGAAAAAAGTGTTCATTTCTATTTGGCGGATACTGTTGAATTTAGTTTAGCAGTTACAAGGGGTACATAGCCTAATTCATCAAGAATTAATAGATCCAGGCTCTCTATTTGTTTAAACAGCCTACCGAGAGTTCCTTTCTCGTTAACCTCTAACAGGCTGTTCACGAGTTGAGCGACTGTATAGAAGCGCACCCGTTTTTGGCTTTTTTGGATGCAGTTCCAGCCTGCCAAGGCTGCCATAAGCGTTTTCCCGACCCCGACGCCTCCATATAGGATTAAATTCTCTTTTCTCTCTATGAACCTGCCTTGCAAGATTTCTTCCTTTGTAATGTTTCCATTCATATGAATACCGTGCCATTCTAGCTGCTTGCCAGATATATCCGGCAAACAGGATTGACTGAGAAGGAGATTGAGCTTCCGTTCCTCTCGTTGCTGTATTTCCCTTTCGAATAAGCAGAGCAGAAATTCTTCATGTGTTTCAGCTTCCACCGCGTGATAATTCTCCCGTATCCAACTTAATTTCAAACGCTTGGCATGCTCTTCAATGAGGCTTCTCACCGCTGCTCACCTCCTGGCATAATCATCAACCGATCATAATGAGAGAGGCCTCTGCTTGAATTTCTAGTTGATGGCACTGAAGGCGGAAGCGACAGTGTTTCTCGAATGCCTCGTCCATTCACAAGCTGATAATAGACGTGCTTGATGGATTCCGTGGTAGGATGTCCATGTTCGGATGCAATCCGTAGGGCTTGTAGAGATATGTCGAAATCCTGTTCCTTTAATATGACGGATCAATAGCGTTGCATAAACATTGCTTTTCTATCGTTTATAGAATTTTCTGAAAACGGACCTGCCGCCGTATAGGCTAAAAAGTTAAGGGGGCTATGCATGCAAGGCAGTCATTGTCCATTTGGTAATATATAGGATTTCAAGGTGCTGATTACCTTTTCTTGCTTTGCGTTGCCTTAGCTCTTTACGACCTTCTGCCGACCTTTCGAAGTGCGTGCTGGTTTTCGAAATACAGCCGCTTTAAAAACTTCCCACGACTTGGTGAGATTCGATTTTAGTAGTCGGCTTAGATCAAGCAGCGACTTAGTTGTCGAGAGCTCCAGTTTCATCAGGAGCAGAAGGCAGTAACTAATCAGGCAAATCAGGATCTGGTTCCATACGGCGTTTTCATCTTCACCGTAGAATCGCGTCAACTTCAGATGCTGCTTCAACCATCGGAAGAAGGTTTCAATCTTCCAGCGATTGCGGTACAAGTCGCCGATTTCTTCAGCGGTCAGATCGAATCGGTTCGTTATGATTCGGATGGGATTTCCTTTTAAATCGACGGTTTCGATGAGGCGAAGAACATGCTTCATCTGTTTGGCCCCTTTGCCGATCTTCACCATGCGATCCCGAGTCATGACCGAGCCTTCCGCTGTTGGAAATTCATCCATCACTTCGACAATAGCATTGTCTTTCAACCGAGTAACGAAGAAGACTCCATCCCAGCAGTACTGGTCGTATTTCTCGTAGTCCACGTAGCCGCGGTCAAATACATAAGTAGCGCCGGTTTCATCGATGAGCGCATCCATTTGGGTGCGATCTGACGGCTTGGCCGGAGTGAGCACGGCCTTCTCCGGATAGACCGTATCCGGATCACAGAAGGTCACGCGTAAGTGGAGTTTCACGCCGGCTTTCGTTTTCCGGTACGTTGCCCACTTGTACTTGCTAAGACACAGACTCATGGTCGTGGAATCCAGCAGTTTAACCGTACCGACTCGCCCAGCGGCAGGCGTGCGAATGCGAGTGACCTGAGCGACCAGATCGACAAATAGCTGCTGTAAAAGTTCCGGCGACAGCTTGTTGTTCTTCCTGGAAAGCTGCGAAATACTGATGGAGGTGATGCCGAGTTCTTTCTGGAAGGCTTCGTTATTCTCAATTTCGGTGACAATGTCCCGCAAAGCCTTGCGCTGATTCAGCTGAGCGTCCATGAAGATGAGAAGGTACGCTAGAGTGGTAAGCTTCTTCACATACTTGTCTTCGCCGGTTTCTGTGGTCCAGTCGGAAATTATTTTTGCATTTAAGGGTGCAACCCATTTACCAAATGACGAAAGTAGTGTATCCTTGTCCATGCGTGATCTCCTATGATTAGGGATTTGGACAGGACTACCTGCTACCCTAATTATGGAGATTTTTTCTTGCAATGGACGTCTTTAATTTAACATTTTTGGCACAATTTAGAATAACAGAGAAGGGTTCGAATTTAATGCAACGCTATTGATGACGGATAAAAGTTGGAGAGCATTCCGTTTCTCCTCGACTGTACATTCACCGAAAAAGGCTTTCCATTCCTCCGGCAATTGATCGTAGAATGAGCTGTATTTCAAAGCGGTTGGCCTCTTTGCCATCAAGGTCAGATAAGGTTGCCAGTCCATCGACTTCTTTGTCTCCCCATATAATCTGGGGTGGCGTACGATCACTTCATTTTCCTCGTTCAGAAGCGAGATCGTATCAAATGAGATCTTCGCCAAGACCGCTTGTCCCGCAAAGCGTGGCGAAGTGGAATATTGCTTTTGGTCAATACGGACGATTCCGTATTTATCCGCTTTGACCTGCTCGAACCGAACGCATTCGTACGCTTTACCGGGCAGTTGGAGGAAGCGCTCCTTGTCTTCCAAATATAGTTCGGCAATCAGGGTATCCTTTTCATAGTGGCAACGTTTCCGATCCCCCAGGCTCCAATTCAGGGTCTTCTCATTCAAGACCGACAGGTCTTCATAGTGGATTTCCGGCAACAGATAGTTGTTTCGTATGTATTTGACCATCGCTTCCACGTGCCCTTTCTCGTTTCCGCTTCCCGGATTGCAGAATTCATATTGGAAGCCATAATGGGCAACAAAACGAGCGAATTCCTCTGTTACTTGCCGTTCCCCGTTTGGCAGCACTTTCTTCACCGCAGGTGACAGGTTATCGAAACGGATCGTATGCGGCACGCCTTCTAGAAAGGCGAACATGTTCGTCAGTCCTTGTAGAAAACACTCCCGGTTTTGGGAAGGGAACACTTGAAACAGGAATGAATTGCTGTAAGGGAATGAGAGGACGAGGAAGGGCAAGATGACCTCTTTTCCCCTGTGCTTAAAAGGAGCTTCCCCAAAATCTACCTGTGCTGTGCCGGCCTTCGCCTCTAACGGTAAGGCAGTGTCATTGCTCTCGTCCAATAAGGCGGCTTTCCTTTTCGCCACATAGGCACGAATCGTACGGTCAGAGCCTTGGAATCCATGTTCCGAAACGAGAAGAGTATAGATTCGCTTTGCGGTTCTTCTGAACTTCTTTTTCTTCCCCATATCTTCAAGTAGCCATTGATCAACGATTGGTTTAACCGGATCCATTACATTGGCTTTCCTTGTCTGTACAGACTTCACCTCCTGATTGAAATCCTCCATCTCCGAATACTTCTTGATTGTCCTGCGATCCATATTCATCTGTCTTGCAACAGAAGAGTAGGAGCGACCTTTTGTGTTTGTTTCATGTCTGATATAATTGACTTCAGCCATTGCTAACATCTCCTATATACCTCCCATGAACGTTATGCCCAACGGGGAGTGTATGTTTTTTAATAGATGTTGGCAAGTGGCTCTTTTTAATATGAGCATAAATTAGCTGCCATTTAGTACATTTAAATCATGCCATAAACAGTGGGGAATTCATTCATAATCGGTGGGTTAAAATGAGCAAAACAATTGGATTGTTGTAAATGTAAGTTAGTTGTTTTTTACTTTCAAAAATTCTATTGTGTTTCCACACTAAAATCCGAATACCCCAAAAAGGCAAGTTAAATCCTAAAGAAAAATAAAAAGTGACAGAAAAGTGTTACAAATAACGGGAGATTCTGTAAAATATAATTTGGTCGATAAAAATCGAAAATGATTTCTTTTCATGCGAACATACAGGAAATTCGAGTTTTGAGCAGGAGCTGATGGAATGAAGAAATGGGTCGGTCTCACGCTGGCTGCCCTGCTCCTCGCAGGGTGCGAAAAGCTGGATCAGAATGTGCAACAAATGAAAAAACGGTTTGAAGAAGAGGCCGTTGTCAAAGTAAAGACCGTGAAAGCCTATACCGTGGAGCAGCAGGAGGGACTTACGCAGGAGATCTCCGGTGTGGTCTCGCCGCTAAAGGAGCTGTCGCTCTCCTTTGGACGCTCGGGACAAATCTCACGGATTATGGTCCAAAAAGGCAGCGCAGTCAAGCAAGGGCAGGTGCTGGCTGCGCTTGATACCTCGCTTTTTCAGCAGGAGGTGACGGCGGCGCAGGGACAGGTGGCCAGTGCCAGCATCCGCCGGGCACAAGCTCTACAGGGACCGGAGCAGCATGAATTGGAGACGCAGCGCCTGCAGGTGGAGAAGGCGAGACAGAATGCCGCCAAGGCCGCGGAAGAGCATGCCCAGGCCAAAATCCTCTATGCGAATGGAGCGATCTCCAAGGATGAGCTGGATCGGCAGGCATTGGCGGACAAGCAGGCAGCGCTGCAGCTGCAAGAGCAGCAGATCCGCTACGACACTCTGCGACAAGGCGCCGACAAGCTGGAGGTCGAGGCGGCCAATGCGGCCGTGCAGCAGGCTCATGTCCAGTTGAGCCGTGCCCAGCAGGAAGCGGCCGATGCGCTGTTGAAAGCGCCTTTTTCCGGCATCGTGGCGTCGATTTCCCAGACGGAGTCCGAGCGGACCGGTCCCGGACAGGAGGTGCTTCGCCTGGTCGATACCTCCGGCTGGCTGGTGACGCTGCAGGTGGACAGCAGCCAGATCGGCAGCTGGCAGACGGGCAAGAAGGTCATCGTCAAGGCGGCGGACGGCTCCGAGGCCGAGGGGGTCACCACCTTCGTCGCTCCGGTTCTGGATACGTCCACAGGCACCTATCCGGTGGAGGTGACCGTTCGCGACAAAGCCGAGCATTGGCGAGGCGGGATGGCCGTCACCTGCGTATACGAAGTGAAGACGGAAGGCTCTCTCTTGGTCCCGATCTCCAGTGTCGGCGTCGCGGAGGAGTCCTACTATGTGATGAAAATCGATGACAATTCGATCAAGAAAGCGCCCGTTGTGGTGGGCAATCTGTACGGCACTTTTTACGAAGTCCTGGAGGGCTTGGAGCCGGGCGACCAGATTGTCTCCTCCGGCTTGTCCTACGTAGTGGATGGCGAGGCGGTGAAGGTGGCCGATGAATAAGGGCTCGTTTGCTTCGACATGGCCGGTGCTGGCCAAGCTGCTGGCTTTGCTGTGCTGTCTCCTGGCGCTGGGCGCCGCGCTGCGCATGGAAATCAGGCTGTTTCCCGACCGGGTCCTCCCGGAATATACGATCCGGCTGCAAGCCCCCGGCTTGAGTGCGGACCGGATCGATGAGCGGGTGACCCGCCCTGTGGAAGAGGCGATTCGCGCAAGCGGTCTGGCGCTGAAAATCTCTACGCTTTCGCAGAATCAAACGGCTTCTCTCACCGTCAAAACGAAGGTCCGGCTGTTTGGCAGCGACCGGGAAAAGCTGGAGCAAATCATGCGGGAGGTGTCCGGGACGCTGCCTCTGGACAGCTGGGAGCTGTCTTCCTCCAATCTGGCGGATGACCGTGTGGGCACCTACATGGTCTACGGTTCCGACATCCAAACCATCGCCGATGCGGCGAACAGAGACCTGTCGGAAAAATTGTCGGCCATCCCCGGGGTAGCCCGGGTGGAGGTCGACGATGCCAGCCTCAGACAGGAGGTGGAGCTGGTCTTTCATCCCACGATGCTGCGGGCGCATGGCCTGACGCCCGGCGATGTGCTCGGTCAGCTGCAGGCCAAGGGTGCCGCGGAGCAGGTCGGCACGATCGGCAAGGGAGCGGACCGGACGAATTTCCGCTGGGGCCGGGAGTGGACCAGTCCGCAGGAGCTGGCGAGCGAGCTGATCTCCACCGGAAAAGGATACGTCCCGCTGAAAACGCTGGCTGATATCCGCGACCTGCGGGGAAGCAGGGGAGAGACGGTGCATGTCTATAAAGGCTCACCGGCTGTCGCCGTGACCGTCTATGCGGCAGGAGGTTCCCAGCTGCCCCAGCTTCGCGCAGAGGTGATCAATGCGGTAGACGAGGTGAAGCAGGCTGCGGACGGCCGCTATCAGATCGACCTGATCCACGATGTCGCGTGGATCTTGTCGGCAGCTCTCCGGGATGGGAGCATTTTGGTCATTCTTTTGGCCTCGCTGACGGCGATTGCCGTAGGCCTGCGCTTGCGCAGCGTATCGGCTGGCACCCTGTCCTTTCTTTTCTTGCTTTTGTCCACAGGCGCCTTGCTCGGGGGCATGTGGCTCGTCGGGATGCCGCTTACGCTCGTTTCCCTCGGACCGGTGCTGCTGTTTGCTCTCTTGTATGCCGGTGCGGGAGTCTGGCTCTTTTTGCGGCTGGCGGAAGAGCGGGATCTCTCCGCACAGGGCTGTGTGCGCAGTGTCTGGGCGCTGATGCGGCCGATCCTGCTGGGCATTGTGATCGTGGCGGCGGTGTTCACGGGCCTTTTGACCACCGATTTCATCAAAGCCTCCGATGCGGCACTTTTGACCGATGCGCTGCCAATCATCCCCCTCGGCACCGCCGTGATGACGCTCGTCTATGGATGGATCGTCCCGGTGTTGGCTGCAGCGTGGATCCCTGAGGGTTTTCCTGCCGTCGTCAGGGAAAAGACGAGGAGAGGATGGGCGGTGCGTCTCGCGGCAAGATGGGAGCGTTCTGTCGGCCTGGGCTTTGTGCCGTATGGGGTTACGCTGGCAGCGTCCCTTTTCGCGATCGTCTTCTTTCACCCGTTTGTGCTGGTCGACCCATACGGCAAAACAGACGGGCAGCAAAAGACCCTCTCTCTGTCCATGATTCAGGGGAGCAGCATCGATCAGTCGATGCAGGCCGCCCAAGTGGCCGAGGAGCGCTTGCGTAAGCTGGAAGAGGTGCGCGATCTCTACACGGCAGCGTCACGGGAAAGCCTCACCTTTTATCTGCATCTGGAGGAAAAAGACAATTGGACGCGCAGCCGGATGGATTTGGAAAAGGAGCTGGACAAAGCTCTCAGAGAGGTACCCCATACCGATCCATTCGCGATGATCGTCTCCGAGGATCAGAAAACCAGGCTGGAGCTCACGATAAAAGGGCCGTCTCTGCACACGTCCAAAGAGATCGCCGATCAGCTGGTCACCCTGATGAAAGGGTTGCAGTGGACGGATGAGGATGGCCGCGAGATCATTACCGACGAGAGGATCGGGGCTGGCACCACAGGCACGTACATCGAGATGACGCCCAAACCGGAGATGCTGGCCCGCTACCAGGTGACGGAGGCAGAAATCAGGCGTCAGCTGGCGAGCTATCTGGGGAGACAGGCAGCCGGCAGTCTCGCCTGGAATGAGCGCGCGATCCCTGTGACGGCCCGCTTTCCCGACAATTGGATGGAGCATCCGGATCAGGTGAAAAACATCCTCGTCCGCACCCCTGGCGGAGCTGTCCGCCTGCAGGATCTGGCCGAGTGGAGGCTGGCCGACGAACCGCCTGTATTCCAACGGGAGGACGGTCAGTATGTGATCAAGGTAAGCAGTGCCGTCTCTCAGCCCGACTGGATTGACGGCTTGGCCTTTTCGATTCCGTTGCAGATGGAACAGAAGATGCCCATACCGGAGGGGTACCGCATCCTGACGGCCAATGAACTGAAGAAAGAGCAGGAGCAGGAGACGAAAAACACCGACAAGACCGGCCGCTTTCTCGCGGTAAGCGGGGCCGTCCTGATCGTGCTGGCGGCTGCTCTGGCGCTTCAGCGAAGATTGCGCGACAGCATCATCGCGCTCGCCTTCGTGCCTGTGCTCGCAGGAGGCGTCATGTTTGGCCTCTTGCTGCTCGACCGTCCGCTGAATGTGATGGGCTTCTACGGAATGGCCGCCACGTCGGCTTTGCTGGTGCAGCAGACACTGCTTTTCCTGGACCGCCTGCACCTGTCGGCCAAAGCTGCGGAGACGATCATGGACGGCGTAAAGGCCGCCTCGTCTCGGGCCGTACCTGCCCTCCTGATCGTACTCTCCTCGGTCATCCTGGCCAGTCTGCCTTTTGGACTGGGCTGGGGAAGCGGGGATGATGTGCACGGCTCCTTCTCGGCAACCTTGCTGCTCGGCACGATTTTGGCCGGGTATGCAGCGATCGTCCTGGTACCCGGCGTGCACACGGCTGCGGAGAACCGCCGCTTGTACAGTCAGCCTTGGACGATTCCGCTCATCCGCAAACGGCTGCGGAACTGGTGGGAAAATGAAAAGGTGCGGCGGCAGGATCGCCGCGAGTTGAAACGAAGCCGATTCTCCCGACAGACGGGGGATGATTCCGGGGAGCGGGTGCACGAGAGCGCATCGGGCCGGCCCGGGGAGCTGTCCGACGAGGATTTCCTCCCATTGCCCAGAGAAGTGAGAGATGCCAACCTGTGATGGTTGGCATTTTCTTTGGGCATGCGCTCGTCTTTTACACGGCCAGGGAGAAAAGTAGCAGGGGAAAAAATACGCATTTCGGTCCAGAGCACACCCGCATTTTTTTGCTATGATAAAAAGAAGCGGCAAATTTTCACGGCAATGATCGTTTCCGAAGAGAAGGAGGAGCGTAGTGGGGAGAATGAAACGGGTGATCGATATCCTCCTCTTGGTGTGCATTTTGGCTGGGTTGTTCATCTCATCCTCCCAGCCGTACACCAAACAGGATTTGCGAGGGACGATCTCCCAGTACGTAGATGAAAAAACAGTTTCCGAAAAATGGAAGAATCTCTCTTTTCATTACGGGAAAAAAGAGATCAGCATGGACGACACGGGTGCGGCGGGAATGATCGAATTCTTTCTGCGCAAAGGGACGCATTTTACGGTCTTTGCCCTTTTGACGGCCGTCCTCTATCGCGTATTGCGGCATCGGCTCAGCGCAGCGGCAGCTCTCCCCTGGAGCGCGTTTCTCAGTCTGGCCGCCGCCGTTCTGGACGAGTGGCATCAGACGTTCACGCCGGATCGGACCGGACAGGTGGCGGATGTGGTCCTGGACGGCCTCGGGTCAGGGACGATGCTGTTGATCATCGCTGTGGGCCTGGGCTTGAAAAATAGGAAAAAGAAATGATAAAATCTGAAAATCTCAACCATCCTATGATGGGAAAGCAAGTGCAGGCAGGGGCAGGAGGGCAGATGAAAAAGCGCGGAGCGGTACGCTATCCGCTCGCGGAAAAAACCGGCGGGGAACCCTCGCGGCAAGTGCGCACCTAGAAAGAATAGGCTTTTCAGTCGTTGATTATCTCTGCTATACTATTGTAATGAGGCTTCTGGTAGAGGTTCTCACCATTTTTGGGAAATAATAAAAGGAGTGCAAACTGAATGGCAGTACAAGTGGGAAGCATCATCGAGGGAAAAGTGACAGCGATTAAACCGTTTGGGATGTTCGTAGCAGTCAGCGAAACCGAGCAGGGCTTAGTCCACATTTCCCAAGTTGCGAACGGTTTTGTAAAGGATATCAACGAACACTTTTCCGTCGGGGATCAAGTCAAAGTAAAGGTCCTCTCCATTGATGATGCAGGCAAGATCTCGCTTTCGGTTCGTGCCGCACTGCCTGCTCCCGAGCGTCCGGAGCGCGAGGAGCGTCGTGGCGGTGGATATCGTGGGGGCGACCGCGGAGGCAATTCAAGAAGAGACAGCGGGGCTTCCTTCGAAGACAAATTGAAAAAATGGCTGAAGCACAGCGAAGAGAACCTGGCTACCATTAACAAAAAGAACGCAAAACGTGGCTACTAGGCCTTGGCATAATGACGAGAGAAAGAGGGGCGGAACCTAACCGTCCTTTTTTCTTTTTTACATAATAGGCAAAAAGAGGGAAGGGGGTGTCAACATGAACAACTGCCAAGAAACCGTGCGAAAACAAATCGAGTCCGTCTTCGCCGATGTCCGGGCGGAAGAATCGGTACAAGAGGGAGTCTCTCTCTATACGGTCGGCTACCAAAGCGAAGGGCTCCACGTCAAAGCGCTGCTCGCTGTTCCTCAGCACACGGAGGAAATGCTCCCGGCTCTGCTGTATTGCCGCGGAGGCATTAAGGGCGTCGGCAGGGTGAGGCCGGAGCGGATCAGCCAGATGGCGGCTTTCGGGTATGTGATCCTGGCTCCCCATTACCGCGGAAATGAAGGTGGGGAGGGCAGAGATGAATTCGGCGGGGCCGACCGGCAGGATGTCTTCTCCGCGTATGAGCGGCTGCGCAGCCTTCCGCTCGTGGACAGGGAGAGAATCAGCGTCTACGGCTTTTCGCGCGGGGGAATCATGGCCCTGCTGGCGGCGATCGAGTGTGAGGGTCTCCGGGCCGCTGTCGTCTGGGCTGGCGTGAGCGATCTGCGGCTGACCTACGAAGAGCGTGTCGATCTGCGGAAAATGCTGCGGCGTGTCGTCGGGCATCCGCGCAAGCAGGAAGAGGCTTACATCGAGCGATCCCCTGTGTTTCGGGCTGCGGAAATCAAATGCCCGGTGCTGATCATTCACGGGACCGAAGATGAGAACGTGGGGGTCTTGCATGCACGCCGCCTGGCTGATGCCCTGCAGGCATGCGGCAAGCCGTATGAGTTGTGGCTGGCCGAGGGAGCCAGCCACCTGTTTAAGGGCGATCAACTGGAGGCATACACCAGACGCATGTTCGATTGGCTCGATCAGGTGGACAACCCTTAGAGACGCCGTTGGGGGTGGAGCGGCAGTGTGATGACGATCTCCGTTCCTACCCCGACCTCGCTGAAAATCTGCATGCTGCCGCCGTGATTCTCCACCATGCGGCGCGAGATGGGCAAGCCCAAACCGGTTCCTTCTTCTTTCAGCGAGAAGAATGGGTCGAAAATGCGGATCAAATGCTCGCTTGGGATGCCGCTGCCGTTGTCCGAAACGTAGATGCGCACGTAAGAATCCACCACTTCGCTTTTCAGGAGAAGCGTTCCTCCGTTTTTCATCGCCTCGATGCTGTTCTTCATCAGGTTGAGCAGAATTTGCTTCAGCTGCTCGACATCCACTTCCAGCCGCGTCTCTTTGTCCAGCAGGTCGAGAATCTCGATGCCGTGCAGCGCGGCCTCTCCTTTCATCAAAGGAAGGATCGAATCCACCACTTCGCATAGAGAAGTCTCCCGATAATTGGGCTCCGAAGGTTTGGAGAGCATGAGCAGCTCCGTCACAATGCGGTTGACCCGCTCGATCTCTTCCAGGATCAGCGGGAGGTAGTGGCGATCCCGTTCCTCCTCCGGGAGCCGCTGCTGAAGCAGCTGGATAAACCCGTAAATCACCGTAAGCGGATTGCGAATTTCATGGGCGGCCCCGGCGGCAAGCTGTCCCACCATCGCCAGTTTTTCCGATTGATGCAAGTATTCCTGGAATTGCTCCTGTTCGGTAATGTCGGAGAAGGCCACCATCCATCCCGCTTCCTGATCGAACTGGTTGCGCAGAGGCACATAGGAGACCAGAGCGGTCAATGTGCTGCCGTCCTCCCGATACAGCTGGATCTTCCGGTTCTCAAACCACGGCGTCTGTTCGCCGGGTCCGCCTGTCCAGAGATCGGGCTCCTTGGTTAGCGGAAAGAAATTGCCATCCAGTTGGACCAGTTCCTTCGCCTTTTGATTGATGTGTACCCACTCCGAACCGAAGTGGCGGGTGATGATGCCCACCGGAAGCGAGTTCAATATCTGCTCTCGGACGTTTTTCTCTTCCTCCAGCACATGCCTGCGCTCCTCGTCCTTCTGGAAGAGCTGGTAAATGCTGGTGGACATTTTGTTGAATTCCTGCGCCAGCTCATGAAAATCATCTTTGGTCTTGTAGGTGATCTGCTTGCCAAACGTCCCTTTGGAAACCTCGCCTACCTGTTGAATCAGGGACTGGATCGGACGGATCAGCTCCCTGCGGAAGTAAAAGGTGCAAAACAGTCCAAACAGGATGGCCGCCACAGATACGCTGTAAGTCAGAATGAGCGATACCTTCAGCGATTCATTTGTCTCCTGAAATTCCTTGTTCGTCTGAAACTCCAGCTGATGGAGGGAGTATGTCACATGCCGCTCCAGTTGTTTGATGCGCGGCTGCACGTCATGTTCGAGCACGTAGCTGACCGCTGTCACATTGCTGGCCTGAAGCAGCGGATTGATTTTGTTCAGGAAAATGAAATCAAGCTGCCGGATCAGTTCGATGACGGACAAGAGTTCACTGTTTTCTTCTGTTTTTGGAATGGCCGAAAAGCGAGAGGTATTAAGAAGATTTGTGTAATACTGATCCAAATAAGACGGCTCCCGCGTCAGTGTGTACATATTGAGCGCATAGGTTTTCAGGTACAACTGGTTTTTGACGTCCAGGAGGGCGCTTGCCTGCGGCAGGACGTTTTGGGTCAGATGCATCTCGTCGGCGGTCACCTTGGTCATCTGGAAACTGAAGATGGTTGTGACAAAACCGATGAGGAGCATCATGACCAGGTAGCTGAGCATGATCTTCTTCTGAAAACCTAAGCTGCGAAACGGAGACATCATCTAACTCCTCCATATAACTAGCGTTGGTTTATGAGCCTTTCCAGATCCCTTTTGATCTCGTCTCGTACCGCCTGGGGCACCATCGGCCCGAATCCGCTGAGACGATTGACTCCCTCTTTTAAGCCATAGGTAACCGTCCCCGCAGGCAAGTCGCCGGACGTAAACTGCTGGACTACGGTCCGGTAGCATTGCTGAACGTCCTGAATCATCGAGGCGAGCACGTGATCCGGCGCGATGTAGCGCTGGTCGGCAATGTAGCCGATGGCATAGATGTCGGCTCGCTGGGCCTCCGTGATAACGGCCAGATTCAGGCTGTCACCGGTCGTATAGATGACGTCAACGCCTTTGGCAATCATGTCCCTGGCCGCCGCAGTGGCACCCGTGATATCGTTGAAATCCTGGATTTTGCCGACGATCACCTCCGCGCTTGGCGAGGTCTCCTTGACGGCTTTCGTAAATCCGGAAAGTTGGTCATATTCCGTTGGTTTATCGATAATAATATAGCCTACTTTGTTGGAATTGGACATACGGGCTGCCAGCCGCCCTACCAGATAACCGGCCGGCCACATGTCATAGCGGATCGTCGTCTGGTTGAGATGGGGGGCTTCGCCGTTAAATGATACGAAACGAGTCTCGGGATAGTAGGGAGCAACTTCAGAGAAGGGCTGGGAAAAGATGACGCCGTGTCCGAAGATGAGGTCGTAGCCGCTCGAAGCGTAATCCTTGGCGACGTTGGCGATCTGATCGGGGTCCAAATTGCTGGCGATGTCCAGCAAAAAGCTGTGCGTTTTTTGCAGTTCGATCAAACTCTCCAAAGCGCTGCTGTTCCATCCTTGATCATAGGTGGGGCCTTCCAGCATGAGGGCGATTTTGATCTGACGGTCAGGCATGCCGGTAGCGTCTATTCTCTTCAAATGTTGCAAGCTGGTCAGGAACTGGCTGGTATTGAGCACCAACAGCGCGATCACCAGGCAGAGAAACAAGACGGGAATGGGCTGGAGCTTGGGCATGACTGTTACTACCTCCAAACTAAGAAACGTAATTGAACACATTTCTACAATTTCGGACAAAATCCTCCCTGTAAAAAAGAGGAGGCCGATGCTCCACGAAAGCATCGGCCTCAAAAGGAATTCATCGGACCCGGGTCAGAAACGGTAGCCGCTGCGCAAAGCGCGCTGATTTTCGGTCGCATGCGCAGCGTGCTGGGAGAGGTGCGAATTAGCCGGATTGGAAGGATGTGCATAGGGATTGTGGTACTGGTTAAGCGATTGAATCGCTTCGGGAGAGATTTGCCCCCTGAAAACGAGTGCGACGGGGGAAACCTGATCGTTATACGCTGTCATTTTTTCGTTGTAGGCGTTCAGGTACTGGCTCTGCCCCTGACCCCCCTGCGGGTTGTAGGCCTGGGCGCTGCGATGGTGCAGGTCAGCCTGCTCCTGATGATACATCGCTTGCTGCTGGTAGGCTTGCGCATGGCGTCGGTGCAGATCGGCATACTGCTGATGGATGTGGCCGGGATGTTGCTCGTTACGCTGGTACATGTGTGCCTCCCCTTTCGATGCGTGGTTTTGTGCAGGGCAAAACGGTGGCAGGTTCGCCACTCAAAGTATGTCCAACTAGGGGTCCTGATCATGCGAGCAAGGAATGGGAACAGAAGGCTCAGGGCATGATAACCCTGACGGAACATACAGGAGGTGGAGCCGGTGAAAAAGGATCTGATTGAAATTCCCCCCATCCATATCCCCGACGAAGTCAGACAGGTGGATTTGCCGGAAATAGGGGAAACCACGCCTCACCCCGAGCCGGATAGTCCCGCGGTCCATACAGAAGAAACGGACCGTTCGATCGGATTTACAGCCGAGTGAGCAGGCCGGAGCCGAAAGCTGACGGGCAAACTGCAATTTCGACAAAAACTGCTATTTTCTCTCGTGGACAAGTCTCTCATTTTCTGTAAAAGTAAGGAGATGAGACATTTCAGGGGGGAAAGCTACGTGGCCCGTTTGTTGATTGTAGACGATGCGGCGTTCATGAGAAAACTCCTGACCGAGATGGTTGCCGGGAAGCACGAGGTATGTGGAGAGGCGACCACCGGACTGGAGGCAATCGAGAAGTACAAGGAATTGAGGCCCGACATCGTCACGATGGACATCACCATGCCAGGCATGCAAGGAATCGAAGCGATGAGAGAAATCCTGACGATCGATGAAGAGGCCAAGGTCCTCATCTGTTCGGCGATCGGTCACAGGCAAAAAGTGCTGGAAGCCATGAAAAACGGAGCTCGCGACTTTGTGGTCAAACCCTTTCAAAAAGAACAAATCCTGGACGCCATCTCTCGTCTGGTGTAACGATAGGAGAAACGCCGCCTCACCGTCAGGGCGGCTTTTTCACGTTTTTTGCGAGAACGTCACGCCATCTTTCCGGTATAATGGAGTCATAGCCTCACACGAGTGGCAAAGAGGGTGGAGCTGTGTCCAATCAAATGAATTATTTCCAAAATTATCAGCATGCCGATATTGATGAGCTGGCCGATGTCATCGGGGAGCTTTTGCAAAATCCGATCACGATCGAGGACGCCGACCACAAGCTGATCGCGTACAGCACTCATGGCGAGAGCACCGACCAGGCCAGGTGGTCCACCATCATGAGCAGGCGGGTGCCGGAAAAGGTCCTGACCCGGCTGTGGAAGGACGGCGTCTTCCAGGAGCTTCTGACGAAGGATGAGCCTGTCCACATCCCTGCCAAAGATGAGGTAGGGCTGGGAAAACGGGTCGCCATCGCGATTCGCAAAGGAAGCGATGTGCTCGGGTACATCTGGGCCATCGAGGTCAACCGTCCGATTACCGAGGAAGACGACGAAATTTTGCGCCAGGCAGCCCGGTCTGCCGTCTCCCGGCTCATCCAGCGGCAGGGCAAGCGGAAAGCGGAGGAGCAGCGGCGCAAAGAGTTTTTATGGGAGCTGCTGCTGGGCAACCACTCCAGCGACACCCTGATCCGCCAGAAGGCGGAGAGCCTGCAGTTGAATCTGACCGCTCCCTACCTGATCTGCGTGATCGAGGCCGCCGGGATGCGGCTGGAGCAGTACCTCTATCCCTTGCTGATGCGGGACAAGCTGCTCTGGGTCGTAGACGGGAGTCAAATCATCCTGTTGATCGGACAGCAGGGGACGAGCAGAAAAGTGGAGGAGGCCCTGATCCGCAAAGTGCAGCAATTCCTCGCCGACTCTCTCGGTAAGCTGCAGTCGCATGAGAGCCAGGGACAGGTGACGGCAGGCTACGGGCGCAGCTACAAGGCGTACGCCGATATCGTCAAAAGCTATCACGAGGCCCTGCACGCCCTGAAGATCAAGCGGCTGTTTCCGCGGGAAACCGAGGGCATTCACGGCTATCACGAGCTGGGAATCTACCGCTATCTGATCAAGCTGAAGCAGTGGGACGAAGAACAGGGGTACGAAAATGAAAGACTGGCAAAACTAAAGCGATATGACGCGGAAAACCAGACCGCGATGACCGAAACCCTGGAGACCTATCTGGATGCCGCCGGCAAGGTAAACGTCACGGCCAATCGGCTTCATATTCACATCAATACACTCAGCTACCGATTGAAGCGAATCGAGGAAATCATGCAGGTGGATCTGGAAGACATGAATCAACGCGTCTCCCTCTATCTGGAGTTGAAACTGGACAAATTAAACAGGGAACAATAGTTCTTTTGTGGATTTTCACAAATAGGAGGAACGCAAGATTAAGGGAATCCCCAAGGAAACTCGGTCTGTAAACGCTGTACAATGTAGGTAATCTCGTTATTCGGCATTTGCAAAGGAGGACTTGTTCGATGATTGTAGGGATTCCCAAAGAGATTAAGAACAACGAAAATCGCGTAGCCATTACGCCAGCAGGTGTTGCGGCTCTGGTCCAGAATGGACATACGGTCCGCATCGAAAACAGCGCAGGTTTGGGAAGCGGTTTCACCAATGAAGATTACACAGCCGTCGGCGCCGAAATCGTAGCGACCGCTGCGGAAGCGTGGAATGCTGACATGGTGATGAAAGTAAAAGAACCGCTGCCCAGTGAATACGGCTTTTTCCGTGAGGGACAAATCCTCTTCACGTACCTGCACCTGGCTCCGGAAGCGGAACTGACTCGTGCATTGGTAGAGAAAAAAGTGGTAGCTATCGCTTATGAAACCATCCAACTGGACAATGGCGCTCTGCCGCTCCTCATGCCAATGTCCGAAGTGGCAGGACGCATGTCCGTGCAAATCGGCGCGCAATTCCTGGAAAAGCCGTATGGCGGAAAGGGTGTGCTCCTCGGGGGCGTACCAGGTGTGCAGAAGGGTGAAGTCGTCGTCATCGGCGGTGGGATCGTCGGTACCAACGCGGCGAAAATGGCGCTGGGCCTCGGTGCCAATGTAACCATCATCGACGTGAACGCGGACCGTCTGCGCCAGCTCGACGACCTGTTCCAAGGCCGCGTGCAAACGCTGATGTCCAACTCCTTCAACATCGCCAATGCCGTGAAAAAAGCGGACCTGCTCATCGGTGCCGTACTGATCCCGGGTGCTCGTGCGCCTCGTCTGGTTACAGAGGATATGGTGAAAACCATGGCTCCTGGCTCCGTCATCGTCGACGTGGCCATCGACCAAGGCGGCTCCATCGAAACCTGTGACCGCGTATCGACCCATGACAATCCGACCTATGAAAGACACGGCGTCATCCACTACTCCGTAGCCAACATGCCGGGTGCGGTAGCGCGCACGTCCACGCTGGCCCTGACCAACGTGACCTTGCCATACGCAGTGCTGCTGGCCAACAAGGGATACCGCCAAGCCATCGCCGAAAACCGTCCGCTGTCCAAAGGCGTAAACGTGATCGACGGCAAAGTGACCTACAAAGCGGTAGCCGATGCGCAAAACCTGCCGTACACACCGCTCGACGAAGCGCTGATGGTGAAAAACTAAGCAGGCACCAACCGGATATACCAAGACAAGACAACAGCCCTGCTGATCGGGGCGGGCTGTTTTTGCGTGCCAAACAGATCGCATGTACACGCTCCTCAAAAATATGTTATGCTACTAGGCAGAATAAACGGAGTGAGGAGTGCAACGATGTATCCTTTAGTGCGGAAATTCCTGTTTCAGATGGACGCGGAAGAAGCGCATGAAAAAACCGTCCATCTCCTCAAGACGGCAGAGAATTCCCCTGCCGCCAAGAGCTTGCTGAAAATGATGTACCAGGTGCGCGACAAGCGGCTGGAAAACAAGCTGTGGGGAATTTCCTTTCCCAATCCGGTAGGGCTTGCCGCCGGCTTTGACAAAAATGCAGAGGTCTATCATGCCCTGGCCGCGATCGGCTTTGGTTTCGTGGAGGTAGGTACGATCACGCCCCAAGGGCAGCCGGGGAATCCCAAGCCTCGCCTGTTTCGCTTGGTAGAGCATGAGGCGATTATCAACCGGATGGGCTTTAATAACCTGGGAGCGTATCTGGCCTCCCAGAACCTGATCGATTACGCCTATGCAGATGTGCCGATCGGGATCAATATCGGCAAAAACAAGATGACGCCTAATGAAGAGGCCGCGAGCGACTACAGCAAATGTCTGGACATGCTGTACAACTACGGCCATTACTTTGTGATCAACGTCAGCTCGCCGAACACGCCCAATCTCCGCGATTTGCAGGAGACCGAGAGTTTGCGCGCCTTGATCCGCGCAGTGCGGGAGAAGACTGCAGAGCTGGAGGCGCGCGGCACGAGTGCCAAGCCGATTTTGCTCAAAGTGGCACCCGACATGGCGGACGAGCAGATGCGGGATGTGGTCCGGGCGGCGGTGGAGGAAGGACTGTCCGGAATTATCGCCACCAACACGACGCTCTCCCGCGAGCCTGTGCACAACCATCCCCGCGCCGGCGAAGCAGGCGGGCTGAGCGGCAAGCCGCTGGAAGCCAGAGCCACCGCCTGGGTGAAAGAGATCTTTCAGGAAGTGGGGGACCGCGTGCCGATCATCGGCGTCGGCGGCATCTTTACCGGCGAGGACGCGTACCGGAAGATTCGCGCGGGAGCCAGTCTGGTCCAGGTGTACTCCGGCATGGCCTACCAAGGGCCGGGCATCGCCAAGATGATCAACAAGCAGCTGCTTCGCCTGCTGGAGCAGGACGGCTTTACTCACATCAGCGAAGCGATCGGAGCAGATGCCCGGTAGTTGGGCCGGCGCAAAGCAGGCCCCTGCGGTAAACCGGTTCGTTGACAATCAAATACTGTGCAGCCAGGTGCCCTTATGAGAAGTAAGGGGTAACAGGGAATCGGGTGAAAATCCCGAGCGGTCCCGCCACTGTAACCGGGGAATGCTCTTTTCGCATGAAGCCACTCATTTCAGGATGGGGAAGGCAAAAAGAGTGTGATGATTCGGAAGCCAGGAGACCTACCTCGCTGCTACACCCATCAGCCTTCGAGGAAAGGAGAGGTGAGCCAAGACGAACACGACGGTCTCGCAAGCGTTTTTCGCAGCGTGTGCTGCACGCTGCCGCGTCGTGGGGCTGCTTTTTGCCAAGCTCATCCGCTCAGGGTGAGCTTGTTTTATTTTTGCTCTCCAAAAGGAGCAAGGGAGTGATTGCTGTGAACAACAGAAGACGCACGGCGGCCAGTGGCCTTCTGATCGCCGGGTTTGTGCTGTACTTTTTGCTGAATGAGCCGGAGACCGGCCATGCCATGCACATTATGGAGGGGTATTTGCCCGTTGGCTGGTCGCTCTTCTGGTGGGCCGTCTTTTTGCCGTTCTTTTTCCTCGGGCTGCGGTCGATCAACCGGATTGTCAAGGATCACCCCGAATTTAAACTGCTCTTGGGGGTAGCGGGAGCGTTTGCCTTTGTGCTGTCCGCGTTGAAAATCCCCTCTGTCACGGGAAGCAGCTCGCATCCGACAGGGACGGGGCTGGGCGCGATCCTGTTCGGCCCGCTGGTGATGGCTGTGCTGGGCAGCCTGGTGCTGCTATTCCAAGCGCTGCTGCTGGCCCATGGGGGATTGACCACGCTGGGAGCCAATGCGTTTTCGATGGCGGTTGTCGGCCCCGTCGTGGCATACGCCGTCTATCGGCTCGTGGCTGGCAGGAGAGGCAATCAGAAAATCGGGATTTTTCTCGCGGCGTCCTTGGCCGACCTGAGCACCTATCTGGTCACCTCGGTACAGTTGGCTTTGGCGTTTCCGGCCGAATCGGGAGGCATTCTCGCTTCTTTGGCCAAGTTTGCAGGCATATTCGGGCTGACGCAGGTGCCGCTGGCGATCAGTGAGGGACTGTTGACCGTGCTCGTGTGGAACTGGCTTCAAACCTACAACGGACAAGAACTGTCGCAACTGCGGCTGCTGAAAAAGGAGGGCTGAGGAGTGAAGCGTTGGACGAATGGACTATTGCTGCTGATGGTCGCCGCCTTGGCTGTCCTCCCCTTGCTGATGATAAACGATTCGGAATTCCCTGGAGCCGATGGCGTGGCGGAGGAAGCGATTGCGGAATTGGCCCCCGATTATCAGCCGTGGTTTCAGCCTGTGCTGGAGCCGCCCGGCGGAGAAACGGAAAGCCTCTTGTTTGCCCTCCAGGCGGCTTTGGGAGCGGGAGTCATCGGATACGCGCTCGGCCTGTATCGCGGCCGGATGAAGAAGAAGAGCGAATGATCAGGCGGATCGACGCGCTTGCCTACGAGAGCGGACTCCGCCGTCTTCCCGCCGCACATAAGCTGCTGTTTTCCCTTGCGGCCTTGACCCTCGCCCTGATCAGCCATCCGCCGGTCCAGGCGCTGCTGTTCGTCTGGATGAGCGTCTGGATCCTGGTGTATGCGCGGACCCCTTGGCGGGTATATGTAGCGGCTGTCGGGGCTTCTCTCGTCTTTTTGCTCGCGGGGATGCCCGCGCTTCTGCTGGAGGCAGCCCGGCTGGAGACGGCAGGGCCGGCAGCGGGAGTTCTGGCGAGCCGGGAGCTGGGCGGCTGGGTGGTCTACGTGACGGAAGAGGGATTTCGCAGGGGATGGGCCTTAGCCGTTCGTTCACAGGCGGCCTTTGTCTGCTTCGCTTTCCTGTTCTTCACGGTTCCGTTCGCAGAACTGCTGCAGGTGTTCCGGAGGCTGGGCGTCCCTGCCGTGCTGACGGATCTTCTGATGATTATGTACCGCTTTATTTTCGTCCTGCTGGAGACAGCTCAGCAGATGTGGATCGCACAGCGGGCGAGGGGCGGGCACGCGGGCATGACAGCTGCGCTGAAAGATGCGGCCAGGCTGGTCTTTCAGTTGTTTGCCCGGGCGATGCTGCGCTACCGGCAGATGTACATCAGCATGACAGCGAGGGGATTTGCCGATGATTTTCAGGTGATCGGGACCGTCGCATCTGCCGCCCCGTCCAAGCGGTATCAGCGGGAGGCGGCGGCGGGGCTGATTGTTCTCGCGATACTGGAATGGTGGATGAGAGGATGAGAAAAGTGACGGCAGAAGGAAACCGAGACATACTTCGATTTGCTGGCATCCGCTACACCTACCCCGGTGCCGGGCAATCGGCGCTGCAGGGCCTGACCATGCGGGTCCCGGAGGGGAAAAGATGCGTTCTTCTGGGACACAACGGCTGCGGCAAGTCGACGCTGTTCTTGCATGCAAACGGCATTCTGCGTCCGGAGGAGGGCCAAGTTTTCTGGAAGGGTAAGACGCTGCCCCGCGATCGCGCCGGGCTGCTCGCGCTCAAGCAAAAAATCGGCCTTGTCTTTCAGGACCCGGAACAGCAGTTGATTGCCGCTACGGTAGCGGAGGATCTCTCCTACGGCTTATGCAATCAAAAGCTGCCGGCGGAAGTCATACGGGATAGAGTGCGGCGGGTGATGGAGAGCTTCGGGATGCTGGACTGGGCGGAGAGGCCCATTCATCAGCTGAGCCTCGGACAGAAGCGGCGCGTAGCCTTGGCCGGAGTGATGGTGCTGGAGCCGGAGCTGCTTCTCCTGGACGAGCCGACCGCCTATCTGGACCAGGGGCAGACGAAGAGCTTCATGCAGGAGCTGGAGCGGATTCACGCGGCGGGCACCACGATATTGATGGCGACGCACGATGTCGACCTCGCTTACGCCTGGGCGGATTGGGTACTGGTCATGGAAAAGGGAAAGCTGGTGCTGGAAGGAGAGCCGGCAGAGGTATTCTCACAGCGGGACTGCCTGGAGCGTCTCCACCTGCGGATCCCGGCTGTTCTGGCGGTGTGGGAAGCGCTGCCTGCCGCCTTTCGCGAAATGAGCGCAGATGGCTGCATCCCCCGGAGCGTAGAGGAGCTAACCGCGATGTTGCGCCGCTGACAGCTTGTTGTCTCCGATGATCCTGTCCGCCATGCAGGAGGATCAAAAAAACCAAAAAACCCTCATGTAGCGCGGCTTTCGCGGCTCCATGAGGGTTTTTTGCAAAATGCCGGGAAGGGAGTCTGCCGGTGTGACGTCATAGCCGATCCAGTTTCCTACCAGGACAATCGCGCCGATGATGAAGAGTGTCAGGATTTGATTCATGCGCTTTTTTCCTCCCCGTTTGTGCTGCTAGGATATCTGCGTCCGAGAATCGGCTCCAGCCATTTGTACAGGCGCTGCGTGAGCGGCAACGAGAAGAAAATGCAGATATACGTGCCGATGATACTCATCACCAGGTTCGCAGCCCCGGAGTAGAAGGCGATATCCTTCGCCGCTTCCGGGAACAGGACGGTCAAGGAGCCGGTGGCTGCCGCCATCATGCTGCCGGAACCGACGGCTGCGCCCATGGCGAGCGAGATCGGATGGAACCACCCAGTGCTGCCGAGAATGCTGGCCAGAATCGACATGTAGATGGCGCCGAACAGCGTTCCGCAGATGTAGACGCCCAGCGCGCCGCGCGCCTCTCCGGAGTTGGGGCCGAACTTGTCCACGATAATCGCCAGATTGGGCTCGCGGTCCAGCGAATAGGTGGCCCCGATCGCCTCGCGCTTCATCCCGATCGGCCTATTTCTCTTACAGATCGTAATACAGCTCATATTCTTTCGGATTGACAGTGCGCTCTACTTGCTCGAGCTCGCCTCTCTTCAGGTCGATCCAGGCTGCGATCACTTCCGGGGTAAACACGTCGCCCGCCATCAGGAAGTCGCAGTCGCGCTCCAAGGCAGCCAGAGCTTCCGCAAGTGAGCCTGGCGCGCTCATGATGTCCGCTTTTTCTGCCGGGGACATATCGTAGATATTTTTGTCGATCGGGCCAAAGCCCAGCTCGCGCGGGTCCAGCTTTCGCCGGATGCCGTCGAGTCCGGCCATCAGCATCGCCGTAAAAGCCAGATACGGGTTGGCGGTCGAGTCCGGCGTACGGAATTCGATCCGGCAGGCTTTGGGAGTAACCGCGGCGACGGGAATCCGGATGGCAGCGGAGCGGTTTCCTTTGGAAAAGACCAGATTAACCGGAGCTTCATAGCCGGGCACCAGACGCTTGTAGGAGTTGGTGCTGGGATTGGTCAGGGCGATCAGGGCAGGAGCGTGGTGCAGAATGCCGCCGATGTAGAAGAGAGCCATTTCGCTCAGGTTGCCGTAGCCGCCTTTTTCATAGAACAGCGGAGTGTCGCCGTCAAAGAGGCTTTGGTGGACGTGCATGCCGCTGCCGTTGTCGCCGACGATCGGCTTTGGCATAAAGGTAGCGGTCTTGCCGTGCTTGGCCGCGACATTGCGCACGATGTATTTGAACAGGAGCAGATGATCCGCCGTCCGTGTCAAGGTGTCAAAGCGGAAGTTGATCTCGCCCTGACCGGCGGTGGCCACTTCGTGATGATGCCGCTCTACCTTCAGCCCAGCTTCAGACAGCAGCGTGCACATTTCATTGCGGATGTCTGCTTGCGAATCGGTGGGCTGCACGGGAAAATAGCCGCCTTTGTTAGGCACTTTATAGCCCAGGTTTTTTTCTTCCTTGCCGGTATTCCAGTAGGCTTCTTCAGAATCGATGTGGAAAAAGGAGCCGGACGGGCCGGAGGCGTAACGGACGTGGTCAAAGAGGAAGAATTCGGATTCAGGGCCGAAGTAGGCGTCAGTAGCAATCCCCAGCTTTTGCAGATAGGCTTCGGCTCGCAAGGCGATTCCGCGCGGGTCGCGGGCGTAGGGGGTGCCGTCGGGATTGTGGATATTGCAGACGATATTGAGGGTTTTGGCTGCCACGAAAGGGTCGATATAGGCGCTGGCCAAATCAGGGATCGCCACCATGTCGCTTTCTTCGATGCCTTTGTAGCCGACCAGGCTGGAGCCGTCAAACGCAATGCCATTCGCGAAGGTATCCTCGTCTACTGCAAATGCGGGAACGGTCACATGGTGTTGCCGGCCGAGCAGATCGACGATGCGGAAGTCCACAAATTCGATGTTTTCTGTGTTAATACGCGACAATACTGCCTTCGAATCCATTAAAACCACTCCATTCACGAATGTTTTTCTGCGATGAAACGTTTATCGTTCGAAAATGCTTTGTTTTTTCTAATGGAGATTATAGAAGCAGAGACAAACATCTGTCAAGAGTTTTCCTGACATTATATGTTAGTATTTCTGACATCATATTGGAGACTGTTGTGTCCGGTTCCTTTTTTGTAAAATATAGACGAGTGATGCAAAGCAAATGGAGTGGAGGGGTTATCGGTGAAGGTATTGATCCTGGGAGCGGGAGCGGTTGGCGGGTATTTTGGCGCGCGATTGGCCGAGGCTGGAGCAGATGTGACGTTTCTTGTCAGGGAGAGAAGGCGGAAACAATTGCGGCAGAACGGATTGCGGGTAAACAGTATCCACGGGGATATCCACGTCCGCGAGCCGCAGCTGGTCGCCGCAGGGGAGGCGGCAAGCCCTTTTGACGTGGTGCTTTTGTCCAACAAAGCGTACCACTTGGCCGACAGCATGGCGGCGATCGCGCCGTATGTAGGAGAAAACACGATGGTCCTGCCGCTGTTAAACGGCATCGCCCATATGGAGCCGCTGTTCGAGCGGTTTGGCCGGGAGCGCGTATTGGGCGGCTTGTGCTTCATCGAGACGACCCTGAATGCAGACGGCGAGGTGGTCCAGACCAGCCCGATTCACGAGCTCGTTTTCGGAGAATGGGACGGGGGAGAAAGCGAGCGGATCGACAAGCTGAAGCAGGCCTTCTCCGGGACGAAGGCGTCTTTTCGAGCCAGCACCCAGATTCAGCGCGACATGTGGCATAAGTATCTGTTTATCACGACGCTCTCCGGCATCACCACGCTGATGAACGCATCGGTGGGTCCGATCCGCGAAGCGGTCTACGGCCTGGAGTTGACTCGTCAGCTGTCCGAAGAGAGCGCCTCGGTCATGCGGAAGATCGGAGCGCCGATCGATGCGGATATCGTGGACAAGCAGATGCAGACGTTTCTCAACCAGAGCTATGGCATGAAAGCTTCCATGCTGCGCGATATGGAAAAAGGATTGCCCGTAGAGGCAGATCAGCTGCAGGGCTATCTGATCCAAAAAGCGGAGCAGTTCGGCGTGTCTGTTCCGCTGCTCAAAGTCGTTTACAATAATTTAAAGGTGTATGAATTGAAGCGGGCTGCAGACAAATAAGGTATAATGAGGGCAGTATGCTTATTCGGTAAGGAGGGGTACACGTGGAAGTCATTAAAATTTCCCCCCGCGGCTATTGCTACGGTGTCGTCGATGCCATGGTGCTCGCGCTCAAAACTGCCCAAAACTTTGATTTGCCTCGTCCCATTCACATTTTGGGAATGATCGTCCACAACGCGCATGTTGTGGAATCGTTTGAGAAAATGGGTGTGAAAACGCTTGACGGGGAAGACCGGCTCGCCCTGTTGGATCAGATAGACGAAGGAACCGTCATTTTTACGGCTCACGGCGTCTCGCCGGAAGTGCGGAAAAAGGCGCGGGAGAAAGGGTTGACGGTCGTGGACGCGACCTGCCCGGACGTGACCAAGACGCATGATTTGATCCGGGAAAAGACAGCGGATGGCTACCATGTCATCTACATCGGCAAAAAGGGACATCCGGAGCCGGAGGGAGCGGTCGGCATCGCTCCCGACCGGGTGCATCTCGTCCAGTCCGTCGAAGAGATTGAAAAACTGTCGATCCCGACGGATAGGCTGATCGTCACCAACCAGACGACGATGAGCCAATGGGATGTCAAGCACTTGATGGATGCGATTTTGAAGCGGTATCCGCAAGTGGAGATTCACAATGAGATCTGCCTTGCCACCCAGGTGCGGCAGGAGGCGGTTGCCGAGCAGGCGGGAGAAGCGGACCTCACGATTGTCGTCGGCGACCCGCGCAGCAATAACTCCAACCGTCTGGCACAAGTGGCTACCGAAATCGCCCATGTGCCCGCCTATCGCATCGCGGACCTGTCCGAACTGGATCTGGCCTGGCTGAAAGGCAAGAAAAAAGTCGCCGTCACATCCGGGGCTTCTACCCCGACTCCGCTGACCAAGGAAGTGATCCAGTTTCTCGAGCAGTACGATGAGAACAAGCCGGAGACGTGGGAAAAGAAGCGGACCGTCAATATGGAGAAGATTCTCCCCTCGGTGAAGTAAGGATGGGTGGCACGCAGCAGACATAGACGTGCTGTCGTTGTTCACAGACTCATGGAAGAAAGACGAGCAATCGGTGCTCGTCTTTCCGTCTTTTTCGTCCTGTTGGCATTTTATCTAGCGATGTACCAAACTGACCAAACTGTACCACGAGTTTCTGGAGGCGGAAGAAAGAAATGAAAGACACCGTTTGGCGTCATGGGAGATTATGCTCGCTCTATCTGTTTATCTACTACGGGTACGGCTCGTTTTATCCGCTGATTTCTCAGTATTATCAATCGATTCAGCTGACAGGCACGCAAATCGGGATCATCAGTGCGATTACCCCCGTGGTGTCCATGATTACGCAGCCCGTCTGGGGGATGATCTGCGATCGCTTTCAGGTGCGCAAACCGGTCCTGATGATGGCCCTGCTTCTAGCCGGATTGCTGGGACTGCTCTTTCCGGCCGTTTCCACGTTTGCCTTCGTCTTTCTCTTGTTTGTCATTCTGTCTATTTTTCAAAGCGCGCTGGTGCCGATCTCGGACAGCATGGCGCTTGGCTACGCCAAAGAGAATCACCTCCAATTCGGCGACATTCGCCTGTGGGGAGCGGTGGGATTTGCGCTGGCCGCGCTGCTGACGGGAATTGCGCTGGAGAATTGGGGGACGAATAGCATTTTCATTTCTTATTGCGCGGCTTTGCTTCTGGCTGGATTGATCTTACGGAAAATTCCCGATCATGCGGAATCGGTGCCCCGCATCGGCGCCGGTATGCTGCAGGGCGTGAAAGAACTGTTCAAGCTCCCTCGATTTGTCCTGTTTCTGATCGCTTCGTTTTTTATCTACGGGGCGATCAATGCGCACAATATCTGGTTTTCCCTGTACTACCAGCAGATTGGCGGTTCGATCGCGGGTGTAGGGCTGGCCTTCATGCTGTTTGCCGGCAGCGAGGCGCCTTTTATGAAAATGGCCGGCTACTTCGTCAGAAGGTACGGCCTGGAGCTGACGATTCTCTTGGCTGCGGCTGTTTCCGCTGCGAGATGGCTGTGGTACAGCACCTCCCCGAATACGACCCTGGTGATTGCGCTCTTTTTCATGCAGGGGCTGTCTGTCGGATTCTACCTCGCAACGGCTGCGCAGTTCGTCAGGGATGACACGCCGGCCTCCTTGCAGGTGACAGCCTTGTCCCTGTTTGCCTCGATCGGCAATGGACTCGGATCGATGGCGTGCAATCTGGCAGGGGGCTGGATCAAAGACATGTGGTCCGTCCTCGAGACGTACCTCTTCTTTGGCATTGCAACGGGAATCGGGCTGATCCCGCTGCTCCTGATCCGCTTTGGGCCGTGGAAACAGCCGGCCGCAGCCAGCGGCAGCGAGTCATAGCCCGAGCGGCGAGTGGTCGCCTTGGCTGGAAGCGATAGCCCGAGCGGCAAGACGCGGCCCGAGTGATAGCCCGAGCTAATTTACGATCAAGACACCCTGATAGCCCGTCTCAGGATAACCGGGCGTGTCAGACACAAACGGAAACTGCCCTTCCTGATCGACGGTGAACTGCAGAGTGGTGGATTGGCTGGGTTTTAAATCGATCGAAGACACCTGCAAGTCGCGGATTACCAGATTATGGGGGCGAATATCCGTATTGATGACGGTCAGCGAGATGACTTCGCCTTTGCGGGCCGTCAGCTTGTTCGGCAAAAATCCGGCATTGGAAATGGTGATCGTCTGCACTCGTTGGACAGCTGCCGGGGAAGCTGTGATCCGGTACTGGTGATGGATGCCCAGCAGCCCCAAAATCAGCGAGAGCGCGATCAACGGATAGCGCCACTGTCTCAACCGTTGACGGGTCATGTCCCTTTCAGCTCCTTTTCCGAGCAGGTTATTCGCATGGATGCTACTTATATCCTGCCCTGGACCTGTTTGGGATAAACAGGCAGATCGATCCAGTTACCAGGCCGCATCGCGAAGCAGAGCGATTGCCATATAGAGGGCGATTGCCCATATGATCAGGGCGGAAATGATGTTCAAACTCCGCATTAGCCTGCCTGACGGGTCCAGCTTGCCTGCGGTGCGGCCCGCGATGGCAAGTGACAGGAACCAGAGCCACGAGACCAGGATGCAGGAGAGGGCAAAGCCCCATTTGAGCGTACCTGCATACTGGAGCGAGCTGGTGCCGATCACACCGATCGTGTCCAGAATCGCGTGAGGATTCAGCAGGGAGACGGATGCGGCGAAGATGATCTGCCGCTTGGGCGTAAACCGTTCCGCCTGCTGTTTGTCTACCCCGGGACGGCTTCGCCAGGTCAGGATGCCCATGTAGGTCAAAAAGCAGACCCCTACGGCGAACAGGATCGTCTTCAGCCAGGCAAAAGTAAGGACGACCAGGGAAACGCCCAGCACCGCCAGCAAGATAAGCAGGGTATCGCAGAGCGCCGCCGTTATCACCACAGGCAGCGCTCGCCAGAGGGTCGGCTGCAGCGCCCCCTGATTAAAGACAAACACGTTTTGCACACCCAGCGGCAAAATCAGCCCCAGCGCGAGCACAAAACCGTGCAGAATGGCTTCCAACATCGAGGGAACCTCCTTCACTTCATTCGCATTCCATCAGCGTTGCTTCATAAATTTCAGCTTACGTGAAAAAGAATGTCATGTCTCCAGCCAATTGGTTCGCTCGCGGACCAACCAATTTGTAGAATCCTTCACCGGCTCCCTGTACAATGGTCCTATACCGCATGGAAACGGATGGACAGCCAGCCTGAAACAGCCGGGAGCCAGTAGGCGCAGCGGAGAACGATTGGATGAGCCGGGAAGCAGCCAAGCAAAAACAACGCAAAGGCCGACTGAACAGGTCCACAAACGGGGGGAGAGGCGAATCGAATGGGAGGAGAGGCGAATCGCGTGAAACTGGGTCTGCCGACGGACTGGAAGCCGGACAAACAGGCGGATCAGCCCGTTTATCTGCAAATTGTCGCCTATATCAAAGAGAAGATCGCCAGCGGGGATTGGCCCGTGCACAGAAGCCTGCCGCCGCAGCGGGCGATGGCCGAAGCGTGGGGGATAAACCGGAGCACGCTGATCACGGCCCTCGATGAGCTAAAAGCTGAGGGCTTGATCGAGTCGGTGGTCGGCAGCGGGACGGTCGTGAGCAATAACACCTGGTCGCTGCTCTCTTCGGGAGAGCCGCCTGATTGGCCCAGCTACGTGCGTTTGGGGGAGCATCCGTCCAATACGGAGACGGTGCAGGACATCAATCGATTTGAGAGCGACCCGGCGATCATTCGTCTGGGGACAGGCGAGCTGTCGCCGCGTCTCTTGCCGTACCGCGAAACGGAAGACATCCTGGCCGCGCTGCGGGGCAAATTGTCCAATCTCGGCTACTCGGAGCCAAAAGGTTGGCTGCCGCTGCGTGAAGCGGTCAGTGCCTACCTGAAAACGAGGGGCATCGAGGCTTCGCCCGGGCAGATTCTCGTGGTGTCGGGGGCGCTGCAGGCCTTGCAGCTGGTCTCGCAGGGGATATTGCGGCAGGGCTCCGGCATTCTGTTGGAGCGTCCTTCCTACCTGTACTCTCTGTCCGTCTTCCAATCAGCCCGGATGCGCCTTCTGGGAGTGTCGATGGATGAGCAGGGCATCCGCCCGGAAGCGCTGGCCAGACAGAAGCAACTGCGTGAAGCGGCGCTGCTCTACACGATCCCGTCTTTTCACAATCCCACCGGCATCCTGATGTCCGCCGAGCGCAGGCGTCAGGTGATGGCCATCTGCGAGCGGGAGCGATTGCCCATCCTGGAGGATGACGCATATGGGGAGCTGTGGCTGGACGAGCCGGGCCCTCCGCCGCTCAAAGCGCTGGATCAGAAAGGCCTCGTCCTGTATGCGGGCAGCTTGTCCAAGACATTGAGCCCGGGACTGCGGATCGGCTGGATCGTCGGGCCGGAGCCGGTCATCGAGCGGCTGGCCGATGTAAAGATGCAGACAGATTACGGAGCCAGCGCCCTGTCGCAGATAGCGGCCAAGGAATGGCTGGAGCATGACCGCTATCTGCGCCATTTGGCCATGATCAGGGCATCGCTGAGAGAGCGCAGAGCGATCGCCTGCCAAGCCTTGGAACGCTGGTTTTTCGATCTGGCCGAGTGGCAGGTGCCGCAGGGGGGCTTTTACATTTGGCTGCGGCTCAAGCGGGCCACCTCCGCCAGATCGCTTTTTTCCCGGGCGTTGGCAAAGGGCATCCTGCTGAACCCCGGGTATATCTACGATCACACAGATGCCCGTCATCTGCGGATTTCTTATTCGTATGCGGCAGAGGAGGAGCTGGAAGAGGCTTTATTCGTCCTCTCGCAATTGCTGCGCGACTCTTTGTAAGAATGATTCTTCGAAAAAGGGAGGACTCTCCGAAAGAGAGACGCGATTGAAGGGACGGGACATTCCGTAAAAGAGAAGAGGGACACCCAGCGCTTGCCGGATGTCCCTTTTGTGTACAGCCCATCAGTGATAAGGAAACTGCGAGGAGTAATTGCTGAACTGCTGATGCGCCTGCTGCAGCTTTTGCTGCTCCTCTGCCTCCAGTTTGTACCAGCCCTTTTGAAACATCAGGTTGTACATCTCGCGAGCGCTCTGGTGCGTCTCCGACAGGATCTTTAGCAGATCGTCGAACAACTGCTGATGACTTGCCTCCCGTACCGCAACATTAAAGCTGTCCGTCAGGTATTTGCATGTGGCCAGGCCATCATTGATAAAGTCCCGGTCGTTCATCTGCGGACTTTTTACCTGAGGGAGCTGTCCCGTTTGAGGATTGGCAATCTGATTTTGATTGGACATCAGGTTTCCCTCCCTTTACCGAGCCTGGTTTTGTTGCTGCTGCGACTGAGCTTGCATCGTCTGCTGGATCGAAGCCATGACGGCGGCGTTGTTCACCTGCAGGTGCCCAAGCAGCTTCTGATAGTGCCGCTGGTGCATCTGTCCGGCTTTTTCCAGCGCCTGCTTCACCTCGGGATCTGTCGCTTGCTGGGCGAAGAAGTGAAACTTCTTGAAAGCGAGCATTTCCCAGGAGAGAGCGTCCTTCAAGTAGTTCAAATCCTTGGTGGTGATGGCGCGGGGAGGCTCAGGGATCGGCGCTTTCGTCTGCGTAGGGGCAGTCATGGTCGCTGGCATCGGCGTAGCTCCTTTCGTCCTCAGGATGATGGGTATACATCGTTAGCATGAGGCAGGAGAAAAAGGATTATGCTGTGATGTTGATGCCATTGATCTTCACATCGATGCTCGCGGGAGCAATATTCAGGCAGTATGTGGCTTCTTCGTGAAGCGCCTCTTGAATCTGCTCGATCAGCTTCGGCAGATTTGTGCCAAAGGCCACCGCCAGCGTAAGGGAAACAGACAGCCGCGGCAAATCTTCAAACGTATAGGACGTTTTGTGAATCTGGCTGACCGCGGGAAACCGGCCGCATGTCAGCTGGACGATCTTCTTCAGTACCTGCGGGTGGATCAAAATCCGTCCCCCGGTGAAAGGCGGATGGACGACGGTCGTCTCTCCGATCACTTCTTTTTTGGGCGAAAAAATCTGCTGGGCCGAGGCGATCAGCCGCTGCAGCGCATCCTTTTCCACTTCGACCCGGGGAATCGGGATGACGTGTTTTCCCTGCGTCTCCCGAATATAGCGAGCCGCTTCGATCTCCTGCTGCGGCTTGATCGATTCGATCGGGATGTACCGCACCGGATGGGGCAGGGAGAGGGCTTCCACGATCCGCGAAATCATCCGCCGCGACGTCCCGAGAACCAGGATCCGCTGAGGGCCGGTCAGTTCGATCATGCGCCGCACCTCGTCGGCATGGTCCTGATAGTGGAAGATGGCGCGCTTGACCGCCTGGATTTTTGTTTTCTCATACTTGGCGGAGGTTCCGGCCAGCTTTCTTCCCTGGTGGATGAAGATGCCGTCATCGATAATCGCGTCGATCTCCAGCCGATGAGCGAGCTGCAGGGCACTGGTGCTTTTGCCGGTTCCGCTTGTTCCGTATAAGGCGTAAATCTCCATCGGCACTCTCCTTGGTTTGGCTTGTTCCTACCAGTATACACGATTGGCGGGTGCGAGGGAGAGGGGCAGCTTTGACTAGCGGTACTGGGCGCCCAGCTCCCGGGCCCGTTCCGCAGCACGCAGGACAGCGGAGGTAATCGCCTCATGGAAGCGGTACGATTCCAAAACTTCCAGGCCTGCCTGCGTCGTGCCTCCCGGGCTCGTTACCTTTTTCCGCAAGAGAGACGGCTCATCTGTGGTATGAAGCAGCATCTGCGCCGCACCCAACAGCGTCTGGACCGTCAGCTGCCGGGCCATCTCACGAGAAAGTCCCGCCTCTGCGCCGGCACCCTCCATCGCTTCGACCAGGTAATAAATATACGCAGGTCCGCTTCCGGACAGACCCGTGATGATGTCCAGCTCTTCTTCGGCCACGGTGTAGACAGAGCCAATCGCTTCAAAAAGGCGGGTGGCCGTCTGCAGCTGCTCCTCGGTCACATACGCGTTGGCAGCCAGACCGGTTACGGAAAGCCCGATCGCGGAAGAGGTGTTGGGCATGGTTCGAACGATGGGGCAGGCGGTTCCCAGCCATTCTTCGATGCACGATGTGCTGACGCCGGCGATGACGGAGATAATCAGCTGGTCTTCTCTGACCATGCCTCTCATGGCGAGACAGGCCTCCGCAGCGTCTTTTGGTTTCATCGCCAAAATCAAGACGTCGGAGCCTGAGATCACGCTGTCTTTTTCTGCGCAAGCGATGACGCCGAATTTCGACGCGAGAGAGCGGAGCCGATCTTGGTTGCAACGATTGGTGATCTTTACCTGATCCGGCGAAAGCAAGCGTTTTTTTTCGATGCCGGAGAGCATGGCTTCTACGATGGAGCCAGCACCGAGAAAACCGATTCGTACGGTCTGAAGATTGATGGAGCGGCTGCTCATGCTGAATCCTCCTTTTATGTGGACGAGCCCCCGGAACTTCCGTGCGGGGAGGGGACCCGTAATCCGGTGTAGGTCTGTCAGCGGATTTGTCCGGACCCGCTGACGATGTACTTGCTGGTGGTAAGGGCGGTCAGGCCCATGGGGCCGCGGGCATGCAGCTTCTGCGTGCTGATCCCGATCTCGGCGCCGAATCCGAACTCGCCGCCGTCCGTGAAGCGGGTGGACGCATTGTGATAGACGCAAGCGGCATCGACGGCGGAGAGAAAGCGCTCGGCTCGCTCCGCGTCCTCCGCTACAATCGCTTCGGAATGCCCTGTGCCGTGAAGGCTGATATGATGGAGAGCATCCTCCAAGCTGTCCACGGTGCCGACAGCCAGCGTCAACCCGAGGTATTCGGTATCCCAATCGGCAGGGGCTGCCGCAATCAGGCGATCCGCCAGCTCCGGATGGCGGGCCCGCGTCTTTTCGCAAGCGCGCAGCTCGATTCCGGCCGACAGCAGGCGGGCGAGCAGATCATGCTGCTGCTGTTTGGGCCAATCCTGGTGGAGAAGCAGGCTCTCTGCCGCATTGCAGACGCCCGGGCGGCTTGTTTTGGCATTGAGCAAGATCGCCTCGGCCATGCTGTACTCCGCCGTTTTGTCGATGTAGACATGGCAATTGCCGACGCCGGTCTCCAGGACGGGAACCGTCGATTTTTGCAGGACGCGCTGGATCAGCGCTGCTCCGCCGCGGGGGATGATGACATCGATCAGCCCGTTTGCTGTACACAACAGATCGACCACCGCATGGTCGGGAGCAGCGAGGTATTGCACGGCTTCCTCGGGCAGGCCGGTCAGTGCCAGTGCCTTGCGGATGCTGTCTACGAGGGCCAGATTGCTGGCTTGCGCACTGCGGCTCCCTCTGAGGACGATGGCGTTGCCTGTTTTCAGAGCGATGGCCGCAGCGTCCACCGTCACATTAGGGCGGGCCTCGTAGACCATGCCGATCACGCCCAGCGGCACGCGCACCTGACGAATCAAGAGACCGTTGGGACGAGTCCAGCTGGCGATGCTCTCCCCGACAGGATCGGTCTGCTCGGCCAGCTGATGCAGGCTGCGGGCCAGATCCTGGATGCGCTCAGGTGTCAGCCGGAGCCGATCGAGGTAGGCGGCGGGCTGGCGATCCTGCTCCGCTTTGAGCAAGTCTTGTTCATTTGCCGCCAGGATCGCTTCCTGATCGAGCAGCAGCTGTCTGCCGATTTCCGTGAGTGCGGCGTCTTTCTCGCGCCGCTTCAACAAAGCAAGCGAGCGGGACGCTGTTTTTGCCTGCTTGATTTGCAAATAGACCTGTTCTTCGATAATTTTGTCCATGGAATTCCTCTTCCTTTCTAACCGGTTTTCCTCTATCCGTCTATGTCGTCTATATGCGGTTACGCTAGATAGCTGGCCTCTGTCCATTGATCCCGGTGAATCACCGTGGCGCTGGGCTTTGAAGAGCGGCGGGGAGAGAGCAGGGCATGCAGCTCAGTCGCGTCATACCGGCTGACACCCCGGCCGATCAGCCGTCCATCGCAAAACACATCGATGACCTCTCCTTGCCGAAAAGAGCCGTCTACCTCCAGCACACCGGCGACGAGCAGGCTCCGTCTGTTTTTCAAAACGGCTTCAGCCGCCCCCGCATCTACCGTAATCCGGCCTCTGACCGGGGAGTGCAGAGCGATCCATTGCTTTCGCGTCGGCAGTGTGTGGCCGACCTGGTCGTCAGCCTGACAGCCGACGTAGGTGCCTTTGCCCATCCCGCGAAGAACGGCGGTCAAATCGTCCGGTTCTCCCAAATGTCCGATGAAGGTGGGCACGCCGAGTTGCTGCGCCGTCTTGGCCGCAATCAGCTTGGAGCGCATGCCGCCCGTTCCCAGCTGGGAAGCGCCGCCGGCCAGCTCCTCCACCTCTTCGGTAATCGAGGAGAGAGAGGAGATGCGGGTAGCGTCCGGGTGATGGCGCGGGTCTTTGTCGTAGAGGCCGTCTGTATCAGTCAGGATCATATAAAGGTCGGCGTGCACCAGTCCGGCCACCAGCGCACCCAGCATGTCATTGTCGCCAAAGGTGAGTTCTTCGACCGATACGGTGTCATTCTCATTGATGACCGGCAGCACTCCTTTTTCCAGCAGCAGCGAGAGCGTCTGGAAGGCATGCTGATACCGGCCCCGGTGGGAAAAATCACTCCGTGTCAATAATATTTGGGCAATGGTAAGCCCATGCCCACCAAAAAGCTGTGTATATGTTTGCATGAGCAGGCTTTGTCCGATTGCGGCAGCCGCTTGTCTTGCCGCCAGTGTGCGGGGGCGCTGCTGATAACCAAGTCCCCGGTAGCCGCTCGCGACCGCTCCCGAAGAGACGAGCACGACTTGATGGCCTGCTTTTCGCAGCCGGCTCACCGCCTCCACCAGCAGGGACATCTTGCCGGGATCGCAGCCGCCTCCCATCGCAGCGAGCGAACTGCTGCCCACTTTTACGACCAGCCGCATTTTTCTCTTTTTCATCCGTATGGCCTCCCTCGTCCGTATAAAAATAAAAAACCCTTTCGTTCCTTGGACATAAGGACGAAAGGGTATGATTTACCTTCGCGGTACCACCTTACTTGACGACACGGGCAAACAAACGGCTCCGGTATCGTCCAGCTCTCTTTCTTTGTTAACAGGTGAAAGAAACCTGTCCAGGTCATCCCTGGCCGCTCAGGGGTGGGTTTCAAACCTTGCTCACGGGCGAAATCTCTCAGCCGCTGAATTTCGCTCTCTGGTCCGCACAACAGTTTTACTGGTCCCCGTCAAAGCATTTTGGGTTATGCGCTTATTAATTCATAATTATTCGCATGGCGGGATAAAAATGTCAAGGGGGTTAGTCAAATTGTTCCATGCCGTAGGCGCCGGTTCTCGATTTGATCTCATACCGCTTGGTCTTTTGATCGCGAACGAGCAGATAGCGCACCGTGCGGTCGGAGGCAAAAGAAGGGGAGGTCGCCTCTGTTACCGTGACGACCAAGCCATCCGCCGTTTTTTTCATGGTCGTGTTGTTGTTTGCGATCAGCACCGGGTACGTAGCGGTCGGCTCGGCCAGGTAGACCTTTCCGTTGACGACTTTTGTCCGCAAGTTGTCGTACATGCGCTCCGCCATCGGCCGAGACCAAAAGCGGGCAAAATGCGAGACGATCTTCTCCCGGCTGTCATAGCGGGCGGGAAGCGGCCGATAGGTCAACCCATCGTCGCGTATCGGTTTCCCTTTGGTGTTGTTCATCGCGGCATAGTACAAGTCATCCCAGACACGCTCCGCCCGATTGAGGAAGAGAACGGCATCGCTTTTCCGCTCGTCGAGCTTCTGGACTGCAACCGTCTGCTGCTTCTTTTTCGTTTGCTGGGTTTTGGCTTTTTCATCCTTTTGATCCTTGTTTCCGCATCCCGCAAAGAGTGCGGCCACCATCACTAGCACCAACCACTTTTTCATAGGGGCACCTCGATTCGCGTACATTCTCCCCCTAGGATGCGATGGAAGAGGGCCGGACAATCGCGTTAACTTTTTCCTCCATCCCCTGGCTCGGCTTGCAATCGGCCAGCAGGAAACAGATAGGGGTTGTTTCTTTCCGCCAATTGCGGCTATCATGGAGGGAGTGATTGCAGTACGAATTCGAGGTGGATAACAATGTTTGGTTTTGGAAAAAAGGCGAAGAAGCCGGAAGGCATCGATGTGCTGATCATTAAAACGGATGAGGGAGCCAACCGTCATTTTTACCAGGTGGCTTTCCCCACGGTGTACGCGAACGATATCGTCAGCATGCTGCAAAAACTGGAGCGCTCCAAAGTAAACAAGCAGGAATTCCTGGGAGAGCTGGGCGGTTTCCGCATGGTGACGCATCTGGAGGCATTGACAGAAATTACGATTTTGGACGACGCCGATATGGAAGGGCAGCCGATCCAGATTCAGGACTTTGCCAATATTCTGCTGCGCAGATTGGAAGCCCTGGAGGAGAAAGGCCTGCTCGACGACAATGAAGATTTGGCCTTTATCATGGGGGAACTGACGATGCTGCGGGACGGCAGCTTTGTGCCGCAAACCTAAAAAAGCTGTGCCATACGTAGTTCAGAAAAAAGGGAGGGTGGATGACGCCGCTCCCTTTTTGGCGTTTTGAAATTTATTTCGCCGCATGCAGGAAATCGCAGTTACCACGATTGGTCCCGCAAACTCGTCCTGCAACCAAATCCCTCGGCCAAACGTATGTAAAAAGGGACCTTCCTTTCCCACCGCACCCAGAAGGAGGAAAGAGATGATTGATATACAAGGAGTCACCAAAAGCTTCAATGGACAGACAAAAGCCGTGGACAACCTGCATTTGCGCATTCCAAGCGGAGAGATCTTCGGCTTCTTGGGGCCGAATGGAGCAGGTAAAACCACGACCATCAAAATGATGACCGGGATCACCCGGCCCGACCAGGGAACGGTGCTGATCAACGGCAAGGATATTCTCCTCGATACACTAGAGGCGAAGCGGCAATTCGGCTTTGTTCCGGACAGTCCGGATCTGTTTCTGCGTCTGAAAGGACTCGAGTACATCAATTTTATGGCCGATATGTACGAAGTGCCGCAAGAGCTGCGCCAGGAGCGGATCAACAAGCTGGCCGCACGCTTTGACATGACCGACGCCCTGACGGATTCGATCCAGAGCTATTCGCATGGGATGAGGCAAAAAATCGTCATCATGGGCGTATTGGTTCACGATCCCGAAGTCTGGATTCTCGATGAACCGCTGACGGGCCTGGATCCGAAATCATCCTTTACGCTGAAAGAAATGATGCGCGAGCATGCCGACGCGGGACGGACGGTCTTCTTTTCCACGCACGTCCTGGAGGTGGCGGAAAAGCTCTGCGATCGCGTCGCTATTATCAACAAAGGGGTCCTGCAATTCTGCGGCACGTTCCGCGAAATGCAGGAGCACTTCCAGTCCAATGAGTCCCTGGAGCGCTTGTTCCTGGAGATGACGGATCATGAGTAAGACCTGGAAGCTAGCCATAGTGCTGGCGAGAAACGGTGGGAATCTTTGGGGGGGCAGGGGAAAAGAGGGATGGAGAAAGGCTCTGTTGCTTCTCCTGGTAGCGATCGGCCTGTTCCCGATGATGTCGGGCTATGTGGTCTTTTTATCTGCCCTGTACGACGGTCTTCAGGCTTATGGGCAGGAAGCCGTTCTCTTGGGGCTGGGGCTGGCGATCGCTTCTCTGGCTATCTTTCTCCTCGGCATTTTTTACGTGCTGTCGGTCTTTTACTATTCACAGGACATCCAGCATCTGCTTCCCTTGCCGCTGAAGCCGAGCCAGATCATCGGAGCCAAATTCGCGGTGACGCTCTTGTACGAATACATCACGGAGGTTTTTCTGCTGGCGCCTCTATTGATCACGTACGGCGTCAAGAGCGGCGGGGGCTTTTTCTATTACCTCCACGCGCTGATCATCTTCCTGGTCTTGCCCGTCATCCCGCTGGCTCTCGCGTCCATCGTCGCGATGCTGTTCATGCGCTTCACCAATATCGGCAAAAGCAAGGACCGCTTCCGGCTCGCCGCCGGCCTGATCGGGATCCTGATCGCAGTGGGCGCACAGGTAGTCTTGCAGCGTGGTGTCCATCAACTGGAGCGGGCGGATCAAATCGAGCGGCTCTTTCTCGCGGGAAACAACAGTCTGCTGGGAATCGTCACACAGATGTTTCCCTCCAGCCGCCTGGGAGCAGTCGCCCTCACAGAAGGGGGAACCTGGGCTGGACTCGGCAATCTGGGCCTCTTTTTGCTCCTCTCCGCCGCTTTTGGTGCGGTCTTCCTCTACGCGGGAGAGCGCCTGTATCTGAAAGGGGTACTGGGCGTCACCGAAATCGCCGCGAGACGAAAACGGGCGACCGCGGCGGAGTTTACCCGCATGACGGCCAGGCAATCCGCCTTTCGAGCGTATGTGGCGAAGGAGTGGAAACTGCTTTTCCGAACGCCTGCCTTTTTGCTGAATTGCGTGCTCTCCGCCTTCCTCATGCCGCTCTTTCTGTTCATTCCCCTGGCCGCCAACTCCAAGGGGGTCTCAGGGATGGCTGAGCTGGGGGTCATGCTGCAAGCGGATCAGGCAGCCGGCATTGGCGTGGCGATCCTCTTTGCCGGTTCGCTGTTTATTGCGTCGACCAGCAGTATCTCGTCTACCGCGATCTCGCGGGAGGGACAGGGCTTTTTCGTCAACAAATTCCTGCCCGTGCGGCCATCCGTCATCATCCTGGCCAAGACCGTTCCGGGCATCAGTCTCAGTTTGATGAGCCTCTTGATCCTGCTGGCCATGCTGGCGTTCACGGTGAAACCGCCCGTAACCTTTCTGCTCTTCTCATTGGCCGCATCGGTCCCCGGTGTTCTGTTCGTCAATCTCATCGGCATCTGCATCGATCTAAACATGCCCAAGCTGAACTGGGACGCGGAACAAAAAGCGGTAAAGCAGAACATGAATACTCTTTATTCGCTGATCCCTGCACTGGTGTCAGCCGGTCTGAGCGTGCTCGCGGCTGTCTGGAGCGGGGCTGGTGGAGGAGTCGTGGCCGGAGTGATTTTTGCGTTGTTTTTGCTGGCAGATGCTATGCTCTTGCAAATGCTGCTGAAAAAAGGTCCAGTCTGGCTGGACAAAATTGGCGGGTAACCCAATCGACGAACGTCAGAGCTCACTCGCCAAACGTCGGAGGCAAAGGCGCCTCCGGCTTTTTTTATCATCTAACAGCGAGAAGACCCCTACCTCAACGGGTCTTTTTTCGTAGGTGGGGGATGAATCGCCCTCTTGGTTTCCAGGATGTTCACAAAGATCCCGCTTCGATTAACACTAAAGCAACGAGAACTCGTGGATCGACTGCGACGAGAATCCGCTCGGTTGTGGAACGACATCTTGGATCATCACTGGTGGCTGTGGCAAACATGGCGGGTATGGACAAACGAAGCGGAGCTGAAGAAATGGTTCAATGCCAAGGATTATGCCCTGCACTCGCAGACCATCCAAGCCGTCATTGAGCTTCACCAGGAAACGTGCCAGCGTACCTATGAGCAACGGCCAAGGGCATGTTCGCCGCAGAGCGAATCGGACGCTTCCTTCCTGCTGCCGAGACATAAGTCTTTTGGACCAATCCTGCATTTTTGGGGCGGAGTACATTTTTCCTGTTTTTGGGATGGAGGTACTAGTCGTAGTCTCAAAATCCTACTTCTAACTGTTCAATTTTTCCTGTAATCTTTACAATTGTAGGAATGATTGGTATTTTTGTCTCGGGTCAAATTATGCAAAACATGCAGGACACGGGCCGCGCATGGATCTACATAGAAAAAAAGAGGAGAGGAGTATGACATGGGTAAACGGTATTTCTTGATGCTGTTGGTCGCTGTCCTTTGGCTGCAGTCACTCTTTGCGGGTCAGGCCAGCGCGGCATGGATCTACGATGATATTGACGGGCACTGGGCTGAAAAGGAAATCCGTTTTCTGGCTGAGCGCGGCATTTATAAAAGTGGGGGAAATCGGCACTTTCAACCGGACAAGACGGTGTCGCGCGGGGAAGCACTCGCACTGGTCAACCGGGTGCTGGAAGACGTCTTTGGCAGACTGGCAGAGCCCCAGACCAAGCCGTACATTGATTACCGTTATCCGCTCCGGGGGGAAATCGACAGCCTGACCACCAACATGCAGGCCATGCTCGATGTGCACACGGGGTTTGTCAATCCGTTTCGGCCGGGCGACCAAATGATATATAATCTGCACCTGGCATCCAATGGCTTTCTGATGAAAAAACCGCAGAAAGACAACCCGCAGTGGTGGATGTCCACCCCTTATCTGCAGTATCCGCTCTCGCGCGAGGAGGCGAGCATGATTCTCTTTTACGTGCTGGCTCCCTATAAGCTCCGCGTTCTGGAGCCGAAGGTGGAAGAGGTGCAGCCTTTTTATGAAGGATACTACCAGTGGAAACAAAAGAGCATGTACGTCGATACCGTTTCTCCTTATGCGGAGGGCATCCGGGAGTTTGGGCTCTTCCATGTAACGAGAAATTTTGATCCGTATACCAATGTGACGAGAGGTCAATTCGCGGTAGTGCTCGCACGCCTGCATCAATACCTGCAGACGGATGCCGGCAAGCAGTTCAAAGAAGGGCCAAAGCGGCAGCAGATTGCAGCCAATTTATTCCTGACCGCCGCCAATCAGGCCTTCCAGGATCGCAACCAGAAGCGGCTTTTCACCTACGTCAGCGAATCGGCGATGGAGAGTCTGACGAAGCTGGAGGTTAAGCTGCCGTTGCACAGCATCCAGTCCGTGCTGAAGATCCAGAAGGATGAGGGCACGAGCGAGAAGTTGTGGGTGGTTGGACAGTACGAGCACCGCCAGGTCGGTCCGTACGAACTGGAATTCCTCTTTGAGAAAAGCAATGCCAACCCCTTCGGCAAAAAAATCACGTCCATTACCTTTCGAGAAAGATAAGAAGAAAGTGCAGGAGTGCCCGGTCGATCCGGGCATTTTCCTTTGGTTACAAAAACCGGCAAATGGAGATTGCAACGGCTTCCTATTTCGATTAAAATAAAAAAGGAGAAAATGAATGAGCATTCATTCAAAACATGTTTCGCTGCATTCAGGAATATGGCTGAATACAGGAATCGTTTCGAACGAGTAGAAATCAATGTAAAGGGTTTCATTTCATCTTGTTTGAGGGAGGGTATTGGATGGAACGCAAAATTCGCAAAGCGGCCGTACTCGGGTCCGGCGTGATGGGGGCAGGGATCGCTGCTCATCTGGCCAACGTCGGCATACCGGTCTATCTGCTCGACATCGTGCCGCGGGAATTGACGGAAGAAGAGAGGAAGAGAGGCAAGACGCTGGCAGACCCTGAGGTCAGAAATCGCATCGCCCAATCCGGCAAGGAGCGATTGCTGAAGGAAAAGCCCGCTCCGCTCTATACAAAGAAAAACATCGACCTGATCACGGTGGGCAATCTGGAGGATCACCTCTCCTATCTGGGAGAAGTGGACTGGATTATCGAAGTCGTGGTGGAAAATCTGCAAGTCAAAAAGCAAGTATTTGAAACGGTCGAGGCCCACAGAAAGGCTGGCACGATCGTCTCCTCCAATACTTCTGGCGTATCCATCAATGAAATGGCGGAGGGGCGCTCCGAGGATTTCCGCAAGCATTTTCTCGGCACCCACTTTTTTAACCCTCCCCGTTATCTGAAGCTTCTGGAGATTATCCCCGGCCAGGACACTGATCCGGCCATCGTAGATTTTATGATGCATTTCGGTGAGTTTATCCTCGGCAAAGGAACCGTACTCTGTAAAGATACCCCGAATTTTATCGCCAACCGCATCGGCACCTACGGCCTGCAGGTCTCGATACAGGAGATGGTGCGGCTCGGCCTCGGTGTGGATGAGGTTGACGCGCTGACGGGCCCTGTGATCGGCCGCCCGAAAAGCGCCACCTTCCGCACGCTGGATGTCGTCGGACTGGACACCTACGTGCACGTCGCTGCCAACGTCCGAGACAAGAGCAGCGATGAAGCAGAGCGATCTGTTTTTGAGATCCCCGCGTTTGTACACAGCATGGTGGAAAAACGCTGGATCGGGCAAAAGGCCGGACAGGGCTTTTTCAAACAGGTCAAAACAGCGGAAGGCAAGGAGATCCTCGCGCTCGACTACCAGACGCTGGAGTACCGTCCGCGCGCAAAGGCCAAGTACCCGTCCCTGGAAGCGGCCAAAGCGGCCAAAACCCTGCCGGAGAAGCTGAAGGCGATCGTCTACGGAAAAGACAAGGGCAGCGAATTCGTCTGGAGCGTCTTTAAAAAGGTGCTGCTCTACGCAGCGGAGAAGGCCCATGAGATCGCCGATGACATCGTCGCGGTCGACCAGGCGATGAAATGGGGCTTTGGTTGGGAGCTGGGGCCGTTTGAGACCTGGGATGCCATCGGCGTAGAGAAGTCCGTAGCGCGGATGCGCGAGGAAGGCGAGACAATCCCGGCCCTGGTCGAGGAGCTGCTGGCCAGCGGCAAGACCTCTTTCTATCAAAAGCAGGAGGGCAGACGGGCGGCATTTGCCATCGGCAGGATTTATCGGGACCTGGAAGAACCAAAAGAACGAATCAACCTGGCCGCGCTCAAGGAGCAAGGCAAGCTGATCAAGAAAAATGCGGGAGCAGCCCTGATCGATCTCGGCGATGGAGTGGCATGCCTGGAGTTCACCTCGCCGCACAACGCGCTGGGCATGGATGTGCTGCAAATGACCAGCTTTGCCGTCGAAGAGGTGCAGCGCAATTTCCGCGGGCTGGTGATCGGCAACCAGGGCAAGAACTTCTGTGTCGGGATGAACCTCGGCTTCGCGCTGATGGAGGCACAGGATGAGAACTGGTTCGAGCTGGACATGTTGGTCAGCCGTTTCCATAAAGTGGGAAAAGCCCTGAGAACCATGCATCGTCCGGTCGTAGCGGCCCCGTTTGGCATGACGCTGGGCGGCGGTGTGGAGGTCGCCTTCCTCGCTGACCGCGTGCAGGCTTCGGCGGAGACGTACATGGGACTGGTAGAGGTAGGAGTCGGGCTGCTTCCGGGAGGCGGCGGCACCAAGGAAATGCTGTTCCGGGCGATGGAGCAGGTGCCGGAGGGGGGGAGCGTTCCCGTCGATCCGTTCCCGTTTGTCGCGCGTGCTTTTGAAACCATCGCCATGGCCAAGGTATCGACGAGCGGCCAGGAGGCATTTGACTTGGGGTATTTGCGCCCGGGCGACCGCATCAGCGTCAATCCCGACCATCTGCTCTACGATGCCAAGCAATTGGTGCTGACGATGGACCGCGAAGGGTACACGCCGGCCGGTCCGCGGAAAATCAGGGTAATCGGCGAGAGCGGCTACGCCACGCTGCGTCAGAATATTTACGCGATGAAAAAGAGCGGCTACATCAGCGATCACGACGAGCTGATCGCCAGCAAAATTGCCTATGTGATGGCAGGGGGCAGTGTCCCGGCAGGCACCGAAGTGTCGGAAGAATACATCCTGGAGTTGGAGAAGCAGGCGTTCCTGGAGTTGATCAAGACGCCGAAGACCCAGCAGCGGATGCAGCATATGCTGACCAAAAACAAGCCTTTGCGCAACTAACTTAAGCGCCAGAAAGAGGGGAAGATCCATGAAGGAAGCAGTTATCGTCGCAGGTGCCCGCACCGCTATCGGCAGAGCCAAGCGCGGCAGTCTGAAAGATGTGCATCCGGTCGATATGGGCGCAGCCGTCGTCAGCGATTTGCTCCGCCGCGTGCCGCAACTCGATCCGGCCGACATCGAAGACGTCATCATCGGCAATGCCGTGCCGGAAGCAGAGCAAGGGATGAACATGGCGCGCCTGATCGGTTTGCGCGCCGGCCTTCCGACCAATGTCTCCGGCATCACGATCAACCGTTTTTGCTCATCCGGTTTGCAGACTATCGCCTACGCAGCTCAACAGATCATGGTGGGCGGGGCCGATGTGCTCATCGCAGGCGGCGTGGAGAGCATGAGCCTTTTGCCCATGACCGGCCATAAGGTGGCGCTGAACCCGACGCTGGTGGAAACCATGCCGGAGGCTTACATGAGCATGGGCCACACTGCCGAGGAAGTCGCGAAGCGGTATCAGATCAGCCGGGAGGAGCAGGACGCCTTTGCGCTCAGGAGCCATCAGCGCGCGGCGGCGGCCCTGGCAGCGGATAAATTCCGCGATGAAATCGTCCCGATGACGGTCAAAACGCATGTGATCGACGAGAATCACAAGCTGCACGTCCAGGAGCGCGTGTTTGACCGGGATGAGGGCGTCCGTGCAGACACCTCCCTGGAAGCGCTGGCCAAATTGAAGCCGGTCTTCCACGTCAAGGGAACGGTCACGGCCGGAAACTCCTCGCAGACGAGCGATGGAGCGGCGGCGGTCCTGATCATGTCTGCGGAAAAGGCGGCAGAGCTGGGCGTGGAGCCGATTGCCAAATTCCGCTCCTTTACCGTCGGCGGAGTAGACCCGGATGTGATGGGGATCGGGCCCGTCGTCGCCATTCCCAAAGCCCTGAAGATGGCGGGACTGAGCATCGAGGACGTCGACCTCTATGAGCTGAACGAGGCCTTTGCCTCCCAGTCTCTCGCTGTGATTCGGGAGATGGGCCTCGACGAGGAAAAAGTGAACGTAAACGGCGGGGCAATCGCCTTGGGACACCCGATGGGCTGCACGGGTGCCAAGCTGACGATCTCCCTCTTGAACGAATTGAAACGGCGCGGCGGCAAGTACGGCGTCGTGACGATGTGCATCGGCGGCGGCATGGGCGCTGCAGGCGTGTTTGAAATGATGCAGGCGTAGTGGATAGCGGTGACTCGCGTTTTTCCGATATGAAAAACTGAAAGGTGAGGGATGGCAATGGCTGATACCAAAGAATTGATCCGCGGAGGAAGCTTTCTGATTGACGCTGGTTCCGCCGAGGCGATGTTTGTCCCGGAAGAATATACCGAAGAGCAGAAGATGATCGCCAAGACGACGGAAGATTTCGTCGTGGGCGAGGTCAGGCCGCATCTGGAGGAAATCGAAAACCACAATTTTGACATCTCGGTTCGTCTTTTGAAGGAGGCAGGGGAACTGGGCCTGCTCGGCGGAGACGTGCCGGAAAAATACGATGGACTGGGCCTGGATAAGGTAAGCACAGCACTGGTGACGGAAAAGTTCTCCCTGGCCCGCGGCTTTGCGCTCAGCTACGGAGCGCATGTGGGAATCGGCTCCCTGCCGATCGTCTACTTTGGAAATGAGGATCAAAAGCGCCGCTACTTGCCGGATCTCGCGTCGGGCAAACGGCTCGCTGCCTACTGCCTGACAGAGCCCGGCTCCGGTTCGGATGCGCTCGGAGCGAAAACGACGGCAAAGCTGTCCGAAGACGGGAAGCACTACATCCTGAACGGCGAGAAGCAGTGGATCACCAATGCGGGCTTTGCCGACGTCTTCATCGTCTATGCCAAAATCGACGGCGAGCAGTTCACCGCCTTTATCGTGGAGCGGGACTACCCGGGCGTCTCGTTTGGACCGGAGGAGAAAAAGATGGGCATCAAGGGCTCCTCGACGCGCACGGTCATCCTGGAGGATGTGCCGGTGCCTGTGGAAAATCTCTTGGGCGAGCCGGGACGCGGCCATGTCATCGCCTTTAACATCCTGAACGTCGGCCGCTACAAGCTGGCTGTCGGCGCGGTCGGCTCCGCGAAGCGGGCCTTGCAGCTGGCCACGGAATACGCCAAGGAAAGAAAGCAATTTAAAACGCCGATCGCCAATTTTGGACTGATCAAAAACAAGCTGGCCAACATGGCGCTGAAAACCTATGCGGCGGAGAGCTCTGTCTACCGCACCGTCGGCCTGTTCGATACGGCTCTCTCCAGCCTTGGAGAAAAAGCGGATGACGGACGGGAAGTGGCGAAGGCCATTGCCGAGTACGCCATCGAGTGCTCCATCAACAAGGTGTTTGCCACCGAAGTGCTGGACTACTGCGTGGACGAAGGGGTGCAAATCCACGGGGGCTACGGCTTTATGTCCGAATACGAGATCGAGAACATGTACCGCGATTCCCGGATCAACCGGATTTTTGAGGGAACCAATGAGATCAACCGCCTGCTGATTCCGGATATGCTGGTCAAAAAGGCGATGAAGGGCGAGCTGCCTTTGCTCCAGGCGGCGGCAGGGCTGCAAGAGGAGCTGATGAGCTACTACCCGGAGGAAATCGAAGAGGCGCCGCTGGCTCAGGAGAAGCACCTGATCGACATGACGCGCAAAATCATTCTGATGGTGGCTGGCTCCGCACTGATGAAGTATCAGCAAGCGATCGCCAAAGAGCAGGAGCTGCTCGCCTATGCGGCTGACATGCTGATCGAGCTGTACGCCATGGACAGCATCGTGAAGCGGACCGAGAAGGCGATCGCGAAGGATGGCGCCGAGAAGTCGCAGCAGAAGCTGGACCTGACGACTCTCTACGTGAACGAAGCTTTTGACAAGGTAGAAGCATGGGCGAGAGAAGCGCTCGCTGCGATGGAAGAAGGCGACGATTTGAGAATGCGTCTCTCCATTTTGAAAAAACTGACGCGCCGCATGCCGATCAACAGCGTCGGACTGAAGCGGGTCATTGCCGACCGCGTCATCGCAGCCGGCGGGTACGTGGTGTAACTGAAAGAGAAATACATGCAAAGCCGAGATGATCTCTCGGCTTTTTTGTCTGCCTTTGACCGAATCTCGGAATCTAATGCTTGGAGGATGACTGCGGCTTATGTTGTCGTACCTTCGCAATCCCTCCGTCTGTAAGATTCACCTTCACCCGCACCTTTTTTAGCATGTCATAAGTGAGCACAAGCCTGCCGTCCCGGTTGAGGCGATGCCACTCACGGGGATATTTTCTGTAGAAAAGATGGCCAAGACCAATGGTATCTATGCCCGATTGAACACCCTTCTGATAAAGGGCGCGGACCTCTGATTCGATCTGCTTGGCCGCTCCTTTTTCCAGAATGGGGACGGGCGTGGGATTCAGCAGTTGGGTCGTGTAGGCGTCAACTTTTATGTCGATGTCAAAGGCTGGCTTCCCCCGCTGCATTTGTGGCTTTATCTTGACCCGCGGTCTCTCCACAGTCAAAATGGCTGATTTCCTTTTGTCTGGATGAAGGAAAGTACGCTCCGTCTCCTGCTCGATCCAGCGGATGCCCAATACATCTGAGCGAGGGAAACAGCCGACAAACTTCTTGTTTTGCAGATAGCAAATTCCCTCCATCATGAGGTGAGGCTTTTGTCTGCCGTCTTCTTTCCATTGATTTTTTCGAATGGACAGATAGGGGAGACGGACGACACCGTTCGGTTCTTGATACTCGGAGATGACTCGAAACAGCAAGAGCGGCCGGATAAACGAGTACTGACTGTATACATCTTTCGGATCTCCCAATTGCGAGTACAGAGTGGAAATGCCGAGGATCGGTCTTGCGTTATAGATATCCTCCAACGGTTCCGTGGTGGCAAAGGTCCAGATGGTGTAGCGAAATTCTTGATAGCGGTCCAGTGAATCGATGGTCTGGTCAAACAGATTGTGCTTCAAGGCACGGGTGGTAAAGACGATCGAGTGAACATGGCTCCAGATCAGTCGCTGCTGTGCAGACGAATAGATCTGGGCGATGGCTGTGACAAAGGTGTCACCTGCGCCCTTGACGACCGCGATCGGTTCTTGCTGTCGTCCGGCATTGCCTTCTTTTTTGGCGATGTTGGAAAAGCCAAGAATCTGCAAGTAGACCACAACCTTTTTGTCCACATAGTCCACACCGATGGAATCAATGTAGATCAATTGCTCAATGTCGCGGGCGTTCCAGCAGCCACTGAGCAATACCGAGGAAGCCAACAGGATGATAAAGCACTTTCGCAGCTGAAGCATATCAGGAATCCGTCTCCTTACGGGAGGGACGCTGCAGGATACTGGCTCGCCCCTCCCATAATCGCCACGGCGTGCGCAACAGCACTTTGGCCATATCCTTGAGAACGGGCGGAGAGAGCGGTTCGAGAAAATAGACGCCAAATGAACGCGTGTTTGCAAAAAAGAGCAAAACGCCAATGAGCATCATCATGAAGCCAAATATGCCCAGGAATGAACAGAAAAGCAGAATGACGATGCGTAAAATGATGATAGAAGCGACCATGCTTTGGTTCACAATGGTGAAGGTACCCATCACAGAGATGGCGATGATTACCAGACTGCCGGGGGCGGTCAAGCCTGCGGAGATCGCTGCTTGCCCTACGATCAGACCGCCGACGACGGACAGGGTTTGGCCGATTGCGGTCGGCATGCGCAACCCCGCCTCGCGGAATAATTCGAAGAGCAGCAGCATGAGCAAAGCCTCCAGGGGGGCGGGCATCGGAACCCCCTGACGCGAGATCACCATTGTCGCAATCAAGATATACGGAAGCTGATCCTGGTGATAGGTGACCAGTGCCACCCAGAATCCCGGCAAAAACAAAGCGATCCCTACGCTGAACAGCCGTATGATGCGAACGAAGACCACCTGATGGATCGAAACGTTAGCATCCTCCGATGTATTCAGGAGGTAGGTCATGTTGGACGGAGCGATCAAAACGGTAGGCGAACCGTCGACCAGGATGGCAAAACGGCCTTTCAGCAAGCTGCTTGCGACGAAGTCCGGTCGGCCGGTATATTCATACAAAGGCAACAACGTAAAGGGCGTGTCGAGCAATAGCTCTTCCAGCTGAGCGCTTGACACGACACCCGTACTCTTGACAGAGGAAAGCCTGTAGCGAATATCCTCTACCAATTTCGGATCGATGGTATCTTGAAGGTACAACAGGCCGACCTTTGTCCGGGTGTGGCTTCCCAGGATAAATGTCTCGTAATGGAGCAGCGGTGTCTTCAGCCGCTTTCGAATCAAAGCGACATTGGTGTGGATATCCTCGATAAAGCCGTCCCTTGGACCGCGTACGGAGACTTCCGTGTTGGGCTCCTCTGTATTTCGTTCGGGGCGGTCGGTTAGGTCCAAACTGTAGACGGCGCCCCACTTTTCAAAGTACAGGATCACGTTTCCATTAAAGACGAGATTGGCTAAGGTGTCGGAATCCACATGCTCCAGTTTTTTGATGAGGAAAGGGCGCTTCTTTTCCAAGTCGTCTGAACTGGCTATCTCTCCCGACCGAAACAGCTCACTTAATCTGGGGAGGAAGTGCTCCATGACTTTGCCTTTGTCACATAATCCATCCGCGAAAGTCAGAAAGAGATCAAACTCATTGGGAAGGAGACCGTAATGCTCCACAGAGACGTCCCCACAACCGGCAAAAAGCCGTCGGATGGCATCCGCACTCAAGGGCTCCAGAGATGGCAGCTTTCCACGCACATTCATGCGATCAAAGGGACTCTGGCGTTGATTGTTGTTCATCAGTCTGCTCCTTTCTGCGTGAGAATAGGGCTAGCAGCGTAAATGTTACAGACAAGAACAGTGACAAAGCCAAAAGGCCGGGCAGCAGATAACGACTAAGAATCTGGTAGAACCAAATGTCATTGTAGGGCCATAAGGAAGATCCGATCGCGAGCAGACTGATCAGGACGAGAAAACGAACGCGTCCTCGGCTTTGCGGTAGCCGAAAAAGATCCCCCAGGAGAAAAAGAACGAGGGAGACCCGGATAAAAGCGCCGCTAAACCACTGATAAATGCTGAAAAAGTCGACATGCTCGATATAGAGGCCGATTTTGACCAAGCGCCACTCCTCATAGGCGGGAAAACGGAGCTTGGCCGCTTCCTGCGGGCCAAATTCGGCGATAGCTCCGATCAGGGGACCCAAGGTCAGCCACACCTGGATAAAACCAAGGAGCGCCATCTTTTTGAAGTTTACCTCGGGGCCGATGTACGGTGTCAGCAAGAGGAACAGCAGGATCTCCGAGAAGCCCGTGCCCGCGTAGACCATGCCCCGGACAACAGGTTCCCAGCCAAATTCCAGCATGGGCAGGAGATAGGAATAATCCTTGTACTGGAAGTTGGTCGTCATCACAAAAAAGCCGAGAATCACGACGACGGGGAGCAGGAATACAGAAAGCATGGAGATGGAACGGATACCGAACAGCGCGTTAATGAGACATACCGCGCCAAAGACGACGGCGAGGATGATCATCGGGATTCGCGGTGCAAAGGTCAGATTGACCCAGATTAAGATGTCTTTTATCGTAATGACCGCAATCATGAACAGGTAGAGGGCCAAAAGGGAGGTGAGAAGCCAGTTGATTCCCCGTCCATATTGACTTTGCACCCATTTCAAGATCGGTTCCTTGCCGCTGACATGCTGCGTAAAGACGATCATCCCGATCAGCAGCAAGTACAGCGGCAGTATGGCGAGAACCGAAATCCACGCATCCCGCCCGGCTGCATCGAGCAGATGAGGGATGATGATCACATGGTTGATCAAGCCATTGGACAGCATGAGGATAAACACGACTTGCACAAATGATATACCGTTTCGCATAGGGTACCCGCCAGACTTTTCCTGATTTTCCTTTCAAGTATGTCCGTTTGGAGAGGGAGTATGCAAGAGCGCAGGCGGCGGGCCTCGCATGCATATTTTGGAACGGGATTCCTCACGATAAAGGGAAAATACTATTTTTCCCAAGGTAGGACGCCTATGAAAAATCTTCGTAATTGGCTCAGACGAAAGCAAGAGACGGCGCGACAGCCGAAGGGGGCAGCGTGGACAGCGAACCGGAGGGGTTCGATCAGCGTCAGTTTGCAGGAGAACGTTCAGGAACTTCAACGGATTTTTTCTCAGACGCCCGATCTTGTCATTCGCCATTTGCACAATCAGGCCAACGATGAAAAAGCAGTGCTGGTCTACCTGAGTGGATTAGCAGATAAAAATCAGGTCGACGAACATATCCGCGTTGACGGTAGGCGGGAAGATTCAGATCATCGCCTTGAGCAAACGGCTGGTCCAGCATCCCGATTGGTATACGCTCCTCGACACCATCTACCGGGATCCCCGCTTGACGATCAATGCGCGAATCGTCGTTGTCGATGGTCCTTTGCATGAAATTTTCCACTTAAACCCGCCGGACAAGCCGCGTTTGCCCATCCATCTGACACAGCTGCTGGATACGGCCAACCGCCGGAATTTGACGGTCAAGACCAGCGCTCTGGAATTGCAACGGATGATGAACGATAAAGGGACGACTCCGGTGGTGACAGAGTTTAAAAAGGTAATTTTGAGGTTTGGCAAAAAGGGAGAGTTGACGATCGTGTCGAAAATCCCTGACCATCTAAACAAGAATCGGTGGCTCAAGCCATTGCTGAGCTATTTTGTGAAGTACGTGGATAAAGAGGTAAAGACGAGTTATCAGGATAATCAATTCCACTTCGACGTGGAGTTAAAGATGGAAATTTCGATCTCAGAGCGATACTCTTCCTTTGACGTGGCCACTCACAAGAAAGAATTGGAGCAAGTGCTGGAAAAGGATCTGAGCCAACGGTATCAAAAACTGATCGCCACCTTCCAAAAGCATCAGGTGGACCCGGTTGGTTTCGGCGTATATGCCCGGGCGTATCAGTACAAGGAATGGAAAAAGGTCGAAGAGGATTGGCCAAAGGCTTTTGCCCATGCAAAGGTTCGGATCAAGCCGATCGTTTCCATCAAAGGATTTGGCGTGATCGAATAGAAGACCCACTTGCAGCCGGACACGGTCAGCTGCGAGTGGGTCTTTTTGTTTAACGGCTGCCTGCTTGTATTTAATAGATGGCTTCCCAGCCGGCAGGCGTGACGAACAGGCGGATTGCTTTGATCTTGCGGTCGTCCATCAGCGTGAAGTAATGGCGGTAGTTCGGCGGGACGGAGATCAGGTCGCCCGGCTCCAGTTCGGCGTCGAAGTAGCGGCCGTCTTGTCCCTTGATCGCGAAAATGCCGTGACCGTCTACGCAGAAGCGGCACTCGTCGTCCGTGTGATGATGCTCGTTTTTGAATTTTACCAAGAGCTCATCCAGGTTGGGTGTCTGGTCGGACAGCACGATGATGTCGGCGGTCAAGTAGCCGCGGCGCTGGCTGATCGAATCGATCTCCGGCTTGAAAGCAGCGAGAATCTGCTGTTTTTCTTCATCCGTAGGGCTGTAGTTGTTGCGGAGATTTTCGTCGAGGCGGTCTACGCCCCAGTGCTCGTAAATGATCCCCTGGGATTCCAGAAAAGAGATCACATCGTCCCCTGTGAGATATTCGTTGGTGTCGTGAAAACGTACTTTTGCCATTTGGCATGCCTCCCTTTGGATGATGGTTTATGGTGCAACCGCGGCGGCTTGGCGGAGCTGCAGCCAGCGCGCGTGGTATTCAAACAGAAATTCGAAAGACTCCAGGTGGCGCTTGGCCGCAAAATCGCTGTCGCCCCAGGCGTAAATGCCGTGATTGCGGATCAAAACGCCGGGAACCTCGGGGGTGATCACTTTTTCAATCGCGGCAGCCAGCGTCGGAATATCAGCAAAATTCTCGACAATGGGGACAGTGATGCGGGCGTTTTCTTCCCAGATGCCCAGCCCTTTGATCAATTCCTGTCCCTGTATGGAAAAGGCCCGCTGCCCGAAGTACAGTTCGGAGATCAGGTTGTTCCAGACGGTGTGGACGTGGAAGCAGGCCTGCGCCTGCGGAATCTGCCGATAGACGACGACGTGAATCATCGTTTCTGCCGAGGGCTTGAGGGCTGTCGGCTCTACCGGGCGCGAATCGCCGTCTACCACCAGGTAGTCCTCCGGAGACAGCTTGGTCTTGTCCTTGCCGCTGGCTGTCACCGCGAATTGCAAAGGGTCGCTGCTCAATTTGATCGAGAGATTGCCGCTGGTCCCGGGAAACCAGTCACGGCGGGCAAAAGTCAGCTTGGCGTCGTCCAGGCGGCGAAAAGCATCCAAGCGCTGTTCAAGTGTTATGGTCATGTTGGTTGAACCTCCTGTTGCCGTTTCAACTCCTGCAAGACGGCAATCACATCGTGGAACGTGGCAAACGGCCGGTAAGGCAGCCCCAGCTCCTCGCTTTTTTCGGCCAGCAGGGAACGGGCGATGACGAAATCGGCGATCTTGGCACCGGCCAGATCGGTAATCGAATCCCCGATCACGACGCGGTAGTAGTGCTGTGGATCATAGCGGCGAATCACGGTCGTTTTGCACATGCCGCAGCGATTGTCGCAATGTTCGTCGCAGGCATGGGGCCAGGTGATCGTAATTCTCGGGCCGCTAAAGTCACTGCCGTTGCAGTAAATGGGTACATCCAGCCCAAACGGAGCGAGAATCGGCTCTACAAAAAAGTCGATCCCGCCGCTGGTGACAAGCAGCTCGATGCCCTCTTCCCGGCAAAAGCGGACGAACTCTTCAAACCCGGGGCGGATAGCCGCTTCGGCCACGATGAAGTCGATGATCTCCTGTTTCTTGGCGGAGGGGATGAGCTGGAACAGTTTCCCGACTCCCTCCTGTATGGAGATTTTCTGGGTCAGAATCTGTTCGATCAGCTCCTCCCGCTCCGGGGGAGCAAACCGGCGCATAATGGCGACGATATTGTCTTTTTCCGTAATCGTTCCGTCAAAATCACAAAACAGCACGAGGGATTTGCTCACCGGCCCGCCCCCCATTTCTGCAGGGCCGCTGCCAGCTCCGCCGATTCCGCCGCCGCTTCTTCCAGGGTGCGGCCGGCGACCACCGCATCGATCGCTGCCACAAAGGCGCGGGCGCCCGCCGTCGCGCCGCCGGGGTGGCCGTGAATCCCGCCGCCTGCGTTGACGACCTGATTCAGGCCGAAATCTTCGTACAGCTGCGGCACCAGACCGGGATGGATGCCCGCAGACGGTACCGGAAAGGACTGGCGAAGGCTCCCGCTCGGCTCGGTCAGATGCTGGGAGAGCTGCAGCGCCTCCGCTTTGTTCAGGGCGACATTGCCGTATGGCGAAGGAAACAGTACCAGATCCGCTCCGGCCAGGCGCATCAGCTTGCCGAGGAGCAGCGGCGTGGCGATGCCGTAGTCCGGCGAAGGATAGAAGGCTCCGGCCAGTGCTGGATGGGCCATGATCGGCACTTGTACATCAGGGTCTGCAGCCAGGCGGTGCAGGGCGTCGTAGCCAAAGGCGAGGACGTTGAACAAAAGGCAGTCCGCCCCAGCCTCCACCGCACGTTTTGCGCGGTCGTTCAGCTCGTGAACAGGTCCAGTCAGGTTCGCCGCATAGATGACCGGTTTGCCGGTCTCCGCTTCGGTCTGGCGGGCGATTTGTTTAAAGGCGGAAATCCGCTCGAGAAAAGGAGCCCGATCATCGGCAAAGAAAATTTCGTCATCCTTTACCAGATCGACGCCGCCCAGGGCTTGTGCGCGGAACTGCGTCTTCAGATCGTCAAAAGGGAGTCCCAGGCAGGATTTGAAGATGCTCATCAAGAGCGGACGGCCATGGGCCCCAAGGCGCTCGCGCAGTCCGGCAATGCCGTATTTCGGCCCGGGAAAAGCGGAGAGAAACGAGTCCGGGAATTGAACGTCGACCAGCTTGATTTTGCCGTCCATGGACAGCTTCCCGAAGATGCCGGTCAAGAGGGACGGGATGTCTTTTGTAAAGTTGCGAAGCGGATAACTGACCGTAATCAGTCCGCGGCTCTCGCCGTTGTCCAAAGTGTCCAGCGTCTGGCTGCCGACCGCTTCGCCCAGGTAGGGCTTCAGCTCCTCCTGCTTGGCAGCGGGCAGGTCAGTCCAGCTCCCGACCGTCATGCCGACGGCGATCGCTTCCGCCTTTTTCTGCAAGTCTTTGGCCTGAGTGAGATAGGTGACGAGGATGCGTTGCTCGCTCAATGAGGGACCCTCCTTTTGCTCTCAAGACAGATAAAAAGCCTCCCCATCGTGGAGGGGAGGCGGTTCGTTCCGTAAACGTGTTCGTCTCCTCTCATCTCTCGGTTTAGAGTCGAAACACGGATCATACGCCGCAGGGTTCGACTCTTACCGTTGGAATTAGCACCGTTTCGCCACCCGAAATAGGTGAGCGCCGGTTGCCGGGCATCATTGGGCCAGTCCCTCAGCCAGCTCGCGATAAGAGTTTGAATGAATCCTATGAGTTTTGTCTTGCGATACCCCTAATGATATGACGTTCGTTTTCGGGAGTCAACCCTTGTTTTGGCGGGGAAGCCGGTTTGTCTGGCACGGTATAAAGGCTGGCCGATGTTGCTCGCGTTGTCTTAAAGATCATCATCAAAAAGTGTTGACAGCGATGGAGAGGCGCGTGTATGATTCAAACTAATCAAAACTGCATACGTTGGATACCTTATCCAGAGAAGGTGGAGGGACTGGCCCGATGATACCCGGCAACCGACATACGCTGGCCTCAGCAGACGCTGAAGGCGGATGACTAGCGATGTGCACGGTGCTAATTCCAGCAGAAGCAAAAGTATTCTGGAAGATAAGGGGGAGACACACGCTTGCTGCGTACGGTTGCGACCTCTTTTCTTCGGGAAAAGAGGTCTTTTTGATGTTCGCCGGGCCCTGATGCCCGTGTTGTTTTGGCGGAAGCATACCCTTTTAGGAAATAGACGAAATGATAACGGAGAGGAGCAATCTATCATGGCGTATCGTGCGTTGAGCGAGCAAGAGGCAGTGCAGTATGTAAAAGAATTGCCCGGTCTGTTCGAACCGGGAGCCGAGCTGACATCCCGGGAGATTGGCGACGGCAACCTCAATCTGGTTTTCCACATCCGGGAGGAAGCGACAGGGAAAAGCGTGATCGTCAAGCAGGCGCTGCCGTACGCCCGCGTCGTGGGGGAATCCTGGCCGCTGACGCTGGACCGCGCCCGCATCGAAAGCGAAGCGCTGCGGATTCAGTACAAGCATGTGCCTGACCTGGTGCCGGAGGTGTACCACTATGATGCCGAGCTGGCCCTGACCGTCATGGAGGATCTGAGCGATCACGTCTTGATGAGAAAAGGGTTGATCGAAGGGGAGCGCTACCCTCACTTTGCCAAGCACATCGGACGGTTCATGGCGCATACGCTCTTTTACACATCGGATCTGGGTGCCCATCCCTACGAGAAAAAAACGCTCGTCGGAACATTCTTGAATCCGGAATTATGCAAAATTACGGAAGATCTGGTCTTTACCGATCCGTATGAGGATGCCCCGACCAACAACTTCAACCCGCTGATCCGCAAAGAGGTGGAGGCGATCTGGAATCACAAGCCGCTCAAGCTGGAAATCGCCAAGCTGAAGTACGATTTCCTCACGCGGGCGGAAGCCTTGCTTCATGGCGACCTGCACACTGGCAGCATTTTCGTCACGAAACAATCGACGAAGGTAATCGACCCGGAATTCGCCTACTACGGTCCCATCGGATTTGACATCGGCGCGGTGATTGCCAATCTGCTCCTGAATTACGCGGCCCAGCATGGGTTGGAGCCTGACGCAGGAAAGCGGGAATCCTACCGCGAATACCTCTTGACAACCGTTGAGGATGTCTGGAATGAGTTCGTTTCCCAGTTCGTCCAGCTCTGGCATAAGCAGGCGAAAGAGCGGAGCGCCCATGTCGAGGGACTCTGGCAAAGCTATGTCAAACGGTTGATTGCCGACACGGCCGGGTTTGCGGGCTGCAAAATTCTGCGCCGGGTGATCGGACTTGCGGGAGTGGCGGATTTGAACACTATCCAGGACGACCAGACGAGAGCCGAAGCCGAACGTTTGGCCCTGTTGATCGGCCAGGAGCTGATCCTGAAGCGGAGCGGCATCGAAGAATCGACAGATATGACAGACATCGTGCGGCAGGCAACCGCACGATATGATCAGGAGGCAGCGACAGTATGACGATTTCCCAAGAAACATTTGCGCCGGTAAAGTGGGAGGGGGATGCTCTCCTCCTGTTGGACCAGACGCGTTTGCCCGTAGAAACGATCTTTTTGACGCTAAACACCCCCGAAGAGGTATGGGCGGCGATTCGCCATCTGCAAGTGCGCGGTGCTCCTGCGATCGGCATGGCCGCCGCATACGGACTCTACCTCGGCGTGAGAGGCAGCCAGGCTGCCGATGTGCAGGCTTTCCGGGAGGAACTGAACACGCAGGCGGATTATCTGGCGACAGCACGGCCGACAGCGGTCAATCTGTTCTGGGCGCTGGATCGGGTAAAAGCCCGGGTACAGCGCGAGGGAGAGCAGCCCGTCGAAGCGCTGAAGGCAGCGGTGCTCGACGAAGCGCTGACCATCCAACGCGAGGATGCCGAGGTGTGCCGGACGATCGGAGAGAATCTGCTGACCCTCCTGCATGACGGCATGGGCGTCTTGACACACTGTAATCCGGGCGCTCTGGCCACAGCAGCATATGGCACGGCGACCGCGCCTTTTTATCTGGCGAAAGAGCGGGGCTGGAATCTGAAGGTGTACGCGGATGAAACCAGACCGGTGCTGCAGGGAGCCAGACTGACCGCTTATGAGCTGCAGCAAGCGGGAATCGATGTCACGCTGATCTGCGACAACATGGCCGCAATGGTCATGGGGCAGGGCAAAGTGCAGGCTGTCATCGTCGGAACTGACCGGGTGGCCGCGAACGGAGATGTCGCCAACAAGATCGGTACCTACGGCGTGGCCGTACTGGCGAAGGCGCACGGGATTCCGTTCTACGTCGCATCTCCGCTCTCTTCCATCGATCTGGAGACGCCGACCGGGGCCGATATCCCGATCGAGGAGCGTCCCGCCGAAGAGATCACGCATGGACTGGGCAAGCAGGTGGCCCCGGACGGAATCAAAGTCTACAACCCGGCCTTCGACGTAACACCTGCCGCCTATATAACGGCCATCGTCACGGAGACGGGCATCTTCAAACCAGAGGAGATTCGCAATTCCAAGAAGTAACCGACCGTACAAAAAAGAAAGCGCCCTGCCGAGGGGCGCTCTTTGACTTTGTGAGGAGGAGATCGGACATGAAGGTCATCCCGGTACATGCAGATACCGTACTGCGACGCCTGGAGATGCATGATGCAAAAGAGATGTTTTGGCTCACGGATACGAATCGCGCTCATCTTCGCCAGTGGCTGCCCTGGCTGGACTACGTGACCACGGAAGAGGATACCCGGCGCTTTATCTCCGCTACCCTCGACCAGGACAACCGCCGGCAAGGCACTCATTTCGGCATTTGGCACCAAGGGCGGCTGGCCGGCACGGTGGGCGTGCACAATATCGACTGGACCAATCGGAAGACCTCGATCGGCTATTGGCTCGGCGCCCAGTACGCCGGTCGGGGCCTGATGACAGAATCCGTCTCCGCTTACCTGGACCACCTGATCTTCGGGGAGTGGGATTTGCACAGAGCCACGATTCATGCAGCCACCGAGAACCACAGGAGCAGGGCGATCCCGGAGCGGCTCGGTTTTAAGCTGGAGGGCATCCTGAGAAGCAACGAATTTCTTTACGACCATTATGTCGATCACGCGGTATACGGAATGCTCGCCTCGGAATGGCGATAAGAAAAACTTGGATTGATCAGAAAATTTAGGTAAACTAGAAAGATACGCAGGCTCCGCCGAACTCAGGGCGGAGCCATGTTTTCTCTCGCACTGAAAAGCTCGAACTGAAAAGATGAAAAGGAAGGGGGGGACAGGTAAAGTGAAAGCGCTGCGGCAATTATTCTGGTTTTTTCGAACGTATTGGAAACGCTATGCGGTCGGTGTCGCTTTTCTGTTTCTCATCGATCTCTTGATGCTCTGGCCGCCTCGTCTGATCGGTCAAACCGTGGACCAGATTCGCAACGGATCGCTGACGACAGCCACTTTGACCACGACGGTCGTCACCTTGCTTTTGATCGGTCTCGTGCTCTATGCGCTTCGGTTCTTGTGGCGGTACCTCCTGTTTGGCGGGGCGCTGATGCTGGAGCGTACGCTGCGCCAGCGCTTGTTCGGCCATCTGACCCGCATGTCGCCGTCTTTTTATGCCCGGCGCCGCTCCGGCGATCTGATGGCGCTGGCTACCAACGATATTCCGGCAATCGAGCAGACGGCGGGCATGGGAGTACTGACGCTGGTCGACTCTCTGTTTGCCACTTTGCTCACGCTGACCGTGATGATGGTGACGATAGACTGGCAGCTGACGCTGGCGGCTCTGATCCCGATGCCGTTTATGGCATGGGCCACCGCTTACTACGGCAAGCTGCTGCACGACCGTTTTTACCTGGCTCAGGAAGCGTTCGGCGAGATGAATGACCATGTGCAGCAATCCGTCTCCGGCGTTCGGGTGCTGCGGGCTTTTGTCCAGGAGGAGCAGGATGTGGAGGCGTTCAGGCGGGTCAGCGAAAAAACGCTGGAGCGAAACGTCAGTGTCTCGCGGATCGACGCGCTGTTCGAACCGACGATTGCGATCATCATTGGCCTCAGTTTTCTGATCGGCATCGGCTATGGCGCCTACCTGGTCATCTCCAGCGCCATTTCCCTGGGCGATCTGGTGGCGTTTAACCTGTATTTGGGGCTGTTGATTTGGCCGATGTTTGCCTTCGGCTGGCTGATGAATATTCTCCAGCGGGGGAGCGCTTCTGTGAAAAGGCTGTACGAATTTTTCGCCGAGCAGCCGGAAGTGACCGAACAAAAGGAAGCGATCAATACCGTGCCCGCGAGTACCGTGGAGGCGCGCTCGCTTACCTTCCGCTATCCCGGTTCCGACAAGGACGCGCTTTGCGACATCAGCTTTTTACTGCGGGAAGGCGAGACGCTGGGCATCGTCGGGCGGACGGGGAGCGGCAAAACGACCCTCTGCCGCACGCTGCTGCATCAGTATCCCGTCCCGGAGAAGGCTCTCTTTATCGGCGGCGTGCCGATCGAGCAGCTCTCCCTGTCCGCCCTCCGCGGCAAGATTGCGTACGTGCCTCAGGAGCATTTGCTCTTTTCCCGCTCGATTGAAGCCAACGTCGCTTTCGGAAAGCCGGAGGCCAGTACGGAGGAAGTCTGGCATGCGCTCTCCCTGGCGGAGATGAAGCGGGATGTCGCCCAGTTCCCGGCGGGGCTGGGGACGATGGTCGGCGAAAAAGGCGTGACTCTCTCGGGCGGACAAAAACAGCGTGTTTCGATTGCCCGTGCGCTGCTGATGGAAGCGGATATTTTGATTCTCGATGATTGCCTGTCTGCCGTCGATGCGCGCACAGAGGAGAGCATCCTGCGCCATCTGCGCGAGGAGCGAAAAGGCAAGACGACTTTGATTACGGCTCATCGTCTGTCGGCGGTCCAGCATGCGCAGCTGATCCTCGTGCTCGAGGACGGAAAAATTATCGAGCGCGGCACGCATGAGCAGCTGATGGCCAAACGGGGCTGGTACTGGGAGCAGTACCGCAGGCAACAGTTGGAGCTGGATGCGGCGGGCCAAGGGTAGAGAGGGGGAAGGTGTATGAACGGGCAACATGTATGGAAGCGCTTGGTCGAGTACGCCTTGCCGTTTCGCAAACAGATCGCAGGCGCTTTGCTATTGCTCCTGCTGGGAACTGCCGCGGAGCTGGCCGGCCCCTTCTTGGCCAAGGTGATGATTGACAACCATATTTTGGCGATCCAGAAGACGTGGTATCGTTTTGAGCAGGAGCCGCGGTCCATCGAGGGCGAATCGATTGCGGTTCCCCTGGCGGATCGGTACTTTGTGCGGGAGGATTGGCTTTCATCGCTGCCCCCGGAAGTGGGAAAGACAGCAGAAAAGACGGAGATCGTGACTGCAGGCACGACCTATTACTTGCTGGATCGGGAGCTGGCCGGAGACGGGGAACCGAGATTGGAATCAATTCCCACCGGCGATGGCAGAGAGCGGATCGAAGCCACGCTCGTTCGCGACGGGCAGGTCATGGACCAGGTGGAGGGCATTCGCTTGACGGCAGATGAGGTGAAGGCTCTGTACAGTCGGGAGATTTCCCCGATCCTCTGGCTGGCCGGGGGATATGCCGTCTTGATCCTGTTTAGCGCCGTCTGCAACTACGTGCAAATTCTCACGCTGCAGACGACGGCGCAGCGCATTATCCAGCGGATGAGGATGATCCTGTTTTCTCATCTGCAGAAGTTGCCGGTCTCTTTTTTTGACAAGACGCCGGTCGGGCAAATCGTCTCCCGGGTAAGCAATGATACCGAGGCGATCCGCGAGCTGTACGTGAGCGTACTTGCGACCTTTGTCCAAAACGGTGTGTACCTGGTGGGGATCTTAATCGCGCTCTTCATCCTGCAGCCCGAGCTGGCTCTGTTCTGCTTCCTCAGCGTGCCGCTGATCGTCGGACTGGTCATCCTCTACCGCCATTTCAGCTCGCGTTACTATACGGTGATCCGCAGCCGTCTGAGCGATATGAACACGACGATTAATGAGATGATTCAAAACATGACGATCGTCCAGGCGCTGCGCCGGGAGAAGGGCGTGCAGGAAGAGTTCGCCGAGGTAAATGAGGAGTATTTCCGCACGCGGCTAAAGGAAAACAATCTGGAGTCGCTTCTGCTGCGGCCAGCAGTGGACTTGATCTGGAAGATCGCGCTCACGGTCATCGTCTGGTATTTCGGCTCATCCTCCTTTCACAGCGCGATCTCCTTTGGGGCGTTGTTTGCCTTCGTCGATTACATGGGCCGGTTTTTCGAGCCGATCAGCATGATCATGAACCGCCTGTCCCAGCTTCAGCAGGCGGCGATCTCCTCCCAGCGCGTATTTGACATCCTCGACACCCCTGCCGAGGAGAAGCCGGAGGGAGGAGAGGTCGAACGCCCGCGCGGAGAGGTGATTTTTGATCGCGTTTCCTTTGCTTATCAGGAGGATCAATATGTGCTGAAGGATGTCTCCTTCACCGCCCAACCGGGGCAGACGGTCGCGCTCGTCGGCCATACCGGCTCCGGCAAAAGCTCGCTGATGAACCTGCTCCTCGGATTTTATCCGGTGACCAAGGGGCGCATCCTGATCGACGGCCGGGAACTGCGCGAACTGGATGTGCGGAAGCTCCGCCGCCATATGGGTCTGGTGCTGCAGGATCCGTTTCTGTTTACCGGCAGCGTCGAATTCAACATCCGGCTGTACGAGGAGACGATCTCGCCTGGGGACGTGCGGCGCGCTGCAGAAGCAGTAAAGGCGGACGAATTTATCCAGCTGCTCCCGCAAGGCTATGAAGAGCCTGTCGTGGAGCGGGGGATGACCCTCTCTGCCGGGCAGCGGCAGCTGCTCTCCTTTTCCCGCGCGCTGGCGGCCGATCCGGCGATCTTGATCCTGGATGAAGCCACCGCCAGCATCGACAGCGAGACGGAAGCGCTGATTCAAGAGGCCCTGCAGGTGCTGTCGCAAGGGCGTACCACCTTTATCATCGCCCACCGGCTCTCGACGATCCAGCACGCTGACCTGATTCTGGTCCTGTCCCGGGGTGAGGTCGTGGAGCGGGGGACTCACGAAGAGCTGATGGCACAAAATGGGCTCTACCAAAAAATGTATCAGCTTCAACAGGGGCAACTTTCTGTTAAAGTAGAAGGATAGCTTGTTTTTTTGCGCAGTCCTGAAAAGCGAACATGCTTGATAATTAGGAAAGCGGAAACCCATAGAGAGAGTTTGGAAGTGGAGAGGAGTACACAACCATCATGTCATCATCGCGCTATACGTTCTGGGTACTCATATTGGTCGTCGTCATCGCAGGGGCCAGCCAGGGGCTGACGATCCCGCTGCTCGCGGTGATGCTGGAGCAGCAGGGGGTCTCATCGGTCTCGAATGGACTGAATGCAGCCGCGCTGTATATCGGCATGCTGCTGATCTCCCCCTGGCTGGAGGTGCCCTTGCGCCGCCTCGGCTACAAGGCGACCATTTTCTGGGGACTCTGTCTCGTCACGCTGGCTACTGTCCTGATCCCGATCTTTTCCAATTTGGCCGTCTGGTTTGTCCTACGGATGCTGATGGGCATTGGCGATTCCGGTCTCCATTACTCCAGCCAGATGTGGGTCACCAAAATCGCCGCGCCGGAAAGACGGGGACGGGACCTGTCGATCTACGGACTTGCTTACGGAATGGGCTTCAGCATCGGGCCGCTGGGCATTAACCTGCTTCCGCTGGGATTCTGGGTGCCGTTTGCCTCTTTGACCGTCTTGTACATCGCGGCCTTCATCCTGCTCGCCCGGCTGCGCAATGATTTTCCCGAGGCAGCCCAAGCGGCTCCCGCCCAGAAGACGAAAAAGGAAAATCGCTATGCCAGCGTCATTCGCCTGAGCTGGCTGGCCTTGATCCCGTCCTTCTTGTACGGGTTCATGGAGACCTCCTTGAACGGCAGCTTTCCCGTCTATGCCCTGCGGACGGGCCTGACCGTCGAATGGGTCTCGGTCATCTTGCCTTCCTTTGTCGTGGGCAGCATTATCTTGCAAATCCCGCTCGGAGCGCTCAGCGACCGGATTGGCCGGAAGCGGGTCATGTTCGTCTGCGGACTGGTAGGCGCCACTGCTTTTATGCTCTTCCCGCTGAGCGGAGGAAATGTCTGGATGATGATGTTCCTCCTGGGGATTGCCGGGGCCGCCGTCGGTTCCTTTTACTCGCTGGGGCTTGCGTTTGCGACCGATCTCTTGCCGGGCTCGATGGTGCCCACTGCGGGCATTATCGCCAGCATGAACTTTGGCGTCGCCAGCATACTCGCCCCCAATGTGAATGGACTTCTCATGCAGTTGTGGGACCCGCGGAGCATTTTCTGGCTGATGGCCCTGTTGCTCGTCGCTTTTTCTGTGTCCTGTCTGCTGTTCCGCACGAATCGTTCACATCAGGAGACGGTTGCCGCATAAATTGAAGAAAAAAGGGGAAGCGTAGAGCGTAAAGTCATCTTCTCTAGGAAAGGGGCTCCGCCCATGCTTACGCCCTGCATTTTCAAACGGGGAGTGATCTGGATTCTGTTTTTTGTTCTGAGCATGATCCTGCTGCCCTTCTTCGGCGACGAAGCGCCACCCAAACCAGCTCCTGCAGTGAACAACGCAAGCAGCCAGTAAGCGGCAAAACATATCGCAACGACAAGAACCCGTCTGAGAGACCAGGCGGGTTCTTTCCCTTTCACGTTCACGATTGCGGAAACAGAGGCAGCTCTTGGAGATACAGGATGTCTTGGCGTCTGGCGGCATCTCCTTCTGCCAGGATCGCCGCCCGAGCGACTACTTCTCCTCCGGCTTTTCGGACGAGCTCCTCAATCGCCTGAATCGACTGGCCGGTGCTGATCACATCGTCAATCACAGCGACCCGTTTGCCGGCGATTTCTTTGGCGTCCTTTCCATCCAGGCAGAGAATTTGCGTTTTCGGGGTCGTGATGGAGACGACCTCGTTGATCAGCGGATTCTCCATGTAAGGCTTGAGGCTTTTGCGCGCGACGTAGTATTTTTTCATCTGCAGGACCCGGGAGATCTCGTGAATCAGGGGGATTCCCTTCGCTTCCGCAGTGATCAGCACATCGACTTCGGGCAGCTTCTGCGCGAGCAGAGAGCCGGCTGCCGTCACCAGCTCGGTGTCTCCCAGGATGACAAAGCTGGCGATGCTGAGGTCTTCCGTAATCGGGACAATCGGCAGCTCGCGGGTTACGCCAGCTACCTCAAGTGTATAGGTTTTCTGCAAGACAATCCCTCCCCACTAAAATTTCAAACCTTTAAAATCCGAACATGGATACGAGGAACTTCATCAATAGTCCGGCCAGCATTCCGAAGAACGGATCGGAAATCGCCGTCACCACCATCGTCATCCCGCCGACGAGACCGGAAGCAGGACCTTCGCCGGTCAGAGCCAGAGCGGCATTGCTCGGGGCGGTGACGATGGCACCGAGTACGAACAGGAATCCGGAAATCGATTCGCTCGGGATATACCGGCCCATTTTCGGCAGCAACCCGGCAAACAAGATCGCTGCCATGATGACCATCATCAACACGCCGGAGGCGACGGGGTTGGGGGCAAAATCGCAGGGGAAAACGTCAGCTTTTGCATGGCGAAGCGCTCCCGTTCAATCGGTTTCAGATCTGTTCCTTTTTTCAGAAATACGGAGATCAGGCTGGAGACGAGCACGGAGGCGGTAATCGTATAGACGAGGTCTTTCGTCAAAAAGTAGACCAACAGGCCGACCGCGATGGAGCTGATCCCGACAGGCTGGTTGCTGCGCGCCATATCCCAGGAGACTTTGGCCAGCATAATGCCCACCCCGGCCATCATCCCGTTGGTAATGACGGGTCCGATAAAATCGACGATTTTCTCCAGAAATCCGAGCAAGCCGATTACGGCCATGATCAGGCCGCCGAAGAAAATCATCGAGAGACGTTCTTTCATGCTCCGTCCGATACTGCCAGCCAGAGTAATGGTCTCCGCCTGGTAAGAAACGACCGCGACCGAACCGGTCATCGCATTGCCGGCAGCCCCGACGAGAAAAGCAAGGGCGGTCGGAACGGAAGCGAAGCCGAGGGAGAGCGCGAGCAGCCCCTGCGGCAGAGCGTTTAAAACAACGCTGAGAGCGGCGATAAGATCTTTCCATTCCATGATGTCTCCAACTCCTTAGGTGCAGTCAAGTTCAACGTTTGTTAAGGTAACACAAAAGACGATCTTTATCGACGGAAAAAATGAGAACGATCGCCTTTTTATAATTACCTTTGATAAAAATCACTTTATTTTCCGGTGGACTTCACTAAAACACGAATATTTTTTGATGACCCATCCCGCGAGGTCTGTCGGCGAAGAGAAGGAAGCCGCGAAAGAGGTGAAACGTAAATTCAAAACTCATGAAATTTTCTTACGATTGGGTTACAATAGAACAATATAAGCACGCAGAGAATATGTTCAGGGGGTACCAAATCGTGATCATTCAAGTGACAGATTTGAAAAAAAACTACGGGAACCTGCAAGTGCTGAAAGGAATCACCACACAGGTAGCCGAACGTGAAGTGGTCTGTGTCATCGGTCCGTCCGGATCGGGGAAAAGCACATTTCTGCGCTGCCTGAATCAACTGGAAGAGATGTCTGGCGGACGCATCGTGATCGACGGTCATGACCTGTCCGACCCGAAAGTAGATATCAACAAAGTGCGTGAAGAGGTAGGCATGGTATTTCAGCGGTTCAACCTGTTTCCGCACAAAACCGTTCTGGAAAATGTAACGCTCGCTCCGATCAAGGTAAAAAAGATGCCTGTGGAAGAAGCGAGAGAGCAGGGGATGGCTCTGCTGAAAAAGGTCGGGCTGGAAGACAAGGCCGACGTCTATCCGGAACGCCTCTCCGGCGGTCAGATGCAGCGCGTGGCGATCGCCCGGGCCCTGGCGATGAATCCCAAGGTGATGCTCTTTGACGAGCCGACCTCGGCGCTGGACCCGGAGCTGGTGGGGGAGGTGCTGGCGGTGATGAAAAATCTGGCCAGCGAAGGCATGACGATGATCGTCGTCACGCACGAGATGGGGTTTGCCCGGGAAGTAAGCGACCGCGTCATTTTCATGGATCAGGGAGTCATCATGGAGGAAGGAACTCCCGCGGAAATCTTGACCGATCCGAAAAACGAGCGGCTGCGCTCCTTTTTGCGCAAGACCTCTGCCTAGATCACAAAGCAAGGCCCCCGGGGATCGGGGGCTTTTTGTCTTACTTTTTCCCACTTTCATCGAGCAGTTGACTGATGGTGACGAAGCGGTAGCCCTGTGACCGCAGATCGGTGATCAGCTCCTGCAGCGCAGCCACGGTCTGCCGCTGATTCAGCCCGCCGTCGTGAAACAGGATGATATCGCCGGGGGAAATGCTTGTTTTGACGCTTTTGGCGATGTGGGAGGCGGTCCGGGCGAGGGACCAGTCGCGCGGATCGATCGACCAGTGGATGATGTCGTACCCGGAGGACTGGACAGCGCTCATGACGTCGTGGGTCATGACGCCGCCGGGCGGGCGATAATACTCGGCCAGCACGCCCGTCGATTTGAGGATAGATTTTTCTCCGAGCTTGATCTCTTCGTAGATTTCCTGCTCGGTCAGCTTGTTTAGATCATTATGATGATAGCCGTGATTGCCGATTTCATGCCCTGCTTTGTGGATCCACGCCATGATCTTGGGATACTTGTCTGCTTGGGAGCCGAGAACGAAAAAGGTGGCCGGCACGCGGTTGCGGTGCAGCACTTCCAATATCATCGGCGTATAGGTGGGATCGGGACCATCGTCAAAGGTGAGAGCGACCACCTTGTGGGGCGTGTCGATCCGATGAATAGGCTCGTAAGACGGGAGCGGCTGGCTGAGCGCGCCTGCCGGGATACTTTGGCCGAGGCAAAGGAGACAGGCGGCGAGCGTCAGGATGATGGCTCTGTACCGCAGAGTAATCCCCTCCTTTTTGTACTATTCCATAGCTTGACCCAGCGGGGCCGAATCATGCTGTCAAAAGAAAACAGCAATCTCCGGGACGAGGGGTTATGGTAAAATGAAAGCACCGTACATAGGAGAGGAGAGAGTATAGTGGAACTCCGCGGTATTTTGCACGGGCTGAGCCACCAGTACCACAGCAAGGATCAGCCGGTGGACTATTATTTGCAGCTGGGCGAGGAGCGGCTGCCGCTCAATGAATGGCTGGGAAACGAACTGACTATCTCATATCTGGGGCAGAAAAACTGTATCGCCTGCGGGCGCAAGACAAACAAAACATTTAACAGCGGGTACTGCTACCCTTGTTTTACCAAGCTTCCCGAGAACGATCTGTGCATCGTGAAGCCGCATGAATGCCATTTCGACCTGGGCACCTGCCGGGATGCCAGCTTTGGCGAAACCCATTGCATGATTCCCCACTATGTCTATCTGGCGGTTTCCAGCGACGTCAAGGTAGGGTTGACCCGGAAAAACAACCAGATCAAACGCTGGGTGGATCAAGGGGCGATCCGGGCTATACCGATCGCCGAGGTGCCGACCAGACGCATGGCGGGGGAGCTGGAGTTTCACCTGAGCCAGTTTTTGCCGGATAAAACCAACTGGCGAAAAATGCTCAAAGGGGATGTGCGCGAGGTGGACTTGCTCCATTTGCGGGACGAGGTCTATGCCCATTTCCCCGAAGAATTCAAGGCATTTCGCTACCGGGAGGACGAGTGGGTCGAGATCACCTATCCGATTCTGGAGTCGCTCGACAAAATCAACTCGCTCACATTGGACAAGCAGGAGAGCATCAGCGGGAAGCTGATCGGCGTGAAGGCACAGTACCTGATTTTTGAAAACGGCGTATTCCAGGCCCGTAAGCACGCCGGCTATCAGGTGCAGGTGACCCTGCCTGCATAAAGTGATCCGCTTTCCCGCACACTGAGAGCAAAGACGATGAGGGGGCGGCGTCATGACCGGCGAGAACATTCCTCACCGTGAGGAAAAGATCACCTACACAGAGCCGTTGACAGGCACCTTGGCCGAAGAGGCCGATCCCGATCCGCTCGGAATCCCCTACACACCGCTTGCCCGCATGTGGCAGGTGAATCCGGGGGCGGAAGCGATTCCTCGCGGCGCCGAGTCGGAACTCACCACGGAATCAAAAACCGAATAAGAACGTCCATACAAGAAAAGAGCAGCCAGACAGGATCGGCTGCTTTTTTCATGGGGAAGCACGATGGGGTTAGAGTCGTGCTGGATGCAGCCGGTCACATGCATGAGCTTGGTGCGGGCCAAAGATGCAGGCTTCTGGCGGCATGCCGAACAGAGAGGACGAGAGGAGGTCTCTTATCATGAGAATCTGGGCAATTTCAGCGGCGATCGCCGCACTGATCTGCGGAGTGTCATGGGCCGGGTATCAGGTCGGCCATGATGTCGCCGGTCAAGCATACTAGCAAGAAATCGCCGGGCTGGCGTCTGAAATCGAGCGGCTGCGCGGAAAGCTGGAAGAGCGGGAGAAAAATGCGGGCGCCCCGTCCTCGTCGGAGCCGCAGTCCCCCGGCTCTGCCGAGGAATCGTCTCCCGCTGAAGAGGGAAGCCCCGCACAGGACCTCCCCCCGGGAGAGCATCCGCTGGCCGACCGCGATGCGATCGCATACGCTTTTCAGCACACCGACGACAAGGGCTGGGGCTATGAGTATACGGAAGAGGAACGGAAGCAAATGATGGGCGAGCCTCGCAGCCGGGACTTTAAATGGGTGCTGCGGCAATTTTTCCGGGAGCGTCTGGACAAACAGATCGAGAGCTTCCAGACCATCAGCCGCACCGTAAATCCGCGGCTGTTGCTGGTGACGACCGCTGACCGGACCGCCTACGAGGTGGAGATGAAGCGATGGCCGGGGTATAACCAGATCTGGGCGGTGGAGAGGATCAATGACGCGAGATGGGAAGCAGGTCCGCAAGACGGCAAACGCTATCGGCTGCTCAGATACGAGGAAGCTCCGGAAGATGTGCAGCAGTGGCTAAAGCCGCTGCTCGCCGAAGACGGCTGGAAAATGGAACACTACGCAAGTGGCGAGGCCATGTATGTGCTGATCAAAACCTCCTCCGATGCCACCGATTCCATAGAAATCGAAGACGCCAGCGTCTGGGCGAATGAAATCACAGTCTCCTATCAGACCTATGATTATGCGAAAAGCCAGGATCATTCCTTGGTAAACGATTACGAACTGATCGAAATTCCGCATGCAGCAGGAGCGAGTGTCTCCTATGTGAAGACGCTAGCGATTGTGCAATAGGCCGGGCTCTTTTACAATGAAGGCTAAGTGGAAAAGTTTACAGAAAGAGAGGTTATCCCGAGATGACGATCAAAGCCTATCTCTACGACAAGTGCGGCACCTGCCGAAAAGCAAAGCAATGGTTTCAGCAAAACGGAGTGGCTATCGAGGAAATCCCGATTGTGGATGCGCCGCCTGCCGCCGATGAGCTGCGCCGCATGTGGAAGGCAAGCGGCCTCTCGCTCCAGAAGTTCTTCAACACCAGCGGCCAGTTCTACCGAGAGCTGGGGCTGAAGGACAAGCTGGGGGCGATGTCGGAGGACGAGATGCTGGAGCTGCTCGCTTCCAACGGCAAGCTGATCAAACGGCCGCTGGTCTCCGACGGGAAAAGCGTGACTGTCGGTTTTAAAGAAGAAGAATACGAACAGACGTGGGGGAAACGCTAAGATGCGCACACCTTCCCGCCGTCTAAAGCATCTGGCTTCGGCTATCTTTTCGGAACTGGCCCAGCGCAAAAAGAGTGCAGCGGCTCAGATGCAGGTGATCGATCTGAGCATCGGCAGCCCGGATCAGCCGCCTGCCCCGGAGCTGGTGGAAGTGCTGGCGTCAGCCGTTCGTCAGCCGGACGCCTTCGGCTATCCCTTGAGCGATGGGACGGAGGCGTTCCGCGAAGAAGTCGCGCGCTGGTATCAATACCGGTTCGGAGTGGAGCTGGACCCGGAGCGAGAAGTCCATTCGCTGATGGGCTCGCAGGATGGCCTCGCCCACTTTGCGCTGGCTTGGTCCGACCCTGGCGACATCGTACTCGTCCCCGATCCGGGCTATCCGATCTATGCGGGCAGTGTCCATTTGGCCGGGGCTGAGCCGTATCCCATGCCGCTGCGCGAGGAAAACGGCTTTTTGCCCGATCTCGCGGCGATTCCCGAGGATGTCGCCCGGCGTGCGCGCTTCATGATTCTCAACTATCCCAATAATCCGGTTTCGGCCGTGGCCACGCTTGCTTTTTTCGAAGAGGTGGTGGCCTTTGCCAAAAAGCATGATGTCATCGTTGTCCACGACCTCGCGTACTCCGAGATGGCTTTTGACGGTTACCGTCCGCCCAGCTTTTTACAGGCAGAAGGGGCCAAAGAAGTGGGCATCGAGTTCAACTCGTTTTCCAAGAGCTTTAACATGGCGGGCTGCCGCATCGCTTATGTGGTGGGAAATGCGGAGATTATCAAACCCCTGGCGGTCGTCAAGTCCAATGTAGACTACGGCGTCTTCCTGCCGGTGCAGCATATGGCAGTGGAGGCTTTGCGCCGCGATCGGACGTCTGGGGAGAAGAGCACGGTCGCGCCCATCTATCAAGAGCGCCGCGATGTGCTGATCGCATCGCTGAAGGAAGCAGGCTGGGAGATTGCTCCGCCCAAAGCGACGATGTTTGTCTGGGCGCGAATTCCGTCCGGCTGGACTTCGCGGGAGTTTGCCTTTGCCCTCCTGGAGCGGGCAGGCGTCGTCGTCGTACCCGGCAGTGCGTTTGGCGAGCAGGGAGAGGGCTATGTGCGGATCGCCCTGGTTCAGCCGCCTGCGCTGCTTCGCGAGGCAGCCAGACGGATCGGGGAGAGCGGGCTGTTGGAGCCGCTGCGCTAATGGGGAGAGGAGAGCTGGTTTCGACAGAAAAAGCGATGTATAGTCTCTCTGGAAAGCGGCAAGGATATAGCTGGCTTTACAAAAGTTTAATTGAAAATGATTCCTACATTGTATTGACTATAAACAGCATGGTTGTTATCATGTAACATGTAGGCAAAAAACTTATTTCCAAGGAGGTTTTACATATGGCACAACGTCTCGTAGGTCTTCCAGCACCTGACTTTACTATGGAAACAGCACTGGGCAATGGACAAGATTTCGGAAAGGTATCTCTCTCCGACTACCGCGGCAAATGGCTGGTACTTTTCTTCTATCCACTGGATTTTACTTTCGTATGCCCGACTGAAATCATCGCGATGAGCGACTCTATCGAAGATTTCAAAGACCTGGATGCGGAAGTTCTCGGCGTGTCCGTAGACTCCAAGCACTCCCACCGCGCATGGATCAACACTCCTCGCGATCAAAACGGTCTCGGCGGCCTGAACTACCCGCTCGCTTCCGACTTCCTGAAAACAGTTGCACGCGACTATGGCGTACTGGATGAAGAAGGCGGCGTAGCGTTCCGCGGTCTGTTCATCATCGATCCTGAAGGCGTACTGCGCTACCAAGTGGTAACTGACCTGAACATCGGTCGTTCCGTAGAAGAAACGCTGCGTGTACTGCAAGCTCTGCAATCCGGCGGTCTCTGCCCAGCTAACTGGCGTCCAGGCCAAGGCCACCTGACTGCAAAGTAAGTTTTCCTATGAAACGCAAGATCGAGCAGCCTTGACGGCTTGCCAGTTTGAAAAGGGTCTAACAGCTGTTAGGCCCTTTTTTTAAAAATACCACGACTTTGAAAGGAGAGATTCTTGATGCGTCTGCGTGAAGAATTGCCTGATTTCCCGGGTATTACCGAATGGGTAAACGGACAGGTGAGCAAAGCCGATCTGGCGGGAAGCCCGGTTTTGATCCACTTTTGGTCGGTAAGCTGTTACATGTGCAAAGAATCCATGCCGCAAATTCTCGAATGGCGCGACAAATACGCGGAGAACGGACTGAAAGTGATCGGCATCCACATGCCCCGCTCCGAAGCCGATACCGATATTGCAAAAATCAAGGAGACGATCGTCGAGCACAAGCTGACACACCCGATCGCGATTGACAACGAAATGAAGACGGTCGACGCGTTCCAAAACGAATACGTGCCGGCCTTCTATCTCTTCGATGAGAACCTCCAGCTTCGCCATTTCCAGGCTGGTGAAAAAGGGCTGAACCTGGTCAAAAAACGCCTTCACCGAATTTTGGGGATTGAAGAGGAATCCTAGGCCTTATGTCCAATTAATAAGGGAACATGATTGAACCTGATAGGAGGATACGAGAACGATGGAATTCCCGAAACATCTTCGTTACAGTGAAGAGCACGAGTGGGTTCGTGTCGAAGGAAACAAGGCGTATATTGGTATTACCGCTTTTGCTCAATCCGAATTGGGCGATATTGTTTTTGTCGAACTGCCTGAGGTGGGCGCGACAATTACACAGGATGAACCGTTTGGCAGCGTCGAATCCGTAAAAACGGTTTCGGAGCTGTACGCGCCTGTCAGCGGGAAAGTTGTCGAAGTAAACGGTGAACTGGAAAGTGCACCGGAGCTGGTCAACTCCTCTCCTTACGAGCAAGCCTGGATGATCGTCGTCGAACTGTCCGACGAGAGCGAGCTCGACAAGCTGATGGATGCTGACAAGTACGAAGCGATGGTAAAAGAGTAGTTGGAAAACGGAAGAACAAGCAAAAGGGCCGGAGATCGTCTTCGGTCCTTTTCCTTGTTCTTCGCAGGTATTTGGGCTCGGTGGAATCAGCGGATAATCAGGTTCTATAGGCCTACTTAAAATGGTAATGGCGACCTATTGTTGGTAAAACGTTCTATGCATCAGAAAACCATAGTCAATTCGATTCTTTTTCGTTACAATAGAAATTATATTCCATCCTTTGCAAACTGGTATGATTTTCGACTAGAGACGACAGCTTCTGTAAGATACAATGAAGTACAGACAAAGAACCGCACCCCCTTTGGAAAGGTGTAGAACGTGATTGGGACTTTGGTCCCTTCCTGTTAGAGAGGGCAACTGGTTATTGTTTGGTTGGCGAAAAGGAGGGAGAGACATGGGTTTCTGCTGTGGTGCCGGAATGATAGGTTCGATAGGGACGGTTCGTCACTATAAGACGTTGGTGCACAACGTGCCGATCATGTTCTGTCCGGTTTGCGATCGTATTGAAGTTCATCCCGCGATTGAGGGAGAATATGAAATCCTGATTGAATACGCACAGGGCGATCAAGCCCCTGAAGTCGATTTTGCCGACTTCGTCAGTGTTGACAATATATCCGAGATATTTGAGAATTGTACCATGACGGATGAAGCGGGCAGCTTCTCCGAGGTTCTCAAGCAGCAAATCGACATCTCATTGGATTTGCTGGGAGTCGCAAAAGAGTTGGAAGATCATGAATGGCGCGAGGCGCTGTTGACGCGGCTGAAGCGTTTAAGCGAACGGCTGAAGCATTACAATCGCCGCAAGGAAATGTCAAAGCGCAGCGCATGATCTACGTCATGTAGGAGGCAGTGTAAATGTTTCATTTGAAAGGCGTGCATCATATCGCACTCAATTGCCGGGATGTGGTGAAGGTTGCTCGTTTTTTTAAAGATATTTTGGAAGTTCCCATTCCGGAAGCAGACATCGAAGAAGGAGCGCCTATCTACTTTCAAATTGGCACTTACACAAGGATCGGCCTCCATCCCTATGCGGGCGATGATGGCAAAAACGGTATCGGCCAGGTGGATCACATCTCTTTTTCCGTGACCAGCCGCGCCGAATTGGATTATCTGGTCGACAAGCTGGAAGCGGAGAATATCTGCTACCGCGGCCCGATCACGAGACCTGCCAGCTTTAATTTGTACTTCGAGACACCCGATGGTCATCATCTGGAGGTTCGTCTGGACAAAGACGAGCTGGATGAACAGGATTAAGGAATTTGGACTAAGGCGACACCTTTCTGACGCTGCGGCGTCATCCGGAAGGTGTCTTTTTCTATTTTCGGCGCCGTTTCTGTCTGCGGATCATGTCGAGAAGAAATGGGGCTGTCTGACAGAGGCCGACACCGCTTCCCAGGCCTCGCCAAAGGATTCGACTGCCGCCTCCGAGAACCTCTCAAGGGTAGAGCAAAGGGGGTACGCGTGTGGCGAATCTATGTCTGGATTCCTTGCTGAACCGGGTAACCGAGCAGGTGGGAAGCAAAAGCTATCTAAAGGGAATCATGAAAGGCTGGGAAGGGCGCATCGGAATTGTTGCCGTGGACGCCGACAAACGCTATTGCCTGCGATTTTCCCCGGAGGGTGTCAATCGCACGGAGTGGCAGGAGCCGATTCACCTGCTGCTCAGCGGACGAGAACGAGATCTCGCCAGAATGTTCGGCGGGGAGGAGATGTATTATCTGGGGGCCAAACAGTCTGTTACCGTTAAAGGGCCGATTCGTGATCAATTGAAGCTGGACGCGCTGCTTCGTCTCACTTGTTCGTGAGCGGGGCGGCGTTTTTTTTAGATGGGAATATAAGATTAGGGATAGCCGAAGAGACTGTCCTATCATGCTTTCAGGTTATTTCCATGTGCAAAAGGGAGCGCAGCAGGGGAGCATGATCCTTCACCCTACAGCCTCGTCCTCAGGCGGAATGGGTTTTTCTGTGACATCGTTCGCGGGGGTGCCAAAAACGAGGAGACGCCAAGCGGGTTCATCGGCGTGCTATAATAAAACCCGGGAGGTTAGGAGTGTGAGAACAAACATACTGGGGAAAACAGGGTTGACCGTCTCCGCGCTGGGCTTTGGTGCCATGCGGCTTCGCGGGCTGAGCCAGGAGGAGTCGGACCGGGTGCTGGGCCACGCGCTGGACCGCGGGATCACCTATTTTGATACCGCCGCCGCATACGGGGACAGCGAAGAGAAGCTGGGTAAGGCCATCAGCCATCGCCGATCGGAATACGTGCTGGCGACAAAGACACAGAAGCGCACGTACCGGGAGGCCATGCAGGAAATCGAACAGAGCTTGTGCCGGCTGCAGACGGATTATGTAGATATTCTGCAGATCCATTACGTCAATTACCCGCAGGAATACCGCGATGTAAAAAGAGAAGATGGCGCGATCCGCGCCGCCGAAGAGATGAAGGCCAAGGGGTATGTGGGACATATCGGGATCACCGGCCATCGCCCTGAGCTATTGGCTCGCTGGCTGCAAGACTATCCGTTCGCGACGGTGCTCTTCCACCTGAGCATGGTGCAGCCTTTTGCCAGGCAGGAGCTGATGCCGGTGGCCGAATCGCTGGATGTCGGAATGATTGCGATGAAGCCCATCTCCGGACCGTTTTTGTCCAAGGTGACGGAATCGCTTCGATATTCGTCCGCATCGACCGCCCATGTGGTACTGTCAGGCATGGAAAGCATAGCGGAGGTTGACGCCAACGTGGCCGCGTTGGAGTGGAAGGTAGACCAGGAAGAACGAAGAGCGTTGGAGGAGATGGCGGCGGGACTGGACGAGCACGGTTGCCGCAGATGCAATTACTGCTCCTGTCCCCTGGAGATTCGGATACCGGACACGCTTATCCCGTCGAGGTACCGGCAAAAATACGGGCTCCTGGAGGCAGGCGAGAAGCTCTGGCAGAAATCTGCGGACAAATTCGCGCAATGCCTGACGTATGAGCCCTGCCGGGAGAAGCCGCTGTGTGAGCGGGCATGTCCGTATCATTTGCCGATCCAGGAAGAAATCAGAAAAGCGATGAGGTAAAAAGCTGCGAAAAGGGGATTTTCTACATGCGGACCTATTGTATCAGCGACATCCACGGAATGTAAGCAAGTCTCCGTGGAAAAAGGGGAAAGATAGGGTGGACAAGAGTCTGCCCTATCCTTTTTCATTTTAGACCGCTCGACAGTATGACTGTTGGGAATAGACTATTTCCCCAATTGTCACATACTATAAAGAAGGAATTGGGGGATAGATGGGCATTCACATTTTCTTCACACCTAAAAATTAAAATCTTGTAGCTTATTTAACCAAATGTGATATACTAATTGAAAATCAACCGATAATTACAACCACATTAACGGATAGATATTGGGAAGGAGATCGTTCACAAATGGAAACCAAGACGGTTCACAAACTCGCTGACGTACTGGCGAATGCAACGGTTCACGCCAACCTGCCAGTCGCAAAACTCGTTGAGATGGCAGTCAAGCGCGGCGAAGGCATCATGACGGACAAAGGGGCGCTCAACGCGTTAACGGGTAAGTTTACCGGCCGTTCCCCTAAGGACAAATTCGTAGTGGACGAAGCTTCCGTACACGACAAGATTAACTGGGGACCTGTGAACCAGCCTATCTCTGCAGAAAACTTCCAGCGTCTGTACCAGGATGTCATGGACTATCTGCAAACAAAAGAACTGTTTGTGTTTGACGGCTTTGCCGGTGCAGACAAAACCTACCGCCTGCCGATTCGCGTCGTCAATGAATACGCTTGGCACAATCTGTTTGCCCGCCAGCTTTTCATCCGCCCGTCTGCGGAAGAACTGGCTGAGCACAAGGCAGAGTTCACCGTCGTGTACGCGCCTACCTTTAAAGCCGACCCGCAAGTGCACGGAACGAACTCCGAAACCTTTATCATCACCAGCTTCGAGCAAAAGATCGTGCTCATCGGCGGCACCGAATATGCGGGAGAGATGAAGAAATCCATCTTCAGCGTGATGAACTTGCTTCTGCCTGAGCAAAACGTGCTCTCCATGCACTGCTCTGCAAACGTGGGCAAAGACGGCGATGTGGCTCTCTTCTTCGGCCTCTCGGGTACGGGCAAAACCACGCTCTCCGCTGACCCGGACCGTTTCCTGATCGGCGACGACGAGCATGGCTGGTCCGATCACGGCGTCTTCAACATCGAGGGCGGCTGCTACGCCAAGTGCATCCGGCTGTCCGAAGAAGGCGAGCCGCAAATCTGGAGCGCGATTCAGTTCGGAACCGTTTTGGAAAACGTTGAAGTCGATCCCGATACACGCCAGGCGAATTACGACAGCGACAAGTACACGGAAAATACTCGCGCGGCGTATCCGGTCGAAGCCATTCCCGGCGCAGTCATCCCGGGTGTGGGCGGCCAGCCGCATGTGATCATCTTCCTGACAGCCGATTCGTTTGGGGTGCTCCCGCCGATCTCCAAACTGACGAAAGAGCAAGCGATGTACCACTTCCTGTCCGGTTACACCAGCAAAATGGCCGGGACAGAGCGCGGCGTGACTGCACCGCAAACCGAGTTCTCCACTTGCTTCGGTTCTCCGTTCCTCCCGCTTCATCCGGTGGTCTATGCGGAAATGCTCGGGAAAAAGATCGACGAGCGCGATGTACAGGTGTACCTGGTCAACACAGGGTGGACAGGTGGCCCGGTTGGTGTCGGAAGCCGCATGAAGCTGTCCTACACACGTGCGATGGTCACGGCTTCACTGAATGGCGAACTGGCGAAGGCGAGCTATGTCACCGACCCGATCTTCGGCGTACAAGTCCCGACTTCGTGCCCGAATGTGCCATCCGACGTGCTGCTGCCGCGCAATACCTGGGCAGATCCGGATGCGTACGACAAACAGGCTCGTGACCTGGCCAGCCGCTTCATCGAGAACTTCCAGAAGAAGTTCCCGAATGCAACCGACATCGCGGCTGCTGGACCAAAAGTACAGTAACAGCTGACGGGTATTCAATTAAGAAAAGATAAGGCTGTCTTTTCAAGCTGCACGTTGGCTTGAGGAGACAGCCTGTTTTTGATGCTCCTACTTGTGCTTCTTTTTCTCGAAATCAGGGCCGTAGTGAGAAGAAGCGCTTCATACATAGAAGACACAGCCAAATGTAACGCAGAACGGCCTTTTAATAGTCTTTCGTCCAAAACGGATACCTCTATAGAATGGAAGGCAAAATAAGCAAATGTACATACATCCAAAAAAGACTTTCTAAATATAATGATTTAAAAATTACAGATATGTTCCATACCTTGCTTTATAATAATTCTTATTATAAGATGAGTATTGAGAATGGATTGAGAATAAGTCAACTCATTTTTGAGTGTTACTGGAGGGAAAAGAAAATGACAGCAGTACCGCATTTGCAGATAAAAAATCTTCGCGCCAAGATTGAGGACAAGGAAATCCTCAAAGGACTCAACCTGGAGATCAAGGGCGGCGAAATTCACGCCATCATGGGACCGAACGGTACAGGGAAATCCACCCTCGCGTCTACGCTGATGGGTCATCCGAAGTACGAAGTAACCGGCGGGGAAGTTACCCTGAACGGCGAGGATGTTCTGGAAATGGCAGTGGACGAGCGCGCACGTGCTGGTCTGTTCCTGGCGATGCAATACCCGTCCGAAATCAGCGGCGTGACCAACTCCGACTTCCTGCGCTCCGCGATCAATGCGCGCCGCGGCGAAGGCAATGAAATTTCCCTGATGAAGTTCATCCGCGAGATGGACAAGAAAATGGGCGCTTTGGAAATGGACGAATCCTTTGCCCACCGTTACCTGAACGAAGGCTTCTCCGGCGGTGAGAAGAAGCGCAATGAGATCCTGCAAATGATGATGCTGGAGCCGAGCATCTGTATTCTCGACGAGATCGACTCCGGTCTCGACATCGACGCGCTGAAAGTGGTCGCCAATGGCGTAAACGAGATGCGTTCCGCTGACCGCGGCTTTTTGATCATCACCCACTACCAGCGTCTGTTGAACTATGTAAAGCCTGACTTCGTGCACGTTATGATGCAAGGCCGCATCGTGAAGTCCGGTGGTCCTGAGCTGGCTGAGCGCCTGGAGGCAGAAGGCTACGACTGGATCAAGGAAGAACTGGGCATCGTCGATGAAACTGTGAACGCAAACGTGTAAGAGAAGGAGGCAGCAGTGAGATGAGTGTGGATATACAGCTCCGCTTCGACTCCGAAGCGATCACCGAGTTCTCCAAGGCGAATGCAGAGCCGGCATGGTTCCTGGAAAAGCGTCTGGCCGGCCTGAAGGCTGCGGGCGAGCTGCAACTGCCCGTTTTGGAGAAGATGAAAATTGATAAATGGAATACGGATCAGTTTGTTCCGTTCCAAACCGCCGCGAAAGTGGGCTCTGCCCAAGAGCTGAGCGAACTGGTCAAGGAGCAGATCGATGCCGACAGCGTAAAAAGCCTGATCGTGCAGCAGAACGCCTCGATCGTTTTCCAGGCAATAGATGAAGATCTGAAGAGCAAGGGCGTTATTTTCACCGATCTGCCGACGGCTCTGAAAGAACATGGCGACCTGGTGCAAAAATACCTGAACACTGTCGTACAATATAATGAACACAAGCTGACCGCGCTCCATGCGGCGGTCGTCAATGGCGGCGTGTTCCTCTACGTTCCCAAAAACGTAGAGATCAGCGAGCCGCTCCAAGCTGTGTTTGAAGTCATCGGAAATGATGCATTGGTTTGCCCGCACATCCTGATCGTGGCGGAAGCAAACAGCAAGGTCACCTACGTGGACACCTATGTTTCCGGTCCGGGTCAGAATATGGTCGCGAGCAGCATTGTTGAAGTATATGTAGGCGCAGGCGCTTCTGTGCAAGTCGCTTCTGTGCGTTCGCTCTCGACGGATGTTCACGACTATTCGTTCCGCCGCGCCACGGTGGACCGCGACGGCAAGATGGAGTGGATTCTCGGGGAGATGAATGACGGGAATACCGTAGCCAACAACACCACGCTGCTCAAAGGAACGGGCTCTCATGCCGCGACGAAGAGCATCTCGGTCGGTACGGGTTCGCAGCGTCAAAACCTGACTTCTCAGGTGCAGCACTTCGGGACACATTCCGAGTCGGAAATGGTCAGCAAAGCGGTCATGACCGATGAAGCGGTCAGCATTTTGAACGGGATTACCAAAATCGAAAAAGGCGCCGAAAAGGCAAACGGCGAGCAGGCTGAAAACATTCTGATGTTGAGTGATAAAGCGCGCGGGGACGCCAACCCGATCCTCCTGATTGACGAGGATGACGTAAAGGCAGGCCACGCCGCTTCCGTTGGTCGCTTCAGTGAAGAGAGCATCTACTATCTGATGTCCCGCGGTATCTCTCGACGCCAGGCAGAACGCCTGATCATCCTCGGCTTCCTCGATCCTGTCGTAGCCGAGATTCCGGTGGAAGAGGTTAAAAACCGGCTTCGCCAGGCGCTCGAAAGGAAGTTGGGCTAATGAATGCCAAAGAGCTTCGGCAATACTTTCCCATTCTTCACCAAGAGGTAAATGGCCACTCGCTGGTGTATCTCGACAATGGGGCCACCTCGCAAAAGCCGATTCAAGTCATCGAAGCCATGGAGAAGTACTATAAGGAGTACAATTCCAACGTGCATCGCGGTGTACACACACTGGGGAGCAAAGCCACAGACGGGTATGAAGGAGCGCGCGAAAAGGTGCGCGCCTTCATCAACGCCCGGGAAGCGGCGGAAATCGTATTTACCCGGGGGACGACGACGGCCATCAATACGGTGGCATATGGCTATGCCCGCGCCACGCTCAAACCAGGCGATGAAATTGTGACAACGATCGCGGAGCACCACGCCAATTTCATCCCTTGGCAGCAGGCGGCAAAGGTAACCGGAGCTACTTTTAAATTCATTCCGCTGACGGAGGAAGGCACCGTCACGCTGGACGCCGTCAGGGAGACCATCACCCCTCAGACCAAAATCGTGGCCATTCGCCATATTTCCAACGTGCTGGGCGATACCGTGCCTGTCAAAGAGATCGCCAAGATCGCCCACGAGAACGGCGCCATCCTGGTCGTGGACGGAGCGCAAGGCGCACCGCACATGAGAATTGACGTACAGGAGCTGGATTGCGATTTTTATACCTTCTCCAGCCATAAGATGTGCGGTCCGACCGGCATCGGGGTCCTGTACGGCAAGCGCGAGCTCCTGGAAAAGACAGAGCCGGTCGAGTTTGGCGGAGAAATGATCGACTACGTGGATCTGTATGATTCGACGTGGAAGGAAGTCCCGTGGAAATTCGAGGGCGGCACCCCGATTATCGCGGGTGCGATCGGTCTCGGTGCCGCGATCGACTTTTTGCAAGAGATCGGCATGGACGAGATCGAGCGCCACGAGAAAAAGCTGATCGCGTACGCCCTGGAGCAAATGCTGGAGATGGAGGGAATAACCATCTACGGCCCGAAGCAAGACCGAAGCAGTTTAATCACTTTCAACCTGGCGCAGGTTCATCCCCATGACCTGGCGACAGTGCTGGACAGCCACGGGATTGCGATCCGGGCCGGCCACCACTGCGCGCAGCCGCTGATGCGCTGGCTGAATGTATCGGCCACTGCTCGCGCCAGCTTCTATGTGTACAACACAGAAGAAGAAGTGGATGTCTTTCTGGCAGGGTTGAAAAAGACGAAGGAGTATTTCGGCAATGTCTTCTCTTGATGATCTGTATCGCCGCGTGATTATGGACCACTACCAGAAACCGCGCAACCGCGGCAAGCTGGAAGAATCAGAAGGACTCATCGTCAATTTGAACAATCCGACCTGCGGGGACAGCATTTCGCTGTCCCTGAAGGTGGAGAATGGGGTCGTCACCGACGCCAAGTTTCTCGGGGAAGGCTGCTCCATCAGCATGTCCTCTGCTTCCATGATGACGGAGGCTGTCAAAGGCAAGCCAGTGGAGGAAGCGCTCAAGCTGGTGCAGATTTTCTCCGATATGATGCAAGGAAAAGACGTGGACGACTCTGTCGACTTGGGAGATATTGAAGCACTCTCCGGCGTAGCAAAATTCCCCGCACGGATCAAATGCGCCACGCTGGCTTGGAAAGCGTTGGAGCAGGGCATCAAGCAAGCAGGACAAGAAAATGCGTAAGGAGTGAACGGACATGGCGAAAAAGGCCCCTGAAATACAGGAGTACCAGTACGGTTTCCACGACAAGGACGTCTCCATTTTCCGCACGAAAAAGGGCTTGACCCGCGAAATCGTCGAGGAAATCTCCCGGATCAAGGAAGAGCCGGCCTGGATGCTGGAATTCCGCCTGAAATCTCTGGAAATCTTTGAAAAATTGCCGATGCCGAAATGGGGCGGCGATCTGGATGACCTCAATTTCGACGACATCACCTACTATGTAAAGCCTTCCGAAAAAGCGGGTCGCAGCTGGGATGAGGTGCCGGAAGAAATCAAGGCAACCTTTGACAAGCTGGGTATTCCGGAAGCGGAGCAGAAGTTCCTCGCCGGCGTATCTGCCCAGTACGAATCGGAAGTCGTGTACCACAACATGCAGGAAGACCTGGAAGAGCTGGGTGTTCTCTTCTGCGACATGGATTCTGCTGTTAAGCTGTATCCGGACATCGTGAAGGAATACTTCTCTACGGTCATTCCGCCGGCGGACAACAAGTTCGCAGCGCTCAACTCTGCGGTGTGGTCTGGAGGTTCCTTCATCTACGTGCCAAAAGGCGTGAAGGTGGAAACTCCGCTGCAAGCCTACTTCCGCATCAACTCGGAGAACATGGGACAATTTGAGCGCACGCTGATCATCGTCGATGAGGACGCGTTCGTCCACTACGTCGAGGGCTGTACGGCTCCGATCTACAGCACCGACTCCCTGCACTCCGCCGTCGTGGAAATCATCGTCAAGGAGCGCGCACGCTGCCGCTACACGACGATCCAAAACTGGTCCAACAACGTATACAATCTGGTTACCAAGCGCGCCGTCGCTTACGCCGATGCCAACATGGAGTGGATCGACGGCAACATCGGTTCCAAGCTGACCATGAAATACCCGGCCGTGATCATGAAAGGGCCTCGCGCCAAAGGTACTGTCCTTTCCATCGCCGTAGCGGGCAAAGGACAGCATCAGGATGCGGGTGCGAAAATGATTCACTTGGCGCCGGATTGCACCTCCACGATTATCTCCAAATCGATCTCCCGCGATGGCGGAAAGGTAACCTACCGCGGTCTGGCCCAGTTCGGCCGCAAATCGGAGGGTTCCAAGTCCAACATCAAGTGCGATACGCTGATTCTGGATAAACTGTCCACGTCCGACACGATCCCGTACAACGAGATCATGAACGACAACATTACGCTGGAGCACGAGGCGACAGTCTCCAAGGTATCCGAAGACCAGCTCTTCTACCTGATGAGCCGCGGCCTGTCCGAAGCGGAAGCGACAGAGATGATCGTCATGGGCTTTATCGAGCCGTTCACCAAAGAACTGCCGATGGAATACGCTGTTGAGATGAACCGTCTGATCAAGTTCGAGATGGAAGGTAGTATAGGTTAACCCGCATAGCAGCGCGGTTTTCTCAACCATCAAAGTACCGCCAGCCCACAATTTGCCCACAAATGTTTTTCAGTCTGCAATATAAGAGGTGTAAAGATCGAGTGCATCCTGCTCGATCTTTTTTGTTACATGCAGGTACGTGTCAGCAGTAATTTTCACGCTGGCATGCCCGAGACGCTCGGACACGTATTTTATGTTCGCGCCCGACTCTAGTAGATGGACGGCATGGGTATGCCGAAGTGCATGCGGGGATAGTTGCGGCAGACCGACGCGCTTGCAGACTTCTTTCATGTATTCGCGTACGACGTTCGTCCGGAGCCAGCGGCCGTCATGCTGGTGGAACATAAGATTGTCCTTTGAGGGTCTATAATTTTCGTAACGCAAGATCACTTCTTTCTGGTTAATACGGTGCCGTTTGAGCAAGGCGAGTGTAGCAGTATCGAGCGCGACTTGTCTTATGCTGGCTTTAGATTTTGGTGTTGAGATGTACGGTGTTGAGTTCAGCGGGTAAACAAGCGTTTTATTCACGTTGATTCGGTCACCAATCAAGTCATCCCAGGTCAACGCCAAAGCTTCCCCGATGCGCAAGCCTGTACGCGCCAACAGGGTAAAGAGGGCGTAATACTGGATAGAGTGCTGGTATTTCGCGTTTTTTGCGGGCTTGCAAGCCTTAAGAAGGGCTGCCAGTTGTTCCTTCGTAAAATACTTCAACTCGTCTGTTTGATCTGTCTGCTTCGGGATTTTTATCCTTTGGATCGGGTTGTCCCGTAAAATCTGAAACTCGTAAACAGCGTCATTCATCGCGCTGCTGAAAATGCTGTGTATCCTCCTCACGGTTCCTTCGCTGTATTTCTTTCTCAGTTCATTTATCCATTTCTGATACTCGGAACGGGTAATGTCCTTGAGCCTGTAATTCCCCCATTGCGGCAAAATGTTCAGGCGCACGTTGCGCTCCTGCACGCTGTACGTGATGGGTTTAACGTTCGGTTTTTTGTATACTTCAAGCCACTCTTCAAAGTAAGTTTTAACCGTTTCGTTTCCGTTTTCAGCAAATCCGTGCCGCTCGATAGCTAACTCCTCTTCTGCAGCTGCAAGTTGGGCGGCCTTCTTGGTGTCGAAGCCGCCCTTTGATTTTTCACGGTATTTCCCTGTTTTTCGGTCAAGGTATCGGATGCGATATTCCCATTTCGCGCCGCAGGTGCAGCGTTTACGCTCTGGCGGACATTTGCAGTTTTTGAGTCTGAAACTAGCCATGTATTATACCTCCTTAAAGCAATTGTGTAACCTGAACAGCTCGTCCGATAATACGAGCAGGGTTGTCCGGTGTAATAACAATCGGCTCGTGCTCGGGGTTATCCGGCATGAGGATGACCATATCCCCCTGTCGCTTAATCCTTTTAAGAGTCGCTTCCGTATCGCCGTTGACGAGTACAGCTGCGATTGCCCCTGGTTCAACTTCCGGCTGCTCACGTATCAAAACAAGTGAGCCATCAGGGATCGTCGGCTCCATGCTAGAACCTTTTGCACGGAGGTAAAAAAGCTTACCGCTGGGAAGCCGGTCGATTGGCATATATATGTATTCTGAAATATTTTCTTCAGCAAGGATAGGCTCGCCGCAAGCAATTGTCCCGAGAACTGGAATTCGGGCAAATTTCGGCTCAACCGGCTCTACGTTTGTCGGTGACGGGAAAAGATCGTTGATTGATACACCCAAAACATCGGCTATTGCAAAAAGGATGTTTTGCTCCGGCTCATTCGTACCGCTTTCATACCCCGAAATCGTGTTGTGCTTCACTCCAATTCTGAACCCCAATTCCTTTTGGGTCATCCCCCTTGCTTTCCGATATTTCCTTATCTGCGCTCCCACATATTTGGTCACACTGTTTTCAAATTTCATGAAATCATACCTCCTCACAAGGGTTATTATATCAAATTTCGCGAAATTGTAAACAAATTTCTTCATGTTGTATGAAGTTTTCTGTTGACTCGGTTTGTCGCTTCATGTATTATGAAGTCAGACGAAGGCATGGAGGTGACATATATGCAAGAAAAACTGGCTGCTCTTCGACGCTACCATAATATCTCCCAAAAGGAGATGGCCGATCTCATTAGAGTGGATCTTCGTACTTACATCAATAAAGAGAATGGCCAGTCTCAATTCAAAGCAAATGAAATGTTCGCCATCGCTCGAAAATTTCAAATGCCAATTGACGAAATTTTTTTACCGACGAACTTCGAGAAACATGAAGTTTCGTAAGAAAGGAGTTGAACCAAAGCGATGAACAAACAGCAAATTTTCAATCATTCTATGTTCGGCGATCTGCCGGTAATCGTTGTGGGCGGGGTTGAGTGGTTCGGAGCAACGGAAGTGGCGAAGGCGTTGACGTTCGCAAAACCACATGATGCCATTACCAACCACGTGGATGAAGATGACTCCGCGGTCTACGGAGTCATCGACTCACTCGGTAGAACGCAGCAGAAGAAGTTTATCATCGAGTCCGGTCTTTACAGCCTGATCTTTGGGGCGGCCAAGCAAGGTAACAACCCGGAAATTCAGGAAAAAGCAAAGCAGTTCAAGCGTTGGGTAACCCGCGAAGTGCTCCCGACGATCCGCAAACACGGTGGCTACCTAACGCCAGCGAAGATCGAAGAAGTGCTGCTCAACCCGGATACCATCATTGATCTTGCACAGCGGCTGAAACAGGCGAACGAAGAAAAAGCGAAGCTGACTGCGCAGATAGAAGCCGATAAGCCGAAAGTCATCTTCGCTGATTCGGTGGCCGCCAGTAAAACAAGTATCCTGATCGGCGATCTGGCGAAGATCCTGAAGCAAAACGGATATGACACTGGTCAAAAACGTCTATTCGCTCAGCTTCGGGATGAAGGTTATCTGATCAAACGTAAAGGCGCCGACTATAACATGCCGACGCAACGGGCAATGGAAGTGGGGCTGTTTGAAATCAAAGAGACTGTGGTCACCCACTCTGACGGTCACATTTCCATAAGCAAAACACCAAAGGTAACCGGCAAAGGGCAAATTTATTTTATTAACAAATATGCCGGGAGGGTCGAAGCATCATGAACACATCGTTTGACCAACTCCCCAACATCCTCACAGTCAAGCAAGTGGCCGAGATCATGGGCTGGCATCCCAACACGGTATATATCCGCTGTACGAGCGGAGAGCTGCCAAGCTTCAAAAGCGGCAACAGCCGTCGCATTCGCCGGGAAGCGTTTATTGAATGGATGGAGCGGCTTGAGAAAGCAGACACTTTCGCAATATTACGAACGGATGAAGTTGAAGAGGATCGCCTAAACACCTCACCCAGAAAGAAAGGAGGTTACCACCTTGCACGTGGTTGAGAAACGGCTGCTTGAGTTGGTGGGAATATCTTTCCAACGCCAGCTTACCGCTGCAGAACGTGACGACCTGCGATTCTGCCATCGGTTTCTAGTGGAACGTGAATGGAAACTCGGTCTTTTAGAAGCGCAGTCATATCTCGCGAGCCTGACTAACGATACCGAATGGCAGCACGAGATCTGCCGAAAGATTGACGCCTTAGATGGGAGGTGAGTGGGGGATGGGCGGTTGGTAACAGAGTTGACGTATGTTGGAAGGAGTGATCGCCGATGGATACTCAAATAAAAAGCTCGCTTAGTAAGTATTTGCAGCGCGGGATCGCGCACATTGAGGCCGCACATAAAGAGCTAGACAGGGCAAAGTTTTTTCTTGGGGCTGCCGGGTGCCGTGAGGATAAGTACCTAGTCCCGATGCGCATCAATCTGGAAATGCTTCACGAAGACCTACTATTCGAGATTAAACGGCTTGATGGGAGGTGAATCACATGTTCACAAAAGATGAATACATGCACTCACTGGAGCGGACGTACCGCACAAACCGGGTTCCACAATGCAGGCCGCTGGTTCGGCCTGGCGTATCGCAACTTGCGCATGTCGATGCTCTTGAGCCCGGAGCGCCGAGACAGCGTCCGCGATTGCAGACATGCGCTGCTGGCGGCTTGGAAAGAATTTGCAAGAGTGTGGATGAACAAACAAAAAGAAACCACCGTAGGTACGGTGGCAGGAAAGGAAAAGGCTAAGGGTTCCGAAGTTGCCTTTTTATCACAGGATCATCCGGTTTCCCTGGTTTCTTCGGATATGCAATGTAATCCGCAGCAATCCCATGTTGAAGAGCCCGTTCATATAATCGAACTTCGTCTTCATGCAACGATGGAATCTGCTCTTGATGAATCTCGAGCTCGTACTCAAAATTTATAACTTTCCAAAGGGATTTTTCGATGTAGTTTATTGCCCGGAGCTTGGCGCTCTCTTTATCTTCCGCAATAACCCAAACGTGAGCCTTTGCACCGGCAATATCTTCACAATCTTTATTATCTGGCATCGGAACAATATTAATCACAAACAAGTATGGATTCATTGAAATCGCCTCCTTCCTGTAACGATTTGGTAAGTCTGGACAACGAACCATTTCGACAAGAAAGTGGAAATTCCTACAAGAAAGTGAGGGTGTTTAATGAACAACATCAGCAAACAAGCAATTTGGCAAGCAGTTAACTCTGATGAATACGGCGACTGGCTGGTGGAGATCGCGCAGGAACATACCCGTTTGGCGCGGGAGTTAATTGTCAACAAGCACCTGACAGACGAGAACAAGGAAATCTTCGCGGCACGCATTGAGCAGCTTCGTAAGGAGCGGGATTCGATCCTGCGGCAATTTGAGGGGAGGTGAGTGGGGATGGAAAAGGTTCATGCTGATCTGGCCGACGTGCTGGAACGAATTAAGAATTTATCAGTTCTTCAAAGAGGAGGCGTGCTAGATGATTTGAACAACTGGCAAGCCTTTGTTGATCAAGTTGGGTTTCAAAATCTTGGACAAATGCTTCAAGTACAAAAGATATGCCCTGCAACATCATCAAAAGGGATTCTTTTAGAGAAAGCGATTCGGAGCAAAAAAAATGAGATTGCACAAGAATTCGCAAGTCGTTTATATGATGAGGGACTTACGGTTCAAGATGCAATCTCAATACTGGACACAGCAAAAAACGCGATCCTAAATTCGAAATTCACCCTTTGATATAAGCCTCAACTGTTTCTCGGGATGGTTTTTCTGGTTTATAAGTTGCATTTGGATTCATGTCATTCAGAATCCGAATATTCATTTTCTCACCGCGACTGCATCTGTTCCCAGCGTAAGCACCAGCAAGACAGGCGATGTAGTGGCTGCCATAAGACATACATATGGGTAGGTTATGGCAGTCGTGAGTGTATACCTCTATTCCAGCATCATCCAGTGTGGTTTCATCTGTCAATGATGGTGCGATTAAAGGATTCTTGTACAAGGTTTCACCTCCTTCCTGTAATGATTTGGTAAGTCTGGACAACTTCCAAATTCGACGGAAAGGTGGAAAATCCTACACAAAGGAGATGAGAGGTATGGACAAGCTGATGAACCAACGACAGCAGGAGATTCTTGAAAAAACCTTTGCCTGGGAGATCCGCCGGATGACGGCATCGGGGCTCCCGGGGACGCACCAGGCTGTGGCAGCCTACAGCGACAGGCTCTTGGAAAACAAAAAGAAGATGGGAGGAATCAAGGAATGAAATACGATTTCCAAGCCGCGGAGCGGCGGATTGAGGAACTGAAACTGATCTATCGGCAAATAAAGGAGCAGCATCAAGAGGACGGCACCTGGGACTGGTGGATCATGGCACAGATCGAGGAGATCGAGCTGGAGATCGAAGAGGCCAAACGCAAAATGGCCGTCAGGCAGGACGGCCATCCAGCAAAAGCTGTTTCAAATGTTATCACTCCGATTATACCTGCTTGGCAAACAGCGAGCAAGGAGGTCGTGCAAAGTGGGAGCCTTTAAGGATTCGATCATCTTCGACGAGGCGGACAGGCCGTTGGACTATTGTGATGATTGTGGAAACGGGATTTATGCGGCCAAGCAATCTGGAAGATCGGCGGAGAGATCTACTGTTGTAGTGCATGCTTCAAAAACGCTATCGGTGCTGTTGAGCCGATGCGGATCACATAATCACATAGTCGAAACCGGCGGCAATGCCCCGCTGGTCGCAGGGAGATGACCGCCCCTGCCTGATGAGACAGGTCTACATATGCGAGGTCAAAGCGTGGCGCAGCCGATGGAGCTGCAACGGCTGGCAGAGAGGTTGGGCTGCTGGCGGCCTCGTGACAAACGAAGAAGGGAGGAGAAACAGTGTTCAAATTGGACGAGTTTGCAAACGGTGCTCTTGCAGAGAAATTCAACATTGAAGCACAGCGAGTGCTGGAGAACATCGCGGATCCCAATACGGATCCAAAGAAGGCACGTACCATCACTTTGACAGTCACACTCAAAGCTGATGAAAACCGCGAACTGGCTATGGTTGACATCAACGCCAAGGCATCCCTTGCACCTGCAAAAGGTGTGCAAACGAAAATCATCATGGGTCGCGACAGACAAGGGAAGGTTGAAGCTGCAGAACTGAAATCTGGCGTAGTCGGTCAAACCTACATCACAGATGAAGGCGATGTAGCTGATGATCGCGGGAACAAAGTTGTGCAATTCAAATAATCGGGGAGGCTAACCCATGTTGAAAGAAGCTCTGCAGTATTTGATTGGTCTTGGAAATGCAAAAATTTTCAATTCTGTTAGCGGCCAGGAGTACGCTTCGCAAACGGTTCACTTGCTCAAACGACCAACACCAGATGCGTTGGTCGTCAGAAACCTCTCTGGCCTGGTGGATTACCTGATCCATAACTACGACAATCAGCCACCGGTCCTTGTTCATGTCGCCAGCCCGACGCAGGTGGATGTACTCAGCACTTTCAATACCGACTACAATCGGAATCATCTTTTGAGAGCCGAAGCGCTGCTTCCCAAAATCCCATTTGGACAGTTCTTGGATACTGAACAGTTCAACATTCTTCTCCAAAGCTGCTTCGTTTCGAACGAAGATCGGGCCATGGTGTTGAAAGTAATTGGCAACATCAAAGAGGAAACGGTATCTACATTCGGCGATGATGGGGTGTCTCAGCAGGTTACAGCAAAAACAGGAGTCGCCACCGTTGAAAATGTAGTGGTCCCGAATCCGGTTACTTTGAAACCGTTCCGAACATTCGTAGAAATCGAACAACCAGAAAGCGAATTCATCTTCCGGATGCGAACCGGACCGGCGGCAGGTTTATTTGAAGCCGATGGCGGAACATGGAAGTTGACCGCAATAGCGCGAATCAAGGACTACCTCCAAGCCGCGTTGGAAGATGAGGTTACCAACGGAAAAGTCACGATTATTGCATAACGCTGTGAACGAGTTGCCCGCCCGTGTTCAACTTCGCTTGCTGGGCGGGAAATTACTTCAAATATAAAACCCAGCGTTGCCGCGCTGGGTTCGCACAATACTATAGTTTGCTCCATCATAGCACAGTTGGAGCATGGAGGTAAATATGATAAAGATCAATAAACTGGAAATTGAAAACGTCAAGCGCGTCAAAGCGGTCAAAATGGAGCCGACCGCGAACGGCCTGACGATTGTCGGCGGGAAGAATAGTCAAGGGAAAACGAGCGTACTGGACGCGATTGCATGGGGCTTGGGCGGAAATAAGTACCGCCCTTCCCAGCCCGCTCGCGAGGGATCAGCAGTACCGCCCTATCTCCATATCGTCTTGTCCAACGGCCTGATCGTTGAGCGTAAAGGGAAAAACAGCGACTTGAAAATCATCGACCCGAACGGCCAAAAGGGCGGCCAACAGTTGCTTGACAGCTTCGTGGAAGAACTGGCGATCGATTTGCCCAAGTTTATGAACGCGAGCGCCAAGGAAAAAACGGCCATTCTGCTACGTATCATTGGCGTAGGTGATCGTCTACATGAATTGGAGCGTCAAGAACAGGAGTTGTACAACCGACGTCATGCGATTGGGCAGATTGCCGACCAGAAGGCCAAATTCGCCAAAGAACAACCATACTTTCCGGATGCTCCAAAAGAGCCAATTTCAGCATCGGAGTTGATCCGTCAGCAGCAAGAAATCCTCGCCCGGAACGGCGAGAACCAGCGCAAGCGGCAGCGGCTGGCGCAGATTCAGGTGGCATACGCAAATCAAGGAGAAGAAGTCAGGAGATTAAAAGCGTTGCTGGCCGAAGCTGAAACAAAATATGCGCAACTGGGGGGAGACTTGGAGATTGCCCAGAAAGACACGCTCGACCTGATGGACGAATCAACCGCTGAGTTGGAGGCGAACATCCGTCAGATCGACGAGATCAACCGTAAGGTCCGGGCAAATCTGGACAAGGACAAGGCTGAAGCGGATGCCAACGACTACCGCGTGCAATACGAAGCATTGACGGCCGAAATTACAGCCATTCGCCGTCAGAAGACGGAATTGTTGACGAACGCGAATCTGCCTCTGCCGGGCCTGTCGGTCGAAGATGGCGAACTGGTCTACAACGGCCAGCGCTGGGATAACATGAGCGGTTCCGAACAGCTCCGAGTGGCGACGGCAATCGTGCGGCGACTGAAACCAAACTGCGGATTTATTCTGTTGGACAAGCTGGAGCAGATGGATTTGGAGACACTTCGGGAGTTCGGTGCATGGTTAGAGCAGGAGGGGCTACAGGCGATTGCCACGCGCGTCAGCACAGGCGAAGAATGCTCCATCATCATTGAGGACGGTTATGTTGTCGGTCAGGAGGGCGTGCAATTGCAGCAGCCGCCAGGCGAAATCGATCCCGGACCAACATGGGGCACCGGATCCAAAACAACGTGGAAAGCAGGTGAGTTTTAAAAATGCAAGTCATCAGAGGGAAAGTCCAGAAGGCTAAAAAGGTTGTGCTGTATGGCCCAGAGGGGATTGGCAAGTCCTCTCTGGCCGCCCGGTTCCCGCGGCCCATTTTTATTGACACGGAAGGGTCGACGACGGAAATGGACGTTGATCGCCTGCCAAAGCCGACGAGCTGGGAAATGCTCAAGCAACAGGTCCAGTGGGTGAAGCAGCAAGCCGGGCAGTTCGGGACACTTGTCATCGATACGATCGACTGGGCGGAATTGCTTTGTAACGAAAGTGTATGCGCGGCTCACCAGAAGCGAGGTATCGAGGACTTCGGTTACGGCAAGGGATACATTTACGCGGAGGAAGAATTTGGTCGATTCCTTAATATGCTGAGCGACGTGATCGAAGCCGGAATAAATGTCGTCCTCAACGCGCATTCGCAAATCGTTAAGTTTGAGCAACCCGACGAGATGGGGGCCTATGATCGCTACCAGTTGAAATTGGGCAAGAAAACGGGTTCGCGCACTGCTGCCCTGGTCAAAGAATGGGCAGACATGGTCTTGTTCATCAACTATAAAACATTCTCCGTCGCGACGGATGACAAGGGTAGGAAGCATAAGGGACAAGGCGGCGTCAGGACGGTCTACGCCACGCATCACCCGGCCTGGGACGCGAAAAATCGTCACGGATTGCCGGATGAATTCCCGCTGGACTATGCCCATATCGCCCACATTTTTGAGGGTCCTACAAACGCGCAACCTGTCCAAACGCCTCCTGTAGCAACTCCGCCGGTACAGGAAGCATGGGGAAAGATGACCGACGAGCAACAGCTGCCACAGGAACAACAACCTTCTGCCGAAGAAGCATTGAAACCGCATATCCCAACCGACATTCCAGCCTCATTGCGCGATCTGATGGTCCAACATCAGGTGTCCGAAAATGAAATTCAAATCGTGGTAAGCAAGAGAGGTTACTATCCGATGGATACACCAATCGCCAATTACGATCCTGGCTTCGTCGAAGGTGTGTTGGTCGGAGCATGGCCACAAGTTTTCGAAATGATTAAAGCCATCAGAAATGACTTGCCATTTTAACAACGGGAGGAAATACACATGAATCAAATGGATAGAGAACTGAATTGGGACGACGAAATTCAAAAGGACGGCGGAGAGTTTATCGTACTGCCAGAAGGTGACTACAATTTTACGGTCACGAAGTTCGAGCGCGGGCGTTTCAATGGGAGCGAGAAAATGCCGCCGTGCAACCAAGCAAAACTGGAGTTGACCATTCACTCCCCTCAACACGGCGATGTGATCGTTTTCCATAACCTTTTCTTGCACACCAAGACAGAAGGGCTGCTCTCCAACTTCTTTACAGGGATCGGTCAAAAGAAGAAGGGTGAGCCGTTGCGTATGAACTGGAACGCGGTTGTGGGTGCAAAAGGTCGGTTGAAGTTGGAGATCAACAGATTTAAAGGCAAGGATGGCGTGGAGCGAACCAATAACCAGGTCAAGTCCTTCTATCCTTATGATGAAGTTTTTGGAAAGCAACAACAGCAATACCAGCAGCCATCTCAGTTTCAACAACAGCCGCAACAAATCCAATATCAAACACCGTTCCCGACCAGCCAGCAAAACGGCGGGTTTACGCCGGGCCAGTTTTAGGAGGGGACTATGGAACTCAGACCATACCAACAAAAGGCGCGGGAAGCAATTCAAACGGAATGGAGAAACGGCGTGAAAAAGACGCTCTTGGTCCTCCCAACCGGATGCGGCAAGACGATCGTATTCTCGAAGGTTATCGAAGACCGCGTAAGGCTGGGCGAGCGTGTGCTCGTCCTAGCCCACCGCGGAGAGTTGCTGGACCAAGCAGCCGATAAACTGGAGAAGTCAACTGGATTGAAGTGTGCGAGGGAAAAAGCTGAACAAACATCAGTCGGCAGCTGGTATCGCGTTGTCGTTGGAAGCGTACAAACCATGATGCGCGAAAAACGACTGGAGCAATTTGACCGGAACTTCTTTGATACGATCATCATCGACGAGGCCCATCATTGTCTTTCCGACAGCTATCAACGGGTGCTGCAATATTTTGATTCGGCTAACGTATTAGGCGTGACGGCTACGCCAGACCGGGGAGATATGCGAAATCTCGGATCATATTTTGAAAGCTTGGCTTTTGAGTACACGTTGCCGAGAGCAATCAAAGAAGGATACCTCAGCCCGATCAAGGCATTGACCATCCCATTGCAGCTGGATTTGTCAGCGGTCGGACAACAGGCCGGTGACTTTAAAAACAGCGATCTGGGGACAGCTTTGGACCCGTACCTGGAATCGATCGCTGCCGAAATGTGGCGCGTTGCCCAAGACAGGAAAATCGTCGTGTTCCTCCCGTTGGTTAGGACCAGTCAAAAATTCACGAATATTTTGAATAACATTGGCTTCCGCGCCGCCGAAGTCAATGGCGAATCACAGGACCGAGCAATGATTTTGGATGACTTCGATAAGGACAGATACAACGTCCTGTGCAATTCCATGCTGCTTACAGAAGGCTGGGATTGTCCCAGCGTGGATTGCGTAGTTGTCTTGCGGCCGACGAAAGTCCGTAGTCTTTACAGTCAAATGGTCGGGCGAGGTACCCGGCTCCATCCTGGAAAAACTGAGCTGTTGTTGCTGGATTTCTTGTGGCATACCGAGCGACATGAACTCTGCCACCCTGCCCACCTTATCGCCGAGAACGAAGAGATTGCGAAGGCCATGACCAAGCAGATCGAGCAGGCGGGCATCCCACTGGATCTGGAGGCGGTAGAGAAGCAGGCAACCGAAGATGTGGTCGCGCAGCGCGAGGAAGCGCTGGCAAAGCAGCTCGCCGAAATGAAGAAACGAAAACGGCAGCTTGTAGATCCCTTGCAATTTGAGATGAGCATCCAGGCGGAGGATCTTGCCAGTTACGTGCCAGTATTCGGTTGGCAGATGTCTCCGCCAAGTGATAGTCAGTTGAAAGCATTAGAAAAGATGGGGATTTATCCGGATGAAATTGACAACGCCGGAAAAGCATCACTCTTACTTGAACGTCTGGAGAAACGTAGACAAGAAGGATTAACTACTCCTAAGCAAATTCGATTTTTGGAACAGCGAGGATTCAATCATGTCGGTACTTGGTCATTTGAATCTGCCAAACGACTGATCGATAGAATTGCAGCCAATGGATGGCGTATTCCAAATGATATTAACCCCAAAGAATACCGGCCAGAGGTGTGACGGATGCGAATTATTGATTTAACGAATCAAAGAATCGGCAGATTGACAGTATTAAGTCGCTCAGGAAATATCGGAAAACACCCAGCATGGTTATGTAAATGTGATTGCGGAAAAACAACGACAGTGAGAGGCGACCACCTAAGAAATAATTTAATCAGAAGCTGTGGTTGCCTTGAAGAAGAAAACAGAAAAAATGGAGCAAATACCAAACACGGTGGCAGAAATTCTCGACTTTATGAAATTTGGTCTGGAATGCTCAAACGGTGTAACAACCCAAACAGTCACTCTTATGAGAATTACGGTGGCAGGGGTATTAAAGTTTGTGATGATTGGTTGGATTTCTCGAAATTTCGTGATTGGGCATTAAAACACGGATATTCTGATTCACTAAGTATTGATCGAATCAATAACGACGGAAATTATGAACCATCTAACTGCAGGTGGACAGATGCAAAGACTCAAGCTAATAACAGGAGAAAAAGACGAAAAAGTCTTTCAGTGGGGTAAAACCATGGAGCACAAACTCGATCTTATTGCACTGCTGGCCTATATCGACCCAGCTCAATTGACATACCAGGAGTGGCTTAGTGTAGGCATGGCCCTCAAATACGAGGGCTATACCGCAGCTGACTGGGATAACTGGAGCAAACGTGATCCGGCCCGGTACCATCCCGGTGAGTGCTTCAAAAAGTGGACGACGTTCGAAGGGGCTGGCACACCTGTTACGGGGGCAACGATCACGCAGATGGCCAAGGACAACGGCTGGGTGCCACGTTCTGATCGAGATGGCCGGGAACTCGGATGGGATGACGAGATAGCTGGCGATTACGTGGTGGTCGATAAGAACTGGATCGAGGGCAAGGAGATCCACGAGCCAGCCGTTTGGAACCCAGTGCAGCAATTGACCACATACCTGCAGACGCTCTTCGAGGCATCTGAAAATGTCGGCTACGTTACGGAATCGTGGCAAGACGATGACGGTAAGTACCTACCCACCAAAGGGGCGTGGGACCGAACTGCCGGCGAGCTGATTGAACTGCTACATATGTGCGAAGGTGACATCGGAGCAGTGCTCGGTGACTATAATCCAGCAGCCGGTGCGTGGATCCGGTTCAACCCGCTGGATGGCAAAGGCGTCAAAAACGAAAACGTGACCGAATTCCGGTACGCCTTGGTCGAGTCCGATACCATGGACATTGAAAAGCAGCATGCGATCATGCGCGAGCTGGAGCTGCCAATAGCTGTCCTCGTATACAGCGGCGGGAAGAGTCTCCACGCCATCGTGCGAGTGGAAGCAGCCAACTACGACGAGTACCGCAAACGGGTGGACTACCTGTATAACGTCTGCAAAAAGAATGGGCTGAATATCGACAACCAAAATCGCAATCCATCCAGGCTGTCGCGAATGCCGGGCGTCGAGAGGAACGGGAAAAAGCAATTCATCGTCGACACCAACATCGGGAAAGCGAGCTGGGCCGAATGGCACGAATGGATCGAGGGCATCAACGACGATCTGCCAGATCCAGAGAGCTTGGCGAACTATTGGGATAACATGCCGTCATTGGCTCCGCCGTTAATTGAGGGTGTGCTCCGGCAAGGCCATAAAATGCTGATGGCTGGGCCGTCGAAGGCCGGCAAGTCTTTTGCCTTGATTGAGCTTTCCATAGCCATTGCCGAGGGAGAGCGATGGTTGGGCTGGAAGTGCACGCAGGGGCGAGTCCTCTACGTGAATCTGGAGTTGGATAGTGCAAGTGCGCTTGATCGCTTCAAAAGTGTCTATCAAGCACTGGGACTGGAGCCAAGGAACATTGATAAGATCGACATCTGGAATTTGCGCGGGAAATCAGTCCCGATGGACAAGCTGGCGCCGAAGCTGATCCGGCGCGCGGCCAAAAAAGGCTATATCGCCGTCATCATCGACCCAATCTATAAGGTCTTGACTGGTGATGAGAACAGCGCGGACCAGATGGCGCACTTTACCAACCAGTTTGACAAGATCGCGACAGAGCTGGGAGCCAGCGTCATCTACTGCCACCACCATTCAAAAGGTGCCCAAGGGGGCAAAAAGTCCATGGACCGCGCCAGCGGAAGCGGCGTATTTGCCCGCGACCCAGACGCGCTCATCGACCTCGTGGAGTTAGATATTACGGAGGATCTGCTCAAGCAGGAGGAAAACAAGGCCGTTTGCGCGGTGTACCAGCAGCTCTTTGAAAAATTCAATCCAGACTATTTGGATGAACATGTATCCCAAGATGATTTGTTGAGCGCCAGGGCGATGGAAGACCACGCTAAACGGGCAATACCGGCACATTTGAATGCAGCGCAGGAAAGCATCAAGCAGGCCGTGAAGAGCGTCCGCATCCGGACGGCATGGCGCGTAGAGGGCACATTGCGAGAGTACCCGAAATTCGAGCCCATCAATATGTGGTTCCAGTATCCGATCCATAAGGTGGACGAGGTGGGCAGCCTGAAGGACATCGAGCCGGAAGGGGAAGCCCCAGCGTGGAAGAAGGCAGCAGAAAAGCGAAAATCGTCAGCCCAAAAGGAACGTCGGAGCAAAGCCGAGCAGTTTGAAGACGCGGTGAACAATTGTAATTTCGGGGAACCACCGACAGTAAAAGATGTTGTCGAATGGTTTGGAAAATCTGGCAAAGAGGTGTCTGAGCGGACTGTGAGAGACTGGATCAAAAAGTACGGATATGTTTTGCAAGATGGTTTGATCGTAAAGGACGATGGCGCAGATCATGATTAATTCCGCCGCCGCCATGAAGTAATATACGGCAAGAACCATGATAACCGCCGCCGCCGCAAATAAAACTTCGGCGGCGAACACCATCATTTTATGGTTGCCGCCGCCGAAAAATCAGAATCACGCCTTATATATAAATATATCGCGCGCCCGTAGTAATAAATTAAAGATTAAGTCAGGTAAACAGTAATCGTCAGAGAGAGAAGGTTGCCGCCGCAGGTTTGCGGCAACCCCTTCTCTCTGCCGAACTGACACCCGCGCGAGAAAGGAAAAATAAAATGCCAAAAAAAACGAATGAGAAATACTGGGAAAATGAAACGGGAGAATTGATTGAATTCGGCAGTTTCTTTATGAGGTGCTATGACAAAGCTGGAAAGCTCCAATTTGGAGTAAAACTCCGCGATCAAAAATCAGGTGAATGGGTTTATGCCGTAAAATTCGTACTCGATCGTGAATCCCTGTTCTCCAGCGACGAAGCGCCAAGTTACTTGCGCGGCACGATCGACGATTGGGAAGAGATGCTCGAAGGTGAACGAAATGACGACTGAATTTTTTATGCCGATGAAAAAAGTGCCGACCGTTACCCATCAGCAAAAACAGGTAACGGTCGTGAAGGACAAGCCAGTATTCTACGAACCAGCCGCGCTGAAAGCTGCGAGAGCGAAGTTGATGGCTCATCTTGGGCAACACAAGCCAGAACGTCCATACCATCGCCCGGTTCGCCTGATCGTCAAATGGTGCTTTCCGATCACTGGCAAGCGTCAGGACGGGGAGTACAAGGCCACGCGGCCCGACATCGACAACAGCCAGAAGCTGCTGTTTGACTGCATGACCGACTTGGGATTTTGGAAGGATGACGCGCTGGTGGTCAGCCTGATCGCGGAAAAGTTTTGGGCCAGGTTGCCAGGGATCTACGTCCGGATTGAAGAGGTTTAGCCTATGGACTATAAAGCCTTTTACGACGATGTCGTTGGCTGGATCAATCAAGCAAATCAGGCCGCTGCCAAATATGGGATGCATGATGAGCAGTTCTGGGCATGGGTAGTCGATTCAAGCGATAAGCTATGCCGGAAGTATCAGAATCACCAGCTGACTATAAAGCAAATGCTCATGCTCGTTAGGTGGCTGGAAGAAGTGTATGAAAGCATGAGAGAAAGGAGTTAAAAAGATGAACGCTGTACGGAGCAATGATGTTGACACTTTGGTTCAGAATACATTGCCATTCGTCCACCACATCCTGAAAAAATATTACCCACCCACTGGGTATGAATACGAGGACCTTTATCAGGTTGGATGCATCGGGCTTGTCCAAGCGGCGAAAAAGTTTGATCCCTCCTTGGGGTACAAGTTCACCACGTTTGCAGGAATTTGGATTGAGAACGAGATCAGAAAGGCAATTCGTATGCAAAAGGCTGTAAAGAGAACGGGGGATGTTTTTTCGATCGATGGATGGGACCGGGAAGAAGGATCACTGGCGGATCTGCTGGCGAACTTCGATTCGGTGGAAGAAGAGGTCGAAGCCAAGTTGCTCTTTTCGGAACTGTTCAGACGGGAACCAGCCATTACAATGCTTGCGCTGCAGGGATATACCCAGAAAGAGATTGGCCGCAAATTAGGGATGAGCCAGGTCAATGTCTCGCGAAGAATGTTCAGCATGAAAAAAGCTGTAGCAGCATTGTGCTGATATAGCCATGGTTACCAAAGCGAGGTTTTTCGGTCGTTCTAACGGTCGGGGTGATATTCGTTTCTCACATCGGGAAGAGGATGTGCAGCCGGGGGAGGTCATTACGTACCGTTTGTCTCCCGAGGAATTGGAGACATACAGGAAAGGGGATGACAAGGGGATGAGCAATGCCACCACAACAAAGCGCCAGCCGCAAAAGTTGACCAAGTCCGACTTGACCAAAGACATCTACAGAAAACTGGTTAATCAAGGGATGTCGGACAGACAGATTCGTGAAAAGTACAATATCGGGAGTTGGGCTACCTTGCAGAAGATCAAGGATACGTGGGGAGTTGCACCTGACGAAAAGGTGGAGGCGAATCCGGCTTCTTCAGGACAAACAGAATTGGCGGAACGAATACTGGTGCAAGTTTCCAAAATGGCTGTTGAACAGGAAGAAACAAAAAAGCAGCTGAACGAGATCCGCGAGATTCTCACCCAGCTGACACAAAAGATTCACTCACCTGGCGATCAGTATACTCGGTTTAACGATGAATCATACGAATTGATACGGAAGCTGCTAAAAAAATTGCTTTGATTTGACGTGAAGCCCAAGGGATGGTGAACAGCATGACAATAACCAAAATCAGAAAAGGCACCTTTCAACATGTGGAGTCGGAACTGTACGCATACCATGAAACGCGAAAAGAGATCATACGGCTGGAGAATGAATTCTTACATGGCAGCAAAGGGGATGACGAAAACGTAGGCGGTGGACGAGGCAATCTGCCGGGTGATCCGACAGCTACACGAGGCACGCTGTTGGCTACCTACCGGATGCTGAACAGGATGCGTGAGGTTGTAAATGCAATCGATGACGTGTACGGAAGACTTCCGGCAGATCGCAAGAAACTCATCGAACTGAAATATTGGCGCAAGCCACAGACCTTAACCTGGGACGGTATAGCCCTTGAAATCGGGGTCAGCCGCCGCCATGCAATGCGCTGGCGAGATGGCATCGTGTATGCCATAGCTGAGCGGTTGGGGTGGGTGTAACAAGATGTCACTTTTGGCACTTCAAAACGTGGTAATCTAATAACGTGGAAGATCATACCAAGTAGGACAAGCCATCCGATATTCGGGTGGCTTTTTCATTTCCTGAAGGAGAGAGGAGCTATGAGACTTGATGAGTTGCAATTCATCCTAGACGATCATGCGTATAAACGATACTGCCAGCGGGTGGAGCCAGTGACCAGGGAAGCGCTGCTGTCCCTTATCGGCGAGCAACTGCAACCCGGGTACTACCGGCAGAAAGGGTATCTCCAGCTTGACGGCGTTTGGTGGAGGTACAGCGTAACGGACGCTGTGATCACGATGCACACCTGCTACGGACGGCATCACATTGATCTGCCGGCAGCGATCCGGTGGGCAAAACAGCACAGAGATCGGATTGTGCTGGGAGACCTATATGGCGACTAAACCGAAACGACCATGCGCAGCACCGGGCTGTCGCAACCTGACAGACAGAGGCTATTGCCCGGATCACATGCCGCTTGTGAACAAGCAGAAGAGAGAGCGAAACAAGCAGTATGACCTGCACCAGCGTGACAAGCAGGCAAGAGACTTTTACCGCAGCGCAGAATGGGAGCGGCTTCGCCAACAGGCACTGATGCGCGATCACGGGCTATGCCAGGACTGTCTGGATCAGCAGCACATCCGAACAGCCGATGTTGTGGACCACATTAGGCCTGTGAGGCCATTTTGGCATCTGCGGTTACGGCTGGACAACCTGCGGTCATTATGCCATCCGCACCATAACCAAAAGACGGCGGAGGACAAGAAGCGGTACCCGTCTTAGAAACGCTTTATTTGTGTAAAGGATTAGGGGCAGGGGGAGGGTCAAAAATTTTCGACCGCGTCGCCGGAGACCGCCGCGCCCCCCTCGCGCGAGATTTTTTCCCAAAATGAGATTTTTTCAGGAGGTGAGAACATGGCAGGACGACCCAGTAAACCGGTCCAGCTGATCAAGTTGGAGGGAAAAAGTCATCGGACAAAGTCAGAACTGAAACACCGCGAGAAGGCGGAGAAGTCACTTTACACCGGCACGACCTTCAAGGAGTCGCCCGCCGTGAAGGCGGATCCCGTCGCTCACCGCGAATTCCTGAGGCTGAAGAAGCTTTACAAGTCGATCGAGTTTGTCGACGGCCTTGATGAACAGATCATCAACCGTTACTGCATGCTGATCAGCCAGGAACATGCATTGGCGAAAATGATGGAGCGGATGCGGATGGACATCGACCAGGTAGAGGACGTAGAGGATCGTATGCGGATATACGAGTCGATCGCCGGCGTTACGGACAAAGTCATGAAGACCAGGGACATGCTGCTCAAGCTGGAGGATCGGCTGTTCCTTAACCCCACGGCACGGATCAAATCGATCCCGAAAATGCCGGCGGAGGAAAAGAAAGAGTCAGCGATGGCTCAATTCATAAACAGACGAGCTGGTGGCCATGCCCCATGATAAACAACGAGCCCTAGAGCCCATTGAATTCATCCAAATGCTCCATGCCGTCGATGACTTCTACGGCCAGCCATTCCAGCTGCTTGACTGGCAGTATCAAGTCCTGTGGGATGTGTATGGCACCGTCAAAGAGGACGGATACCGGCAGTATCGCTATGCGTACTTGGAGATCCCGAAGAAGAACGGCAAGACCTCGCTGATTGCGGCAATCGCGCTTTATCACATCGTCTGCGACGGGCCCGGCGGACAGATTTACTGTTGCGCTGCTGACCGGCAGCAAGCGGAGTTGGTCTATCGGGCGGCCTGCGGCATGATCGAGCAGGAGCCTGAGCTTGAAGCGATCCTGAAGGTCACCGAGAGCAAAAAAGAGATCAAAAACAAGCTGACCGGGACGACTCTAAAGGTACTATCGGCAGAAGCGTACACCAAACACGGGATCAACCCGACGGTGGTCATCTTTGATGAGTTGCACGCGCAGCCGAACCGCGACCTGTGGGATGTCATGACCTTTGGCGCCGGGGCCGCCCGGAAAGAACCGATCTGGTGGGTTATCACCACGGCCGGCGACGACCCGGACCGGAAGTCGATCGGTTGGGAGGTCCACGACAAAGCGCGAAAAATCATCTCCGGTGAACTGGATGATCCGTATTGGTACGCAAAAATCTATGCGGCGCCAGAGAATGCAGACATCTTTGACGAGGAAACCTGGTTTAAAGCCAACCCGAGTCTTGGTCATACCATTAGCATAGAAAGCGTTCGCCAGGAGGCGCTGGCCGCACGTAACAGTGAAGCGGCGGAGCGCCTTTTCCGTTGGTTGCGGCTGAATCAATGGGTGTCACTCAAGCGGGTCGGCTGGTTACCGCTTACGCTCTGGGACCAAACGACTGGCAAGTGGTCACTGTCGGAGTTGGTTGGGAAGCGTTGCTATGTGGGGTTGGACTTGTCAAGCACGACGGACATCACAGCTGCCGTCTATCTGTTCCCGCCGCAGAATGGCATGCCAGACTGGCGGTTCATCCATGATGCCTGGATCCCCGAGGACAACATGAAAGAGCGGGTCACACGCGACCATGTGCCTTATGATCGATGGGTGAATCAAAAGGTCTTGCATGCAACACCCGGGAATGTCGTGGATTACGACTTTGTGGAGGCCAGGATCGTCGCGGCGAGCAAGCAATACGACCTGCACACGCTTGGCGCCGACCCCTGGAACAGCCGGATGCTGACACAGCGGCTTATGCGTCAGGGCGTTGAGGTTGTGGAGATCCCTCAAAACATGGCCAACATGAGTCCGGCCATGAAATTGATCGAGCAGCTGATGAAGCGCGGGATGATGAGCCATGAAGAAAACCCGTTGGCCCGGTGGTGCTGGGGCAATGTCGTGGTGGCCGTCGATGGAAACGAGAATATCAAGCCGATGAAAAACAAATCGGCGGATCGGATCGATTTAACCGTCGCGTTGATCAACGCGATGGCGACGGCCATGCTGTTTGAGGAGATCAGCCTGGATGTGTCGGAGTTTGCAGACGAATCATTCCTCAACAAACTGTGGGGGTAAAATCCCAAGCGGTTGGGATTTTGAAAGGAGGGAGGTGCAGATGTGAAGATCATAGATTATGCACGGCGCTGGCTTGGTATGGAAAAGCGAGAAACATTGGAACTGAACGTTGATGACCGGCGGCTGCTCGAAGTGTTGGGCATTGAGCCGGGTGATGTCAACGTGCGGGGGAAAAACGCCCTCAAAGTAGACACTGTGTTTGCCTGTGTCCGCATCCGATCCGAATCGGTGGCGAAACTGCCTCTGAAGGTATTCCAGGAGGATGAGTCTGGAATACAAAAACACACGCGGCACCCGGTGTATCAATTGCTCCGGTTGCGCCCCAATCCGTACATGAGCGCTTTTGACTTTTGGAAGTGCATCGAGGCGCAAAACAGTATGTACGGCAACGCTTACGTTTCCATGGAGTTTGATCATCGCGGACGGATTGTCGGGTTGTGGCCGATGGACGCCAGCCGGGTTAAGATCATCGTGGATAACGACACCGGCGCAAGCGGCGTTCTCACCAGTCGATCGAAGCTCTGGTATGAGGTGAACCTTGGCTATGAGCAGCGAAAGCTTTCGCCGGATGAGGTTCTGCACTTCAAAGGCGGCGTGACCCTGGACGGGATTGTCGGTCTATCCCCGCTGGATTGCTTGCGGGCTACAGTTGAAAATGCGGCGTCGGCGAACAAGTTCGTCAACAACTTCTACAAGCAGGGATTGCAGGTAAAAGGTATCGTCCAGTATGTTGGCGACCTGGATGAGAAGGCCAAGAAAAATTTCCGTGAGAAGTTTGAAGCCATGTCATCGGGGTTGAACAACAGCCACCGGGTCGCGTTGATGCCCATTGGCTATCAGTTCGTGCCGATTGCGCTGAATATGCACGACGCGCAATTCCTAGAGAACAATCAGCTGACGATCCGGCAAATTGCTTCTGCCTTTGGTATTAAGATGCATCAGCTCAATGACTTGACCAGGGCGACGCATACAAACGTAGCTGAGCAGCAGAAGGAGTTTTACACGGACACGCTACAGCCGATCCTCACGATGTACGAACAAGAACTGACATACAAGCTGCTGCTGGACGAAGAGATCCAGGAAGGGTACTTTTTCCGCTTTAACGTCGACGCCATTCTGCGGAGCGATATCAAAACCAGGTATGAAGCGTATCGCATCGGCGTGCAGGGTGGGTTTCTCGCACCCAATGAGGCCCGGGCGAAGGAGGAACTTCCGCCAATGGAAGGCGGCGACCAACTGCTGGTGAACGGTAGTGTTGTACCGATCACCATGGCTGGAAGCGCCTATAAAGCGAAAGGGGGTGATGGAGCTGGACAAGGAAAAAAAGACGACCCAGACGAAGGAGATCCGGGCGTTACCGGTTAAGCTTGAGGTTCGAGCCTCTGATGGTGACGACGGCAAACGGACCATCACCGGTGCAATCAAGTACAACACAGACAGTGCAGAGATGCGCGACTGGTGGGGAGACACATTTGTTGAGTCGATCGACAAAGAAGCGTTCAAGGATAGCATCGCTTCGCGTAACGTCGTTGGTTTGTGGAGCCACGACACATCTCAGGTACTGGGAAACACGAAGTCGGGGACGCTTCGCCTGACCAACACGGATACAGAGCTTCGCTTCGAACTAGATATCCCGAACACCACTGTCGGCAATGATGCGTGGGAGTTGATCCAGCGCGGTGATGTGGACGGCGTGTCGTTCGGAATGCGCGTGACAAAAGACAAGTGGACAAGTGAGAAGCGCGATGAAAAACGGGTCTATAAGCGCAATATCTTGAATGCTGAATTGTACGAGATTAGCCCAGTAGCATTCCCCGCGTACCCTGCAAATGAAGTCAGCGTCCGGAGTTTAGAGGAGTTTAAAGCTTCTGAACAACGAGCTGTTGACAAGTATGAAAAAGAAAAACTGCTCATCGAGCTTGACCTTTTTGGTTAAGCTTTTTGTTTTGCCAAATAACTCATGAGGTGATCCCATGACAAAAGAATTGCGAGCGCTGCTCCAGAAGCTGGACAACGCGAAACAAGAAGTACGGTCCCTGCTGGCCGAAGACAAGACACAAGAAGCGAAAGATAAAATGGACGAGGTCCGAAGCCTGCAAGCAAAAGTAGATTTGCAACGTGAACTGGAAGAAACCGAGGCTCGCGGTCTTGGCGGGAAGGAACTGAACGACGATGGCAACGTGGAAGAACGCGACATGCAGGAGCTGGAGAAAGAATATACCGGCATCGTACTGCGCGGGATCCGCCGCCGCCCAATCTCAGAGGAGATGCGCTCTGTCATCCGCGAATATGAAAAACGAGCCGTCATGAACGAGGGGAATACAAATCCGGCTATCGCTGACGGAGACGTTGGGATTGTCGTGCCGCAGGACATCCAGACGCAAATCAATACACTGATGCGTGATTGGAACGACTTGAGCCAGTATGTGACCGTTGAGAACGTCACCGCGCTCTCTGGTACTCGGGTTATGGAGTCGGACGCAGACATGACTCCCTTTGCGGATGTAGACGAGTACGGAATAATCCAGGCGACGGATAATCCGAAGTTTACACCGATCAGCTATAAGGTCAAAAAGCGGGCAGGTTACTTGCCACTGACCAATGAGCTACTTCAGGATAACGATGCGAACCTGCTGGGGTACGTTACAAACTGGATCGCCCGGAAGGCGGCCCATACACGCAACGTGCACATCATCAATTTGTTGAAGACTATCACACCAAAGACGCTGGCGGATTTGAAAGCGATCAACACGGTCCTCAACGTGGACCTGGACCCGGCAATCAGCCGTTCCGCCGTTATCTTGACCAACCAGGACGGATTCAACTGGCTGGATAACCAAGTTGATGGCAAGGGGCGCCCGATTCTGATGGATGACTTCACACAACCAGGACGTAAGCTTTTCAAAGGTCGTCCGATTGCGGTCGTATCTAACCGTAACTTGCCTTCTGATGGTACCAATGCACCGTTGATCATCGGTAACCTGAAGCAGTTCATGGTACTGTTCAACCGCCGATTCTTTGAGCTGGCATCCACCCGGGAAGGCGGCGATGCATGGCGCCGTGATACTACAGAGCTCCGGACCATCATGCGCGATGATTACGTAAAATGGGATGCGGAGGCTGCCGTATTCGGCCAATTGGATATCACACCAACACCTTGATAATCAATAAAGCGGGGGGCCGGGGGAAGCCGGCCCTCAGTATTTGGGGGTGAACTGTATGGCTAAGGTGAACAAAGCCTTTCGTGAGCGGTATCACGACATGAAACTGTATCTTCCTGGTGAAGAATACCCGGATGATGACCAACAGCGGGTTCAATATCTGGTCTCCCAAGGATTTTTGAAAGCGTCCGAAAAAGCAGTTCCGCCCAAGTCGCCGACATTGGAAGAATTTTCGGAGCTTTCGGCTGCTGAGCAGAAAAAATGGTTGGCCACTTTGGGAATCGTAGGGGACGACAGCAACGCGGATAAGCGGGAGGCACTTTACCGGCAATATCTTGGCGTTGATTCTTCCACAGTAGACGACGGAGCGGCCAATGATGGAGTAGTGAATACTGATGCCGATCTTGACGCTTGAAGAAACGAAGACCTGGCTGCGGGTAGACGGAGCAGATGAGGACTCGCTCATCCAAACACTGATCGGTGCAGCAGAGGAATATTTGCGTAATGCCGTTGAAGTAGAATTTGACAGCACCAACCAGCTTGCGAAGCTGTTTTGCCTGGTGATTTGCGCGGATTGGTATGAGAACCGGGACCTAATTGGGTCGCAACCGTCCGACAAGATCCGTTTTTCCGTGCAGTCCATGCTTGCACAACTCCAGCATGCTTACGCGCCGCCACCGGAGACAACGCCATGAAATCACTGGTCAATCGGCTGAATAAACGAGTGACGATCCGGCGGCAAATTTGGGCGGAGAATAGCATGGGGGAACGAAAGCAAGCGTGGGAAGACTACGTGACGGTCTGGGCGAGCGTTGAGCCCTTACGCGGGCAGGAGTTTTTTGTTGCACAGCGGAGCGAGGCCGATGTCACCACTCGTATCCGGATACGCCACCGCGATGATATCGACCGATCAATGACGGTCCGTTGCAACGGCGTGGATTTCGAGATCATGTACATCATCCATCCTAATTTCAATGGGCGGGAGCTGCAGTTGATGTGTAGGGAGAGACAGTGACATGCTGACGCGCGCACAAATCAACAAAGCCATAAACGACAAAATCAAAGCTGAGTTCCCTGGCATTGAGATAGCGAGCAGCGATGTAGAAGAAGGGTTCAAACGCCCTTCTTTTTTCGTCATGCTGGAGACAAATCGAGCAGAGGCTCTCCAATTCAATAGTTTGCGGGACATGACTTGCCGCATCTTGTTCTTCCCCACCAGCCGGCACAAATACAAAGAAGAAGCCTATGACGTCATGGACCGGCTCGAAAAGTTATTTGGCCTTTCCCTCCCGGTTGGCGATAGGGTGATCACAATTAATCATGCGGAGTCTCGGCTGGTTGATAAAGTCGTCCACTTCGATTTCGACTTTGAATACTATGATGACTCGCCTTACGAGGAAGGCAACGAAAACCAAGACAAGATGCAGGAGCTGAACTATCGTGGCTGACTTCGACATCGATACAAGGGGTCTGGACAGGTTCCATGGAGAGCTTGAGGATCTGAAAAAGCTCTTTCCCAATGAGGCCAAACGGTTAATGAGAGCATCTGGAAATCACGCACGAAAAATCGTTCTTCGCCGGGCGAAGGCATCCGTCATCGAAGATACTGGAGACTACTTCAAGTCGATCAAACGAGGCCGGGTATGGGTTAAAAACGGTGAATACAAGGTACGGACGTATAGCCGCAGCAGACACGCCCACTTACTTGAGTATGGCCACCGCATGGTGGGCCCGGAGCCAAACAAAAAGGAGCTCGGATTCGTTCTTGGTTTTCATGTATTCGACAAGGCGGCAAAAGAGATCAACCAGAAATGGAACGGGATCCTGGAAAAAGAGTTTGACAAGATCATGAGCAAGTTATAGGAGGTGTCGGCATGGGACTGCCTGAGATTTCGATTATCTTCTCGTCTCTGGCCGTTTCGGCCATTCAGCGGAGTCAACGCGGCATTGTAGCGTTGATTCTCAAGGACGATACTGGGACCTTTGATACAAAAGAGTACAAATCCGTGTCTGAAGTCCAATCAAGTGATTGGACCGCAACAAACCTGCAGTACATCAAGGATGCCTTTCTTGGCACGCCGTCTAAGGTGATCGTTGAGCGGATTGATGCGGCTGCGACCGACTACAATGAGGCACACACTCGTCTCGCAAGCAAACGGTGGAACTATTTGGCCATTCCTGGAATTTCGCCTGCGGATGCCGCCACAGTTGCAACACAGGTCAAAACGTGGCGCGACGTGAACAAAAAGACCTTTAAGGCGGTGCTGCCGAATATTGATGCGGACCATGAGGGCATTATCAATTTCGCCACCGAGGGAAAGGTAAAAGGCGTTGCGGAACCTTTCACTGCCTCTCAATATACAGCCAGAATAGCAGGCATCCTTGCTGGGTTACCGCTGACACGTAGCTCCACGTACTACGTGCTGCCAGAGGTTGAAGCAATCCAAGAGAGCTCTGATCCGGATGCCGACATCGATGCCGGAAAGCTCATTTTGATCAATGACGGCGAAAAAATCAAAATTGCCCGCGGCGTCAACAGCTTGACGACGACCACAACCGACAAAGGTGCAGACTGGAAAAAGATCAAGATCATCGAGGGTCACGACCTGTGGATGGAGGACGTAAGACGTACCTTCGAAGAACACTACGTCGGCAAGGTCAACAACAGCTACGATAACCAAGTGCTCTTTATCACGGCAGTAAATGCGTATTCGCGCAGCCTAGAGGGAACTGTGCTCGATCCCGCAGCCGAAAACAAAGTAGGTGTCGATGTGGAGGCACAGCGCTTGGCGTGGGAGAGCATCGGAACGGATACGAGCACCTGGGATGATCAGAAAGTAAAAGAAATGACGTTTCAGTCTTTCGTGTTCCTGGCTGGCGGCCTGAAGTTTTTGGATGCAGTCGAAGATCTGCAGATGAAAATCCACGTGTGAGGCGGTGAATAGACAATGGCGAAGCCTGATGGAAGACGAGTCATTAATGGAACATATGGCCGTCTTTGGGTAGATAACGAATTGTGGGCAGAAGTAGACAGCTTTGAAGCGAAAGTGGTGGTCAACTGGGAGGATGTTAATTTTGCCGGGGAGGGCGCCACGTACAAGAAGGGAATCGGATGGACCGGAGAGGGCAGCATGACGATCAAGAAAATCTATTCCCGAGTCCAGAAAAAGATGGCGGAGGCTATCCGGCGAGGTGAATACCCAAGGTTGGAGCTTGTCGGGAAGTTAGCAGATCCAGATGCATTCGGATCTGAACGAGTTGCGCTTCATGACGTGACGATAAATGAATTTATGCTCATGAAGTTTGAACAGAAAACTTTGGGAAGCGAAGAAGTTCCTTTTGCTTTTAGCGATTACGACCCGATCGATTTGATAACAGGATGATAGGAGGGGCAATATGTCCAAAAAAATTACGATTGCGAAACTGCTTGAGAATAAAGACAAGTTGAAAAACAAGAAAGCCAAAAGACAAACACTATATGTTGATTCTCTGGAGGGTGAGATCGTGATCCAACAACCAGAGAAGTCTGTTGCACTTGAAGCGCTGGAAATGACTCAGGATAGCGAACGAGAAGATCTAGCTGACCCGTACCTCGTTTACCATTGTGTAGTTGAGCCCAACTTAAAGGATCCAGCACTCCAGCAGGAATTCGGCTGCGCTGAACCAATGGATATTGTCGATATGATTTTCCTTCCTGGTGAAGTGGCGACAATCGGTGGCTTTGCAATGAAACTGGCTGGTTATGGCAAAGGGGTAAAGGCAGTTGATGATGAAATAAAAAACTGATGCATAGTGGTGATGAAGACTTCTACTTTCTTCACCACTATGTCCAAAAAGGCCATACTGTCGAGTATTTACTGGGGCTCGACTATCTTACCAAGCGGGTGATGATGCAGTCAATGCTCCTGGCAATTAAAGAAGAACCTCGGTAAATCGCACGGAGGCGCATTCCAGCGCCTCTTTTCCTTTGAAGGGAGGAGGGATATCAAAGTGAGTGCGAAGGATATCTCGAAGACGCTTGTCCTCAAAGACGGCGTAACGGCTACCCTTGCCAGAATTGCAGGGGGCACTGTCCGCTATAAGAAGCAGCTCAAAGAGCTGAAAGACCAGGGAATGGATACGTGGAAGTCGATCAAAAGTGGCGTAAAATCGGCGGCCATTACTGTGGCTACCACCACCGCGATCGCGAGCGCTGGCCTGATCGGCCTTGGAGTTCATGCAAACGCCAGCGCCGAGACGGCAGAGAAATCTTTCGGGATTCTGCTGAATTCTGCACGTGATGCCCAAACGATGGTGTCCGATCTCCGCAAGCTCTCGCGAGAATCACCGTTTGAGTTCGATGGATTGCAGGATTCTGCGAAAATGCTTCTCGGAATGGGGTATGCCGGCCAAGAAGTCATGCCACTGATGTACACCCTGGGAGATGCGGTTGCTGCAACAGGGCGGGGCATCGATGAGCTCAAAGGGATTGCCCTGGCGCTCGGCCAGATCAAATCTAAGGGAAAGATCAGCGCCGAGGAAATGAACCAATTGGCGGAGCGTGGGATCCCGGCCTGGTCGCTTCTGGCCAAGGAAATGGGTAAATCTACTGCGGAGGTTATGAAGCTCAGCGAGAACGGCAAATTGTTCGCGGATCAGGCGCTTCCGCTCATCATGAAAGGGCTGAAAGATCGGTTCGGTGGCAGTATGAAAGAGATGTCCAATACATTTACCTACACGCTGGCAAACATCAAAGAAACAGCGGTTCAGATGCTGGGAGAGCTGACTAAACCATTATTTCTTGCAATCAAAACTGATCTGCATAGTATCCAGCAGATGATGGAGTCCAGCTCGGGTAAGAAGTGGGCCGAAGATTTGTCGAACGGGATGGTAAAGATCTACCAAGGTGCGAAAGCTGTGGGGCAATCCCTTTACACCATTTCCATGTTCTTTGTTAATAACTGGTCCTGGATCGAGCCTGCCGTATGGGGAGTCGTAGGGGCGTTTGCGGCCCTGAAAACCACGATCGCCATCTTGACTGTGAAGCAGCTGGCGCTGAACTTGGCCATGACAGCCAACCCCATCGGGATGATCATCGTTGGTATTGGCGCACTAATCGCGGCGGGGGTGGCGCTTTGGCGAAATTGGGATGTTGTGTCCCTAAAGCTCCGCGAGGGCTGGAACGTGATGGTAGATGCCGCTGAATGGGGCGTAAACAAATATGTCGATTTCGCCAACTCTATTCTGCGGGCCTATAAATTCTTATTCGATTCCATCGTTTGGATCGGGAAAAGCGCATGGAACCATCTAATCGAAGCGACTGAGTCCGGCGTTAAGAGGATGATCAAGCCCCTCAATGCCGTTTTATCCGCAATGGGGAAGGAAACAGTGGACGTCAGTTTTGGCGGCGCTAAGTTCGCTGAAGTCGCGGCACCGAAATGGGATACAAGCTTTGCCCCCATTCCGAAGGTAAGCCTTCAAGGGCTTAAAGCAAATGTGCACAGATCAGGGGTAAGAGATGATCTTGAACAGGCACGCAAAGAGCAGCGGGACATGAGAAAAGCTCAGGCAGAACGCAATAGACAATTGGAGAATGCTCTCAACGCGAATACGGCAGCTCTCACAAACAACACCTCAGCAACGGATAAAAACACCAAAGCTCGCTTGCGGGATAACCAGAGCCCTATGGATCTTGCCGATAGTCTCTTGGGGCGCATCGAGCGGCATATCTGGTCAACATAGGGAGGTGCGACTGTGATCAACGTGTTTCTGTCTATCAACAACAACGCGGAGGTCTTGCAACTCCCCGTTCCTCCTGCTGAGTATTCGGTCGATTCCCCGTGGAACAATGAACGCGCTGATGGGTTACAACAGACGCTGAACTTGATCGGCCTGAAAGGACTCCGGACGGTTGAGATCAAAAGCTTCTTTCCGATCCGGGATTATCCTTTCCTCCGCAACCGAAATATGTGGGGGATGGCGTACGTCGAGACGATCGAACGTTGGCGCGGCATGCGGATCCCGGTCCGTTTGGTCATCGTTGATTCCGGAGGTGCCCAGTCCTTGAACATGGCGGTCACAATCGACAGCTTTGAGTGGAAAGTCGGCAAGAGCGGGGACATCGAATACACGCTGCAGATGACGGAGTTTGCATTTATCAGCACATCAAGGGGGTGATGATGTGTTCCAAATACTTCTTATCAAAAACGACGGGCAAAAAAGCTACGATATCACGCCTTTGGTCGGAAGTATAACATGGGACTCGAATCTCTCCATGATGGCAGCGATGGAGTTCGATATTAGCTGGACCGATGCAAAACTTTTTCCGGCTAATCCCTGTGACCTAGGCGACGTTGTCATCCTCACCAAAGATGGAGAGGAGGTCCACCGCGGCGTAATCGTGACGGAAGGGCGATCCGGAAGAGCGGCAATCAAGTACACCGTGTACGATTACGCCTGGTATCTGGGCAAGTCCAAGAGCGTGTACCAGTTCAACAATATTCCCGCATCGCAGGCAATCACAAAGATACTGAATGACTTTGGCATGCTGATCGGTCATGTTCCGGAGATGGCCACACCAATAGATGAGATCTACCTGGAGAAAAGCCCGGCGGAGATCATCGAAGACATCTACAAAAAACATGAGCGGGCATCCGGGAAACGGTACAACGTGGAGATGCGGCAAGGCAAAATCTACTTTGAAGAGATGAAAAACCTGGTCATAAAGGGAACGTTCAAGCTGGCGGAAAATGTCGCTCCTGCTGATGTCCTGGCGAATCCCTTGGGCGCGGATCGTACCCGAACAATCGAAAGCATGCGCAACAGGGTTAAGATCCTGGTCGAGCATGACGACAAGGAAAAGACGAAACCCAAATACGAAATCGTCGCAAATGTGCAGGATGAGGGATTGATCCAAAAATACGGCCTTCTGGAGGAAGTATTCAAGATAGACGCCGAAGACGCCGCAAAGGCCAGGGAAGTCGCTCGCATTCTTCTCCAGCGGCTGGCGCGGATCCACGAGACGAACAGCATCAAGCTACTGGGAGACGTGGCTTTCAAGGCAGGCCGGCTGCTAGATGTAGACGAACCAATCACTGGCATGAAACAGAGATTCATGATCACGGCGGTGAAACACGAAGTGAAAAAACAGATCCACACGATGCAGCTTGAGCTTGCCTTGCCTGAGGATGTGAAGTAGGGGTGAGGAAATGGACAGTATTGATCGATTAGCTCAAAAAATCGCAGAGATGCATAAACAGAATCGAAATCCCAAGAGCACGGCTCCGGTTGTGGGGAAGGTTCTGAGCATATCTCCTCTCCGCATCCAGTACGGGGATAACGTCCTTCTTGAGCAGGAAAAACTGATCGTCGCGGAGCGGTTGATGGCCGGGACAAACATCGAGATAACGGAAGCCAATATGGTGGGAAACGACGCCAGCAATCCGGCCACCATCACATTCCACCGCGAAGTAGGCGGAGACCTGACTGAGCGCATCAAGCGGCTGTCTATCCCTGCGGCCGCCGGGGAGAACAACAAGGTCATGGCCAAACTGACCACTCCCCTGCAAGAAGGGGACCAGGTGATCATGATTCCTGACCAGGACTGGAAGAAATGGTATGTCCTTGATAAAGTGTGGAAGGAGAGCAAAATATGACGCTGCCTCAAGTTGCTCAGTTGGAAATTCCTGAAGCCAACCTTATCCAGCAAACATCGCATGAGACGGTCCACAAAACGTTCTTGTGGGACTTCGCAAAGGGCGATTTTGTTTTGCGGGACGGACACCTGGTCGAAGTCACTGGGATTGAGTATGTGAAGGTCTGGGTGGAAAAGGCCTTGCACACTATGAAAGATTCCCTGATCTATGAAGGGACGGGTTTTGGAAGTGAACATCACACACTGATCGGACAAAACTTTCACCCGGACTTCTCCAAGGCCGAATATGAGCGGATGATTCGGGAGGCGCTCCTTCAAAACTCCGCGATAACGAAGGTAGATAACTTCTCTTTTGATCAGTCTGGTTCCGGGCTGACAATCAGTTTTGACGTCGTGAGTATCTTTGGGACAACACAAGGGGCGGTGACAGTCTAATGTCTACCAAGAACGAAATACTTACCGAGATGCTGAACGCTGTTCCCAGTTCGTACGACAAACGGGCTGGGAATTTTATGTACGACGCTTTGGCGCCGGTTGCGGAACGGTTTGAAAAAACGGATCAGTCAATCGAAACGGCGAAAGAAAAGTTGAGCATCGAGAACTTGGCAGGAGACGAGTTGGCTCAACGGATCAAAGAGCGGACTGGCATCGAACGGAAAGAGGCGACCAGGTCCGTGGGCAGCGTAGTCGTGACGGGAACCGGGGCGATTAATGTGGGTGATCTGTTCGAGACGCCCGGAGGAGTACAGTTCGAGGCGACTGAAAAGAAGAACATTGTGATGTCCGGCACAGTGTCGATAAGGGCCGTTGTCCCTGGCAGCAGCGGGAACGTCCCAGCGAACACGATCACCATGTTTCCGGTTACACTGGCCGGATTTACGGCTGTCACCAATCCCTCTCCGACCACAGACGGATTTGACGCGGAGTCTGATGTGGACTTGCTGCAGCGGTACTATGAGCGGATCCGCACGCCAGCAACGAGCGGCAATAAGCACCACTACAAGAACTGGGCGAAGGAGGTACCCGGTGTTGGAGATGCTCGGGTCATTCCCCTCTGGAACGGCGACAACACGGTGAAGGTGGTCATCATCGACAGTGACAGAAAGCCGGCCAGTCAATCCATCGTGGACGCTGTGCAAGAGTACATTGATCCAGGCATCGCTGGTGACGGAAGCGGCGCAGCACCTCTTGGTGCGTATTGCACCGTGGTAAGCGCGACCGGGGTGGACATCGACGTTTCCGTCACGATCACACTCTCGGCCGGATACACCCTGCAACAAGCAACGGAGAACATCCAAGAGCGTTTGCGGCAGTATCTGAAAGAGATCGCTTTCGTGGAGCCGGTGGTCAGTTACGCGAAGATCGGGGCGGCCATCCTGGAAAGCGAGGGCGTGGAGGACTACTCTGGCCTGACTGTAAACGGGGGAACCGCCAATATCTCCATTGACACTGAAGAAGTAGCTGTACTAGGGACGGTGACGGTGGATGGCTGATAAGATGATCAATAGATTGGCACCCTTTATGCGCCGGTCCGAGGTGTTAAAGTCATTCTTTGCGTCTGTCGAACCGGAGTTTTCCAGCAGAGATGAAGCCATAGCAGACCTGCAGGCCCAGATGTCGGTGACCACCGCAACTTGGGGCTTGCTTTTGTATGAAAAGGAATATGAGTTAAAAACGGATCCATCTCCACTGGAGGAACGCAGGGCAGCTGTTATGGCGAAGATGCGCGCAACCGGCAAATTTACAGCCACGATGGCGCACGCCATTGTGAGTGCCTACACCGATAAAGTCCGACGGGTAACCTTTACGGGTAGGATTAAAATCCATTTTAACGGGCTCACCAACCTAAACCTCATTACCGTCGCGGCTGCACTGGAGGACGTCAAGCAGGCGCATATTGATGTGGAGTATGACATGGGAAACAGTTCCGACTTGGTGATATCAGATAAGGTGACTGTCAGCCAACGCCGGTACCATAAGGTGTCTGAGTTCCGTGTCGGAATGAAGCCGATTAAGTATCAGACAGAGGTGATCGTATGATTGACAACGCATATTTGGCCCGCGCCGCCGAAGACCTGAAAAACCGGATTGGGTCACTCGTCGCGAATAATCAAACCGTCCCGATTCAAAGCGTTACTCGGAACGGCCGGACGATCGTCGTGGAAACATTGAGCCAGCAAGGGATCACGGAAGTGACATCCATTAGGCTGTACGATGAGAAAGGTAACCTGATCACCGAGCGGATGCCCAGCATTACTGTTGCGGATCAGCAGCGACTGGCATTCCGTTTTGAGTTTGAGGTTAGGGGTGAGACAAGATGAGTAGTTATAACCCAAAGTTGGATTGGAAATACGATGATGACGTCACGGAACAGGACATTAACCGCTGGGAGCAGGGTATCGCAGATGCGCACGCGCAAATTGCTCAGCTCTCTGCAGACGTGTCAAACCTGAAAACCCGGATGAACACGATGGAAAGCGTGCTGCCGGAGAATTTCCTGTACAACAAATTTGATGATGATCTTTCCACCATCAGCGCTATCCGGGTGATTAGGGGCTACTACAACGAGGCGCAGAGTCGGTTGGAGGTGTAGGGATAATGTGGAAACCTGCCAATAACGGCCATCTACGATAGGAAAGGATTGAGAGAATGACAACTTTAAAGCATAGTTACCCTAATGGCGGGACATATGCTAACTCAGCAGGATTTGCGGTAAAAATAAAACCAAAAAAGAAAATGAAAGTTAGCGCATTGTACTTTTATACAAAATCCGGTGGCTCGGTAAATGCAACGCCGTGGATAAAAAACACCGCAGGTACGAAAATTTCAACGGGTTCGGCTGTAGTGATAAACACTACCTTACAATGGTGGACGTTCCCTATCACGCAAATAGAATTGCAGGCCAATACCGATTATTGGATAGGCGTAGACGGAACAAACTTCTTAGATATTTACGGGAGTGATTCAGCAGCTGTAGACTATCCAGATGTTTATTTGTATGCAAACGGAACGTACAATCCGGATTTTATCAATAACCCAACAGCAATAACAGCAGCAGACCAAAACTTAGGGCTAGAGTATTCAGTCAACGCAGTCCCGACACTTAACTTAACGTCTCCTTCCGATAATCAGACATTAGCGGAAGGAAACACAATGCTGGTTGAGGGAACGGCCGGCGACACAGATAACGGCAACGTGGTTACGGTCAAATATCGAATCAACGGCGGAACAAACAGGGCGATTGCCTCCGGAGTCTCGGATGGCAGCAGCCCTATTTCTTTTTCCAAGGCCCTCACGTACAGCAACAAGCGGCTGTTTGATGGTTCCACGGATATCGTCGGCGCCGATCTGGCCGAGGGCGTTGACCACACCCTTGCCGTATGGGCCGAGGACGACCAGGGCGGTAAGAGTGCGGAGATCACACGCAAGTTTCGCGTGATTCACAACCGGCCGCCGGTGATTAGCGGAGAAAATGCGGATCTGGGCACCATCATGACGCCGCCAAGCCGAACATACACGGTCACAGATCCGGAAAGCAATCCTTTTACCGTGACCGAGAAAATTAACGGTACCGTGATCCGCACTTTCCCGGGTGTCGCTGGCCAGGAGGAAACGATAACGATCCCCCATGATCTGTGGATCCGGCTAGACCTGGACACGCCCCACACGTTGACTGTGGAGGCAACTGACAGCAACGGTCTGACGTCGACCAGGACGTTTACCTTCACCCGGACGGAGACACATATTGAGTTTCTACTCAACTTTGACAACCCAGCTGTGGCAGCCCACTTCACTCTGGATGGCATGCCCAAACGGGTACTGGTCACTCTTGAGCGGTACTTGCCACCAGGATCATCAATCGAGAGTGTTAAGGTTTGCAACAATGCCCTCGACGCGGAGCCAACATGGGAAGATGCTACGGCAGCGGTAACAGCCGGAAGGGGTTATCTCTTCACCAACCAGACAAGAACGGCACAGGACTGGCGTATTGATATTTGGGTAGTCATCGCGAAGGGTACTGCCACTGAGCGCGCTAGATTGGACGGATTCGGAGGTGCGTTTGACTGATGAAGTTTCAAAACGTAAAGGCCATCACCCAAATTCGTGAAGATGAACTGGAAACACCAGAAGCGAAAGTCGTAAGGCTCCAAGCAGAACTGGCAGCAGAAAAAGAGGACAAGTTGACCATCATGGAAGCAACGGCTCAAGTATACGAGGAGTTGCTTGCTCTCAAGGAACAGATCGGAGGAACCCCATAGTGGCATTGATTTACTACAACCTGGTGAAAGCCGGACGACGAACAATCGATCAAGTACCAGCCAATCTTCGCGAGGAAGTGCAGGCGATGCTCGATGCAGACGCTTCTTCATAACATTGGCCTTTGGCTCATTTCCCTGAAGGGAGGTGATGGGTTCATGGTAGCAATCTATGTGGCTTTGATTATTGCCGGTCGTCGCACGTTTGAAAGCGTACCGGCGATTTTGCAACCATCGGTACAAGCCGATCTCGAGGCTCTTGGCCTTGGAACGGACGGAAAACCTCTGACATAACGCTCTTTCCAGTGGAGAGGGCTTTTTTCATGACAGCACGACAGGAGCCCACCCCGAACCGATCGGGGTTAGATAGAGAAGAGTGGGTGATGATCATGGATACATTAGAAGATCGCGTTCGCCAACTGGAGGTGAGACAGGCGATGACTGAACAACGGATGGACACGGTGGCGCAGGATGTAAAAGACATCAAAACTACACTGACCTGGTTGAACCGTTTGGCGCTGGGAGCACTTATTGCTGCGATATTGAACCTTGTCATAAAGGCGGTGTGAGCGAATGGTTACTTACAGTCAGATAGGCATCGCGCTGGCTGCTATAGCCATTCTCGCGTTGCTGGTCCTTGCCTTCAGAGCGGTCAGAAAAAGCGAAAAACTCGCTGGCTTTTGGAATGATTCGGATGGACTGTCCATTACGGACCTTATGGCCGTTTCAATCGTCGGCAGTTACATTCTGTTCCTTGTCCCTTTCGCCTACAAGATGGTGAAAGGGACGCTCACATTTAACGATATATCGTTGCTTGGTCAGGCGATCATTCCCGTAACCACTGTTCTTGGCGGCTATTTCATCGATCGTACGGCAAAAAACTTCTCAAGGCGGGGTCAAACGGCGAAAGGGGAGGATTACGATGCCCGAGTGTAGTGTTGTTGACTCCCTGCTGGCAGAGTATCGCATTACAAGTCCGTATGGCCCGCGCAAAGACCCATTTACCGGGAAGAGCGCCTTTCATACCGGTATCGACCTCGTCAAAACACACCTCGCGCCGATCTACTCCTTTACGGATGGAGTGGTCACTCACGCTAAAGAGGGTGTGTCAGGTACGGGGTATGGCGGATTTGGCGTGGTCGTCGCGGTGCAGGATCGGAGCGGGGCGACGCACCTGTATGCGCACCTACATGACGCCGCCGTCCGGGTAGGCCAGCGTGTAAAGCGCGGAGACGTGGTGGGGCGGCAAGGGAGTACGGGGCGGTCGACAGGCTCTCACCTACATTACGAGGTGAGGCGGAAGGGGTACGGGACGCACACGGACCCAATCGCGTATTTGCGGGAGCATTATGCGGCGGTGAAGGTGCCGGTAGTTGCCGCAGAACTAACGGAGAAAGCGGAGGTGGCCGTAATGGAAACGATTAAGGATTGGCAACTGCAACTCGCGGACAAGGCGATCGACAGTCTCGCGGCCAAGGCGGTATTGAATAACGCGGAAGAATGGAAGGCCCGCCTGCGTTCGGAGCCGGAAAAGGTGCGCGATGATATGGCGTGGCTGGTCTTCGTATTGACCGACCGCGCCACGAATAAACGGTAGGAGGCCGATAATATGAACGATTGGAAACGGAAACTCTCGTCCCGCAAGCTCTGGCTGGCGCTGGCCGGGTTTGTCGCGTCGGTGCTCGTCTTGTTCGGGACGGACGCGGGGGAGATCGAAAAGGTGACCGCGATGATCACCGCGCTTGGATCGGTGGTTGCGTATGTCCTCGCGGAAGGGTACGTTGATGCCCACCGCGAGAAAACGGAATAACGTTAATGCCCTCCTTCGGATTCGTCCGGGGAGGGCTATTTTGCGTTAAAATATCTGCGCGATAACCACCGCGTCTTTAATCACAATTTCGCCGTCGTCCGGGCAATCATGACGTCCTTTATAGTCACCAGCTATCACGTAGCAGTGGTCCGCCAAGAAGAACTCTCTGCAATCTTTGGAAAGATCGACTCTCCGCAAACTGTGCATACCCGGATGATAGCCGTAACCAGTTGGCGTCATGTCCCATGCGCTTGTACCCCCAAGCTCCTCCATTTGCTCATACTCTTCTGTGCCGTACTCCGGAAAGTCTCTTTCGTCTTCACGGTCTCCATTGTGGCGGCTACGTTCGCAAACTTCTCCGATCTCCCGAACCTTGTTCTCAAAACGGAGCCCGATAAACGTGTACTTGTCCTCGTTTTCCTCGTAGATATTTTTAACCAGATCGTACATCTCAACAATGTTCATCCTAAATATCCCCTTTACTTTGATTTGCCCGTCACTCCTTTGGTGTTATCTTTATTATACCGGACTATACAATAATGTATAGGGGAACGAATACGAACATATTGTGAATTTTCACGTTTCGAAGAGGTGCTTGATTGTTTCGTATCTCCAGGTTTTATCGACATCGAACGGAGGCAAGGTGCCGCGCCGGATGCGATCCGCTATAGCACCTCGCGTAACCCCGAGAGCTTTTGCAAGATCGGCCTGGGAGTAATACTCCGGTTCAATGTCCGACGGTCCATACTTACGCCCTGTGGGGCTGATTAGATTACCCCCGACTATCTGCCAGCCTGTCCATGTGCCTGTGCCTGTCCATTCACTTTTCACTTTTTTGATCCTCCAGCGCTCTAATGTAAGGTTGGTGGTATTTGATCTCAGCATCTCTTCTGGCTTTTATGGCATCGTTGATGTCCGCAAACGTACCAACGTGGTATCGCTTCCCTTTGAGGGTAATGTTGACCTCGTAATACTCTTTGCCTTTGCGGATTCTTCTGGCAACACCTTTATGTCCAGTTCGGCTATCTGATCTTACCTTTTTTGTGAGTAGCGGTACCTGCACGCCGTCAATCGTCTGCTCCTCAATCATCACTTTCCGGGCATTGAGTGCCATAGATTTACTCGAACACCCACAGGATATAGTGTCACCTCGTCGCAGGCCCGTCGCCCTAGCGGCGATTGTACCGCCGCAATCGCACTGACAAAGCCATAAGGCGTTTTGGTTCTTGGTGGCGCCTGCACGCTCAACCACAATCAACTTGCCAAACCTCTTGCCTTTTAAGTCCAGGACGTTAGAGGGCGTCTCTCCGCAGGCAACCGCACGATTTTTTCCTTCCACTCAAGAGTTGGCTTTTAGTAGCAACTGTTGTCTCTCCGCAGTCGCAATCGCAGAGCCAGGCTTCTTCGTTGCGCAGCTTCTCCGCAAGTTTCTCCCGCGCGGTCAGTCGCGTAAATTTTTGCCCAATCTCGATTCCGCGCATCATGCCACCTCGTTCGCTTCAATCCGGTGATAGTCACCGTTGGCGACGCGGATAAAGTAACGCTTGCCGTTTTCGCAGATCTCGTAGACGCCTGCCGCCAATTCCCAAGTCGTTTCGCCCCAGGCAATCGAGTTGATAAACTTGCGCTCAAACTTGTATACCGGATGAGTGCCGACGATCTTTGCCACCCAAGTCTTTTGTTTCCGGTTCGGTTCGCGCAACTCAACCGTTACGTATTTCGGCGCCCGTGATTCCGCCCACGCTTGGCGGAGAGCCAGGCTCATCCGTGCAGCGTAATCGCCTTCCAACATCCGCGCTATTTGGTGCGCTCTTTTCATCACTCTTGCTTTCATCTTTCGATCGCCTCCGTATCGTTCTTTATGTCTTTATTATACACCCACTATACATATATGTATAGGGGAACACAATAAGAACATAATGTGAACTTTTTAGATAAGCCCGAAGCAGCCTATCGGCTACCCCGGACCATCTCAACCAGCCCTCGATCAATCTGGTGGTTGTGCAGCGGGTGCGCTCGCATCGCTTCCAGAACCTTGCTGTTGTCGATCGCCAAATAGTGTTCCAAGGTTTGGACCCTCGCATGTCCACTTATCTCCTTGAGGATGAACAGATCCACTCCTTGCTTGTGCAGAAACGTCAGGCAGCTGCGCCGGAGCGCGTGGAGGCTCAGTCCGTCCTTATAGATGCCCAGGCGCTTGGTATACCCCTTAAACAGCCAGTCGATGCCCTTCCGACTGTATGCCTTGCCCTCTTGTGTCAAAAAAAGCGTCTGGTCGTCTGGACCGTGAACGAAATACTGCCGGCCGCATTTATACCGGCTGATCCCGGAACGTTTATCGCTTTTGCATGCTTCCTCGTAAACGATCCCTGTCTGCAGGTACAGCTGAAGGGCGTTGGCTAATTGTGGGATCACGGGGATCACCCGGTCTTTGCCGCCCTTACCGTCCCTTACGTGGATGTAGCTATCCTCAAAATTGACGTCATACGTTTTGAGGCTGATCAGCTCGCTGACACGCATGCCGGTAAATAAAAAGGTTGCAAAGATCGCATAATCCCGGACAGCGAATCTCCCGGTGAGCATGATTCCATCCAGAAGTGTCTTGGCCTGTTGCTCGCCCAATGTGATCGGCACGGTCCTGGGTACTTTCATTCCTTGGATGTTCTTGGCCGGGTTCTTGACGATCTCGTAATCGTCGTGGTCCACGAAATACTCGTAAAACGACCTGATCACCGATATGGCCCTGTTGACGGTACGCGGCGCCAAGCCGGCATCGACCAGGCTGAACTTGTACTCCCGGATGTCCTGCTGCCGCAACTCCAGCAAGTCACGTGTCGAGAAGTGTCCCGCAAACCGCCGCAGATCGGTCTCATACCCGACCAAGGTTTTGGGGCGAGCTCCCTTGTCCGATTTCAGGTAGAGCAGATACTCGCGGAGATACAGGTCGTTGACGTTGGTTTTGACGATGCTCAGTACGTGCATGGTTGGCTTTCCTCCCTGGAATGAGTATTCCAGGTCAGCGCCCGTTGTGCTAATATGAAGTTATCAGGCGCTGCCTGGTGCCGCAAAAGTCGTTTTCTCTGTCTGCCAGGACCAGAACGGCTTTTGCTTTTTTGATGCATTTATACGGAACATTCGTTCCTATTTTGATTATAACACTTTACTATAATTAGGCAATAGTAAGTTTTAATTTTTGGGATATAAGTAAATTTACTTGATTATGTTATGTTATAAAGTTATAATCATAACAACAAAGGTAAATTTACTTGTTCGGGGGTTTGGAATATGCTTACGGTATTAGAGGTTGTGGAACGATTGAAGGTTGAAGGGATTACCAGCAGCAGACAAATGGTCCAACGCTGGGTACGAGAGGGAAAGATAGAAGCGGAGAAGCCTCAGCGGCGTAAAGACGGTTACAGGGTGTCGGAAGAATCTTTGGAAAAGTTTATCGTCTCGTGGAAAGAAAAGCATACGAAGCGCACGGCTGCTGAGTGCGAAGCAGAGATCCAGAGGTTGAAAGAGGAACTGGAGCGCTCACAGACAGAAAACGCCCGGCTGCGCGAAGAATTGGAACGGGCCGAGGAAAGGAATTCGGTTCTCACCCGCGATCTGTTTGATGCATTGGATAAGCTGGAAGGACAGAAGAAGGAGCAGGCTGTCAACTGGAAGCGCAAGTATGACCAACTGCTCAAGTCGGCTCAGGAAAGAGCAGGCAGGCTTATCGCGGCAGAGCAGGAGATCCACCTGCTCAAAAAGCAATTGCAGGATCTAAGAGAACAGAAGCCATCCCCAGTACCCGACGAGCCAGCCTTTACTGAGCGCTTCCAGTTCGACAAGAAGTAGTACGAGGTCAGGGTGTAGTCCCAGTATAACCATTTCCCTTTTTGCCCACAAAATGCCCACAATGCGCAAAATTTTTGCCCGTTTTCGCCTGTTTTGAGAAGGGTAAAAACGGGCAATCGAAATTGCCGAGAAACCTTGGTGCGACGGGGTTTATCGGGTTTTGAAGGGCTCAGGCGGGCAAAGTGAGTAAACGCGAAAATAATCAAGTTCGAAATGGAAGGTTCGATCGGATAAGCGGTGTATGGATAAACAAAGACCCCTTACACATTACGGTAAGGGGTCTTCGTTATGGGCAAAGGTCCGTAAAGCCCCTCCAGATGATCACGGCGTTCGAGGGGCTATCAAGTCTACAAGGGTGTCAAGGCATTGGGACTCAAAGGCTAGTGAGGCGCTCAGTAATGGCTTCGACCTTAAAAATCCGCCGGTTCAATACCTGAATCTCTGAATCGCGGTCGTCCAGCTTGTCAGTCAGTGTTTGGAGTAGAGCGGTACGATCGGACGGTTCATTATCCTTCAGACGGATAACACTCTTTTTAATTTACGCGATGTCACGTTGTGCGGCAGACACTTTCTCGTCCAATATCCCGATACCAAGCGCCGAATGTGAACGGGAAGAGGGCTTCTTTTTGTCCCGTTTTTGCCCCTTCTCGTGCGGTTGTGTACAATAAGAGTAACGGTATAAAACGATTTTCGCTGACCGATAATGATCGCGAAGAGGAGCAGCGGAAGCGTCAGTAGTTGCACAGCTAAACATGAAAAGATCGGGGACGCACATATACATGAAAGTGGTGAAACAGTTGTATGATCACTGCTTCCGCTACTTTGGCGCAAGCGGAGAGCTGTACTTTTCGGAAGCGGCAGACGGTCTCTTGGCGGTATTTCCGCCGACCCGCGAAAGGGGCTGGTGGACCTATGTCACGCTGGAGCTCCACCCATATGGAGGAGTAGAGTGCTTGCTGTACTCCTACCAGTTTGACCGGACTTATCTCTCTCATCTGGGAGAGGTCGCCGCTCAGGTGATCGCCCGGTGGGGGGAGAAAGAGGGCAGACTGGGGAACGGAGATGTGTTCCCGCTCAGGAAACCGCTGGGTAAAGGGTCCCGTCTACAGTATTTGCTCGCGACTCCGGCAGACTATGAGGGAGAGGGCTTCGACCTGTTTACGAATGGGGCCTGTGTCGTCTGGTTTCAGATGCTTCATGCCATCTCGGAATCGGAAGCGGGCTTTTTGCAGCGGGAAGGACTGGAAGCCCTGGAAAGAAAGTTTGCGGTTGCAGGGGTCAACTCACTGGATGTCATGCGTCCCCCTGTTATATAAGGGAGCGAAGAGGATGGACGAAATACGAATGCGTGTCACCGTTGTGGTCGAGCATCAAGGGGCGATCCTGGTGATCAAGGAAAAATGCTCGGGTCAGCCCTGCTATAATTTGCCCGGGGGCAATGTCGATTATCTGGAGTCGATTCCCGACGCCACCCGCCGGGAGGTCTGGGAAGAGACCGGGCTTCTGGTCGAATTCGAGCGCATGCTGTGGCTCGATGAGCGTATCGATGGAAACGGAAAAGGGAAGCATACCATCGGAATTGGCGTGCTTGCCCGTCTGAAGGGGGAGGAGACGACGCCGATCCCGGGCGGTCTGGAGGATGAAGAGATCGAGTGGGCAGGCTGGGTGCCGCTGGAGGAATTCCGCGTCATGCCGCTGTTTAATTCGGCCCGCCGTAAGCAGGTGTTTGAGGCTTTGACACAGAGTGGCTACATGCCGCAGTATCTCGGGAATATCCTTTCATGACAAAAGCGGTCCTGTCCAAGCAGCTGCGAGACAGGGCCGCTTTTTCGCTGGGCAGGGGTGTCATCGAAGACATACGCTTTGCATGTATCCGGCTATGCAGAGTACGCCGGCGCATGACCGGGACAACAGCAGCCTCAGTTCTGCACCTCTTCGTCTTTTCCGCCGTCGCCATTAAACTTGTCCAACATCGTAATGGCGTCGATCAGGTGATTGTTAAAAATCTGGCGGGCGATTTGCAGCAGATCGATAATCATCGGATCGCGGAGGGAATAGAGGACGCGGTTTCCCTCTTTGGTACCGTAGACGATATTTTTCGCCCGCAGCACACTGAGCTGCTGGGAGACGGACGAGCCCTCCGCTCCGATCAGGGTTTGCAGCTCGTTTACATTTTTATCGCCCTCAGAGAGAAGCTCCAAGATGCGTATGCGCAGCGGGTGCGCAAGTGCTTTGAAAAAGTCGGCTTTAAACTTCTGCAATTCCAAATCCATCAAAATCCTCCCTCGATTAGGAATGAGCCACCTCTTTCTCCGGCAGACCGGACAGCTGGCGACATTCATGGAAAGCAAAATGCGTGCAGCCGCGGCACTTTTCGCGATCCAGCATGGACAAGGCCGCTGTGATGGCCTCTCCCGTATGGGAAAACATGTGTGTCTCACCTACGACCGCATGCAGCCCTGTCTTCATGAAGACTTGGCGGGGTTGATCCTGCAATCCGGAAATCAGGAGAATGCCTCCGTGCTTGTGCAGGCGGCGGCAGATCATCCGCAGATAATACTCCCCGGTGATGTCCAGGTACGGAACCTTGCCCATCCGAAGCAGCAGGACACGGGGGTGCTTCCGTACGGCAGCCATGATTTCCTTTTCAAAGACCTGGGCGGCTCCAAAAAACAGCGGCCCTTCGACCGTATAGATGCTGATTTGGGGACAATCTCGCCATTCCTGAACGGCATGCTGACGAACCTTCTGATGCTTGTCAGAGAAATCTGGCAGTACCTGGGCCACCGAGTGGACGTCGCTCATCCGTTTGACAAACAGGATGGCCGCAAGCAGCAAGCCCACTTCGACTGCCACCATCAGATTGACGAAAATGGTCAAAAGAAACGTAACCACCAGGATCAAAGAGTCGCTGGTGCGGCTTTTCAGGATATGGGCAAAGACTTTGCGCTCGCTCATGTTCCAGGCGACGACCATGAGGATGGGCGCCATGCTGGCCAATGGGATCGCGGAGGCATACGGCGCAAACAGGAGCAGGACCAAGAGGACCAACAACGCATGGATCAGACTGGAGAGGGGCGATGCGGCCCCGTTTTTGATATTGGTAGCAGTGCGCGCGATCGCTCCCGTGGCAGGAATCCCGCCGAACAAGGGGGCGACCATATTGGTGATTCCCTGTCCGATCAACTCCCGGTTGCTGTTGTGCTTGGTTCCGGTCATCCCGTCGGCCACCACAGCCGAGAGCAGCGACTCGATCCCGCCGAGCATAGCGATGACGAAAGCAGGGCCGATCATCTGCGCCACGGAGCTCCAACTGATCTCGGGCCATGCCAGGCTGGGCAACGTGCTGGGAATCGCCCCGAAGGTGGAGCCGATTGTGGCCGCTTTATCCGGGAACAGGGTGGCCGCGGCCATACTGGAGAGGACGAGACCGACCAGCGGGCCAGGCACCCGGGGGTGCAGCCTCGGCATCAAGAGAATCGCGCTGAGGCTGATGCAGGCAATCAACACACTGTAAGGGTTCACCGTGGACAGATGAAGCAGAATTTCTTTGAGGTTGGAAAGAAAATCCTCATGCCGCTCAATCCCGGATAGACCGAGGAAATTGGCGATCTGTCCAGAAAAAATGACAACGGCGATGCCGCTGGTAAAACCGATGGTAACCGAACGGGGAATGTACGTAATCAAAGAGCCAAGCCGCAAGATTCCCATTATAAATAACATAACACCGGCCAAAAATCCAGCGATTAACAGATTCTCATATCCGTAGGTAATGACAATTCCAAACAGGATCGGGATGAAGGCACCGGTGGGTCCGGAGATTTGATAGGGTGAGCCCCCGAGAAAAGCGAGGAGGATCCCGGCGATGATCGTGGTGTAGATGCCGTACTCGGGTTTCACGCCGGAAGCAATGGCAAATGCCATCCCGAGCGGAATGGCGATGACGCCAACAATCACGCCCGCGGTCAGATCCCTCTGAAAATGGCGAATGGAGTAACCGGAAAATCTGTCTAACAGGAAACGTGCCACGCAAACCCCTTCTTATCTTATTTTGTATATTTGAATTTTTAAATATACACATGTTATAACACCGGATAAGCATGACTGTCAAACCTCACATCAAATCAATCAGCGGAAGCGTCTGTCCCGCGTCTTGGCGGTCCTGTTCATCGGTTCCGGTATTTAATTTGCCTGTAAAGCGAAACGTTTTCGCTTCTGAACCGTATGAGAAATAGACACATTTTTGGAAGGGGGTGACAGAATGGGCGTGTGGGACATCATCTATTTGGTTTGTATGATTACGGGACTCGTCTATACCTTGATCACCTTGTTTTTTGGCGATGCCGCATCGGAGTGGATGGCACAGACCGAGCTGCCGGTGCTCCAGCCGATCCTTCTCGTCAGCGGACTGACGGCCTTCGGCGCGAGCGGGTTTCTGCTGAACCGGTTTACCTCCTTCTCGCCGTTGATGGTGGCTGGAATAGCTGTGTTGGCGGGAATGGTGATTGCTGTCGCCGCTTACTTTACCTGGATCAAGCCGATGGAGAATGCAGAGAGCTCCGTGGGCTACTCGATGCAGCAGCTTGCAGGCATGGTCGGAGAGGTCTTGACCACGGTGCCTGCAGACGGGCTGGGTGAAGTGATCATTTCGATGGTGAGCGGAAGGAGCAATCACATGGCAGCCAGCTTTGACAAGGAAATGATCCGCGAGGGGACGCGCGTCGTCGTGATCGATGTCCGGGATCACGTTCTGTATGTTGCCCCGCTTCAAAATTCTGAGGATAAGGAGAGCATGTGACGATGATGAATGATCCCGTTATTTTTACCGTAGTCGTGGCAGTCGTCAGCGTGTTTGTCGTGCTGGGCATTGCATTCTGGGCCCGCTACAAAACGGTCGGCGCTGATGAAGCCATGATCGTGACTGGCAGCTTTTTGGGCAGCAAAAATGTCCTGAGCGATGAGACTGGAAGGAAGATGAAAATTGTGCGAGGCGGCGGCGCTTTTATCCTGCCGATTTTCCAACAAGCCAATTTCCTCAGCCTCTTGTCGCACAAGCTGGATGTATCCACACCCGAGGTCTACACCGAACAGGGCGTTCCGGTGATGGCTGACGGCGTGGCGATTATCAAGGTAGGCGGATCGATCGATGACATCGCGACGGCCGCCGAGCAGTTCATGGGCAAAAGCGATGACGCGCTGAAGCAAGAGGCGCAGGAGGTCCTGGAAGGCTATCTGCGTGCCATTCTGGGCAGCATGACGGTCGAGGAGATCTACAAGAATCGGGAGCGTTTCGCCCAGGAAGTGCAGGCGGTAGCCGCAAAAGACCTGAAAAAGATGGGTCTCTCCGTCGTCAGCTTTACGATTAAGGATGTTCGCGATAAAAACGGCTACCTGCAAGCGCTGGGAATCCCGCAAATCGCTGCCGTGAAGAGGGACGCGATGATCTCCCAGGCGGAAGCGGACAAGGAAGCGCGGATCAAGCAGGCGCAGGCGGAGCAGGAAGCGCGCAAGGCCGAGCTGTTGAAGGAGACGCATATCGCCGAGTCGGAAAAGGAGAAGGAACTGAAGATTGCGGCGTTTAAGCAGGAGCAGGATAAAGCCCGGGCATCCGCAGACCAAGCCTATAAGCTGCAGGAAGCCGTCGCCAAGCAGCAGGTGACGGAAGAGGAAATGAAGATCGAGATCGTCCGCAAGCAAAAAGAGATTGAGCTGGAGGAAAAGGAAATTCTGCGCCGCGAGCGGCAGTATGACGCCGAGGTGAAGAAGAAGGCAGACGCCGACCGCTATGCGGTGGAGCAAGCGGCGGAAGCGGAGAAGGCGAAGAAGATCCGCGAAGCAGACGCCCTCAAGTACCGCATCGAGGCGGAGGCAAAAGCGCAGGCGGAGCAAAAGAGACTGGAAGGTCTGGCCATCGCCGAAGCGGAGAAGGCGCGCGGTACGGCGGAAGCCGAAGTGACCCGTTTGAAGCTCGAAGCGGAAGCGGAAGGGAAAGAGAAGCTGGCGCAAGCATTCGAAAAATTCGGTCAGGCCGCGGTTCTCGACATCATCGCCAAGATGCTGCCTGAACTGGCTGAGAAAATTGCCGAGCCGATGAAGGCGATCGACAAAGTGACGATCGTCGATGCCGGCGGCGGCCAGGGAGACGGTGTGAATCGCCTCAGCGGCAACGTCACGAAGCTGATGGCCCAATTGCCGGAAATGGTAAAGGATGTCTCGGGCGTGGATATGAACCGGATTATCGCCGGGTTCATGAAAGCGGAACCGAGCGATCCGGCGGCTCTCAAGCAAGCGGCGGAAAAGCTGCTCGGCAGCCAGTCCGCTTCGGAGGCGGCAGCCACTGTCGCCGCCAGCGATTCGCCACAGGCGTCTCCTGATCAGCCCGCGCAGTCCTAGGGCCGACAAAAAGCAGGGATTAGCTGCGAATGGCTGAGCCTGAGGAGTGATGGCCGAGCAACTGGAAGGGCCGCTCCACAAACCGTCCCTCCGTCCACTGGTAGAGCTTGAGTTGGGGATCTGTCTGGACCGGGCCCAAGATCCAGTAGCCGAGTTGCGGATAATGCCATCCTTCCCGATCGGCGAGCGAGGGCAGGGGCGGAGCTGTCGGATGGCTGTGCAGAACGCCCAGCCACTGCTGCCCTTCGGACTGGATCGCGCGCAGGGCGCGCAGAAAAACCGGACCGTCCCAGGAAAAGGCGACGCTGCTGGGCGTGGCGGAGGGCAGGGGAAAATGGCCGGTAATGGTGGCCTCTCTCCCCGTCAACAAAGCTGAATATTCCATCGGAAACGCCTCTTTGGCTTCGGCCAGGAGGCGTATCGCTACTTTTCCGTCCAAACATGTTTTGGTATGCTTAAACCCAAAGGGTTCGCCGAGAAGACCGGGATACACTGAACATCTACCTCCTGGAGGCTGATTGTTGATGAATCGCATTCACGTGGGGGTGTGCGGCTGGGGAGACCACCACGAACTATACACCCAGGGAGTCCGCAGCCGGGACAAGCTGTCTGTATACGCCAGCCATTTTCCCATCGTCGAGCTGGACAGCTCCTTTTACGCCATTTTACCACAAGCCCATTACCAGACCTGGGTTAGGGAGACGCCTGCCGGCTTTGGCTTTATCGTCAAACCGTTTCAGGCCATGACCAGAGCTGCTGCGCACCCTGGAGGCGGTCCACGTGCTCTGTGACGAGCCGCAGGCGGGGGCAGGCAGCGTCCCGATCGTCGAGGCGGACGAGCACAGAGATGGCGCTTGTTCGCTTCCACGGCCGCAATGTGGCCGGCTGGCGCGATCCCGGCGGGGGGCAAAACTGGAGGAGATGTCCGCTATTTGTACCGCTATTCGGTGGACGAGCTGGCAGAATGGGTGCCTCGCATCCACAGGATCGCCGCGCAGACAAAAGAAGTTTCCATCCTGTTTAACAACAACTCCGGCGGGGATGCAGTCGGGAACGCCAAGCAGTTCATGAAGATGCTGGGCGTCGATCCCACGGGACTCAACCCCCGTCAATTGGAGCTCTTCTGACCGCGAGAGAGTCAGAGGGCTTCGCGCAGAAAGAAGGGTAGCAGATGTTTTACGGATTGGCAGTCATGTTTTTGGTCATCGGCCTGTTTGCAGGGATTGTGGGCAGCATCGCAGGACTGGGCGGCGGGATGTTTTTCGTTCCGGCCCTGCTTTATTTGGGCAATGATTATCTCCCCGGCTCCGTCAGCCCGCAGGTAGCCGCCGGAACGTCATTAATCGTCATCGGCGTGACGGCCTTGTCCTCCTCGATTTCTTATCTCAAGCAGAAGCGAGTGGACATCCAAAGCGCCTTGCTCTTTTTTTTAGGCAGCGCCCCTGGTGCTATCATAGGTGTCTATTTGAATACATTATTGCCAATCAAGGCGTTTACGCTGATGTTTGGCTTGTTTCAGCTGAGCATGTTCATCTTGATGATGGTCAAAGACAAAATCAAGCCCCGCAGCATTAATTGGGAGGTCCGCCGACAATTTGTCGATTCGGATGGCGTAGAGCATGAATATGGATACAGACGCTCGGTGGTCGTCTTCGTCGCCTTTCTCGTCGGAATCACTTCTTCACTCTTTGGAGTAGGCGGCGGCATACTGATGGTCCCGGCGATGATCATCCTGTTCCGTTTTCCCCCGCATATTGCCGCAGCCACTTCCATGCTCGTCATCTTTTTCTCCGCCATGGTCGGCTCGGCTACCAATATCATCCACGATCATGTGAACTGGCTGTACGCGGCGCTGCTCGCACCCGGCGCTTGGATCGGCGGCAATCTGGGGACGCTGATCGCGAGGCGGATGAAGGGGAAAACCGTCGTTTTGCTGTTGCGGGTATTGATTTTGGGAATGGCCATTCAGATGATTGGCGAGGCGGTAATCAAATAAAGCAGCAAGGCCATACGAGAGAGAGCCGTTTTACAGGGGAGAAACCTGTGAGAAGAGGGAGGGAAGGTCGTGGCGGACACCTGTACCTTGCATATTTTGCACACCAATGATTTGCACAGCCACTTTGGCAGCATGCCGTCGATCGCATCGTGTCTCAGATTGCACCGGGAGCAATGGGAAGCCCTGGGGGAACATGTGCTGACCGTCGACATCGGCGACCATGCCGACCGGATGGACGTGAAAACAGAAGCGACCTGGGGCCAGGTAAACGTAGATGTGCTCAACCACAGCGGTTACCAGTACGTGACGATCGGCAATAACGAGGGAATCACGTTTCCCAAGGAGAAATTAGATGCCCTGTATGAGAAGGCCAGCTTTACGGTCGTGCTGGGAAATCTGTTCGAACTCGCCACGGGAGAGGTTCCGCATTGGGCGGTGAGCCACGCCATCCACCAATGGGAGGATTTGTGCGTGGGCATCTTGGGGGCAACGGCATCGTTTCCGCTCTTTTACAAAATGCTGGGCTGGGAAGCGCGAGATCCCCTCGAACAGCTGCGGCAACAGGTGGCCGCGCTCCGTCCCCACGTCGATGTGATCATCCTGATGTCCCATCTCGGCTATCCCGAAGATTGCCGGCTGGCCCGAGAGTTGGACGGAGTAGACATCATTTTGGGCGCGCACACGCATCACCAGCTGGAGCATGGAGAGCGCATCGGGAAGACGCTGATCGCGCAGACTGGGGTGCTGGGCAAAAAGGTAGGCCATGTCCGGCTGGTATGGGATCGCCAGGCCAAGCAGGTGATGGAAGCCTCTGCGGAGCTGTTTGCCTCCGAGGCGTACCTGCCGGAGCGAGAGCTGGCGGAATACCTCGCCCAAAAACAGCTGCTGACCGAAGAGATGCTGGAGCAGACAGCCGTCCAGCTCGCTGTCGATCTCGACGTCTCCTGGATGGAGGAGACCGTCTTTGGATCGGTATTGGCCGCTTCGTTGCGGAAGTGGACGAAGGCCGAGGTGGGGATGGCCAATAACGGCCTTTTGCTCGCGCCGCTTTCCAAGGGAAAGGTGAGCTATCGCGATTTGCTCCGCTGCTTGCCCCATCCGATCAAGCCTTGTGCCGTCTCACTCTCAGGCGAGCAGCTCTGGAGGTTGCTGGCGCAATCCATCCAGCCGGAGACCGTGCGGCGGGAATTGCGCGGATTCGGCTTCCGGGGGAAAGTGACAGGCTGGATGGGGATCGATGGCCTTCAGGTCTGGTACGAAGAGGGAGAGCAGCCGAGGATTACCCGAATCGAGGTAAATGGCGAACTGCTCGACAAGGAGCGGAGCTACCGGGTGGGCACCGTGGATATGTTTATGCTGAACCGCCTTTTTCCCGATCTGGCAGAGGGGGAGCACGTCCGTTTTTACCTGCCGGAGATGCTGCGCGAGATCCTCGCCCAGACATTGGGAGACGCCGAGCTGCTGGCCGCCGCCCAGAAGCCGCGGTGGTTGATGATGGCCAGCTCCTGACACAGATCGGACGCTGATCGGATGCAGATCAGTCCCGCAACTGGGGCATGCTAACAGGGAAAAAAGGAGGAGGCAGCCATGCGGTTTTTAGACGAAGTATACGAATTGTACAAAGGGCATTTCAACGGTGCGGAGGAAGACATCGTGGCCGTGATCGTCGGACTCTTGGAAGAGCAGTCGCACGAGGATCTGCTGAAGCTGGTGGCGGAAATGGACGAAGATGAGCTGTTTCATATGCTGGCGTCGTATATGGTCGAGGTCATGAAGCGCAAGGTAGCCATGGATGATGAACGGCCTTCCCCTGCTATCCTGCATTAGGCACAGACACCACTTGCGGGCGAATGACATACGATGGTAACGCGCCTGTGTGTAAAGCGAAAAGAAGGAGGAATCTCAAGATGATGGAAGTACAACCCATCCACTTTTCAGAGGGAACGGCCATCGCTGTCACGGTTCGCTTGCCCAAGACTACACTGCTGGCGGTTACAACCGATAAGGGATATATTATGTGCGGTGCCCTGGATGTCGGACTGTTAAATGAAAAACTGGCCGACCGGGAGATCATTGCCGGCAGGGCCGTCGGCGTCAAGACCATCGAGCAATTGTTGGACGCGCCGCTGGAATCGGTGACGGTCACCGCCGAGAAACTGGGCATTACGGCCGGAACCATTGGCCGAGACGCCATACGCCGGATGTTTTAATCCTGAAAACGCCTTTGTCCTTGCGACGAGGCGTTTTTTCGACATAAATCTACATCATTTGAAAAATACATGTAGAACCGGCTCGAATCGAGCTATAATAGAGTTACTTTTTGGCAGAAAGGCGAAGAATGGATAATGAGACTGCTCTCTATACATAAATGTCAGCCAGGCAATGTTCTCGCCCGCTCCGTCTACGCGGAGAACGGCACCGTTCTGGTGGGCTCGGGCGTAGAGCTGACCCAGCGCATGATCGACAGGCTGACCCAGATGAATGTCACCAATCTATACATTCAGGATAGTCGCACAGCGGATATTCAGGTGGAAGCGCCTGTATCCGAAGCAACTCGTCGGGAAGCGATGGGATTGATCAACGATGCCTTCCGGGCTTCCAGCCACAGCCCGCAAAAATGGCAGAATATGTTTGCGGACAGGCAATTCGGCCGGCAGATCCGGCAGGTGCTGAGCCAGGTGCAGGATGAGCTCAAGGGAAAAAACGCGGCGATGAACCTGCTGGCGGATGCCTGTGCGTTTGACCATTATATTTTTGCGCATTCCTTTAATGTCATGCTCTATTCCACCGCACTCGCGCTCAAATCGGATTTCGGAGAAAAAGAGCTGCTGGAGATCGGCATCGGGGCCATGCTTCACGACATCGGCAAAATGTCGATACCCGATGAGGTGCTGAAAAAGCCGGGACGCTTAACGGAAGAAGAGTTCCATGTAATGAAAAAGCATACCGAGATCGGCTTCGAGATGCTCCGGCGGCAGGAGGAGATTCCGCTCCTGGCTGCCCACTGCGCCTTTCAGCATCACGAACGGCTGGACGGAACAGGGTATCCGCGCGGGCTCAAGGAGGGAGAAATCCATCCCTACGCCAAATTGATGGCCGTCTGCGATGTCTTTGACGCCCTGACGACCCATCGCGTGTACCGTGCGCCCATGTTGCCTCACGTCGCGATGGAAATGCTGTACACAGGCGCAGGCACGCTGTTTGACAAAGGCTTCGTGGAGCGCTTCCGCGACACGATCGCGCTGTACCCGCTGGGCTTGTCCGTCGTGTTGAATACAAAGGAATCGGGCGTCGTCGTCGACTACAACAAGGGCACGCCCAGCAGGCCCGTCGTTCGCATTCTGTACGATGAACACGGCCAGCCGGTCGAGCCCTTTGAGTACGACCTGTCCAAGCGCCTCCATCTGATGATCGTCTCCTGCGACGATCTGTTTTAAAGCCATTCCTTTCGCTTGAAAATCAGATACATAACTGCACCGAGAGCGGCCATGAAAGCCAGGACGATATAGTAGCCGTGCGGCGACCGCAGCTCGGGCATGTAGTCGAAGTTCATGCCGTAGATGCCGGTCACGATGGTCAACGGCATGAAAATGGTCGTCAATGCGGTAAAGATGCGCATGATGTCGTTGGCCCGCCCCGCTACGGACGAGTGGTAGGCTTCCCGCAGGTTGCCGATTAGTTCGCGAAAGGTCTCAAAGCTCTCGACGATCTTGACTGCATCCTCCAGGAGGTCGCCAAAGTATTTTCGCAGGCGCTTGTCGATGAGCGGGAGGTCTTTTTTATGCAGCGCGTCGATCAGTTCCCGCTGGGGGAGCAGCATTTTCCGCGCGTAGAGAACCTCGCTTCTCAGCCCGATGATCTGATGAAGCTGCGTTTTTTTCGCGTTCACCAGGATCTCTTCTTCCAGCTTTTCAATCAGATCTTCTATTTTTTCGATTACGTCAAAATATCGCTCCACAATGTGATCCACCAGGTAGTAGAGAAAGGAATCCGCATGGTTGATTTCTTTTTCCCGGACGATTTGCAGCATGCGCGGCTGCAGCCCGATATCATGCTTGGTGACGGTGATGACGTAGTGGCCGCCGAGAAACAGATTCACTTCATGCAAAAAAATGTCCTGATCGGCCAATTCCACGCTGTTGATCACGATAAAATAGTGATCCTCGTATATTTCCAGCTTAGGCCGCTGCTCTTCTTCGTCGATGCAGTCCTCAATCGCCAGATCATGCAGGCCAAACAGCGGCTGCAGGATGGCCAGGTCAAACAAAGAGGCATCGATCCAGTAAAAACCGTTATTCGGCGGTGTCTGTGTCTGCTCGATATCGTCGATGAGTGTGATCAATCCGTTTTGGACAAGCCGAATCTTCATCCCTTTTGCTCCTGACAATGGTTGATGCAGCGCTGCCCCGCTCCTGTTTTGCCTGTGCCCAGATCCGGGGAAAGACGGTCGCAAGCAAATAGTCGCAAGCCATGCGCAAGGCGGATTCGCTGGGAGTACGGCGGGCAGTGCTGTGCCGATCCGTGTTCAGGCCGGACCCCTCCTCTTCCTCTTTTCTATCAGGGTATGAGGCGCCGGTTGTCCGTTAGGCCTTTGCACTTGCATATGGGACCGTCATTCACAAGTCTGGAATAGTGTGCCTCATTTGCCCTCTTTTGTTGCAAGCTGCGCAAAAACGGAGATAGACGATCCTCCTCTCTGGGCCAAATGATCCAGGAGAGGAATACCAAATACGGATGAATTATTGTATAGTTATTAAAGTAATGTGAAATAAGCATGAAGGTAAAGGAGAACATGTCCATGTGTCCGTTTTCCCGTTTGTTTGACGTGAAAGGCAAGCAGCAGAAAGACTCCTACTTCCAGCAGCGGACGGAAAAGGGAGAGTTGAAGCTGGAAAAACAGGCTGAGCTTCACAAGCAATTAGCCATGATCAGCTTGACCGAAGAAGACCTGGCTGTGGCGAAAATGCTCCAGCCGCTCATTATCCAAAATATTGATGAAATTGTCACCAAATTTTACGCCAATCTTGAGCAGGAAACCAGCTTGATGGAGATCATCGAAAAAAACAGCACCATCGACCGGTTGAAACAAACACTGACCCGCCATATTACGGAAATGTTCAGCGGCACGATCGACAGCCAGTACATCGAGCAGCGGAGCCGCATCGCAATCATGCATCTGAAGATCGGACTGGAACCCAAATGGTATATGTGCGCGTTTCAAAACCTGCTGGTCTCCATCATCGAACTGCTGGATCGCCATATTGGAGACAAGGCGGAATTCAAGCGCTCCATCATCGTGACCACAAAGATATTAAATATCGAACAGCAAATCGTACTGGAGGAATACGAGAACCAGCATGAGCAAATTCGCCAGGAAACGCAGCGCAAAAAAGACGAGCTGCGCCGCGTGCTCTCCCAATCGGCGCATGAATTGGCCGCCGTCTCGGAGGAGACGAGCGCCTCCGTCCAGCAATTGACCGAACAGTCCAACGAGGTATTGAGCTACGTCGAAAAGGGGACCCGTTTCACCGGCAAGGCCCAATCCCTCTCCGAGGAAGGAAAGGACAAGCTGGAGAATCAACAGCAGCAGATGGGATTGATTCAGCACAGCGCAGAGCGGATCGCGGCGGAGATGCGCACACTGGAAGAGATCTCGGAAAAGATTCGCGGAATCGTCGATGTGGTGACAGCGATCGCCGAACAGACCAACCTCTTGGCTCTGAATGCGGCGATTGAAGCCGCCCGGGCCGGTGAGCAGGGGCGCGGATTCGCAGTCGTCGCGGGGGAAGTCCGGAAGCTGGCCGAGCAGACCAAGCACTCTGTCTCGGGCGTAACCGAACTGATCGAAAAGACCAATGCCCAGACTGCGAGCCTGTCCGCAGTGGTAGCGGAGGTGCGGAAGCTGGTCGCATCCAGCGCGGCGATGACCAGCGAGACGAACCGGTTCTTTGACGAGATTCACGGTGCCGTCAGCGACAGTCAGGAACAGAGCAGACGGATCCAAAAAGAGCTGGAGAACTTCTTCCGCGTCATGGAGGAGATGAGCCAGGCGGTCTCACAGGTCGCTATCTCAGCCGACCAACTGTCGGAGATGACCGAAAATTTGTAGTTGCGAAAGCCAACAAGCACATCTCGGATTCAGCCGGGATGTGCTTGTTTTGTTTGGCGCAGCAACCGGTTGACCGTTTCCCGGCGCAGCCCGAGGAATTGGCCGATTTCCTCCTGCGTCAACAGATCGCTCAAGGGATAGGGTCCGATGTAGGTATGGAACCACTCCTGCATGAGAGCCAGCTTCTCTTTGGGAGAAGAGACGGTGAGCTGATCCATCCGCTGCTGGGTAAACCGCAGCTTGGACTGGAGCAACAGGGCAATCTCCTTGTACCGGTACGGGTCTTCCTCTAGAGAGCGGTACCACTTGTCGCAAGGGATCACGTCCACCTCGCTGCTCATCAGGGCAATGGCTGTCCCGTGGTATTCCTTCGGAGACAGGAGGGAATGGTGGGGGATCGTTTCGCCCGGCAGGAGGAGGTTGAACAAAAAGGGGGAGCCGTCCTCTTGCAGCCGGACCACTTTAAAGAGGCCTGTCCGAATGTGGAACAGCGGCCCCGACTCTCCCTGGCGAAAGAGAATATCACCTTTGTGTAGTCGCACAGTCATCACTCCCGTCCCCCAACATACCACCAAAAAAGAGGCGGTGCAATCCGGCGCGAAGTGTTGACTACTTATTTAAAATTGTGCTACTATTTGCGCAGTACCTTTGTATACAGAATACAGTATGCATCGAGAAGGGGTTGAGGTTCTTGGCCAAAGCGATCAAGCGAAGTGAAACACTCCAGTCTCAGGTGTACGAATATCTGCGGGAGCAAATCCTGTTTGGCGGGCTTGCCCCGGGGCAGCGGCTGATCGAAGAGAGGCTCTGCGAAGAGACGGGTGTCAGTCGCAGTCCGATACGCGAGGCCATCCGCCGCTTGGAAAAGGACGGCTTGGTCGTCGTTCAGGCACAAGGAGGCGTGACGGTCTATCAGCCTTCCCTGGCGGACTTTACCCACCTGTATGAGTGCCGTCTCAATCTGGAGCCGCCAGCGGCCCAGTATGCTGCCGAGCGCCGTACAGATGCTGAACTGAGTGAACTGGAGGAGCTTCTGGAGCAAATGAAGGAGCTTCAGTATCCGAGCGACCCTCGCCGGACCCATGAGTTGAACTTTACGTTTCATCAGCGCATATCGGAAGCGAGCAAAAATCCCTATCTGACCAAGATCATGAACGAGTTGAAAGTGCTGATTTCTTTTTATCGAAACGCGATTTTGGAGGTTCACCCGCGTCGGCCGGAGACCGTTATTTGTGAGCATGAAGCGATCCTGGAGGCGATCCGCACGCAGGATGGCGCCAAAGCGAAAGCGAGCATGGAGGAACACATCAAACGCGATTTTGAGCTTTGCATGAGCACGAACCAAAACCGACAAGACGATCTATAAGGAGGGGCCCATGACAACGAAAAAGCCGCTGCAGGGTGTGCGCGTACTGGAGCTGGGTACACTTGTGGCTGCACCGTTCGCCGGGAAAATTTTTGCGGAGTTCGGTGCCGAAGTGATCAAGGTGGAGGCGCCGGAAACCGGAGACCCCTTGCGCAACTGGCGGGCGATGCACAATGACACGTCTGTCTGGTGGTATGTCCAGTCGCGCAACAAAAAATCCGTCACGGTCGACATGCGCAAGGAAGAGGGGCAGGAGATTATCCGCAGCCTGGCGCAGAAGGTAGACATCATCATCGAGAATTTCCGGCCGGGGACTTTGGAAAAATGGGGAATCGGCTACGACGCGCTCAGCGAACTGAATCCCAGTCTGATCATGGTGCGGATTTCCGGCTACGGACAGACGGGCCCTTATCGGGATAAACCGGGATTTGGCAGCGTGGCCGAAGCCATCGGCGGACTTCGCCACTTGACGGGCTATGCCGATCGTCCGCCCGTCCGTGCCGGTGTCGCCCTGGGCGATCTGACGGCAGGCTTGTACGCCGTGATCGGGGGCATGATGGCATTGCGAGCAAGAGACCTCTCCCCGGAGAAAAAGGGGCAGATGGTCGACGTCGCCCTGTATGAAGCCGTTTTCAGTCTGTTGGAGGGCGTTTTGCCGGAATACGACCTGAAGGGACTGGTGCGGGAGAGGACCGGGAGCACATTGCCCGGCATTGCCCCATCCAATACCTACCTCTGTGCAGACGGAAAATACCTGGTGATCGGGGCAAACGGCGACAGCATCTTCAAGCGCTTGATGCATGCGATCGGCCGCAGCGATATCGCGGAAGATCCGCGTTTTGCCACAAATCAGGGGCGGGTCGATCACGTCGACTTCATCGATCAGGTGATTGGCGAGTGGACCAGCCGCCACCCGCTCCGGGAGGCGCAGCGCTTGCTGGATGAAGCAGCCGTCCCTGTCGGACCGATCTACAGTATCGAAGAGATTGCGGAGGACGAGCACTACCGGGAGCGGGGAATGCTGGAGCGGATCGAGCTGCCGGATGGAGAGTCGGTCATGTTCCCGGGCATCGTGCCCAAGCTGTCGGAGACACCGGGCAGTCATGAGTGGGTAGGGCCCGCGCTGGGAGAGCACAATGAAGAGATATTGGAAAAACTGCTCCAGATCGATCCCGCTGTCCTGGCAATGCTGAAGGAGAAGAGAGCCATATGAACAGAGACGTGACGATCATCGAGGTAGGCCCGCGCGACGGCCTGCAAAATGAATCGGGCTTCATCCCGACGGAGAAAAAGCAGCAGTTGATCCGTATGCTGGCGGATGCGGGGCTGCGGAGGATCGAAGCCACTTCCTTTGTCCATCCGGGCCGCGTGCCGCAGATGGCCGATGCAGAGGAGATCTGCTCGTCGCTGGATGGAATCGCCGGTGTCTCCTTCAGTGCGCTGGTTCCCAACCGGAAGGGCTTCGAGCGGGCGGCCCGGTTCCGGTTGGGGGAAGTCAATTGGGTGACCTCTGCCAGCCCGGCTTTTAACCGGACGAATATCAACCAGACCATTGAGCAAAATCTGGAGGCATTTGGGGAACTCGTCCCCTTGGCCAAAGCGGCAGGACTTTTAGTCCGCTTTTCCATCGCGACCAGCTTTGGCTGCCCGTTTGCAGGCAGGGTAAATCCCGATGACGTGCTCCAGCTGTCGCAAAAGGCGTTGGCCGCAGGAGCAGATGAGATAGCCATTGCCGACACGATCGGCATCGCTGTACCGGATGAAGTCTACGATCTGTGCAGCCGCCTGATCCAAGCGTGCGGGCAAGATCGGCTCAGTCTGCATCTGCACGATACGCGCGGCTTGGCTCTGGCCAATACATACGCAGCTTATACGGCGGGCATCCGCACGTTTGAAACAGCAGTCGGGGGACTGGGAGGCTGTCCTTTTGCACCCGGCGCGGCTGGCAACGTGGCGACAGAGGATGTCGTGTATCTGTTTGAGAGGATGAAAGTAAGAACGGGAATTGAATTTTCTAAACTTTTAGACGCTTCGGAATACGCGGTCGGCCTATCCATGAGAATGCCGCTGGGGCGTATCCGTCTTGTCGAGAACAAAGAGCATTCGACGATTGCCTATTAAAGCGAATAAACGGGGGGAAAGAAAGTGAAGAAGAAGTGGATTGGGATGTTGACGACGGTAGGATTATTGGGCAGTTTGCTGGCGGGCTGCGGCGGTGCCCCTGCGGCCCAAAGCGGAACCAGCGGCGGCGCTCCTCAGGCCAATACCGGCTCGGGTGGAGCGGCCACCGAGGAGTACGAAAAGGCGACGATTCGGCTGGCCTACAATCTTCCGCAGGATCACCATATCTCCAAAGGAATTGAAGACTTTGCCAAGAAAGTGGAAGAGCGCTCTGGCGGCAATGTCAAAATTCAGGTATATCCCGCAGGCCAATTGCTCAGCGACAAGGAGATGAACCAGGCGATTTTGACCGGCGGCGTAGAGATGGGCGTCAACTCTTCGACGCTGTGGGCATCGGTCGTCCCGGCCATGGGGATTTTTGACGTTCCCTACGCGATCCCTACCTCGTATGAGTTGGCCGGAAAAGCCCTGTCCGGCTCGGTGGGCGACAAGCTGAAAGCAGAGATGGAGAAAAAAGGAGCCAAGGTCCTGCTGTTTGCCGACTATGGCTATGCCCAGTTTGCCAACAGCGCTCGTCCGTTGAAGATGCCGGCAGACTTCCAAGGCTTGAAAATCCGCAGTATCGGACATATTCCCTCGGTTATGATTCAAGCGTATGGCGCTGCCCCGGTATTCATGGGTGCAGGCGAGGTATACATGGCCCTGCAGCGGAAGACGATTGACGGAGCCACCTCGGGAACGACTGCCATGGTTCAGCGCAAATACGATGAAGTCTCCAAATATTTGACGATCAGCAACTACGCGTATCTGGAGTTCGTGCTCGCCGTCAACAAAAAGTACTGGGACAACCTCCCGGCAAAAACGCAAGAGCTCATCAATACGACCGCAAAGGAAACGGAAGAGTGGATTCGCCAGCAGGCTGAACAGGAAGACAAGGCTACCGCTGAACAATTGAAAGAAAAAGGCATGGAAGTCTACGTCGTACCGGAAGCAGACCTCGCGGCATGGAAGGAAGCGGCCAAGCCTGCTTGGGACGAGTACGTGAAAACGGCTGGCGACTTGGGCAAAGAGCTTCTGGAAGAGATCCAGAACATTCAGTAGAGCGTCAGAGGAGAAGGGAAAAACGGGGGACTTTGGATGAAACTTTTTCAAATTCTGTACAACGGTGCAGATCGCTTAATTAAATGGGGAGGCATGATCGCCGGAATCTTCATCGTTCTGACGACGGGGATGATCTTTTTCGAGATCGTCTCCCGTTTCCTTTTCAATGCCCCCACCATTTGGGCGACCGAGCTGTCCATTTACGCGATTATCGGGAGCTGTTTTCTCGGTTCCGCCTATGCCGTGCGTGCCGACGCCCATATCAAAGTGGATCTGCTCCTGCATAATGTGTCCGCGGCTGCGAGAAGGTGGATGCTGATCGTCTCTACCGTGATCGGCATACTGTTCAGCGTGGTTTTCACCTATTTCAGCTGGGAGCATGTGCTAAGCTCGATGGAGCTGGGCTTCACCTCCGCATCTCTGCTGCAAATTCCGATGTACATCCCGGAAATGCTTCTGCCTATCGGAGGAGTCCTGCTTTGTCTCGCCTTCCTTTTGCAACTGGTTGATTACATTTCCGGGCAGGAAAGGCGTAATGGGTTGGTTTTTTGCAGGCGGCATGGCCTCCCTCATGCTGGTAGGGGTGCCTGTGGCCTTTGCGCTCGCCGTACTGGCAGCCATCGGCATGTATTTGTTTAACGGAGGGGCACTCGGGCTATCGCAGATTCCGATTATTGCCTACAAGGCCCTGGATGACTTCACTATGAGCGCCTTGCCGATGTACGTCCTGATGAGTCAAATCCTATTGTTCAGCGGTGTGGGCAAGGAGCTGTATGAGATGGCCAGCCGGTGGCTGCGCCATCTGCCCGGCGGTTTGGCCTTGGCCACGCTGGTCTGCTGCGGGATATTCGCGGCCATCTCCGGCTCCAGTGTAGCGACGGCGGTGACCATCGGAATGGTTGCCATCCCGGAGATGACGGCCAGGGGCTATGAGAAGAAAACGGTTCTCGGTCTATTGGCGGCGGGCGGCACTTTGGGAATCCTCATTCCGCCCAGTGTGCCGATGATCATCTATGGCTCCGTTACAGGCGAATCGGTCGGCAAGCTGTTTATCGCCGGTGTGCTGCCGGGGATCTTGCTGCTTTTGATCTTTATGACCTATGCCGCCTGGAAGATGCGCCATATCAAGGAGGCGCCGGCAACCTGGACAGAGCGCTGGCAAGGGACCCGCAAAGCCGTATGGGGCCTGATGATGCCAGTCCTGATCATAGGCGGCATCTACTCCGGTGTCTTTACACCGACGGAAGCGGCAGCCGTAGGCGTGGTGTTCAGCGCGCTGGTGGCTGGGATTGTGTATAAGAGCCTGTCGTGGGAGAACATCAAGAAAATACTGCTCTCGACTGTGGCGACCAATGCGATGATTCTGTTTATCATCGTCGGGGCCATGCTGTTTGGCTTTATCCTGACATCGCTGCAGATTCCGCAGGCGATGACAGAGCTGGCCACCAGCCTGCCCGTCTCCAAATGGGTGATCTTCATCCTGATCAACATCCTGCTGCTGATCCTGGGCTGCTTCCTGGAAACCGTGTCGATCCTCGTCATCACGCTGCCGATCCTGTATCCGATCATTATGGCGCTTGGATTCGATCCGATCTGGTTTGCCATCATCATGGTGGTCAACATGGAGCTAGCCTTGATCACGCCGCCAGTTGGGCTCAATCTGTTCGTGCTGAAGGGCGTAGACCCGTCTTCGCCGATTTCCACGATTGTGCGTGGAGCGCTGCCCTATGCCGTCATCATGATCTTGTTTATGATCCTGCTCTCGGTATTCCCCTGGCTGTCAGTCGGCTTGATCGAGCATGTCAAATAGCGATTCTGCCATCTCGGCGGACTGCTTCGATGCCCCTGTCCATACTGGACGGGGGTTTTCCTTTCCATGCAGACCCGTGTCTAGGCCGGAGAACCTTTCCCGCAGACCGTCACGTATTTTTTTCGCTCCCAAGCCATAGGATGTAGCAACTGGGAGGTGACGGGCGTGGCCGTGTTTCGACCCCGTCGTAGGTGGAAGAACCCTCTATCTCGTACGAAAGCGTTTTTTATTGCGCTGGTGATTTTTTTGGCGCTGAGTATCCAGATGCTGGTGTTTATCGAGAAGCGGCTGGAGCCTACTTTGAAAATTCTCGCCAGTCAAAAAGCGGAGCAGCTGGCCAAACAGGCGATTACCGATGCTGTAACGAAGCGGATCGCTCAGCAAGGCGTCGATTTCAACCAGATCGTCAAAATCGAGAAAGACAATCAAGGCCGAATTCAGGCGTATCAATTCAATTTTAAGGAGTACGCCCGGATAGTGGGAGAGACGACCTCCCGTGTACAAAACAAACTGATGGAGTTTGAGGAAGAGAAAGTAGACCGTTACATTCCGCTCGGTCTCGCGACGGGAAACAGCTTTCTGGCACAGATGGGACCGGAGCTTCCGCTCACCTTTGTCCCGATTGGCTCCGTAAAAACGATGCTGGACACCGAACTGAGCGAGGCGGGCATCAACATGGTCCTGGCGACCGTCTATGTCTACGTGGAAGTCGACTTGCGCATCGTCATTCCGTTCGCGACGGACCAAAAGACGATTACGACGAAAATTCCGATCACACACTCCCTGATTATCGGGGATGTGCCGCAGTACTTGTACAACAATCCCGAAGGAAAACCCGATGTGCCGCGGCCGGATGAACAGCCGATGCCGCCGCGCCCCTAGGGCAGCGAAAAAACTTCCTTCTCGAAAAAGTGTAAGGGATGGGGAAAGTCGTGTTATAATGCTAGAAACGGAATAGCCAACCTTCAGGGTAGGGTGAAATTCCCGACCGGCGGTGATGACGAACGCACGTCTAAGCCCGCGACTCGCTTGCCGACACATGTCTGCAGGCGACTGACTTGGTGCAAACCCAAGGCCGACGGTAAAGTCCGGATGGGAGAAGGTGGAACAGTCTTTCGCTCTGTTTGAAAAAGCAGCGTGAAAAGGCTTCTTCTTCTATGCCCCTGAACATGCTTCAGGGGCTTTTTCTAGTGCGCCACGCATGGCGACTAACTAGGCGGTGAAAGTCCGCTGTGGGGGCTGGTAGTGGCCAACCACTAGCCAAGAGCAAGGGTGTCCACCGTGAGGTGGAATCTGAAGGAAGCTGGAGGCAAAATCCCGGCCCGAGGAACACGAACATCATCAGGCATATGGAATGGGACAAGCTTGCGAGACAAAGCAAAGTCCAATACACTACACGGACATTCCGGTGTAAATGATGCGGGTATATGGGAGGAAAGTGAGTCGTCTTACCGTGGGAGGTCTCATGGACGTGAGAAGATGACATTCGAATCACGGTTGAAACAAGATTTATCATGAGAAGTCAGCAGACGCCATAGTACCTCGAGCAGTCGACGGCTTGAGGGAAGGGCTGAACCTTAGGAGGTGGTCGTCAATGAATGTTACCGAAACAGGAGATAAGGGCAGCCAACTTCCAACGGAAGGCTCACCGCAAAAGAATAGTGCGGAACACGAAGGATATGCGGGAGTGCACGTTCCTGAGAGGATAGCTGAAACCGACGACACCAACGCAAACGAGTCGAAGGAAAGGTTACTTGAGAAAATCATAAGCAGAGACAATTTGAACGAAGCGTTCAAAAGAGTCAAAGCGAATAAAGGTTCACACGGAATCGACGGGATGGGCGTAGATGAACTTCTACAATATCTCAAAGAAAACGGTGAAACCATCAAGGAACAAATCCTGGCGGGCAGATATCGCCCAAATCCCGTTCGAAGGGTAGAAATCCCAAAAGAGAACGGAAAGAAAAGAAACCTGGGCATCCCAACGGTGGTTGATCGAGTAATCCAGCAGGCAATTGCACAAATGCTCACGCCGATCTATGAGCAACAGTTCTCGGACAACAGCTTCGGGTTCCGACCCAAACGAAGTGCCCACCAAGCCATAAGGCGCAGCCAGCAATATATTCAGGAAGGCTACCGCTATGTTGTGGATATGGATCTAGAGAAATACTTTGACACCGTCAACCAAAGCAAGCTCATTGAAGTACTCTCAAGAACGATTAAGGACGGACGAGTCATTTCACTAATTCATAAATATCTTCGGGCAGGAGTTGTCGTGAAGCACAAGTTTGAGGAAACAGAAGTCGGCGTACCGCAGGGCGGGAATCTGAGTCCAATTCTCAGTAATATCATGCTGAATGAGTTGGACAAGGAGCTGGAGAAGAGAGGACACAAGTTTGTGCGATACGCAGATGATTTACTCATCTTCTGCAAGAGCAGACGAAGTGCCGAACGGACACTAACCAACATTCTCCCCTACATTGAAAAGAAGCTGTTCCTAAAAGTAAATCGGGAGAAAACCGTGGTGGACCTAGCCATTCGAGTGAAGTTTCTGGGATTCTCATTCTACAACCAACGAGGGCAAGTGAAAGTCCGCATCCATCCCAAATCCATCGCCAAAATGAAAACAAGAGTGAAGGAACTAACCGCAAGAAGCAATGGCATGGGAAATGAAGAGAGAGCCGAAAGGCTCAGACGCTATATCATGGGATGGGTCAACTACTTCAAGATTGCGGATATGAAGAACCTGCTCCAAACAACGGATGAATGGATGAGAAGAAGGATTCGAATGATCTACTGGAAACAATGGAAACGAATAAGGACAAAATTCGAAAAGCTGATCTCGTTTGGAATCCCAAAGTTCAAGGCATGGGAATACGCAAATACAAGAAAGAGCTACTGGAGAATCTCCAATAGCCCCATCCTCGCGAAAGCCCTCGATAACAACACCATTAAAGGCCTCGGATTTCTTTTCTTCTCAGATTATTATCGACAAGTGACTGCGTGAACTAAGGAACCGCCGTATACCGAACGGTACGTACGGTGGTGTGGGAGGTCGGCTACTCAACTAATGGGTAGCCCCCTACCCGATTGCAAAAGACCGGACGAGTCCGGTCGCCGAAAGGAGAGACAGGAGCAAGCCATCGCGGTGGAGGAATCGGTGCCGCGGTACTACAACCACAAAAAGCAGACCTTCAGGGCAGGGTGAAATTCCCGACCGGCGGTGATGACGACAGTCTGAGCCCGCGACTCGCTCGCTTGTCCTACGTGATAGCGAGCGACTGACCTGGTGCAAATCCAGGGCCGACGGTATAGTCCGGATGGGAGAAGGCAGTGAGGCAGCCTCTGTCTCTTCGTTGAAAAAACGGGAGTGAGAAGGCTTCTTTCCCCTTGCCCTGAAGCGCGCTTCAAGGGCTTTTTGGCATTCCAGGAAGTCGCGCCGAGCGGCGATGGCCATTACAAACGGGAAAGGAGCAGAGGAGATGTCTGAACATGACTGGCAGCACATGGCGCTTGCGCTGGAGTTGGCCCGATCCGCCAAGGGGCAGACGGCACCCAATCCATTAGTTGGAGCAGTCGTCGTCAAGGATGGCATGGTCGTCGGATTGGGGACGCATGTGAAAGCGGGCGAACCGCATGCCGAGGTGCACGCGCTGCGAATGGCTGGCGAGCACGCAAAAGGAGCGGACCTCTATGTTACCCTGGAGCCTTGCAGCCATCAGGGGAGGACGCCGCCTTGTGCGCGGGCGGTGATCGAAGCGGGGATCAGGCGAGTAGTCGTCGCCGTAGAAGACCCCAATCCACGGGTAGCGGGAGCGGGAATCCGTCTTTTGCAGGAGGCGGGCCTGGAGGTGAGCGTCGGAATCTGCGCCGCACAGGCGAAGCGGCTGAATGAGGTGTTTTTCCATTACATCGGCACAAAAAAGCCATTTGTTACGGTAAAAACGGCAAGCACACTGGATGGAAAGATCGCGACGCGCACCGGGCACAGCCGCTGGATTACGGGGGAAGAGTCTCGCAAGCGGGTGCACCGGCTGCGGCGCGAGCATGATGCGATCCTCGTCGGGGTGCAGACCGTGCTGGCGGATAATCCGGAGCTGACTGCCCGGGAAGACGGGGAGGTGCGCGGGCGGCAGCCGCTGCGCGTCATCCTCGACAGCCGGCTGCGCATCCCGGCAGATGCCCGCGTGATTTGCGACGGGCATGCGCCGACGCTGATCTATACCTCGGACAAGGCTCCTTCTGCTCGGCAACAGGAGCTGGAGCAGAGAGGTGTCGAGGTCGTCAGACTGCCGGATGGCGTAGGCATAGAACGCGTGCTGGAATCCCTGGGGCAAAGAGGGGTTACCTCTCTTTTGGTCGAGGGGGGCTCAGCGGTAAACGGCTCGTTTTTGGAGGCAGGTGCGATTCAAAAAGTCATCCAGTTTTTCTCTTTCAAACTAATCGGCGGTCAGGGAGCGCCTACCTCGTATGGCGGTCAGGGGTTCGCGGAGATGCAGGACGCCATCCCGCTGGCCGATGTCGAGGTAGAAATGATCGGCAGCCATGATTTGTGCATCACAGGCTATCCCGTATGGGGGCAGCCGGCAGGGAGGGATCTCACATGTTTACCGGACTGATCGAAGAAGTAGGCACAGTAGAAAGCATCACGCGAAACGCCCAATCCTGCACGCTGGTGATACGCGCCCAGACCGTCCTGGAGGATGCCGCAATCGGAGACAGCATTGCCGTCAACGGCGTGTGTCTCACGGTGACTTCCTATACGCCCACTCGTTTTCAGGCGGATGTCATGCCGGAGACCTGGCAAGTGACGGCGCTCTCCCAGTTGAAGCCGGGCAGCCTGGTTAATCTGGAGCGGGCCTTGCAGCTGGGAGCCAGGCTCGGCGGCCATCTGGTTTCGGGCCATGTGGATGGCGTCGGCACCATTATCTCCCGAAACGCGGATCACAATGCTATCCGCTTTCAGATCCGCACGGGGCCCGAGCTGCTCCGTCAGGTCATCCCGCGCGGCTCCATTACGGTAGACGGCATCAGTTTGACCGTGACAGAGGCGGGAGACGAACACCTCGCCGTCTCGGTGATCCCGCACACGCTGGCACAGACCAATCTGCGAAGCAAAAAGGTGGGCGATGCCGTCAATTTGGAGACCGACCTGATCGCCAAATACGTGGGGAGACTGCTTACGGGGAGAGCCGGCGCGGCCCGGTCGGGAGCGGATGGGCGAGGAGGCAAGCCCGGTGCCGGCAGAGCAGGCATCGATCTGGCTTTTCTGGAGGAACACGGCTATGCATAAAGGGGGAGATACGGTGTTTGCTACCATCGAAGAGGCGATCAACGATTTGCGAAAAGGCCGTCCCGTCATCGTCGTCGATGACGAAGACAGGGAAAACGAAGGGGATTTTGTCTGCCTGGCGGAAGCCGCGACGCCGGAGATGATCAATTTTATGGCTACCCACGGGCGCGGGCTGATCTGCGTCCCGATCACGGAAAAAGATGCAGCCCGCCTGAAGCTGGGGCCGATGGTAGAGGCCAATACAGACAGGCAGGGCACCGCTTTTACCGTCTCGATTGACGAGGCGGGTACGCATACGGGCATTTCCGCACAAGAGCGATCCCAAACCGTCCTGGCGATGCTGGATGAACAGCGGGGAGCAGAGGACTTTCGGCGACCCGGGCATATCTTTCCGCTGATCGCAAGGCCGGGCGGAGTGCTGCGCCGGGCCGGACACACGGAGGCGGCGGTCGACCTGGCGCTATTGGCAGGGGCCAAACCGGCAGGGGTGATTTGTGAAATCATGAATGAGGATGGCACAATGGCGCGGCTTCCCGAGCTGGTCGAGGTGGCCAAGCGTTTTGGGCTGAAGCTGATCACGATCGCGGATTTGATCGATTACCGCATGAAGCATGAGCGGCTGGTCAAACGCGAAGCGGAGGCCAAGCTTCCCTCGGAGTACGGAGACTTCCGGATCATCGCCTATACCAATGATCTGGATGGCAAAGAGCATGTCGCCATCGTCAAAGGAGAAGTGGCAGACGGGGGGCCGGTGCTGGTGCGCGTCCATTCCGAGTGCCTGACCGGGGACATCTTCGGTTCTCACCGCTGTGACTGCGGCCCGCAGCTTCACGCCGCACTGCGGATGATCGAGCGGGAGGGGCGGGGCGTCGTACTCTACATGCGCCAGGAAGGACGCGGCATCGGACTGATCAACAAGCTGAAGGCATACCAGCTGCAGGAGCAAGGTCTCGATACCGTCGAGGCCAATGAAAAGCTGGGCTTCCCCGCCGACCTGCGCGATTACGGGATTGGCGCGCAAATACTGCGCGACCTGGGGATCTCGCAGATGCGGCTGATGACCAATAATCCGCGGAAAATACGCGGGCTGTCCGGCTACGGTCTGCAAGTCGCAGAGCGGGTCCCGCTGCAGATGCCGGAGCATCCGGAAAATGAACGTTATTTGCACAGCAAGCAGGACAAGCTGGGTCACCTGCTTCAATTCGTAAAGGAGTGAAGAGATCATGAAACTGTATGAAGGAAATCTGATCGGAACTGGACTGCGCGTAGGAATTGTGGCGGGACGTTTTAATGAATTGATCGTAAGCAAGCTGGTGGGCGGGGCACTCGACGCACTGAAGCGGCACGGTGTCGCGGAGGAGGCGGTCGAAGTGGCCTGGGTGCCGGGCGCTTTTGAAATCCCGCTGATCGCCAAAAAGATGGCGGAATCGGGCAAATACGATGCAATTGTGACGCTGGGAGCAGTCATTCGCGGCGCTACGCCGCATTTTGATTACGTCTGCAGCGAGTGTGCCAAAGGCGTCGCCTCTGTTTCGCTGGCGACCGGGATTCCGGTGATATTTGGCGTGCTGACCACGGACTCGATCGAACAGGCTATCGAGCGGGCAGGCACCAAGGTCGGCAACAAAGGCTGGGAGGCGGCGGCCTCCGCCATCGAGATGGCCAATCTCAGCAGACAAATTACCGGCTAAAAACAGCAGCCGCATAGGGCGAGAGCAGACAGCTCTCGCCCTTTTTTCGCTCTGGATTAAATAGGGGAGGGAAGGGAAAAGAAAAGAAAAGTAAGAATGATTGAGATGCTCGATGTCAACATCTCTCTGATTCGCCGTAGATTGGCCATTTGCCATATCTGGAACGAAAACACGCCAGGGTGATATTCAACCCGATTTATAGCAATGGCCAGATCAATAGCAACGGAGACACGCGGAAGCCCAAGGCCGATATAGACGTAGAGGTGCGCGGCGTATTGATCGGCTACACGGGGAACCGCTATTTGGATGATCGCGAGCAGCGGGCGGCGTTAGCGAAGGACATGGAAAGAGAGTTCCCAAAAGAGTTAAGCGCGCTCATCAAAAAACTCCAGCAGAAAAAATGGGATCCTGCTGGAGTCGAAGAAAGCTTTCGGCAAAAATACCGGGGAAAGTGGAACAGGGATACAGGGATTTCCTTGTACGAGAAGGCGGAATTTCGGATTCGGATAAGGATGGAAATTGTTGGTGCGGGTACGATGGGGTAACAGATTATCGAAACAGACGTCTCCACTCCCGCAAGGCAGCTTTGAGGAGAGGCGGCCGCTCGCCTCTCTTTATTGGGGGCCAGAAGCCTGATTTGCCGTACAATGTATGGGTCAGTCCGATGAATAGCGATTGCTGCTCTTCCGTATACGGATACCAGTTTATTTCCCGCTTTCGCTTGCCCGGGTCGTGGATGACCGAGACGGGATGGGTAAAGGCCTGGAGCCCCTCCGGTCCGCGATAGCGGCCGATCCCGCTTTCTTTGACGCCGCCAAAGGGGAGAGCGGGGTTCGCATAGCTGACGATGACGTCATTGATGCAGACATTGCCGCTTGCGAGCTGCAGGGCGACTCGTCTCGCTTTTGCCTTGTCCTGCGACCAGACGGAGGCGTTTAATCCGTAGGGGGAATCATTGGCCAGCCGGATGGCTTCTTCCTCCGCAGAGAAGGTCATGATCGGCAATACGGGACCAAATGTCTCTTCCCGCATGATCTTCATGTCATGCGTCACTTTGGTCAGGATGGTCGGCGCGAGAAACATGCCCTCATCGGAAAAGGTACCGCCGGTCTCCGCGACCGCTCCCCGGGAAAGCGCTTCTTCCACATGCTCCCGGACGATGCGAATCTGGTCGGGCGATGTCATGGAACCGATCTCCCCAATGCCGGACGGGGATTGGCGGAGCGCCGCTGTTTTTTCTTTGACCAGGCGGAGAAATTCTGGGTAGACCCGCTCTTGGACGTAGACGCGCTCGACCGACATGCAGACCTGGCCGGAATTAGTAAAGGCGCCCCATACGGCCCCGGCCGCAGCCCGCTCCAGATGGGCATCCTCCAGGACGATCATCGGGTCCTTTCCGCCCAGCTCCAACTCCACGGGGATCAGATGCTCCGCTGCTTGCGCCATGATCTTTTTGCCGGAGGCGACCGATCCGGTGAAAAAGATCTTGTCCGGCCGCGCTGCCACCAAGGCTTGGCCGGCCTCTCTGCCGCCGTGGAGCACTTGCACGATTTCGGCAGGGGCGGGGACTGCCCGGAACATCTCCTCGATGATCAGTCCGACAGAGGGGGTCACTTCGGAAGGCTTCAAGATCACGGTGTTTCCTGCCGCCAGTGCGGACAAAACCGGGACGACGGAGAGCTGAAACGGGTAGTTCCACGGAGAGATGACCGCGATGACTCCCATCGGCTTGTAGTAGATGGATGATGTTTTGGGCGCGAGCGCGAGCGGGGTGGATACCTTGCGCGGGGCCAGCATCCTCTCCGCATGTTTCTCGTAGAAGCGAATGGTGTCGGCGGTAATAAAAATCTCCGTCATGTACGCTTCCAACGCCACTTTTCCGGTCGCTTCGCTGATTTTTTGGGCGAGTGCCTCGCCATTTTCTACGAGGTAGTGGCGCAGATTGCGCAGATAGTGAATCCGTGCGGCGACGGGGGTGCTTCCCCAGAGAGAAAAGGCCTGGCGCGCCCGTTCCATCGCCTGCTGTGCCTCTTCCGGCGTCGCTTCCGGAAGGGTTCCCAGTACCTCTCCGGTAGCCGGGTTGCGCATCGTCAAAGTTCCCATTTTTCCACCTCCTCTTGGTGTGAGTGTGCAGCGAACAGTGCGGAGAGCAGCCGGGAGAGGTCCTCTTCCAGCCGGGATACCGCTTCGCGTGCCTCTTGTGTCTCCAGGGTCAATGCCTGCAGAAAGAGACCGTCGATGGCCGTGTAGAAGAGCGGGACCCAACTCTTTATGATGCGGGTTTCCACGCCGGCCGCATACTCGTGACAGATTCTGTCCAGCATGCTTTCGATCAGTGCATGCAGACGGTCGCGAATGTTTTGAACGGGCGGGCGAAAGGCAGGCGTGTACATGGCTTGGATCTGCAGATCGTACCAGAGCCGATGGATGTTTCGGTCTTCCGTAAGCGCTCTGTAAACAATCGCGGAGAGCCGGGTCTGCCGTCCGTCAAAAGGGCCGCTCAGAAGCTCTTCCTCCAGCTCGCGCAAAAACTGATTCTTGTAGCCGGTGATGACTGCGAGCAGCAAGTCTTCTTTGTTTCGAAAATAATAATGCAGGATCCCGAGCGAGACACCCGATTCCTGGGCGATGTCGCGCAGCGATACGTGAGCATACCCCTTTTCGGCCAGGCAGCGGGTCGCCTGCTCGACCAAATAGGCGCGCCGCGCTTCCGCTTTTGCTTGTTTGGGTGACGACGGCTTCATAGGTCCACCAACTTTTTTGGACGACTGTCCAATTTTTTATCTGTATTGTAGGGGAGATGGCTTCCGGCTGTCAACAAAAGTCCAAGAAAAAAAGCCCGATCGCGTTTTGCATCAGGCTATCGGAATCTCCAGGATGGAATAAGAGCGTTGCTCATCGCTTCTTTTTTCTGTACATCTCCCGTTCCCAGCGCTTCAGATATGGGTAAGGATCGAAGGCCCATTCATTGTTTCCGGTGTCGCTGTACATGCCGTAGTGCAGGTGGGGCGGGAACTTTCCGGCTGTGCCGGGCCGTCCGTAACCGCTGCTGCCGACGTAGCCGATCACCTCGCCCGGCTTTATGATATCGCCTGGCTTCAAGCCCTTTCGAAACGAACTCAAGTGAGCGAAATAGTGATAGACATTGCCGATGTCGCGCATGCCAATGCGCCATCCGCCGTAGCGGTTCCAGCCGATTACCTCGACCACGCCATAGCTGGTGCTCAATACCGGTGTGCCGTAGCCGGCAAAAATATCGGTGCCTTCGTGGATGCGTCTGCCGCCCCATCCGCGGGGATCGCCCCAGGTGCTTCTGTAGCTGTAGTTATATCGTTTGGGGATAGGAAAGTGATGGTCGTCCAGATCGATGCGCTGGAAGTGCTCGTAAATCCTGGCGAACTGATCGACGGTCTTCACTGCGCGGTCCCGCTGATAATACGACCAGAGGCCAATGCGCCAATCCTCGCGGGAGTGGCCGTATTGCGCGAAATAATAGGTCAACGTCGTCAAGACATCGAGATCGTTCTCGCGGTCCGCTTTTCCATCTCCGTCCCCATCCATGCCGATTCCGCCAAAGAAACGGATGGAAGTCAGGCTGGTGTCCTGCTGATCGGGGTTTAACGCACCGCACCATAAGGAAGCGGGAACCGTGATGGCCGTCAAACGGGATGATTGCTCTTTGCTCTCCCTATTTCGTCCGCGCTTGTGAATAGAGCGATCGTATTGGTCAATGGCCGCCAGATAGGACCAGGGGATGCCGTATAGCGTTTCGAAGCGTTGGAACAGCGAGAGTCTGGACGCGTAAACATCGTCCGCGCCAGATGCCGCTGCAGGGACGGACGCGTCCGCCTGTGTAACAGGGGGCAATGAACACCAGGTACATAGTACGCTCAAGCCGATCAGCATCATTTGGCGAAACCTTCGCATGCCCGTCTCCCTCCAGAAGTAGTCTCTTCTGTAGTAGGTTTTACCTTCCCAACGCGATTATCCGTGAAGTTTTTCCCACCGGGAGGCTCTTCGGCGATAGGCCTTCCCCTATCATTTGGTGTATGATCGAAGGGAGATTCCGAACGGAAGCAGAACGGAGGCAGAACGATGCAGATCATCATTCGCTGTGATCAACCTTTACACTTGGCAAAGCTGCGCGACCCCTTGCTGCGCGTATGGGAGAGATGTTGTGGTCAGGGCGCTCGGCAACATGCGGACGCGGAGCAGCGCTTTATGTCGATACGAAAGCATGCCGAGCGCTATCGCGCCTGCTGTCCGAGCGAGCTGTGGGAAGCGGAGGAAACCGCTCTCGGCCAGCTATTGGCCGCCATGCCCATGAACCGGGATGCGCCGCTGTTTCCCCTGATGGTCCAGCCCCTGGCCTTTCCGGACGATCTGCCGCTGTCGGCTCTCCCTTTGCTGGAAGGCTGGGAGGTACAGGAACAGGCTGCGGAGCTTGCCGGCAGCTTTTCTCCGCTGGCGATGCTATGGCTGCGGGAGATGGGGGCGAGCTCGGTGCGGCGAATGCAGGGAAAAGCAGAGCACATCTGTGCCAATGACGGGGTCGCCGTGATTGCCGTCTCGCCGGTGGAAAGCCACCTGCCGGATCTGCCGGAGAGTGATCAGATCCCCGAGGTTCATGAGTTTCGCCATCACGATGTGGAGCATATCGATACAGGCATGCTGCTTTTGCAGGCGAATGTGGACGACTGCAGCCCGGAATGGATGGCCCACGCGATGGAACGCTTGCTGGAAGCGGGAGCCAATGATGTGCACTTTATCCCGGTAACAATGAAAAAAAGCCGCCCCGGCATTCTGGTACAGGTGCTGTGCTACCGAAGCCGGCTGGAGGCGCTCAAGACGATCCTGTTTCAGGAGACCACCACGTTTGGTATTCGCTATTTCCCTGCCGCCTGCCATCGGCTGGCAAGGCAGTTTCTCACCGTGAAGACGGCTTGGGGCGAGGTGCCGGTCAAAATGGGATATCATCGCGGGACGAGGGTGCAATGCTCGCCGGAATACGCTGTCTGTGCCCGCTTGGCGAAAGAAGCGGGGGTCTCTGTCAAAGAGGTGCATCAGGAAGCGCTGTATCTGGCCAGGCAGCAGCTGCGGGCCGGCGAGTAAGCCGGACGGGCAGGGGCTGGACGGTCCTCACCGGCTCGCAGCTGGACTGTTCTTGCCGGCACGCCGCCAGACAGTCCTCGCCAGAAAGCGGCAGACAGTCCTCCTGCGCGCTTCTAGACGGTGCCTACGAGGACCCGCAGGACATTGGGCTGGTCGGGCAGATCGCGGGTCCCGGCGCCGTAGCCGATCGCATCCACAGTCATGGCCGGAAGCGGCCCGAAGGACTGAACGATGCCTGCGGCAACGCCGGCGCCGGTCGGTGTGGTCAGTTCTTTTTGAATCGCGGTTTGCCGGAGGGGAATGCCCTTGAGCATCTCCATTGTCGCCGGCGCGGGCACGGGGTAAAGCCCGTGGTCACAGCGGACATAGCCATTGCCCGTAGGTACCGGGCCGCTGATAATCTGGTCGATTTGCAGCTCTTCCAGCGCCAGTGCAATCCCTACGACATCGACGATCGAATCCAGCGCCCCCACCTCGTGGAAGTGGACGGTTTCGACCGGCACATTGTGAATCTTGGCTTCTGCGACGGCGATCTTTTCAAAGATGGCTTGCGCCCGCGCAGTTACGCGCGGATGAAAATCGGCCGCATCGATCATGGCCGCAATCTCCTTGTAGCGGCGGTGGTGGTGGCTATGATCATGACTGTGATCGTGGTGATGATGGTGATCATGGCCGTGGTCGCGGTCGTGCTGATGATGGTTCCCGTGGTCGTGGCTGTGCTCGTGGTGATGGTGATGCCCGTGGTCGTGGCTGTCCTCGTGGTGGTGATGGTGCCCGTGACCGCTGCCCAGGACGGGCAAGGTTTTCCGCGAAGCCAGCTTCTCCAGCTCTTCGTCAATCACATCCAGCTTCAGTGCGCTTACCCCTTTTTTTACGACGGTTTTCCACTCCATGCGAAAAGGGCCGAGCGGCAGTTTGCGCAGCTCCTGCTCGATTCGCCCGCGATCCGCTCCCGCGTCTACCAATGCCGCCAAAAGCATGTCGCCGCTAATCCCCGAAAAACAATCCAAATACGCTATTCGCATATGCAATCGCTCCTTTTAACCGGTGCTCTTTTCCTGTATCATAAAAGGGAAAATATGTTCGTGTATGAGACAGGCTTCTGCTGACCAAAGTGTACCATTTCCCCCAGCTGTCTGTCATGTTGAGGAGTGTGTTTTTCATGTTGTCGTTTTTACATACAGCGGATGTTCATCTGGATGCGCCGCTGCACAGCCTGGCGGGGTCCTACGAAAGCAGGCAGGATGATTTTCGGCGCACCATGCGGAGGATCCGGGATCTGGTCCTGGACAGGCAGGCCGATGTCTGGCTGATTGCCGGAGATCTCCTGGAACTGCACGGCGGTAGGCGCTCTACCGCGGTTTTTTTGCGCGATCTGTTTGCCAGCGTCGCCCCCACGCCTGTCTGTATCGCTCCGGGGAATCACGATCCGTGGCGGGCCGATTCTTTTTATCAATCGCTGGACTGGCCTGCGAACGTGTACTGGTTTACACCGGAGTGGGGCGCGTATGAATTTCCGGAAAAGTCTTGCGTCATCTACGGATGGGGCTTTCCCCAGCCGCATGTGTACGCGTCGCCGCTGGCCGATTTTCCAGGCAGGCTGCCGGGCTACCGCCACCATCTGATGGTGCTGCACGCCAGTGTCGTCCACAGCGGCGGGGAGGAGCACCATCCGTATGCGCCCGTGACTGTAGAGGAGCTGGCTCGGACAGGTATGGACTACGTCGCCCTCGGCCACATCCACAAGCCGATGCAATTTCTCCATCCTGTCCATCGTCAGGTTTTTGCCGCCTATCCGGGATCGCCGGAGGGACTCTCCCAGAAAGAAAGCGGCCCGCGGCATGTTCTCTACGGCGAACTGGACGGGGAGGGGCGTCTTCGTCTGGAAGATATCCCGGTCCAGACCCGGATGATCCTCAAACGGGAGATTGTGCTCCAGGGAGAAGAGACGATGGAGCAGCTCATCGAGCGGATGGAGCGGGAACTGGCCGATGTGGAGGATGGGCAGATCGCAGCCGTCACGCTCACAGGAGAGAGACCCGCCCATTTTCAGCCCGCCACAGACGTGCTGGAACAGCGGTTTTCCCGCTTCTTTTCCATGCGGATCAGCGATAGGTCGAGGCCCGATGTAGATGTGGAGAAAGTGATCGCCGAAGGGGGCGTCTGGGGCAGCTGGCTGAGCCTTCTGCTGGCGGAAGAGGCGGCTGCCGCGGACGAACAGCGCCGGGAGGTAGCCCGGCTGGCTGTCAGGGAAGCGCTGGATCGGATCGGGGGGATCATCCGATGAGAATCGATGAGCTGTCGATCAAAGGCTTCGGAAAATGGCGGGATGCCCGCTTCCGTTTTGCCCCGGGACTGAACCTGTTTGCCGCGCCCAATGAGGCGGGCAAGACGACCTTGCTCCAGGCACTCTTCGCCTCCTTGTACGGCATGAAGAAGGACTACGCCCGTTCGGCACGGTACCTGCCGGAATACGAGAGATACCTGCCTTGGCATGACGGCAGCTACGAGACGGTCGTGCGCTACGAGCTGGACGGGAAGCGGTACCAGCTCCACAGGCGCTTGGCAAAAGAGCGGGAGCAGGCGCAGCTCTACCTCGATCCGGATTGGACCGAGGTGACCCATCTGTATCAGGAAGACCGGAGGAAGGAGCGGAATTTTCTCGAGCTGCATCTCGGCTTGACGCGCAGCCTGTTTACCGATCTCACCTGGATCCGGCGGACGCCTTTGGAAGCTGCCGCGTACCTCTTGCCGTCCCTCTCCGGCGGCGGCGAGACAGATCCGGCCGTCAATCGCATGCTGAGCGAGATGGACCGGGAATTGGCCCAGATCGGCAAAAAAGAGAGGGCCGAAAATACCCTCTTGGGCAAAGCAGGAGCGCGGGTGGCGGAAAAAGAGCGGGAACTGGCCGAAGCCGAGAAAAGCTGGGCCGCCGTCCAAGCCCTGACCCGTCAGCTGGCTGTGTGGGAGGAGAGACGGCAGGAGCTGCAGCACGGCATGGAGCGGATCCATCAGCGGCTCGCGCGGCTGCAGGCCGCCGAGCAGAACTGGCAGACCCGCTGGCAGCAGAGTTTTGCACAGCGCCCGTGGGAACGCGCCGAGCAGTGGATCGAGACCGCCGGTACAGAGGAGGAGCGGGAGCTTCACCGGGAGACATGGCGCAAATGGACTGCGCTTGGTACGGCTTATGCGGAGGAGAAGAGCAGACTGCTGTCCATTCGGGAAGATGTGTCCCGGCAGGAGCGGATCGAGGAGACGTATCGGCGGGCGAGCGAACTGCGAAAAACTCGCGAGGCGTGCATCGCCGAGGCGCAGAAGCTGGCGGAGAGCGCCCTCCACAGCGGGAGGCAGAGGCGGAAGCCGGACGCAAGACACGTCTCCCCTGCTCTTTGGTGGACCGGCAGCATCTTCGGCCTGCTCCTGGCTGTTGGACTGTATGCCGCCGGGGAGCCCGTTCTCAGTCTGATCGCGCTGTCGGTCTGTCTGGCGGCTGCCGGCGCGGGAGCGATGGTCAGGCGGAGAAAACAAGCGGGAGAGGGGCATTCGCATCAGCAGCGGGCATGGCTGGAATGGCAGGAAAAAGCCGCCGGCTGCGAAGCGGAAATAGACGGTCTGCTGCGCCAATGGGGCATGGCGGACTGGGACTCTTTCCTGGTCCTGCGCGAGGAAGAGAAGCACCGTGCGCAGGGAAAAGAAGCGGGAATCGCAGCGCTGGAAGGCAGGCATCAGGAAGAGCAGGCCCAGCTGGCGAGACAGTGGGGAGAGGCCTTTCGCCGCCTATTGGAAGAGGAAAAAACCGGGCTGGACAGAGAGCGGGAGCAGCTGGAACAGGAGCAAAGGCAGCTCGGCGAGCAGCTGCAGCTGATCCGTGAGCAAATGGCGCGGGCAGCGGGGGAGATTGGCGGGCAGGACGAGGTCTCTTTGGCCAAAGCCCGCAGCGAATACGAAGAAGCCGTCGAAGACCTTCGCCGTCTGCAAATGAAGCGGGAGGCGCTGGCGCTCGCCCGAGAGACGCTGCAGCAGGTGTTAAACGAGTGGAATCGCGAGTTCTCCCCGGCTGTCAACCGCATCGCCTCAGAGCTGATGGCACGCATCACGGGCGGAAAGTACGCGGATGTGAGGCTGGACCCCCAGTCCCAGTTCGACGTGAAAATCTGGGAGGCCAGCCACCGCCGTATCGTCGAGCAAGAACGCTGTTCGACGGGCACCCAGGATCAGCTCTATCTCGTCCAGCGATTGGCGCTGCTCCGCCATGTCAGCGGGCAGTCTGAGCCTTTGCCGATTTTTCTGGACGATCATTTTGTTCATTATGACGCGGGGAGGCTGGAGCGGACCCTGGAGCTCTTGGCGGAGCTGTCCCGGGAACATCAAGTCTTCCTGTTCAGCTGCACGGAGCGGGAGCGCGAACTGCTCCAGCCGTGGATCGAGGGAGACGGCCGCCATCGGCTGCACCTCTTGCCGTCCTCCTAGATGAGCATAGAAAAGCCCCTGTCGCTTCGGGAATAAAATGCTCCCGGTCGATCGGGGCTGTTTCGCATGCGCAGGGGTTGCTAGTTTTTTCCGTTCAATTCCTTGTCCAGCATGGTGAGGAAAAGACCGACATCGGTCACGACGCCGACCGTTTGAGCGGAGCCGCGGTCCATCAGCTTGGTGACGACAGCGGGATTGATGTCGACACAGACCGTTTTGATCCAGCTCGGCATCATATTTCCGGTGCCGATCGCATGAAGCATGGTCGAGAGCATGACCACCATCTCGGCATCTGCCACTTGCTCGGCATACTGGGCTTGCGCCTCGATCAGATCCATCAGCGTGTCGGGAAGCGGGCCGTCGTCCCGGATCGAACCGGCGAGGACAAATGGCACCTGATGCTTGACACACTCGTACATGATCCCGCTCTGCAGCGTCCCGTCAGCCACGGCTTCGGCGATGGAGCCGGAACGGTTGATGGCGTTGATCGCCCGCATATGGTTTTTGTGACCGCCGCGCACGACGGAGCCGGTATCGAGGTTCACCCCGAGCGAGGTGCCGAACAGAGCCCGCTCGATATCATGCACAGCGAGCGCATTGCCGGACAGCAGCGCGTTGACATAGCCGCTCCGAATCATATTTTGAAAGGCTTCCTGGCCTCCGGTATGGATGACGACCGGACCGGCTACGAATACGATGCGACCATTGCGCTCGCGAATCCCGCGCATTTCTTCCGCCAACTGCTTGACGATGACCTCTACGCGGCGCTCCGAGCTCACTTCATTGCTCATAAACGAAAATTCCGAACTCTGCTGCTCCACCGGCTGGACCACCAGGCGGACGCCGTTGCTACCGCAGATCACCTGATCGTCTTTTTTGATATCGCGCAGCTTCACGCAGTGGACTTCGTCGCCTTTGACGACGAGACAAGCATCCATGCGCTGGTATTTGGCTCGTACCCATTTTCCGTTCAAAAATACCTCTGTGGCGTGATTGGTCGTGGAGTAGAAATCATCTGGCACGACCTTGTCCTTTTCCGCCAGCTTGATCGTCGGGGCTTCCTCTCCGGTCGGGATGACACAGCCGAGGTTGATCAATTCATTCAGGATCAGCTCCACCTTGTCTTCCGGGAGGTTCAAGGCCACGCGGGCAACCGATTCATCGTCGACCTGGTCGCCTACGGACAGCTCCAGGACGCGGTAACGCCCGTTGTACTGCACGACGGATGCGTCGATTAGCTTCAAGATATTATCGCGGATGATGTGGCCGCGTAATTCGATGACACGTTCCATATGAGAGGGCCTCCTTTTACACGTCGAAGTCATTACTCCTAGTATATCGGTTGTCTCGATCCGCTAAAAGGGGATGCGTGAAAACGGATAAATATGCAAGTATTGCCCAAGCCAGGCACAAACCCTATAATGAAGAGGATTGACCAAGTCCAATAAGGGGTGAGCCCTGATGTCGCAACGCAAACCGGAGTGGCTCAAGATTAACCTTGTATCAGGAAAAGAACTGGCCACCTTTAAAGAATTAAAGCAGACGATGCGCAGCCAAACGCTGCATACCGTATGCGAAGAAGCCAAATGTCCCAATATCCATGAGTGCTGGGCCAATCGCACGGCCACCTTTATGATTTTGGGTGACATATGTACGCGCGCCTGTCGATTCTGTGCCGTGAAGACAGGCCTTCCCACTGAACTGGATCTGGCCGAACCGGAACGCGTGGCGGAAGCCTCTGAGCAAATGGGGCTGAAGCATGTGGTCGTGACCTCCGTAGCGCGGGATGATCTTGCCGATGGGGGAGCGGCTGTGTTTGCCGAGACGATTCGGGCGATTCGCCGTCGCTTGCCGCTTGCTTCCGTCGAAGTGCTGATCCCTGATTTCATGGGCAATTGGGATGCGCTCAAAGTGGTTATGGATGCCCGTCCCGATGTGCTGAACCACAATATCGAAGCGGTTCGGCGCCTGTCTGACCGAGTCAGGGCCCGGGCGAAATACGACCGTACGCTGGAGCTGTTGAAAAAGGCAAAAGAGTTCCAGCCGGACATTCCGACCAAATCCAGCCTGATGATCGGCGTCGGCGAAACGTTTGAAGAAATCCTGGAAACGATGGACGATCTGCGCCGGGTCGATGTCAATATCATGACCATCGGCCAGTATTTGCAGCCGACGAAAAAACATTTGGCCGTCGAGCATTACTACCACCCGGATGATTTTGCCCGCCTGAAGGAAGCGGGGATGAGCAAAGGCTTCAGCCACGTCGAGGCCGGCCCTCTGGTGCGCAGCTCCTATCACGCGCACGAACAAGCCAATGCCGCCAAAGAAACGATTGCACAAGCGAGGTAAGAAAAAGCGGAGTGATCTGCCGTTTGGTGAAAAAGGAAACCCCTATGGTCGCATAGGGGTTTTCAAGCATGTTTAGCGGGAGGAGGTTCCCATACCTTGTTTTGCTTTCTGGCCACGATTGGTTTCGGTTGTCATGGATGAGCCTTTGGTTCTCATTTCTTCGCCATCCACCGTACCGCCCATCCGCTTTACCAAGGCATCGAACTGACGGGTATCCTCAGCACGGATCACCGGACCATTTGTGGTACGGCTCGCCACTCGAGAGATTTCATCGATATGCTGCGGATTGTCCGTCACGTACACCTTGTAGTAACGGGGGGTAACGGACAGGGCGTTCGCTCTCGCCTGATTTTTTGCTGTACGGGCATTTGGACCCTGGGTATTCAGACCGACAAATACCTCTTCATCCGTCACCAGAACAGTCGCCCGATCCACGCCAGGGCAGCTGACAGCCACATTGCCGACTGCTCGGGCCAGGGCTTGACGATCCACGTAGACATTGTTCGCCCCATAGCCACCATTGGTCGCCCCGGCACCTGCACCCATTCCGGCACCAAAGCCAGCGCCGCCGTTAGCACCGGTACCAGCACCTCCAGCGCCGCCAACGCCACCAGGACCGAAGCCGGTCACACCTGCTGTCCCCGTCCGATTGCCCATCGTACCTGCCCCGGTTCCTCGTACATCTGTGCTATGCACCTGTACAAAGCCGGTGTGAGGCATAGTCGCAGCGGACATGGTGCCGACACCATTATTGGCGCGGTAAATCGACTGGTTGGCATTTCCGTTTCGGTTCAGGGCGCGAGTACCGTTGTCCGTGAAGGCATTGTAGCTGCGGTACCCATTGAGCGCAGCATCGGTACCTGCATTCGGACCAATTCCGGTTCGCGGGTTATTGGTCCCGAAGGTATACCCGTTTGTGACGGCATTATTGGTAAAACCGTAATTCCCCACGCCGGAGTCCGTATAGGGGAAATTGGTCATAGCCTGTCCGCCCGGTGCTCCCGGAGCATTGTTGTAGATGCTGGCTTTGTCCGTGTTGAAAAGGCGCGGTGCGGCTTGATTGACCCGGGTGCCATTGTTCGTGGCGTCTGGTGCCGGAGCAGCATTGTTCCCACAAGCAGCAGTCAACAGAGCGATACCTGCAACAGCTTGAAGCAACCAAGATTTCTTATTCAATGGATCCACCCCCTACAGCTAGGGTGTCCTTTGGGCCGCAGTCGTTTTCGTGGGAAATTTATCTCTCTCTGCAAAAAATGTGGTAAGATGATCATACTATGCATCAGTAAGGAGGAAGCGGCCTTGATTCGCACACAAGCAGGCACTTATGAGGTCATGGAAGACAATCGCGACGGCTGGAATTCGGAAGCGTTCAAAGAGCGCTACAGCGACATTCTTGACAAGTACGACTACATTGTGGGCGATTGGGGTTATGGCCAGCTCCGCTTACGTGGTTTTTACGAAAGCACCAACCGAAAAGTGCCGTTTGAGCAGCGTATTGCTGCTTTGGATGAGTATCTGCAAGAATACTGCAATTTTGGCTGCCCGTACTTTGTCCTCCGCAAAGTAAAAGCCAATCCGCATCATCAGGACCCCTATGCTACCGACGGAGATGAGCGGTATGGGGATGGCGAGGCCAACGGGGCAGAGGAAGAGATTTTTGTCGAGCGCAAGGAGCGCAAGCGCGTCCATCCGCGCCAAAACCGTCAGGATCGCAGCGAGCGAAACCAAAATGCGGGCACGGGAGAGCGGAAGGAGCGGGGAGATCGGCCCAAATTCCGTTCGGACAAAAATGGGCGCGACAACGGAAAGGAACGACGTCCGAATCAAGGTCGTCCTGCTCGCGAAAGGGACAAGGTTCCCACGGGTCAAGGGCAGCCCAAAAAGGAGTAGCTTGAACAAAACAAAACCCCTTCAAGAGAAAGTCGCCGTGTCGCAGCAGACGGAGACGAACTTGGAGGTGTTTTTTCATTGCGTCTCCTTTGGAAGAGATAGATAAACGAGGGATAATTTTGATTGTTTTCCCAATCGTGGTAGAATAGAAAAGGTGTTGATAAAAACAAGTCTTCCTGCATGGGCCAAGCGGCCTTTTTCAGTGGGGGAATTCTAGTAAGGAGCAAACCATGTCAAATCTTGTACGGGTAAAGGTGGAGCAATCCTACCCGATAAAAAGCGAGAAAAAACGCGTTATCTATGCCGACATTTTGCGGGTGTTGGCCACTTTGGCGGTGATCAATATCCATGTGACCAGCTCTTATTCCTTAGCGAGCTTTACAACCACGAACCTGACAGATTGGTGGGTGGAGAACCTCTTTAATTCATTGTCGAGGTGGAGCGTCCCCATCTTTTTTATGGTTTCGGGAATGCTATTGCTGCAAACGAAGAAAGAAGAAACGGTGGGACAATTTTTTCGGAAAAGAACGCAAAAGGTGCTGGTGCCCTTTTTTATTTGGGGATTGATTTATGGACTTGTGAAGACCAGGTATACAGGAGTTCCGTTTGACCTGACGGTTTTTCTAAAAGAACTGGTAACGGGAAAGATTTACCTGCATTTCTGGTTCTTATATACGATCATCGCCCTGTACATATTTACCCCCATTGTAAAGTTTTTTATTGCCCATGCCAAAAAACAGCTCATCATGTATGCGCTGGGGATCTGGTTTGTTTCGACCTGCTGCATTCCTCTGCTTGAGAGAAGCCTGCATGTGAATTTTTACATTAGCAGTAAAATTTCGTTTACGGAAGGGTATTTAGGGCTGTTTGTCTTGGGGTATGTATTGAGTAGAGCAGAGATTGGCAGGAAACTCAGACTCGTGCTCTATGCAGCGGGCATTAGCAGTCTGGCGGCCATCCCTCTGCTGACGTATGTACTGACTGCCAAAAACGGAGGGAAACTGGACGGTTTCTTCTATAATTACTTGGGCCTCGCCGTCGTTCTTGCCTCCACCGCCATTTTTATCGGGAGCAAATCCGTAAACTGGGAAAAGCGTCTGGAGAATTCGAAAAGGCTCCTGCCGTTCCTGAGGACGGTAAGCGACGTGAGCTTTGGCATTTATCTGGTGCATCTGATCTTTCTGGCAGAATTAGGCCGCGGATTTGAAATCTTTCAGTTGCAGACGCCAGCCCTGCTTCGCGTTCCCTTAACCAATCTCGCTGTATTCGCTCTCAGTCTGATCACGGTGTTGGTTCTGCAGAGAGTGCCGCTCCTAAAAAAGATGGTTCCATAAAGGTAAAAAAGTTCACTTTTACTCCCCCGAGACGCCGTTCGCTTTCTGGTAGAAGGCCATGTAATTTTCATCCGGCGAGATGGAAAAAGCGGTAATCGGACTGTCGGCAGCGGCGGTGACCAGCGTCAGCATGACGGAAAACAATCGGGAAAAAATCGGGTTAGCCATAAATCCTCCTCTTGGGTTACATACTCTGCTAAGTAGACGGACGCTGCGTGAAAAAGTTTCACTTCCGCTTCGGAACCAAATAAAATAACCAGTCACCGATTCCATTTCGGCAACTGGCTGCTAACACGGCTATGGTGTTGTGATCCGTGTCTGGCAATACCGGGGCAGCGCCTCAGAGGGCGGCCGTCTTCCTTTGGGGGCTATTCATCCGTACCGGATACGGGGAGGTATCCGCCGTAATACGGATAAGGGTATGGCGGGTAGTACGGGTAAGGGTACGGGTAGGGAGGATAGTACGGATAGTAGGGCTGGTAGTTAAACGGGAAAATGAACGGAACGACAATATCAAAACGTGGTCTTCTGCGTCTCCGCCACTGAACGGGATAGGCCTGCTCCTCTAAATACGCTTGATAATCCTGGGACGGATACCCTGTCGACGCGTCACTTGGCTGTTGTTGGTAAGGCTGCATCGTGCGTATGACACTCCTCTCATGAATTCTCTCTGTTTTCCAGTAGCAGTATACGGGGCATATGCCCCACTGGAGCGTTGTCCCAATGGAAATGGGCGCAAAAAGCCCTGAAGCCAAAAGGCCCAGGGCGATAGGGGGGAGGAAAAGGTAAGCAGCGATTTTATCAGGCTGTCTCCGGTTTGCTCAAGCGATCCGTGATTACGGCAATCGCGCCGTCTCCCGTCACATTGCAGGCTGTGCCGAAGCTGTCTTGAGCGATATACAGCGCGATCATGAGCGATGTCAAGGTCGTGCTGAAGCCGAGCATCGATTCCAACAGGCCCAGCGCAGCCATGACGGCGCCGCCGGGCACGCCGGGAGCAGCCACCATGGTGATGCCGAGCATCAGGATGAACGGGAACATCGTGATAAAGGAGGTAGACATGCCATTGAGCATCATCACGGCCATCGAGCAGGCGACCAGCGTGATCGTGCTGCCGGACAGGTGAATGGTTGCGCAGAGCGGAATGACAAAATCAGCGATTTTATCCGTTACCTTGTTTTCCTTGGTTTGCTTCAGGGTCACCGGAATCGTGGCCGCGGATGACTGCGTGCCGATCGCCGTAAAATAGGCCGGCATCATGTTTTTGAGCAGGACAAACGGGTTTTTCCGCCCCAGCTGTCCAGCGATAACATACTGGATCACCAGGTAAGCCAGATGCATCGCGATAATAATGACGAACACCTTGGCAAACACCGACAGGATCATTTTTACCTGTCCGCCGTAGGTCAGATTGGCGAATACTGACAGGATGTGGTAGGGCAGAAGCGGAATGATCACAGCGGAAATCAGCTTTTCCACGATGGACCGCAGATCAACCATGACCCGCTGGAGGGAATCGCCTTTGACCACCGATGCTCCGAGGCCCAGCGTAAAGGCCAGCAAGAGAGCGGTCATCACGCCCATAATCGGCGGCATGTCCACGGAAAAGAGCGGTGCGACCAATGCCTCCTCCGGATTGGCGAAGGAGTTGTTCATCGCCCCGACTACCAGCAGCTTGGGGAATAGACCGGCACTGACGAGATAAGCGAGCGTACCGGCAACAATAGTGGAGCCGTAGGCGACAGCCGTGGTCAGGCCCAGCAGCTTGCCCGCTCCTTTGCCCAGCTCTCCGATCCCCGGCGCGATGAAGCCGATGATGATGAGCGGGATGGCGAAGCCGAGGAAATTGCCAAAGAGACTGCTATACGTAGCCAATACTTGAATAACGACTTGTGGAGAGATCGAACCAATGAATATACCGAAAATGATGGCGATAATCACTCTGGGCAAAAGCCCCCATTTTTTCATGAGAGAACCCCCTTCTTTGTTCATTGGGAATGTACAATTATTTATCAGGCATGGATACACACAAGGTAACACATCAACTTGCTGAAGTCAGTATCCTCAGGAAAAATAGTAATATTAGAAATATTCAACCAAAATGAAAGTGCAGGAGCACCGCACATTCTTCTCATGCGGGACCTGTCTGCATAAAAAAGGAACATGCCGATAGACATGTTCCTACTTCCGCGATGGCGGTTCGTATTTCCGAATTTAGACGACGGACTCGAGGAAAGAGCGAAGCTCCTCTGCTTCCGCTTCGCTCAGATTGAAAGCGAACTCCAGATAGCCTTCTTCTTTCAGATCGTCGCTTCCGATAATGGCGGAGCGGCCGTTCTGGATGTTAACCACCAGTTTTTTCCCGTAAAAACGGTTGGTGGTCGTAATCGCCAGGTCAAAGCGCGTGGCTTCGGCCATAAAGCTGACAAAGCGCGTCCGCGTCTCCTCGGTGTCATCGTACAGGTAAAAAAGGTCCTGAGACATGTTCTTTTCCTCACTTCCCGATCACATTCTGTTTTTGGTTAAGGTGGTGCAGTGCGCGAACAAACCGGATGGTTTTGGTCTTGGCGCGCATGACGATCGAATCGGTCTCCACGATGTCGTCCCCCAGATAGCGTACGCCCTTTAACAGCTCCCCGTCAGAGACGCCGGTGGCTGCGAAGATGGCGTCGTCACCTTTTACCAGGTCATCCAAGGTCAGGAGCTGTTCCGGTTCCTGCAAGCCCATTTTGATGCAGCGCTGACGCTCCGCTTCATTTTGCGGCTTGAGCTGTGCCTGCATATCGCCTTCGAGGCATTTGATCGCGGCTGCGCTGATCACGCCTTCGGGAGCGCCGCCAATGCCGAGAAAGAGGTCGATCCCCGTCTGCGGCATGCAGGCTGCAATGGCAGCGCCGACATCGCCGTCGCCAAACAGCTTGACGCGTGCGCCGGTCTCCCGGACAGCGTTGATGATGTCCTGATGTCTCTCCCGCTCCTGGATGATGACGGTGACATCCTGAATCCGCTTGTTATTGGCCTCTGCCACGACTCTTACCATTTTTTCGACGGGGTCGTGCAGGCTGATTTTCCCTGCAGCCCGCTTGCCGACGGCCATTTTCATCATATACATATCCGGCGCGTGCAGGAGCGTGCCCCGATCCCCGATCGCCACCACGGACATCGCATTGTTATGCCCCTTGGCGACGATGGTCGTCCCTTCCAAAGGATCGACGGCCACGTCCACTTCCGGCCCTGCCGAATCGGGATGCCCCAGCTTTTCGCCGATATAGAGCATCGGCGCTTCATCCAGCTCACCCTCGCCGATGACGACGGTGCCCCGCATGTTAATCGTATCGAACATCGCCCGCATCGCATTCGTGGCTGCTCCGTCCGCCTCGTTCTTTTTGCCGCGTCCCAACCAATGGGAAGAAGCCAGCGCGGCCATCTCCGTTACACGCACTACTTCCAGTGCCAGTTCGCGTTCCACTTCTGTTCCTCCTTATTCGTATACGGACAAAAACCTAAACCTCATTGTAACATAAATATCAATCCGATTTCGTGACAGCCCGGCCAATTTTGGTATACTGATGGTGGAAAAGGGGTGAGAGCATGAGCAATTCCTATTTGCAGGAAGGGGAATTGGTTCTGATTGTCCTGATTCTCACTTTTGCGATCACCATTTGGTACGCAAAACGTAAGAAGCGGAAGCAATAACAGCAGTTGAACTTGCCTCATGGCTTTAGCCCGTCGAACGGGAGAGAGGCAGTATCGGATGAGGGGGATGTAACATGTACGACGTAAATACAAAGCGGATCGACGAGGTTTTGGATCAAATGTCCCGAATGCTTGCTCTCCTGGAGACCTTGACGGCCCGCGGCAAAGAGGCTCTGCTCGCGGACGAGATCGCGCTGGCGGCGATGGAGAGAGCTCTTCATCTATCGATTGAAGCGGTGATTGACACGGGCAATGCGCTGATTGACGGATTTATCATGCGCGATCCGGGAAGCTATGCGGATATCGTGGAAATTCTTCGGGATGAGACAGTCGTATCGGACGAGCAGGCCGGCGTGCTTGCAAGTGTCGTCGAATTCCGCAGGTATTTGGTCAATGAATACACCAACGTTCCACAGGAAGCGATGATTGCGCTGGCCGGAAGAGGTTTGCCGGTGCTGCGTCAATTCGAGCCTGCGGTGCGGAGCTATCTGGAGAAGGAGCTGTTCTGACAGGCTTCCGTGGATTTTATATACAAAACACTTTCTTTTGTTTACTAAAGTGTCCCGGTTCAGTACAATAAGAAGAAAGGGCGGTGATACGAATGAGCAATAATGAAAATACATCAACCCGCGACCAGATCCTGAACATGCTGAAGGTAAAGGGATCGCTGTCGGTCAGTGATATGGCTGTGGAGCTGGGCATTACGGAAATGGCCGTACGGCGCCATTTGAATACGCTGGAGCGGGACAATTTGATCAAGTCCACTTTGGTCCGGCAGGCGATGGGACGTCCGACCAATGTCTATTCGCTGTCGCAGGAAGCAGACGAACTGTTTCCCCGCAATTATTCTCACTTAACCTTGGATTTCTTGCGAGATTTACAGGATATAGATGGCAATGGAAAGGTAGAAATGCTGTTTCGCCGCCGGGAGAATCGGCTCGAGGAAGCATACCGCCCGCAGATTCAGGGCAGTTTGGAGGAGAGAGTTGCCAAGCTGGCTGAGCTGCAAAACGAGAAGGGCTATATGGTAGAATGGGAAAAGGGCGAAGAGGAAGGGCAGTATTCGATCAAGGAGTACAATTGCCCGATTTCCCAAGTGGCCCGCGAATTCAACCAGGCCTGCACTTGTGAGCTCTCTCTGTTCCGCCGCGTATTGAAGGCCGAAGTGGAGCAAACCTCCTGCATGGCCAAGGGCGGCGAAAAATGCGTGTTTGACATACGCGAGGTGCGCGAGGCGTAGCTCCGTACGGTCTCGACATAACCATACCTGCGATCCACTCGATTTCGAGTGGATTTTCTTTCATACATAGGGAAGATACGACAGACAGAGGCGAATGCCTTTTGGAAGGTTAGGTGGATGGAACCCATGAAAAACTATCGAGGCTATTTGCTTGATCTCGACGGCACGATTTATCGGGGGAGTGAGGCGATTCCGGGCGCAGATGCCTTTATCGAGCATCTGCGCCAGGCTGGCATTCCCTATCTCTATCTGACGAACAATTCGGCTGCCTCGCCGGAGCAGGTCGCGGCCCGTCTGCAAGCGATGGGCATTCCCGCCGAAGCGGGCGAGGTGTACACCTCCGGCATGGCGACGGCCCGTTATCTGGCGAAGCAGGCCCCGCCCGGCACGCCGGTCTACGTCATCGGCGAGGAAGGTTTGCGGGCCGAGATGGCCAAGCAGGGCTTTGTACTGACGGAAAAGGAGCCTCGCTACGTGGTGGTGGGGATCGATCGCAAATTTGATTACGACAAACTGGCCGCAGCTACTCGCGCTATCCGCCAGGGGGCCGAACTGATCGCCACCAACCGGGATGCAGCGCTGCCGTCCGAGCACGGGCTCTCACCCGGAAACGGCTCCCTGGTCGCAGCCGTTTCTGTCGCTTCCGGCAAGGAGCCGGTGGTGATCGGGAAGCCGGAGGCGATCATCATGCGCCTGGCCCTGGAGAAGCTGGGCACTCCCGCCGAGGAGACGCTCATCGTAGGGGACAATCTGCATACCGACATCGACGCGGGAGCGGGCAGCGGCATCGACAGCCTGCTGGTCCTCACCGGATACTCCAGCGCCGAGGATGCTCGCCGACATCTCCGCCAGCCTACGCATATCGCCCGCGATCTGACGGAGTGGCTGCGGATGATTGCCGAGCAGGCGTGACCGGACAGCACGGCAGCGCCGACGGACAGGGAGAAGTTCGGTCCGCGCAGCTAGGTGCAGGATTCTTCCTCCTGTTTCTGACGGTGAGCGATCCGGCTGGAGGCTGCGGCCGCAACGGCGCCAACCAGGTCGTCGAGGAAGGTATGCACGCCATTGCGCTTGCCATTTAACTCCCGGAGTTTGCCGTGTTTCAGCTTGTCGACGTATCCGTAATTGGTAAAGCCGATGCTGCCGTACAGATTGACGATGGCCAGGGCCATCACTTCGTCGATTCCGTACAGGGACTCGTCGCTCTCGATGATCTCCTGAAGCGGGGAGAACAGCATCTTTTCTTCCGCCAGGACGTCCAGCTGAATCCCGGTCATCAAGGCATTTTGCACCTCGCGTTTTCTCAGCACGGCGTGAACGCTCTCTCGGCAAGCCTCCAGAGTCAAATGAGGAAAATAGTCCTTTTGCAAAAACAGCACGATCTCGGCAATGTCGTCGACATCGACGCCCCGTTTCTGCAGCAGCTCCAGCGTGACGTCATAGCAGGTCATGCTGTTGAGCGGACTGTACTCTTTCATCAGAGAGACCCCCTTCTCTTCGCACGAATTGGCACGAAGGTAGTATTCGCAGGGATCTAGGCACCTATCCCGGCGTTTTTACATACTCTGCTTGGTGAGAAGGTGTAAAGGAGGGTTGTTCTAATGGAATATCAGCAGCTTCTGCAGGAGTCTTACGGTTTTACGCTGACGCATGCGGCGAGAAAAGGACCCGGGATCGAACTGATGACGGACCGCGGTCTGTTTTATCTCTATGAAGCGCCTGCGGTGTATAAATACAAGAAGAAATTCGTCGAGCAGGTGCGAAAAGAGCTGCAGGAGAGAAAAGAGCTGGTCCCGCTCAGCCTGATGAAAACGGTCAACGGACAGCCGCACATGCTCCACGAAGATCAGCTCCTGTATCTGTACCGGGGCGTCAGGGAGACGGTGCCGGAAAATCCCTCCTTCGAAAGCGGTCAGGTGCTGGCCCGGTTCCACCAAGGGACGGGCAGCTTGAAAGGGGAAAAGCTTTTCCTGCCGTACAGTTCGCTTGGCAGCTGGCCGGCGATGTGGAGGAAAAAACTGCGCCAGTACGAAGGCTATCGCGACGAAATGGACGAATGGACCGAAGCGCTCAGCCCTCTGGATGTATACCTGTTGACCAGCTATACCTATGTCCACCAGCTCGGGGAGACGGCCGTCCAGTACCTCTACCACGCGGATTACGAAAAAGTGGTCAAGGAGACGTCCGCTTGCGGCAAGGTGGCCTACCAAAACTTCGAGCCCGGCTACGTGCTCTGGGACGAGGAGCGCGGCCCGTATCTGACCGGGGAATGGAACTGGGTGCTGGATATGCGGACGAGGGATATCGGCCAATGGATCAAGACCGTGGTGCGGCGTCACGGGTGGCAGGAGGAGAGCATCGTCTCCTTTCTCGACGGCTACAACAGTGTCACGCCCCTGTTGGAGAGCGAGTATGCGGTGATTTACGGTCTTCTCTTGTATCCGGGAAGATTTCTGAAGCTGGTGGAAGGGTATCGGGAGCTGCCCCTCGAAGAGAAGCAGAAAGTGGATGGGGACAGCTGGCAGCAGCAAATGGATGAGGAGCTGCTGCGGATGGAAGAGGCGCTGATTCAGTATCCGCTGCTGGTTCACCGGCGATATGGCGTGCCCATCCCGCAAATTGATTGGTTGTGGAGGTCTGATGATGACGAAGCCGCTCGTGTATGTGACGAGGAAGTTAGCCAGGGAAGTAATCGATGAGCTAAGGGAAGTTGCCGCAGTAGAGGTATGGGAGGAGGATCGCCCCTGCCCGAGAGAGGTTTTTTTGCAAAAAGCAGAGCAGGCTGAAGCTCTCCTCACGATGCTGACGGACCGCGTAGATGAAGAATTGCTGACGCGCGCGCAGAACCTAAAGGTCGTGGCCAACATGGCCGTCGGCTACGACAATATCGATGCCGAAGCGGCAAAAAAACGCGGCGTGACGGTGACAAATACGCCGGATGTGCTGACGGAAGCGACTGCCGACCTGACGTTTGCCTTGCTGATGGCGACAGCCCGCCGGATTACGGAGGCGAACCGCTTTTTGCTGGCGGGGGAATGGACCTCCTGGAGTCCGAACCTGCTGGCCGGGCAAAATGTCTACCATTCGACGCTGGGCATCATCGGCATGGGACGAATCGGAGAAGCAGTCGCCCGCAGAGCGCAAGGCTTCGGGATGAAGATTCTGTACCATAACCGCCGCCCCAAGCCGGAATCGGAGGAGAGGGTCGGCGCCGGGTATAGACAGCTCGATGATCTGCTGCGCGAGTCTGACTATGTCGTCATGCTCACGCCGCTCACTCCGGAAACGAGACAGATGATGGGCGAGCGGGAGTTTTCCCTGATGAAGCCGACTGCTGTCTTTATCAATGTGTCCCGCGGGGGAACGGTGGATGAGGAGGCATTGTACCGGGCATTGGCAGAGAAAAAAATCTGGGCGGCCGGACTGGATGTCTTCCAGAAGGAGCCCGTGCCGATGGATCACCCGCTGCTCACGCTGCCCAATGTGGTCGCACTGCCCCACATCGGCAGTGCTACATACCAGACTCGCCTGGAGATGGCCAAACTGGCTGCGGCCAACATCCGCGCAGTGCTGGAAGGAAAGGAGCCCGTCACACCGGTATGACACTCCTGAAGATCCTGCTTGCGACAGCCCTGCTCGCTTTGGCGGCCGCGGCCTATGTGGCGCTGCGCGTGACGTGGAAGCTGATCCACCCTCTGGGCAAACCGGTAGACAGCAGGCCCGAGGAGTATGGGGTGGAGACGTACGAGGAGATCTCGTTTCCCAGTCGGGAGAGAGGGATTACGATAAAAGGGTGGTATCTCCCGGCACAAGCGGGCGGAAATGAACAGCGCCGGCAGACCCTGATTTTCTCTCACGGCTATGGCCAAAATCGCCTGGAGCCGCATCTCCCTGCTCTCTCGCTCGCGTCCCGTCTGGTAGCCAGCGGATACGACGTGCTGATGTTTGATTTTCGCAACAGCGGGGAATCTTCGCCGGCCCTGACGACGATCGGACTGCGGGAGCAGGAGGACCTACTGGGGGCGATCGATTACGTGGAGAGCACCCGGCCGGGGCAACGAATCGGACTGGTGGGCTTCTCGATGGGGGCGGCTACCTCTCTGCTGGTGGGGGGACGCGATCCGAGAGTGGAGGCGATTATCGCCGATTCGCCGTTTTACTCCCTCAAGGAGTATCTGGAAGAAAACCTGCCGCAGTGGACAGGCCTTCCCCGTTTTCCCTTTAATGGGCTGATTCTGACGCTGAGCCCCTTGATGCTGGGAGCAAATCCCCGGCATGTCCGGCCTTTTGAAGCGGTGAAACAAGCGGAAAAGCCGATCCTCTTCATCCACGGGACGGGGGATCGGACCGTTCCCAGCTCCAATAGCGAGCTTCTCTACCGGCACGCGGGGCACCCCCACTCGGAGCTGTGGCTCGTCCCGGGACCGGGCCATGTGCGGACCTATCCGCATGATCCGGAGGCATACCAGCAGAAGGTGCTTTCCTTTCTCGAACGAGTTTGGGGAAGTTCGCGCCTGTCCCCGCCTCGATTGGTCTCCCACGCAAAAAAGCCCTCGCCGGCCGAATGACCGGGGAGGGCTCTTTGTATCCCACTTAGAATACTTGCTGTACTTCTTTTACGCCCGGAATTTCTTCCAGCAGGGCGCGCTCAATCCCAGCTTTGAGGGTAATGGTCGAAGAAGGGCAGCTGCCGCAAGCGCCCATCAAACGAAGCTTGACGATGCCATCCTCTACGTCTACGAGCTGCACGTCACCGCCGTCGCGCTGGAGGTAAGGACGCAATTTATCCAAAACTTCTTCCACTTGATCGAACATGTTATCCATGGGGTACTCACTCCTTTCCATTCCTCCTTCCATTATAATCCCCGTGTCAATAGAAATCCATGACCGGATCCCCCTGGTTTGCAGTTTGCAGAATTTGGGCGAAGAAAGGAAGAAGCGTGGACTTTTTGTCCGGGGTGCATGTTATAATAAAGCAGAATATCATCAAAACGGTCATAGCCGTTTTGAGGACCGCAAGAGGTCGCATCACAATTTCTTGAAAAACGTCGACGAGGCTGGGTTTTTACGGTAGTGGGGCGTTTTTCGCAGAAAAGATGAGGGGTCTGGTGCCGTGAACGTATACGGAAATATCAAAGAACTGATCGGAAATACGCCAATTGTCGAATTGTCACAGTTTTCGCTGCCGGAGGGCGTCCGCTTGTTCGCCAAGTTGGAGTATTTTAATCCGGGCGGCAGCGTGAAGGACAGACTGGGCCTGGAGCTGATCCGGGCAGCGGAAGAGAGCGGGCAGCTCAAGCCGGGCGGCACGATCATCGAGCCGACAGCGGGGAACACGGGAATCGGACTTGCCTTGGCGGCGGTCGGTACAGGATACCGCGTCATTTTTTGTGTGCCGGAAAAGTTCTCCGAGGAGAAGCAAGAGCTGATGCGGGCCCTGGGGGCAGAAGTCGTCAATACCCCGACCGAAAAGGGGATCAAGGGAGCGATCGCCAAAGCGCAAGAGCTGGCAGCCAGCATCCCCGGCGCCTTCGTGCCGCAGCAGTTCGCCAATCCGGCAAACCCGGACGCTCACTATAAGACGACCGGGCCGGAGATTTGGGAACAAATGGAAGGGAAAGTGGATGTATTCGTAGCAGGGGCAGGTTCCGGCGGCACATTCATGGGAGCCGCTCGTTACCTGAAAGAGAGGAATCCGCAGATCAAGACCGTCATCGTCGAACCGGAAGGCTCCATCCTCAACGGAGGCGAACCGGGTCCGCACAAGACGGAGGGCATTGGCATGGAGTTCTTGCCGCCGTTTATGGATACGGGCTATTTTGACGCGATCCATACGATCTTGGACACCGAGGCATTTGATCTCGTGAAGCAGCTGGCAGCCAAAGAGGGGATCCTCGCCGGCAGCTCGTCTGGAGCGGCATTGGCAGCAGCTTTGCGAGAAGCGGAAAACGCCAAGCCGGGAACTCATATCGTCACCTTGTTTGCCGATGGCAGCGAGCGCTATCTGAGCAAGAAAATCTATCAAGGAGGGGTATAAGATGCGCATCAAAACGCGTTTGATCCACGGAGGAATCGAGGGAGATCCGCATACAGGAGCCGTCTCGGTCCCGATTTATCAAGTCAGCACGTACAAACAGGAAGCCATCGGCCAGCATAAGGGATTCGAATACTCCCGCACGGGGAACCCGACCCGGCATGCGCTGGAGACGTACATCGCCGAGCTGGAGGGCGGTGCCCGCGGACTGGCGTTCGGTTCCGGCATGGCCGCTCTTTCGACGATTTTGTCGATGTTCAACAAGGGCGACCACATCATCGTCGGGGATGACGTGTACGGCGGTACGTACCGCGTGATTACCCGCGTATTTTCGCGACTGGGCCTGGAAGCCACCTATGCCGATACAGGCGACATGGATGCGGTAAAAGCGGCCATCCGCCCGGAAACCAAGGCGATTATCCTGGAGACGCCGACCAACCCGCTGCTTAAAGTGAGCGATATCGCGGCGGTGTCGAAGATTGCCAAAGAACATAACCTGCTCCTCATCGTAGACAACACCTTTATGACGCCGTACTGGCAGAACCCGCTCGACCTGGGGGCGGATATCGTCTACCACAGTGCGACCAAGTATCTGGGCGGACACAGCGACGTCGTAGCCGGTTTGGTCGTGACCAAGGAAGCGGCATTGGGCGAAGAGCTTCATTTTCTGCAAAATGCCATCGGCGGCATCCTCGGACCGCAGGATTCCTGGCTGCTCCTGCGCGGGATGAAAACACTGGGCGTACGCATGGAAGAGCATGAGCAGAATACGCGCGTGCTGGCAGACTGGCTGAACAAGCGCAGCGACATCAGCCGCGTGATCTATCCGGGCCTGCCCAGCCACCCGCAGCATGAGCTGGCGAAAAAACAAGGCCGCGGCTTTGGCGGCATGATCTCCTTTGATGTCGGCAGTGCAGAGCGTGCCGATGAAGTATTGACCCGCGTTAAATACTTTACGCTGGCCGAGTCCCTCGGTGCTGTCGAAAGCCTGATCAGCGTACCTGCACGGATGACCCACGCATCCATCCCGGCGGATCGCCGGGCAGCGCTGGGCATCACAGACGGCCTGGTCCGCATCTCTGTCGGGATTGAAGACGTCGAAGATCTGATTGAAGATCTGGATCAAGCTCTCTCCAAGTGATAAGATGAAAGAAAACGGCGGGGGGCAGCGAGCATGAGCGTTGAAATCAAAGTGTACGGTACGGAGCAGCTATGCGCCAGTTGTGTCAATTTGCCATCGGCAAAGGAAACAGCGGAGTGGCTGCGAGCCGCTGTCGGCCGCAAGTACGGGAGCGACAGCGTCAGCATCACCTACAGCGATTTTCAACAGCCAGAGACAGAGGAAGACAAAAGCTGGTCGAAGCGCATCATTGAGGAAGATTTGTGGTATCCGCTTGTCGTAATTTCCGGGGAAATTGTCGGCGAGGGAAATCCAAAGCTCAAAGATATCTACCAGAAGCTGGAGAGCATGGGCCTGCAGCCTGTGGCTGCGACAGTGGACAGTGAATAACCGATAAATACAGCTTGTCGAAACGGTCAGACGGATAACGGTCTGGCCGTTTTTTCTTGCTTTCAGAATGTGCAATCGTTGCCGTGGTGAGAAGAAGCCTGTTTCCCTGCTTGGCTCCGGGTTCCGCCCTGCATCCGTGCAGGGCGGAACCCGGAGCGGGGCAGGGGAGCATGATTCTTCTCTCGGCAGCTACGTACCTTTAGGCGCTATGGAGCGGGGCAGTTCCGGCATCCGTGCAGGGCGCAATCCGGAGCGTAGCAAACACTGTCTGCAAAATCCGGGTGGAGACATTTCGCAATATCCCTCTCACAAGGGCTTTGGTCAGACAGGGAAGCGCAGCTCCGTTACATACCCGGCTGCGAAAATAGAAGAAGTGATTTTTATGAATATTCGTTATAATGAGTCTAATGCCTCACTCCGGTATGCTTCCAATGTCCTGCAATCATTTGACTATATGTATCCAGATTTTATTCCGGCACCGGATGGCAGAACCAAAAGAGGAAAGGGTGAAAAGTTTGCGAGTTAGGACAAGAGCGTTGGCTGCGGGGCTATTCCTGGGGAGCATGCTGTTTGGATCGACAGCTTCGGCTGACACCTGGAGCGAGCCCCCGCAAACGGAAAGGTGGAGCGAGGCTGCCCAAACCGAAGTGTGGAGCGACCCGCCCAAGACAGAAGTGTGGAGTGAACCACCCAAGACAGAAGTGTGGAGCGGCCAATCCCCGCAACAGCAGCCTGCAGCTTCCGTCGGCACAGGGGCCAGTACCCTAATCACGATCAAGCTGGGGAGTTCCGCGGCAAACGTAAACGGAAAGGCCGTGACGATGCAGACGGCTCCCGTGACGATCCAGGGCAGAACATTCGTGCCGCTCCGCTTTATAGCCGAAGCATTGGGGGCCCATGTGGAGTGGGAGGCCACCGAGCAGAAAATCACATTGACGCGGGCGGGACAAACGGTTCAACTGTGGGTCCATCAATCCATTGCGATCGTAAACGGAAAATCGGTCAAGCTGGAAGCGGCCCCTACGGTCGTCCAAGGCACGACGGTCGTGCCGCTGCGGTTTATCGGGGAAAGCCTGCAGCAAGAGATCGCCTTTGATCCCCAGACCCAGACGATTACGCTCAAGGGAGCGGCGAGCTCTGCGAGCGGCTCCCCGACCCAGCCAGCGCCCACCGCCCATGCGGACGCCTCGGCATTCATCGGGGCATGGTCCCTCTGGGTACCGGGCAGCATGACGAGCTATTACTACCAGGATACCGGGCAATACGCCACCAGCACCTACACCCCGGGAGCAGGTGCGGGCTCCTTGGTTATCCAGCCAAATGGCACCTATGAGATGAATCACACCCTCCAAGGGAAAGGGGCCGGTACATGGCGACTGGCAAAAGCAGGCGAGGTTCCGGGCTTTGACCAGGCGATCATCCTGACGGGCGGGCCGGGAGATGCCGATTGGGCGGTGATCCGCAATCCCAATGGCAGCCTGGTGCTGTCGGGGGATTCCGGCGGGGTCTATACCGATGGCAGCAAGATTTGGATCAAGGATTCGGAGGTAACCAAAGGAAAGCCGTAGCGCAAACAGAAATGCGATCGGCGTCATGTTCTACGCCCTTGCTCCCTTTCATATACATCGAGCGAAATGGACAAAAGGGGAGAAGGGCGATGGAGGAAAAGCTGGCCCGGTATTACCAGCTAAAAGAGGAGCAGAAAAAAATAGAGGAGGAACTGCAGGCTCTACGGCAGGACCTCCTCGAGCAGTACGCACAGGCAGGCCCCATTCGCGCGGGAGCCTACCAGATGGTCGTCAATTATCAAGAGCGGCGGGAGTATGATGACAATCGGCTGTATAATGCCTTGCCGGACGCTTCCTTGTGGAGACTGGTGTCAAGGGCGGATGTGGGGAAAATCAACAGCCTGCTCAAGCTGAACGTTATCCACGAGGGAATCCTGGAAGGCACCTATGAGCGGAAGCAAGTGCCTGTGATCAAGGTGCAAAAATCGTAATGTAAAAAAAGTCATACAGGGCCGCGAAGGAAAGAACAGAAGAAGTGAATCTGCTGTTCGGAGACAATTTTATCAGTTATGTCATCGATGACAAAAACGGGATGTCTTTCAATATCTTTGGCGTGCAAGACATCCGAAAGCATAATTCATCCCTCAAAGATCAGGTGACTTCTATTGCGTTTCATAATCCGAATATCAAAGTGGTGGATTACAAGGTCGATACAGGCATCTCTCAAAATGGGTATCGGCTGGTGAATATGATCGTCACCGTACAGGTTTTAACGAACCATGTAGAAAAAGCTGATATATTGTTCGTTCAGTTTGATCATGAAAAAACAACAACCCACGATTTTGGGGAGATCACCGTTCAAAACTGCCTGCCTTTCCATAAGGAACATTTGGCGCCTTCTGGAGAATATAAAGTCGGTTATTCAGCTCTGAAGCGGATTGCCACCGGTTCCCTCCACACCAAGAAAGAACATGATTTTATCACGATGACTCCCATTCTTTCCTACAGATTGGGGGACAACGAGCACCTTTACAACATGCCAGGCGTTCTTTATGGCATTCTCGATTCCGACCAGGATAAAATCAAAAAAATCATGCAACGGGGGGAAGAGTAAGAACATGGGAGGCTGTGCAGTTATATTTGGAGTAAAAAAGCCGATTTTTTCCTCCATGCGGGAAAAATCGGCTTTTCACTTTATGGGAGGAAGGGCGTTGGTGGTTGTCCTTAACCCAAATGTTTTTTGTACATCCACAAAACGCCGCTCTTCATGACACGAGGCATCTGGCCGACGAGGGACATTTTTCCCATGACGCCGAAGCCTTCTTTTTTGCCCAGCGAGCCGAGGAAGCCTTTGTGCTTGATCGCCGGCAGCGAAGCGGGATATTCATCCCCGCGGAAATCTTTTTTCAGGATCATGGCGATCTGGTCGCCCTGCAATTCCGCAGTCTGCGCGCTTGGCGCCAAAGGCAGGCTCGCGCAGTCGCCGACGACGTAGACATTGGGATGGCTCGGCAGCTGATGGTAGGCATTCAGCTTGGCTCGTCCGATATTGTCTGTTTCGATCGGCAGGGCACGGACGATCCGATTGGCTTGAATCCCGGCTGTCCATACGATTACATCGCTCTCTACCGGTTCATCGTGGTTGTAGAGCACGCCCGGTTCGACTCGGTTGACGTTCGCCATCGAGACCAGTTGCACATCGTGTTCGACAAACCATTGGGAGGCGTATTCTTGCAGTTTTTTCGGGAACGGGCTGAGAATGCTTTCGCCGCGGTCGACGATGCGAATATTGAGGTCGGGACGGCTTTCCCGCAGTTCGGAGGCCAGCTCCACGCCGCTCAGCCCTCCGCCGACGATCGTCACGGTCTGGTATGGATTGAGGTTGTTGATGGCCGCGTAAGTATTGCGCGTAGCGCTCATGGTTTGAATGGAATTCGTAAATTCTTGGGCTCCGGGGATATCGTGATAACGGTCTTCGCATCCCAGGGCCAGTACCAGCCAGTCATAGGAAAGGGAGTCGCCGCCTGCAAAATGGACGAGTCTCTCGTCCAGATCTACTCCCGATACTTCTCCGTACTTGATTGTCAATCGGGGATCGTTCGGAAAAGCCACACGTACGGACATTTCCGGTTCTGTGCCTGCAGCCAGAGCGTAGTACTCCGTCTTTAATCCGTGAAACGGCATCCGGTCTACAAGCGTGACGAAGACGTCATCTGGCAATTCAGGGGACAGGATGCGCTCAATAATCCGCAGACCCCCGTATCCTCCGCCAAGGATAACAAGTCGTTTCATAAGAAGGTCTTTCCTTTCTTCTGTCCGTTATTTTACAGCACCCACTCTATTGTTAGTCTCTTTTGTACAAATTGCAAGCAGAATCTTTTTCCCAGATGACGTACAATTGCTCTGCTGTTTTATCCCCAAAAAAGCGGTACAATATAGAACGTAATGAGAAGCCGACAAGTCTGGCAGGTGATAATAGATGAAAGCCTTAGTTGAATTTTGCGCGAGTAACGTTTCTTCCTATACAAAATCCGTCATGGAATCATTGGAAAATGATCCCGAGCTGGATGTGGATGTACTGGAATACGGCTGCCTTGGCTATTGCGGCGAATGCTACATGCTCCCCTTTGCCCTGGTGAACGGGGATCTGGTGCAGGCGGAGACCGCCGAGGAGCTGCTGGATAAAATCAAAGCGAAGCTCAAGGCAGACGAGGAAGAGCTGGGGGACTTTCCCTTTTGAGCAAGCGGCAGGGGAAATGGGGCATCGTTTGATTTTTGGCGTATCGCAAAGGGGCTGTTCTCTCGCAGATGATGAGGGGAGAGCCCTTGTTCCTTTTGTGGGAATTCTTTCTATTATGATACGGTTACTCATTGCCTATGCTCGCCTCAACGGCCCCTCCGCGAAAAAACAGCCTGGTAAACGGCAGATGGTGACGAGCATCCGTGAAGAAGCAAAAAAGCCGAACGACATGCGAATAAAAAGACAGGACACCCGGGTAAGGCGTCCTGTCTGCAAAGATATAGGCGATTTTAGTGTTCCTTAACAACATTGTAGAAGGTGTCGCGTTCCAAAGCGCGTTTGCCTGCGCCTTTGATCAGCCAGACCAGTTCGTCTACGGTCAGAGCCTGCTGGGTCAGAGCGCCCGCCGAGTGGCTGATCCGCTCTTCGATCAGCGTACCGTGGACATCGGACATCCCCATGGTCAGGGAGATCTGCGTCAACTGCGTGCCGATGTTGATGAAATACGCCTTGATGTGCGGGAAATTGTCCAGCATCAGACGGCTGATGGCCATCGTTTTCAGATCGTCGATAGCAGAGTTGCGCCGCTTGATGCCTGCCGTCGCCTTGATCGGCTGCACGGCGAGCGGAATGAATACCATAAAGCCCTGGGTCTCATCCTGCAGTTCGCGCAGGCGCAGCATGTGAATGACACGCTCTTCCAGCGTCTCGATGGAGCCGTACAGCATCGTGGAGTGCGTCTTCATTCCCATTAGATGGGCGGTGCGGTGCACCTGGAGATACATATCCGTGGTCGCCTTGTCCGGGCTCATTTTCAGGCGGTAGCGCTCTGTCAGGATTTCGGCGCCGCCGCCGGTCAAGCTCTCGACCCCCGCTTTTCTCAGCTCAATCAGCACTTCCTCGATGGACAAGCCGGCGATCCGGGAAAAGAATTCAATCTCCGCGCCGGTGTATGCCTTCATCGTGACTTGCGGATACGCTTTTTTCAGGATGCGGATATTGTTCAGATAGTAGTCAAACGGCATGTGCTGGTTATGTCCGCCGACGATGTGGAACTCCCGGATGCCTTCATGGTAGCGCGTCTCAACATAATGAAGCAGTTCCTCTTCGTTCATGGTGTAAGCGCCGTCTTCGCCCAGATCCCGGCGGAAGCCGCAGAATTTGCAGTGCGCTTCACAGACGTTGGTCGGATTGATGTACATGTTTTGAATGAAGTACACATTGTCGCCGTTGATCCGTTGATTGACCAGGTTGGCCAGCTGGCCGATCGTCAGCAGGTCGTTGGAGTTGAACAGCGTGACGCCATCCTCCAGCGTAAGACGCTCTCCGTTCATGACCTTTTTGGCAATGCCCTCCAGATTCTTGTCTTGAATGATCAGGGTATCGAGTGCCATACCAAAACACTTCCCTTCCACAGTAAGTAACGTTGCCATTCTCTGTCGTTTTTTTGTCTGATTGTGCCTATCGACATAAGTGCAACGAAGGCTTGGCCTGCGCCAAAAGGCTTGGTGCCGCCAAGTTTTCTGATGTTGTTTTCGCAAAGGTAGCCATTGTCCGAACAGTGACGTCAAAAAGTGACAACGAGCCTAGTCCATGTATCATTGATGGCGTGAATGCGTTCGGATCGGTGAAGACAAAAGCATCTATATTATAAACCTCTTCCGATAGTCGAACAATATGAGAAGTTTTGTGAGAAACATGTATTGTCATGTAGGACCAAATGTAATAAACTTACAAAGGTCGGCAAAAATCCAGACATTTCTTGGGTAATTCAGGAAAATTTGTTTGCGTATTTGTACTGTTTCTTGTAAAATAAAGGTACGAAAGCCTTACTACTTTCTAGGAGGAGCTTCAGCAATGCGGGACATTTTGCTTGAGAAGATTGAACTCCTTCGACAGCGTATGGTTAGTATGGGGTTAGAGTTTGGGTTAGATCATCCAGAGGTTCTGGAATACAGTAAACAAATTGATCAACTTCACAACGAACTGAACCAATTGGATCATAATCTGTCCAAGGCAGGGAAGAAAAAGCAGGCTTATTGTTTTTACTTTATGGATAATAAGGCTTATTTTGCATAGGAGGGGCGACCCTCTTTTTTTGCTGTCTTCCTCTGTCTGCATAATCAGGCACGTCAAAGTGCAGCGCAGTCTTGAGAGCGGAGCCGTTTCTTAGGTATACTGAAAGAAGAACGCCGCATCCTAGTACAAAACGGCTGACAAGGAGGGAAACGAATGATTACCATATCCGAGCAAGCCGCCCTGAAGGTAAAAGAAATGCTGGCGGCGGAAAACAACCCGAACCTGTTTTTGCGTGTGGGTGTCCGTCCCGGAGGCTGCAGCGGCTTCACCTACGGCATGGGATGGGACCAAGAGATCAAAGAAGGGGACGAAACCTTCGAGCAGAACGGAATCAAGATTGTTGTCGATAAAGACAGCTACCCATATATCAAAGGCACCGAGATCGATTTCAAGGAATCCCTGATGGGCGGAGGCTTCTCCATCCAAAATCCGAACGCGGTGGCAAGCTGCGGCTGCGGGGCGTCCTTCAAGACGGCGCTGGCCGAGGGCAAAGCGGAAAAGTGTGACGACTAACGGCAAGAAACCCCTGAGGTGAATGATGCGTTGACCAAACGCACGGATCGCCAAAGGGGTTTTTTTCCGTTTGTCTTCTCTCTTTTTCCCCTTGCGCTTTCCGAGAAAGAGAGTAAAATAAGAACAAACGTTCCTATCGGAGGGTGCAAGAATGGCCAAAAACATCGAAGATTTTTCGGAGCGGATGCAATCTCTCTATCCCCCGCAGACCGCGGCAATCCCCGAAACAGACGAGGCGCCTGCGGAGACGGCGTGGATCGCCCGACCTGTGGTGGAGGAGGATGATTTCGGCGAGATGTGTTTTCGCGTGTACGACTCGACACAGTACGATTACGCCATTACGGTCTCCTGGTTTTCGGAAAAAGAGGGCGGACGGGGCGTGGTGGAAACGGCCTGGGGAGTCGTTCGCAATATCGATCCGAACCAGCGGAAATTCAAGCTGGTGAACGACTGGGAAGCGCGATGGATTGCCGTCGAAGATCTGGTCCGCGTGGTAAAGACAAAAAGCGGCAGCTGCTGACTGCTGAATGCGGGGAGACATCCCGAATGGTCGCCGGAGCAGCTAAGGCCACGCAGAGCCCCCCAAGATCGCCCCAAAAACCCCAAGCGAGTTCATGGCTCCTTGGGGTTTTTCGTCGGGCAGGGAGGGTAGGCTGCTGCGGAGTGTATCCGGGCGGGCAAAGCTATGTCCGGACAGGCGAAACTGGATCGGGGCAGGCGAAACTGCATCCGGGCAGACAAAGCTACGATGACGGGTCGATGCTTCGCAAATACTCCCGCACAGCCTGATCGACATCCCGGCTCTCGACCAGCTCCGCGCCATCCTCTGTCACGCGATACGTCCAATAGCTGGGGATCGAGCGCTCGCCGCCTGCTGCGTCCTTGACCGTCCAGTTGCGCTCGAAGGTAACCAAATAGCTGTCGCGGGTCGCCAGCTTTACTTTTGTCCGCAGCGATGTGGCCGCGTTCGTTTTAGGCAGATCGGGGATGGGGGCGTCGATGGCTTCATCTGTCTTCGCCGGGAAGCCGGGCTGCTTGGCCAGCGCCAGGTCGATGGCTTCCTGAACCGTAAATTCCTTGTCGCGGTACAGCTCCTCGAAAGAAGGCTCGCCGCCCTGCAGGCCCCAGATGAGGAAAAAGCGGCCGTCATAGTTTTTCGTCAGTCCCATGTTAAAGTAGGGGCTCCAGGCGGTGCTGGTGCCAGCCTCGATGCCTTCTTCCCGAGGCGTCCCGAACGCAGGTGCGTAAAAGGCCTCCAGGCGCTCTTTCTCCTGCGTGATCCCGGCCTCGTCGGTGCTCTCGATCTGATAGCGCGCGGCGTACAGAAAGCCGTGTTGAAAATGGAGCGAGAGCTCGGCCTGATCGTCTCCCAGAGTGACCGGCATGGTGGCTTGATGCAAACCGGCTTCTCCCAGGCCATCCAGTCCGCCCTGGGGCCCCAGCTCGCCCAGCTCGGGGAAGAGCGCTTTCGCTTCGGCGTACGTCATGCCCAGCGAAAACACCTGATACAGCGCCAGCTTGTCGGCTTCCGTCTGCCACGCGATTCGCTGAGGGGGGACGTCAGGGAGCTGAACAGTCTCGTGGGGAGTAAGCGCCCGGAGTGGAGCAGGGCTCGGAGGAGTATCTACCTGGTTTGGATCCGCCTGTGGCAGGGAGAGCGGTTGTACCAAAAGAAACCAAGCGCAGGCGGCCGCGATGCCAGCGAAGGCCCAGCCCCGGGCAGAACTTCTCCTGGGTCTCTTTTGCGCGGCGTGGGCCGCCAGGACGCGCTGCTCCAGCACGGCGGCTTCCTCCGGCGTGAGCTTGAGCGTTTGACGGACCAGTTCTTTACGTTGTTTTAGCTGTTGCTCCAGGATATCCAATCCTGATCTCCTCCTTTCAACGATTGTCGCAGCTTTTCCAATCCGCGCATCAGCCTGACGCGCACCGTCGATTCCTTTACCCCCAGCAGCACGGCAATCTCCGGGGTTTTTACCTCTTCAAAATAATAGAGAACGATGACTTCCCTGTACTTGGTGGAGAGGGCCATGACATTTTTCAGCAGTTCGTCGTTTTGGAACTGCTTCATGACCTGATGCTCGATCGAGTCTGAGGCGTCTTTCTCAAAAAAGGTAGAGGTGAGCATCAGTTTGCGGTGATTCCATGATTTCAGGTAATCTTTGGCGGTATTGATGGCAATCCGGTACAGCCAGGTCTCCGGGCGGGCTTCATGGCGGAAGGTATCCATTTTCTGAAAGGCTTTGACGAATACTTCCTGCGTCAAATCTTCCGCGGTGGCCCTGTTTTTGACATAGTAATAGGTGGTCCGAAAGACCAGGCCATGGTATTCGGCCATCCACTCCTTCATGATGTGCTCACTCTTTTTGGACAGCGGCTCTAAGGGGATCACCTCCTCTATCTCTGTTGATTTGACGAGGGCAGCGGCGCGAATGCTACAGAAAAAAAGGCAGCCAACTCTTTCCTCTTTCTAATTTCTTCCAAAGTTCACCAATCGTTCGTCGGTTCGTCAAACTTCGTTCACAGCTTACCAGATTCTGGGCGCCTCTTTTCGATACAATGAAAGTGTAAACGTTGCAATCAATGCATGAAAGAAGGGTGCCTTATGAAAAAAACGTGGGGTTTACTGATTTCGGCTGTAGCTATCTCTGCGATGCTGGCAGGCTGCGGAGCAGACAAAAAAGAAACAGCGGCAGGAGGCGGCGAGCAGGCTCCGGCGGCCAGCGGCGAGCAGGCTGCGGCAAGCGCTGACAATACGATCAATATCGAAGCCAGTAACTGGAAGTTCAACCAGGATACCTTTGAGGTAAAAGCGGGCGAGCCCATTACGATCAACTTCAAGTCTACAGAAGGCTACCACGGAATTGGCATTGAAGGTCTCGATGTCGATATTCAAAATGAGGGCAGCAAAACCATTACCGTGGACAAAGCAGGAGAGTACAAGATTTTCTGCAACGTCCTGTGTGGACCTGACCACGGCAAAATGATCGCGACGCTTGTCGTAAAATAACGGAACATCAGAAAATGGAATAAAAGGAAAAAAACAAGCACTTCGGCTGTGTTCGGCCGGGGTGTTTTTTTATGTATAGTGAAAATATGAAGGTCAAAATGAATTTTTGAATGGAATATTCATCCAAATTCCGTTCTGGACTGCCAAGCCGATTTTAAAAAAGAGTACCCCTAGCAAAAAAAAACGCGTGACAGAACGTTCACAGATAAATATAATCAAAACAGAAACTATTTTCACAATTCGGAAATGTATAGTTATGCACCGAATTGCTTGGTTTAATCACTTGAACAGCTGGAAGGGGGGCACACATCGAAGTGATTGAAGTAAAAAAATTAGTCAAGTCGTTTGGTTCATTGACAGTCTTAAAAGGCGTCGACCTGACTGTCGCTGAAAAAGAAGTAGTCGTGCTGCTGGGTGCCAGCGGTTCCGGAAAAAGCACGCTGCTGCGGTGTCTGAACTTTTTGGAGACGCTTGATTCGGGAGAAATCCGCATCGATGGACAGGTGATCGATCCGAAGAAAACGGACCTGAACAAATTTCGGGCGGAAGTAGGCATGGTGTTCCAGCATTTTAACCTGTTTCCGCACAAGACGGCACTGGAAAATGTGATCGAGGCGCCGATCTTTGTGAAAAAGGTTCCCCCCAGCCAAGCGAGAGAAGAAGGGTACGCCCTGCTGGAAAAGGTGGGCATGAAGGATAAGGCTGACGTCTATCCGGACATGCTGTCGGGCGGACAGAAGCAGCGGGTGGCGATCGCACGGGCATTGGCGATGAAGCCGCGAATCATGCTGTTTGACGAACCGACCTCGGCGCTGGACCCGGAGCTGGTTGGCGAAGTGCTGCAGGTGATGAAGCAGCTGGCGAAGGAAGGCATGACGATGGTGGTGGTCACGCACGAGATGGGCTTTGCGCGTGAAGTGGCCGACCGGGCGGTCTTCATGGACGGCGGCGTCATTCTGGAGCAAGGACAGCCTTCCGAATTTTTCACCAATCCGCGGCATGAGCGGACCCGACAGTTTTTGCAGAGTATTTTGTAAACCAAAAAAGGGGGCTTTCACATGATGAAAAGAAAATGGACAATGGCACTCCTCTCTACCCTGCTGCTGGGCTCGCTGGCACTGTCTGCCTGTGGTTCCTCTACTTCCTCTCAACCCAGCGGAGATGCAGGCAAGGAAGGCGCCAAGCAAGACTTTACTTATGCGATGAGCGGTGTTTACAAGCCGTTTAACTTTAAAGAAAACGGAGAGCTGATGGGCTTCGACGTGGAGATCGGAAAGGCCTTGGCCGAAAAAATGGGGATGAACCCTGTGCCGATCACCAACCCGTTTGAGACGATCATTCAGGGATTGCAGGCGAAAAAATACGATACGGTCATCGGCAGCTTGACGATTACTCCTGAGCGGGAAAAAGCGGTAGCGTTTTCAAATGTCTACTATCGCTCCGGCGCCCAGATCTTCGTCGCCGCTGACAACGACACGATCAAATCAGCCGAAGATCTGAAAGGCAAAAAAATCGGCGTGCAAAAAGCATCCAGCTATGAGCAACAGGCGCTGAAACTGACCGACAAGAGCAATATCACGACGTTTGACAGCGACGTTACGGCGCTGATGGATATTTCCACCGGCCGCCTGGATGCCGTGATCACCGACCAGATGGTAGGCTTCCGCTACATGAAGGAAGTGCCGGGCAAAATCAAGGATGTCGGCGAGCCGCTCAGCAAGGACAACCAGGCCATCGCCTTGCGCAAAGATGACAAGGAATTGTTGGAAAAGGTAAACAAGGCCCTGGATGAGATCATCAAAGACGGTACCTACCAGAAAATCAGTGAAAAATGGTTTGGACGCGACATTTTGGGAAGTGAATAACCTTTCCGTACCAGCCGGGCGTCTTTAGCGGACGCCTCTATTTTTTAAACCGGGGTGAACCAATATGTTTGACATCCTTTTGTCCACCTATCCTATGTTTTTGGAAGCCACTTATTTGACTCTCCGGCTGACGTTGATTTCGCTTTTGATGGGATGCGGTGTGGGTCTTGTTTTCGCCTTTTTTCGCATCTCCAATTCCAAGCTGTTGCAATCCATCGCTCATGTGTACATCACGATCATCCGGGGAACGCCGCTGATCGTTCAAATCGCCGTACTCTACTTCGGACTGTCGGGAGCGATTACGCTTTCCTCCTTCTGGGCGGGAGCCATCGCACTGGCCGTTCACAACGGCGCCTATATTTCGGAGATTTTCCGCGGAGCCATCCAGTCGATTGACCGCGGCCAGATGGAGGCTGCCAAGTCGCTGGGGATGCCGACGCCGCTTGCGATGCGCCGGATCATCCTGCCGCAAGCCTTCAGACGTGCCATTCCACCGCTTGGCAACCAGTTTATCATCGGGCTGAAAGACTCTTCCCTGGTCGCCTATGTCGGCATGCAGGATTTGTGGGGAACCGCGCTGAGCGAAGCTGCCTCCAACTACCGGCAGCTGGACACTTACGCGGTAGTGGGTCTCTACTACCTGGTGCTGGTTCTGATCTTCACGTACGTGGTCAATCGTCTGGAAAAGCGCCTGAACACCAGTTTGGGACGCAGAAAGAAGCAAAGTCAGGCCGATGCTTCCCAAGCGGCCTAAGGAACGGGAGTAATGACAAATGGTACAGTCAATCGACAGGGCAATGGAGATCATATCGGTATTGGTCTCTGACGAAACAAAAACGGATTGGTCTATCTCGGAGCTGTCCCAAGCCACCTCCCTACCGCTCAGTACCTTGCATCGCATTTTGGGTTCGCTGATCTCGCATGGACTGACCAGCCAGGACCCGGTAACCAAGCACTACCGGATCGGCCACACCTGGATCACCATCGGGATGCGGCTGCTGGACAAGATCGATTTTCGCTACGTCGCGAAGCCTGTCATGGAACGCCTCGCTCGAGAGGTAGAGGAAAGCATCTGCCTGAACATTCCGAGCGGGCTGGAGGGCTTGTTGATCGATAAGGTGGAAAGTCCGCTCAAGCTGCGCGTCGCGGAAGATCTGGGAGATCGGATACCGCTGACGGTGGGCGCTCCCAATAAAGCCATGCTGGCATTTATGCCGAAGATGGAGGTAGAGCGGATCGTCGAGCAGCTTGTTCCTGCGGAGCAGAGAGCCGATTTCTTCAAGCAGCTCAGTGCGATTAAGGAAAAGGGCTATGCAATCAGCTATAGTGAGCGCACAGAAGGGACGACGGCGATCGGCGCACCGGTACTCGGGCGCAATCGCAAGGTAGTGGGGGCTCTGTCGATCAATGCGGTTGCCTTCCGCATCACGGAGGACAGGATGCCGACACTGATCGCAAAAGTTCGGGAGGCGGCGGAGGAAATCTCGCTGCTGATCGGGAATAACTGATAGGTGGAGGCCCCCGGCCGCCTATTTTTTGCCCTGTTGATAGAAAATGATTCCACAATACGGAAAGACGAGGGAGTCCGCAATGATGAAAGCAGAAAAATGGCAAACAAAAGAGCAATTGATCGAGCTGCTCGCGAAACTGGTGAGCTATCCATCCGTGACAGGTTCTCCGGCCGAAGTGGAGTTGGCGCGGGCTCTCGTGGAAGAGATCCGGACGCTCCCGTATTTTCAGGCCCATCCCGATCTCGTGCAGCTTCACCCGACAGGGGACGGACGCTATTTTGTGACGGCCCTGGCCAAAAAGGCAGAGCCGGTTGCGCCTACGGTAGTCCTGGTCAGCCATTTTGACGTTGTGGATGTTCAGGATTTTGGCGAGTGGAAGCCGCTTGCTTTCGATGTAAAAGGATTGACCGAGGCGTACAGGCAGAATCAGCAGAAGCTGCCGCAGCAGGTGCAGGACGACCTCGCCAAAGGAGAGTGGCTGTTCGGCCGCGGCTCGATGGACATGAAAGCGGGACTTGTCTTGCAGATGTCGATGCTGGAGCGTGCCTGCGCGGGCGAATTTGAGGGGAATGTCCTGCTCCTGGCCGTGCCGGATGAAGAGGTGAATTCACTCGGAATGCGGGCGGCGGTACCCGCCTTGCTGCAGCTGTCCCGGGAGCACGGACTCGACTATCACGCCTGCCTCAACTGCGAGCCGGTCTTTTCCGCCTACCCCGGCGATGAGAGTACGTACGTCTACAGCGGATCGCTCGGCAAGGTGCTTCCCGGCTTCTACTGCTACGGCAAGGAAACGCATGTCGGCGAGCCATTTTCCGGGCTCAATGCCAACGTGATGGCTTCCCGCATCGCTTGCGAGCTGGAATTGAATACGGACTTTTGCGAGGTGGTCGAAGGAGAAGTGACGCCGCCGCCGACCAGCCTGCAGCAAAAGGATTTGAAAAAGGAATACTCGGTGCAGATTCCGGATCGGGCGGTGGCCTTGTTCAATCTGTTCTTGATGGAAAAATCGATCGCCGAGGTGACGAGCGAGCTTCGTCAGCTGGCCGAGCAGGCAGCGAGAAAAATCGAGCAGGATTACGCCGCGCGGGCCGCTGTGTTCGCCGGGATGAACCAGTCCGAGCCGACCTCCATGAGCGTCCGGGTGCTGCATTTTGAGGAGATGCTCGCTTATGTGACAGACAAGCTCGGGAAAGAGCGCGTGGACCGGATCCAGGAGCAGGTGATGGCGGAGCGGGAAGGGATGGACGACCGGGAAGTGACGATTCGTCTGATCGACGAACTGGGCCTCTTGTGCAAGGAACTGGCGCCGATGATCGTGCTCTTTTACGCGCCGCCGTACTACCCGCCGGTCAGCTCGCGCCGTCATCCGCGAATTACAGGCGTCATCGCAGAGGTGATCGATCGCGCCGCCGCCAAGCATCAGCTGGAATTGAAGCATCAGCATTACTTCCAGGGACTCTCTGACCTCAGCTATACGGGGCTGCCGCAAGACGATCAGGCCGTCCAGCCGCTGGTGGAAAATATGCCGCTGTGGGAAAAAGGCTATTCGCTGCCGATCCGGGAGCTGGTGGAGCTGAATATGCCGGTGATGAACCTGGGGCCGTTTGGCAAAGACGCTCACAAATGGACAGAGCGTCTGGATGTTCAGAGTGCATTTGATACGATGACGGATCTGGTGCCGTTTGCCATCGAGAAACTGCTCGAAAAGAAAAGCTAAGAAGCCGGCCGGTTGCGAGGAGCCGCCGGTTAAAAATCCACCCTATTGCCGGGTGGATTTTTTTTCGTGTACATGTTTTTCCTTTTCATGGCGCATGGTAAATAGGAGAAAGCTGGAGAAAGGAGGGATGTGCGTCCGTGGAAAAGCAACGGTACTACATCACCCTGCAACGCGGCACGACCGTCGCCGAGATCCGTGACGTGAGAGGGGGGGCGAATGCCAGTTACGATTTTGAAATCGAAGCCACTCCGGTAGAAGCGGGCATGTTGCGGGATCTGTTCGAACACTGCAAGCACGGCGATTACATGATGTGGATGCACGGGCACTTCCTGTGGACGGATCTGCCTGACAGAGACAACGACGAGTACGATGACAACCTGCGGGAAGTCTACCGGATGATCTACCGCTGCAGCACTCCCAAGACGAAGCACGACCTCGAGCAGATGGGTCTGGTTCGCGCACTTGGACTGGATCAACATGACTTGCAGCCGCCCCAGGGCCGTGCAGGAGGCCCGCTGGAGCCCGCCGCACAGGTAAAGGAGGACGATGCCAAGCTGGATGGTCCCCTGGAGGATACGATGGAATTGTAAGCGAGCTTTGATGCTATCAGAATGAAGGGGGGAACATACCATGAAACGATGGAGCCAAAGTCTCTTTGCGGCCGTTCTGGCGCTCGGACTGTCGCTGCCGACAGGGGTGCTGGCGACAGAAGCGGAGCCGGAGGTGCCGGTATCGGAGGCCAAGTCTCACCACGAGCAGATGGGGCATCACAAAGGATATGCCTATCACTGTAAAAGCGTCCACAAGCGGATGTACTTGACCTTGCTGGCGGAGAAATACACGCCGGAGAGCGCAGAAGAGTGGAAAGCGGCACTGGACGAGAGAAAACGCCTGAAGGAAGCCTTCAAAGCGCAAAAAGATAAAATGAAAGCCGACCCGGCCAAGAAAAAGGAAGCAAAGGAGTCGATGCGGGCTTTCAAAGAAAAGTACAAAGAGAACCATCGGGAGTTCCACGCCGCGATCGAATCGGGCGACGAGGCCAAAATCAAGGCCGTTTTGCCGAAGCTTTTGGCTGAAGTAAAGGAAACCAACGCATACCTCGCCAGGAAGCTGGGCGAAAAGCGGTAAGCTGAAAAAACGATAGGTGAACGGAAAAGGACGAGTCCGCAGGGGATCGTCCTTCTTTTTTGGTCAGAGGGGCATCAGCGAATGCCATCGTACTCGTACAGCGTGACTTCATCCCATTCCTCCACGGCCAGGATATGCTCCTGCCTGCAGCGGGGGCACCAGCCGAGATGAAGGCAGTGGTGGTGCAGCGCATCCTGTACGCCGTTGGTCAGTTTGGCATCGTCAATCTCCCGGTAGGGGCTGTAATCGCCGTAGTAATCATAGAGTCGGCCGCTGTCGTCCAGAGGCTCGGAACAGAGCGGACACTCCTCGTGAAGCGAGAGAAATCCGTTGCATACAGGACAGAGATGATCCATCTGGCGATCGCTCCTTTTCCGTGTCCGGTTCTCTCCCTACTTTGCACCAGGGGGGCAGCCCTTATTCATCCGCCAAAACCGAAAACGCCCTGCCGCCGAAATGGGCTGACAGGACGCTCGTGTGCGTAGATCTATGCTGAAGTTCTGCAGGAAGAGAATTTACGATTTGAAATTTTCCATGCTGGAAGAGTGGCCAGGCTGCAGCTTGGCATCCGGGTTGATGTAGCCCATCGCGTTGTTGACCGCTGTGGGGGCCTCGCCAAAACCGACGGCGATCAGCTTGACTTTGCCCGGGTATGTAGTGACGTCTCCAGCGGCATAGATGCCGGGAATGTTGGATTCCATCTTGGAGTTGACCACGATCGAGCCTTTGTCCAGCTCCAATCCCCAGTTTTTGATAGGGCCGAGCGAGGAGATGAAGCCGAAGTTGACGATCACGGCGTCTACTTCCAGTTCGGTTTCTTCTTTTGTCGATGCGTTAAGCAGCGTCAGGCGTTCGATTTGCTCATCGCCATGCAGGGCTGCGATTTCGTAGGGTGTCATGACATTTACTTTGGAGGACATGAGCATTTCAACGCTGTGCTCGTGTGCACGGAATTTATCGCGGCGGTGAATCAATGTGACTTGCTTGGCGATCGGCTCCAGCATGAGCGACCAGTCTACGGCCGAGTCGCCTCCGCCGATGACGGCGACACGCTGGCCTTTGAAGGAGTTCAGATCGGTGACGAAGTAATGCAGGTTTGCCTTTTCGTATTTGACGGCGTCTGGATGCTCTAGTTTCCGCGGTTCGAATGCGCCCACCCCGGCGGTGATAATCACAGCGCGCGAGTAGTGGATGCCTTTGTCCGTGGTAATTTCGAATACGTTGTCCGCTTGCTTTTCGACATTTTGCACCTTTTCTTCGAGGCAGACAGTGGGATTGAAACGAGATAATTGCTCTTTTAAATTATGAATGAGATCTTGCGCCAATATCTTCGGAAACCCAGCCACATCGTAGATATATTTCTCCGGATATAGGGCAGAAAGCTGGCCGCCGAGCTGGGGCATGCTTTCAATAATTTTTACGCTTGCCTGACGCATTCCGCCGTAAAACGCTGTAAACAGTCCAGCGGGTCCTCCACCGATAATTGTGATGTCGTACACATGCTCGTCCTTTTGCAGAAAATTCAATCTCAGCACCTCCGAAATATTCTGAACGCATCCTTTCCTATTATACCCATTGTTGAAAACGAAAAAAAGGTGGGAAAAGAACAGTTGGTGGGCAAATATGGCTTGCAAAATTTGTCGATACCTTTTAAGATGATTTTGAATGTAAAAAAATTGACACATTTTTTTATCCCGTTGGTTGTGCCATTTTTCACAGATGCACGCATAGGATGTGACATGGCAATAATTCCGTTTATACAACTCCATTCAAAAAGGGAATCTTAAGCGTAACCACTCACGTGAAATTTCGCACAAACTCAAATGGGATGACTATCATTCATGAAATGGAAGGGATATCCATGAGCACACCCAAAATCCTCATCCTCGGCGCCGGGTACGGGGGGCTTTTGACCACGCTGCAGCTGCAGAAAAAGCTCAACTACAACGAAGCAGAGATCACCCTGGTCAACAAGCACAACTATCATTACATCACCACCTGGCTGCATGAGCCTGCGGCGGGAACCGCACCGGCCGATCATGCCCGAGTCGGTCTGGATCAGATCATCGACATGAACAAAATCAACTTCGTAAAGGACACGGTTCAGTCCATTCAGCCGGAGGAGCGCACCGTTACCCTGGAGAGCGGCGACGTTCTGAGCTACGACTACCTGGTCATCGGACTGGGCAGCGATCCGGAGACATTCGGTATCGAAGGCCTGAAAGAATACGCTTTCAGCATCCGCAGCATCAACGCTGTTCGGCAAATTCGCGAGCATATCGAATATATGTTTGCCAAATATAAAAATGAACCGCATCGCACGGACTACCTCACCTTTGTGGTAGGGGGAGCAGGCTTTACCGGCATCGAGTTCAGCGGCGAGCTGGCTGACCGCGTGCCTGAGCTGTGCGAGGAGTTCGACGTGGATCCAAGCCTGGTGAAAATCTACAACATCGAAGCGGCGCCAACGGCTCTGCCCGGCTTCGATCCTGAGCTGGTCTCCTACGCAGTCGATGTCCTGACCAAAAAAGGCGTCGAATTCCTGATCGGTACGGCGATCAAGCAGTGCACCCCGGATGGCGTCCTGCTTGCCGACGGTCAAGAGATCAAATCGAAGACGGTCGTCTGGGCCGCTGGTGTACGCGGCAACAGCATCGTCGAAAAATCCGGCTTCGAAGTCATGCGCGGCCGTGTGAAGGTAGACGAGTACCTGCGTGCTCCCGGCTATGACAATGTATTCGTCGTCGGCGACTGCGCCCTGATCTTCAACGACGAAGGTCGTCCGTACCCGCCAACCGCGCAAATCGCCGTACAAGAGGGCGAAGCGCTGGGTGACAATCTGGCTGCTCTCATTCGCGGCGAAGTGATGATGCCGTTCAAACCGGCTCTCCAAGGATCGCTGGCTTCTCTCGGAAGAGGCGAAGGCATCGGAATGGTCGGCAGCAAAAAACTGTTCGGAACTTCGGCGGCACTGATGAAAAAAGCGAGCGACCTGCGCTATCTGTACAAAATCGGCGGCGTCGGCCTCGCGCTGAAAAAAGTGCGCCTGTAAAGAGGAGCTGTCTATGCGCCACGCCAGTATCCAGGTCAGAGGATTGATGACACGCGAAGAGATGGAGCGCTACAATGCCCTGATGGAGGTAGGCGCTTATCTGGAAGAACAGGGACGCCACGATCTGGCTCATCATGTTCAGCGTGAGGTAGATATTCTCATCCTGCCGGCCATTGATCGGCTGAAGGAAAAAGGCCGCGAACGCGACAGGGAGAATCTGCGCTACATGATTGACAATGGTCTCTTGGATGAGGACGATGATGATTGAGAGCAAGCCCCCGGCTCAAGCAGTCGGGGGTTTTTGTTTTGGGTATTCATTAGCAGAGGGCGCAAGCCCTTTTGTTTTGCTTTGCTCCGAAGTATTTCTTTACCAATGTTGCCACAGCGAGAAGAAGCATATTTCCCTGCTGTGCTCCGGGTTCCGCCTTACGAGGAAGCTAAACTGTCCGCTCCGTGACGATTCGCGGGGGAGACGCAAAAGCAGCCTATGCTCTGAGGTCAACCCAGGTTGCGCTCCTTATTCCCGCGAATCGCCACTCCGCTAAGCAGGGCTCCACAGTCGCGGCGCAGGAAAATATGCTTCTTCATGGAGCCGAGGTTAACAGGTTTGAGAGCATCGCATGGAAGCGCAAGGACAAGCACCCAAACGCATCCTGTGCAATCAAAAAGAGAGGCAACCATGAACTGACCGAGGAGCCATGCTACCGTTACCGCTGAGCCACGATTGCCGAACCAAACTGCTTACAAGCAAACCGCTGTACTTTGACCACTCTCCACTCCCCGAGCAACAGCAAACCAGCCCAAAGCTCGCAGAAGAAGCATGTTTCCCTGCGGCGCGACTGTGGAGCCCGGCTCAGCGGAGCGGCAGATGGCGGGAAAAAGGGGCGCAACCCTGAACCTGCTGCGCAGCTACTTTTGCGCACCCCCGCCAGCTTTCGCGGAGCGAACAGTGCTGGCTACCATGGGGGCGGAGCCCGGAGCAAAGCAGGGAAACATGCTTCTTCACACCGCGGCCGCGTTCCAAGGACAGGCTCACCTACGCACGGCCGCATGCGCTATACTGGAAAAAGAAGGAGGGGGCAGCATGAAACGAAGCAATGTATGGCTGGGCGCCTGCGGAATCGTAATCCGCGGGGAGGAAGCCCTGGTCGTGAAAAAAGCATATGGCGGCCTCAAGGGGCAATGGTCCTTTCCCGCCGGTTTTGTAGAGCCGGGGGAGACCGTGGATGCGGCCGCCGTCAGAGAGGTCCAGGAAGAAACGGGGGTGCAGGCGGTCGTCAGGCAGCTTGCCGCCGTCCGCTCCGGTGTGATTCGCGAGACCATCAGCGACAACATGGTGGTCTTCTGGATGGATTACCTCAGCGGAGAGCCGCGTCCGCAGGAGGGAGAGATCGAGACCGCCGCCTTTTTGCCGATTGAGCAGCTGATCCAGGATCCCCTCTCCTCGACGTACCTGAAAATTATTCTGCCGCAGTACCGGGAGCGGGAGCAGGGCTTGATTGGTCGTGACTATCCAATCGACCCGGTGTTTCAATACACCGCTTATAAAGTCTTCTCGAAATCCTGAGCATCGGGGAGATAACATGCATTGTTGCCGCTTACATAGCGGTTTTTTTCTATTTTTCCTCTCTTTTTCCGGATTGAACGAGAGTTTCCGTTTCTGTTATAGTGAGATACATCCGAAAAATCAGAATAATGAAACAATGAAAACCCGGAAACCCGGCAACGGTGAAAGGAGCGATCAACATGAGAAAAGAACAAGAAGCCTGCACGTACTGCAAAGGACAAGGCTATTTTCAACTGCTGCTGGGAGGCACGGAAGACTGTCCGGGATGCGAGGGCTCAGGCGCCCATACGGAGGAGCCAACGGCAGCGGGAAAACGATCGTAAACGAATGGAGGAGCCGATGGCAGTCGGCTTCTTTTTTTGGTCCCCGCCCCTCAACCGCCGGGACGCAATGGATGCTCCAGGCAGCGATGACCTCGCCTCAACCTCCACGAAAGCCCAGTTTTCCAATTGACCTGTGCACCTGATTCCGCTACACTTAATAGCGAAACAGGGCACAGGCTCGAAGCCTGTCCCGCTATTCGCCTTAAAGAAGCAGGAGGTCTGACCGCGTATGAGCTTGCTGCAGTTTGTCGTATCCGTTGTCTTGTTTGCAGTGCTGGGATTTGGCATCGGCTTCATTATAAACATGATTTTGCGAACCACCTGGATGCCCGTCATTCTCGTCTGCGGCGTGGTCGTCGGCGCACTGATCTATAAAGGAATTGTTCCAGGTCTCTGGGATGCCATCATTCTCGGCTTCGGGATGGCCGGAGCTGTAGCCAGCGGATGGACCATCCAGACACTGCGGAAAAAAGGATACCGGATGTTTTAAGCGGAAACTGCCCTTCAAGTGAGATCTTGAGGGCAGTTTTTTCTTGAGAAAAGCCCTTGTCTCCCGGCCTTGCGCACCGTAGAATACGGAGTTTTGCAAAGGGTGGAAGATCGGTAACGAACCAGAATATTTCAGCTTCTGGTTGAATTTGTGTATAGTTTCCTCCTCTCGTGGACAAGACTAGTAGCGAGAGGAGGTATTTTACAAAAATGAATGCCAAGCGAATGATTTGCATCGTGATGCTTTGCGCGTTTGCCTTGACCAGCTTTGCCAGTGACAGTTTCGGATACAATGCCATCGGTGATCGCTCTGTCCAAAACACGTACGGAATCAGGGAATCCCGGGAAGGACAGCATATGGTAAAGAGGCGGGCCGTCTCCACCAGCTCGTTCAGCCCGGTCATCGACAAAGCGGAGGCCGTGCTGGAGCAATACCCCAAAGTCCGCGTTGTCGCAACCGGGTACTACGCCGGATATGAATCAACCGGGAAACATCCGACACATCCATCCTACGGGATTACATATTCCGGCGTAAAGGTTCGCCGTGACGAGTATTCTACGATCGCAGCCGATCTCCGCGTATTCCCTTTGGGTACGGTGTTGTACATCCCGGGCTACGGCTACGGCGTTGTGGCAGACAAAGGCGGCGCCATCCGCGGCAACAAGATCGACCTGTACTTTGAGACCAAGCAGGATGTCTACAAGCTCTGGGGCAAAAAGTCGGTTGATGTGTATGTCGTCCGCCGCGGTGACGGCAAAGTGACCGAAGCGATGATGAACAGGCTGAATGAAAAGGGAATCGCAGCGATGTCCGATCAGGTACATTAGCGCAAAAAGCCAATGGAAAGCAGGAAAAAGAGGTTGAAAAAAGGATTTGCCAAAGTTGCTGTTGCAGCTGGGCAAATCCTTTTTTTCGTCTGATGGGTTATGCGATGGTGGCGGGCAGCTTCCCTTCCAGCTCCGGGTGGATCAGGAGGACCAGCTGTCGCAGTCCGTCCAGAATCCGGGGAGAGGGGCGGCAGTACAGGCCCTCTTCCAGAAGATGCACCTGCCCCCTTTGGATCGCGGTCATCTCAGACCACTCCGGACGATCCGTAATCATCGAGGTTTTGATGCGTTTCAATTCGATTCCGCACCAGACGACGCAGATATGGTCGGGATCGCGCTCCCGCACCATCTCTCTTGTCGCTTTTACATTGGCGACGGGGTAATCGGCAAATACATTGGTCGCCCCGGCAAGCTCGCTGACGTCGGTCAGCCAGTTTTCTCTCCCTGGCGTGTAGATGGGATTGGGCCACCATTCCCAGTACAGCTTGGGGCGATGTCCGGCGGATTGCGCCACTTGTTTGATGGTTTCGGTTTTTTCGGCAAAATGAAGAGCGAGCTGCTCCGCCTGCTGTCTGCTGTCAGTCGCTTCCCCAACCAGGCGGATGTCTCGCGGAATATCGGAGAGCCGCTGGGGATCGAGGACGATATGGGGAAGGGAGCGGGCTTTGAGCGCTTCCACGTTTTTCTCCATGCCCGGTACGCTGAGCGACGCGACCACCAAATCGGGCTGGAGCGCCTCCACCCGGTCCATGTCAATCGTCAGATCCGGTCCGACGCGGGGCAGATGCTGCCATTCGGAGGGCCAGTCAGAGTGGTCATCGAGTCCGACCACCTGATCGCCGAGCCCCAGGTAATAGAGGATCTCCGTGTTGCTAGGACAGATCGACACAATGCGCATGAGCACTACCCCTCCCTATATGTCCGGTGTGAACCGCTGGATTCTGATCCGGTCTTTTATATGTAGAAGAGTCTGTACATGACCAGGGCGATCATAACCCCCAGCCAGCCGCCGATCAACACTTCGATGGGCTGGTGACCGAGCAGTTCCTTCAGTTTTTTCGCCTTTGCCTCATTCGGACGCACCTTGAAGGTCTTCATCCCTTCCAACAGGTGGTTGAATTCATCGACCAGCTTGTTGAGCACCACGGCCTGCATCCCGGCGTGACGGCGTACGCCTGCGGCATCAAACATTACGATGACGCCGATGATCGCGGAGATGGCAAACATGCTGCTGCTGAAGCCTTCGCGAATGCCGACAGCAGTCGAGAGCGCGGTGACGGCCGAGGAGTGAGAGCTGGGCATGCCGCCCGTACTGAACATCAGGGACCACTGCCATGAGCGGGTGGCGATGTACGTCAGCGGGATTTTGACAAACTGGGCAATTCCTATGGCAATCAAAGCTGCCCATAAGGGAAAATTGTCATATAACGCTGCCATAGAAAAATCCATTCCTTTCTGCAAAACAGGTATTGAGTTTATTGTAACAGAAGGGGGCTAACCTCATCCGTGAAGATTTCGTCAGGATTTCGAGACGAGCCAATCTGTGTTACCATGATGAGAAGGTATAAAATATGGAGGCAACGCCGATGAGTTACCCCGCGCAGTATCTCCGGTTTATCGAACTCTTCAACCAAAAGGAGTACTACGAGTGCCACGATTTGCTGGAGGAAATCTGGATGGAGGACAAATCCAACAAGTTTCTCCAGGGACTTTTGCAGATGGCAGTCGGCTTGTATCATTTTTCAGGCGGAAACATCAAAGGGGCGCGCTGGATGTTTGGCAACAGCAAAAAATATCTCGCTCCCTATGCTCCCTGCCACTGGGATCTCGATGTGGATACGGTGCTCGCCTATCTGGATGACTGCCTGGCAGCCCTCCCCGAGGCGGATGCCATCCCGTACACGGATGCAAAAAAGATGCCGTTTCCCACCTTGCGCCTAAGACTGGATCCTGCCGATTGCGAAGGGGCAAATCGCTCATAATTGTATCCTATCACAGAGAAAGAAGGAAGAGTATATGAACGTAACGGTAGAAAAACGTACAGAATGGAACAGCATGGCCTGTGACGAGCTGGTCATTCCGCTCTGGAGGGGAGAAGAGATCGCCGAAGTTTATCCGGAGCTGAATCAGCTCTTTGACGGCGCGCTGGCCGCGATGCAAAAGGAAAAGGAAATCAGCGGGGACGCCAAAGCCCTCACCGTCCTGCACACCATGGGCAAACTGTCCGCCAAAAAATTGCTCATCACGGGAATGGGGAAGCCGGAATCCTCTGATTTCCGGTCCGCGCGATCTGCCTTCGCCCGCGCAGCCAAATCCGCCGCGGCGAAAGGGAAGGAAAAAGTGGTCGCCGTCGATCTGCGGTCCCAGGGCGGACTTGTGCTGGAGCGTTTGGCGCATGCGGCCGCGGAAGCCTTTGGCCTGGCTACCTACCATTATGAAGGCTATCGCTCCAAGCCAAAAAGGGAATCGGAGCCGATCGCGACGGTCCAGCTGCTGGTCGAAAGCGACGAAGAGGCGGCCGCTGCCATGATCGGCGTGATGCGCGGCGAAGCGTTCGCCCAGGGGACCAATCTCGCCCGCACACTGGTCAATGAGCCGGGCAACTACATGACGCCGGCCGCCTTGAAGGATGCGGTCGTATCCGTGGCGAAGAGATACGGGATGGAGTATGAAGTGCTGGCGCAAGATAAGCTGGAGGAACTGGGGATGGGCGGCGTGCTGTCCGTGGCTCAGGGAAGCGCCCAAGAACCATATGTCGTCGTGGTCAAATACCAGGGCAAGGAAAAATGGGAAGACGCCATCGGCCTGATCGGAAAAGGAGTAACCTTTGATACGGGGGGCATCTCGATCAAGCCGGTAGCAGGCATGGAGGACATGAAGTCCGATATGGGCGGTGCCGCCGCCATGATCGGGGCGCTGGAGACGCTGGGTCAGCTGAAGCCAAAGGCAAACGTCCTCACCGTGATCGGCTGTGTGGAAAACATGCCGTCGGGAACAGCCTACAAGCCGGGTGACGTCATCACGACGATGAGCGGGAAAACGGTGGAGATCATCACGACAGACGCCGAGGGCAGACTGGTTCTGGCAGACTGCATCACGTATGCGAGGTCGCAAGGCGTCTCCTGTCTGGTCGACGCCGCGACGCTCACGGGGGGAATTGTCGTCGCACTCGGCACAATCTGCTCCGGGGTCATGACCAACAACGACGGATTGGTCGGCGACATCCTCAGCGCTGCCGGCCAGGCTGGCGAGCGACTCTGGCAATTGCCGACGTTCGAGGAATACCGCGAGCTGAACAAGAGCCGCTTTGCCGACCTGAAGAACTCGGGCGGGCGCTACGGCCACGGCATCATCGGCGGAGTTTTCCTACAGGAGTTCGCGGAGGATACGCCGTGGGCCCATCTGGATATTGCCGGTACGGCGTACGCCGCCAGCGCGGGGGAATTGCATCCCTCGGGTGCCACAGGTGTAATGGTGCGCACGATCGCCCAGTTTGTTCTGAATCGCAGCGAGGGATAGTCGCCCATTACCTATTTTTTCGAGAAGCGAGGAGGTCCTTATTATGTTTCACAATCCAAGTGACGAGCAGCGCCGTGAACTTTTGCAGGAAGCCAAGACAATCGCCGTCGTCGGGCTGTCCAACAAGCCAGACCGCACCAGCTATATGGTGTCCGCGGCGATGCAAAATGTCGGCTACAAGATTATTCCGGTCAATCCGATGATCGCGGGCGAGACTGTGCTCGGCGAGAAGGTCGTCGCCTCCCTCACCGACATCGAGGAGGCGGTGGACATCGTCAATGTATTCCGCCGCAGTGAAGACATTCCGCCCGTCGCCGAAGAGACCTTGAAGATGAAACAAAAGCCGAAAGCCTTCTGGCTCCAGCAGGGCATCGCCAATGAACAGGCAGCCGAGCAGGTGTCCGCCGAAGGAATCCAGGTGATTATGGACCTGTGCATCAAGGTGGATCATGCTTTGCTGCGCATAGGAAAGAAATAGGGTTTGCGATGGGGAATACAGACCGCCTGGTCGGCTTCGGCTGCGAGGGCGGGCTTTTCTCATCCCGAGCAGAAAAGGGAGTTCGACGCTCCATGACGAATTCCTTAGAGTAGTAAGCGGCTTTATGACGAAATCCGATGAAGGGGCGTGTGGAGATGTTGCTTCAAACGGTTTTTCAGGAAGCGGAAGAGGCGTATCGCAAACGAACAGAAAGGTCGCGAGAAGCTCACGCAGCTGCGCAAAAAGTAATGCCCGGGGGCGATACGCGGACGATTGCCTTTTTCAAGCCGTACCCGTTGACCGTCAGCCGGGGAAGCGGACCGAGAATCTACGATGCAGACGGCTGTGAATATTTGGACTTTTTAAACAATTACACCGCGATGATTCACGGTCACGCCCATCCCTTTATTTTGGAAAAGGTGCAAGCGGCGATCACTCTGGGAACCGGCTATGCGGCAGCCATCGCCGAGCAGAGAGAGCTGGCCGAAATCCTCTGCGGCCGCATCCCCGGGATGGATCAGGTGCGCTTTTGCAATTCCGGGACGGAAGCGACGATGTTTGCCCTGCGTGCAGCCAGAGCGTATACGGGAAGGCCTGCCGTCATCAAGATGGAGGGGGGCTATCACGGCACGCATGATGCCGTCGAGTTTTCCATCGCGCCGGGCGCGGAGCGGGACAGCCGTCAGCCGGGCTGGACGCCGATCCCCGATACCAAAGGAGTGCCGGAGAGTGTCGCCCGCGACGTCTATGTGGCTCCTTTCAATGACCCCGCCGCAGTCGAAGAGATTTTGCGGCAGAAGGGGGAAGAGGTGGCAGCCATTCTGGTGGAGCCGGTGATGGGCGTAGCCGGTGTCATCCCGCCGCTGCCCGGCTATCTGGCCGAGCTCCGGCGCCTGGCTGACCAGTACGGCGTGCTTCTGGTATTTGACGAAGTGCAGACCTTGCGGCTCGATCTCGGAGGGGCGCAGCGCAAATTCGGCGTCACCCCGGATTTGACGGCCATCGGCAAGATCATCGGCGGCGGTTTTCCGGTAGGGGCTTTTGGCGGACGGGCGGAGATCATGGCCCAGTTTGATCCGAATCAATCGGGCTGTCTGTCGCAAAGCGGCACATTTAACGGAAACCGGGCCACCATGGCTGCGGGGATTGCTTCGATGACGCTGCTGGATGAGCGCGCCATCGCGCGTCTGGATCTATTGGGAGAGCGGCTGGAGGCGGGCATGCGGGCCGCGATCGGGCGGTATGCCGTCCCGGCTTCGGTCAACCGGATCGGCTCGATGCTCAACCTGCATTTTACCGAGCGGCCCCCTGTCGATTATGCCAGCACGCACAGCCCGTACAAAGAGCTGTCCAAGCTGGTTCATCTGGAGCTGTTGAATCGGGGCGTATTTACCGCGCCGCGCGGCATGTGGAACCTCTCCACCGTGATGGAGGAGACGGATATCGATCAGGCTGTCGATGCGTTTGCCGACGTGATGGCGAAAGTCTCACGCCACCTGTAAGGACGCGCGGCATTCCGCACTTCCTCTCTCGGCCGGGGTTCCCTCCCTGTGGCGATCATGGTAGGATATAGCTGAACCGTATGAGGAGCGGTCTTCTGCCGAATACTACGCAGAGATAACGACCGTCCATCTGGAAGCAGGGATCGGTAGGGATGATGGAAAAAAGGAGCGGAGAATGGATGAGTGGGAACATGACAGAACTGACAAAAGACCGGGTACCGCCGAATCAAAAGGTGACGACCGGCTTTCCCGTCCTGCATTACGGGGAAGTGCCTGAATATACGGACCTCGCTGCGCAATGGAACTTTCGCATCTTCGGCCTGGTGGACGAAGAAGTGACGCTCTCGTATGAGCAGATGATGGCTCTTCCCAAAGGAAGTACGACGAATGATATCCACTGCGTCACCGGCTGGAGCAAGCTGGACAATGTCTGGGAAGGCATTCCTGTCGAAGAGATCGTCAAGCTGGTGAAGATCAAGCCGGAGGTCAAATACGTGCTGCTGCACGCAGAGCACGGCTGGACCGCCAACATGCCGCTGAGCGATTTTCTCACCCCGGGCAATTTGTTTGCCTACCGGCACAATGGCGAAGACCTGACGCCGGATCACGGCTGGCCGCTGCGGTTCGTCGTTCCTCATCTGTATTTCTGGAAGAGCGCCAAGTGGGTGCGCGGCATCGAGTTTTTGGCGAAGGATAAGCAGGGATTCTGGGAGAAGAACGGGTATCATATGTATGGAGACCCGTGGAAAGAGCAGAGGTTTGCTTGGGATTAAAGCGGAACAAACTAAGAGGCGGGAGTTTCGCCTCTTAGTTTGTTATATGAATGGCATCGTTGGCAATGGAAAGAGAGGCGGGGATTCAGCCTCTTTGTCATTGTCAAACCCTTCTGAATTCCACAAATCACCATGCTATTAAATATCCGGCTTTGAGGAAGATTCCTTTTTCAATAACAGATAGGCTGATCTGACAATTAACGCAGCTGCGATGACAGTAATCAGGAATATCAGAAGTTTCATTCATCAGGGCAAATGCTAAGATAATAAACTCCAAAATGAGAAGCCCGATCCAAGTGTCAAACGATTGGGGCACATTATCCGGTTAAGGTTCTATCAGTCATGCCCTGGCAACCTGACCGTCATTCGTAAATGTTATCGGCATTATCGGCGCGGATCAGCTCGGACTTAATTGGATTCGTTTGAGTTTCTACTTTTTCAGCATCAACAATTTCTCTCGTTCTTATAGTTTTCTCTTGATTCGTTACGTTACCTTTGTTTGTGGTTACATCCATGTAAATCCCTCCTGAAGCACATTGTTTTCTTTTTCTTTCGTCGTGTTCTTCAGTATTCCCATTTTGAATGACTAACATGGGGAGAAACAAAGGTGCTTTAACAAATTGAGGGTTACAGTGATTTGTCTAAAAGCCGAACTGATGACTGAGAGGCGGTCTTTAGTGCGGCCATCATCTGCACAGGAGTGAACCGTTGCGACAAAACAAAGGAAGCCTGGGATGGCGGCGGCTCTTCGCGGAATTGAATCGAAACCGCTCTTTCCGTTTTGGTATCAAACGTGATGATGACCCGAACCGCCCACTCCCTCCGGTCTTGTCTCAACCACAGCTTGAAGGTTTCGGTGGCGCGATTCGAACTGACGACGTCTCGGCCTAGATGCTGGTAATCCACGATGTCGGCAAGGGGATAGCGTTTCTTGGTCTCTTGCATGGCGAATCTCCCCCATTTCGCATAGGGCGGAATTTCTCGAACTTCTGCAGAGGCGATGTGAACACTGGACAGCAGCATAATCAGCATGAACAACCGAGTGAATACCCGCACAAGACCACTCCTTTTCGAGAGTAGTCTTCCCAGAAGGAAAAAAAGATACGGATGAGTCCGAAAATGGTTTCTCATGGGCCGGGGACCCTCGGGGTGAGAGGAAAGAAAGAAGGCTTGCACCGCAGCGATGGCCGATGCGGCCCAGTGATCGTGGCTGTCCGAGCCGTGGCCTTTGGCTACGCCGCCGATGGTAACCGTGGCTGTAGGATCTTCCGCCATGGCCGTAATCGTGACGGTTTTTTGGTTCTCAGGCACATCAGCAGTATAATTTTGTCTCTCAGGTTCAAAGGCAGGAGTCAGTTCCACAGAGGAAACCGACAGCTCGTCCAGGTGATGCGACACGACATGGACGGTCCGCGTCACTCGGTGGCTGCGTTTCCACTGCTGTCCGATACGTTGTAACGGAGAACATAGTCTCCGAGCCGGTCGTGGTTGACTGAGCCGTCTACACTCACTTCGCCCGTGAGGTCCCCATCTTCGTTATCGTCCGCCATGAACCCGGTTTCGGAATAGGTTTGCCCTTTGAGTATGTAGGCGGGATTGTCGCCAAACAGGGTGGTCACGGGCGCCTCCGTATCCCCAACATAGAAACGGGCCTGTGCCGTAGCTGACTCCGGTTTGGGGGAATTGTTCGTGATGCCGTCGTCGGTCACGGTATATTGGAAAGAAGCCCATCCCGAGAAATCCGGATTTGATATAAACGCCACATGATTCTCTTCCATGGATGCCGTGCCGCCAAGCGCATTACCTACTCCGGTAACCGCCAGAGTTTGCCAGATGAGTTCATCGTCAGGTCCGGGGGAATCATTGGCCAACAACTTGGAGTAGGGGATGGTGACCACTGGCGCCCCTTTGGCGAATCGGCCCGGATTTGAGTTGTCCCGTTTTTGTGATAGAGAGTTCCCCCAGTAATTCCGCTGATTTTGAAATGGGTCGTGGTAGACCCGCCCGCTTCCGTCGGGGTAATCACCAGACCGCTTGACGTCATGGTGTCCTCCGCCGTCATAGCCGGCGTGACTTGAGGGCTGTCCGTCCTCGCGCGAATGGTGAACGTGACCATGCCATTACTCGTTGCGCCGCCGTCATCCTTCACCGTGTATTGGAAACCTGCTGTTCCGAGATATTGGGAGAGGGGGGTAAAAATGACGGATTCTCCATCATCGCCGATCCGTACCGTCCCGGCCTTCAGCGAGGGGCGTGCCTCCGTTTTGGGGATAAAGGGTGCCGCCGGTGATATGGCTGATCTTGTAGGAGGAAGTGGTCACTCCGTTTTCATCGTTCGGCGTGATTTCTAATCCCCCCGCGCTCATCGTGTCCTCCAACGTCGTTACTCCTGTGACGCTCGGTTTCTTGGCGTTCTCCTGAATGTCGAAGGATACCGTCGCGATTCCCTCGCTGATGAGCGGGTCCGGCGCTCCCAGTGTGGTGCCGTCATCCTCTACCCGGTACGTAAAGCTGGCAGGGCCGCGATGGTCAGCGGCCGGCGTGTAAATGACCGATTCACCGGAGATGCGGACAGAGCCGTACTGGGGATCGATCTGAGGCGAGGTAGTGGGTGCCCAGGAGATCATCATGAGGAATTGGCTTGTCATTTACTTCTAGAACCGTGATCGAAGCGGTTGTCGGCCCGCCGAGGCCTGAGCCTTGTGCCGTTTGGGCGGCCTGCGCGGTAAAGGAAAACGTATCGCCTGCCACGGTATTGGCATTGGAATTTGGACGGAATCTCAGACCTTTTGCCGCTTCCGCAAGCGGTATGTAAGTGTGATTGGGTATTTCCACCAGATCGTTCTGGTAAAGAGAACCTCCGACGATATTGCTAAGATAAAACAAACCAGCGCCGACATTCCATGAGAATAGGACCTGTCGGCGCTGTCAGCGACGAATTCTACTACAATCGGCGTGGCCGGGTCCAAGACATCGCCACCGGGAATCGTGATCGCTGTCGTGGTAACCGTTGACGTATCGCCTGTCTGAATTACGGCATTAATGTACAGATTATAGTAGGAAAAAGAAGCCGGGAATGCTGTAGCAGCCGCACCTGTGTCGTCTGTGAATGTTGTCGCAGCAATCGAAAAGGTATCCCCCGTGCCTGTACCCGCCCCTGCTGTGCCTGTGAATCTTCTACTCGCAATAAAAGGTTTAACGATTGGCATGATGGTAGTTCACCTCCGTTCCGTATTAGTAAATTCAAGACTTTGACGAGTTGCTCGTGCGCTTGACACCGTAGATTCCACCATTTTTACGGATCCATGATGACGGAGAAGTGAATGATTTCGAGAATGATGGAGGTTCCTGCGTAGATCGTTCCTCCCATCGCGTTCAGTGTTAAAGCATTGGCACTGATTCGGCTCAAGCTAGATTTTTGCAAGATTCCGTTCAGGAAGAGGCTGCTGTAACTGCTCGGACCAAGCGTGACAAATTCAGTTACGGGTTGTCCCTGATCGTTTGTAAATTGTGTTGCCGGGATGGTAACGGGGCTGTTCAATTGAATATCAGTAGGGGACAGATAAAAATAGCGGTTCACTTCCGGCAGCACGGTTAGGGTGCCGACAGATCCGCCAGGTCCTGCAGGCCCCGGAGGCCCTTGAGGCCCCGAAGACCCCGAAGGCCCCTGCAAACCCTGAGGCCCCGGCTTGCCAGGTGGTCCAGCTGGTCCGGGCGGGGCATTCACGATGATTTTCGGAGGACAGGAGAAGTATACGGTTTTTATCGCGCCTTTCTTTGTGCGAGGACATCGAAGCACGGTTCTCTTCCTGTTTTTATGACGAGGCCGCTTTGAACGTCGACATCGCATCCAAACACCTCCCGATTCCATTGCTTACGTTATGCTACGTTAATGAACGGCAGGAGGCTTTCGACGGCCAGCGACAGACAAGCGGTCGCACGAAAAATAGGCCAATGAAAGACGATGGAGATGCATGGGCGGATGGGATGACTGGACAGGGGATAGGGGAAGGGAGAAACTGGCGATGCTCAGCGGGAAGACGGGAGTCCTTAGGTGTCATTTATGAAACGTGTACAATTGATTTTTCCCTCAGAACCTTAATCCAACAGTTGAATTCTCATCCGTTTTTTCGTGGCACCTTTATTTTGAATTTTTACAATGGAAAAATCGCCAATTTCAGATGTGTTGTTTACATGAGTTCCGCCGCAAGCCTGCTCATCTATCTGATCAATTTCGACGACGCGTATTTCAGTTAGGGAAGCAGGGAGTATGTTCAGATACGTTTTAAGGATGCCTGCATTTTGCTCTGCTTCTCTTCTGCTCATTGTTTTTGTGCGGACCTGTTGAGGCTGTATGAATGCCTCCTTCAGCGATTTTTCTATATGTTCAAACGGGATGACGGATACTATTTCGGGAGAAAAGGCCAATTCTAATCTCGCGTGGTCCGCCTCGATTTGACTGCTGGTCGCTAAAGCGCCGTACTGTTGATAGAAATATCCTGAAATCATATGCAATAATGTGTGATACTTCATATTCTGATATCGCCAAGGCCAGTCAATCTCCATACGGACTTCTTGTTGGGTGCACTGCAATTGACGGTTTAATTCATGGACAATCTGGCCGTCTATTTTTTTTGCGTTTACTACTTCATAGATCTCCCCAAATTGCTTAATGATGCCACGATCACAAGGTTGTCCCCCGCCGCCCGGATAAAAAACAGTTTGATTGCATACTACAAATCGTTCTTGTATGGATAGAATATTTGCCGTACATTCTTTTCGATAACTATTCTCTGCATATAACTCTATCGTTGTCATTCAGGCCACCAGTCCCCTTGCAATGCCTTAATATCCGCGGTCAGCATGTCGACATGTTCTTTTTTCGTGGACCAACTTGTACAAAATCTCACAGCAGTGTGTGCATCATCGACTTTTTCCCAAAACGAAAATGAATACTTTTTGCCCAATTCCTTCAATACCTCATCCGGTAAAATGGGAAACTGCTGATTGGTTGGAGAATCATACCGGAAAGAAAAACCTTTTTCAGCGAATGCCTCTCGAATCATCATCGCCATTTCTACGGCATGATGCGAAATTTCATAGTACAAACCATCTTCAAACAAGGTTTCAAATTGGATCCCCAATAATCTCCCCTTAGCAAGTAACCCTCCCTTTTGCTTGATCAAATACCGAAAATCTTTTTTAAGGTCATCATTTATGATGACGACTGCTTCCCCAAACAATGCTCCAACTTTCGTTCCCCCGATATAGAACACATCACAAAGTCTTGCAATATCCGCCAAGGATAGATCGCTGTCTTTTGCAGCCAGGCCATATCCTAATCTGGCTCCATCCAAAATCAGCGGCAAACCACATTCCCGGCAAACCTTGCTCAATTCTTCCAGTTCGGATTTACTGTAGATCGTTCCATTCTCGGTAGGGTGGGAGATGTAAACTAAGCCTGGCTGCACCATATGCTCATGAGTACCATCATTCCAATGAGCATCAAATCGTTCTTTTACCTGTTCTGCTTTAATTTTTCCATCATCACTCGGCAAAGTAAGCACTTTATGACCCGTAGCTTCAATCGCTCCCGTTTCATGTACGGCGATATGACCTGTCATGGCCGCAATTGCTCCCTGATGCGGGCGCAATATGGAGGCGATGATCGTCGTATTCGTTTGTGTTCCTCCAACTAAAAAGTGTACATCTGCATTCTCCACATCACACGCTTTTCGAATATACGCCCTGGCTTTTTCACAGTGTTCATCCATACCATATCCGGCTGTCTGCTCTTCATTGGTTTCCCATAACCGTTCCAGAATTCTCTTGTGAGCACCTTCTGTATAATCATTTTCAAATCGAATCATCCTATATCCTCTCCGCCCGATCCAATTTCTTCTGTATGAACAGCATAGCCGCATGTATTTCTTTCATTTCTTTTTCTGATAGACCTTGGAATAATCTCACAATTTGTTCATCAGATTTTTCATTGAGCTGATGAAACAGAGCGGTCCCTTTGGGTGTCAATCGAATCAGACTCGTTCTGCTATCTGAGGTCGAATTCTCCTTAGAAAGCAGTCCGTCTTTACTAAGCTTGGCAATGATTCTACTCATGTAGCTCCGATCAATTTTAAGTTTGTCGACCAAATGGTTTGCAATACACTGCTCCATGAAACCAATCTCTAAAAGTACCCGTGCTTCCGTTAAAGAATATCCGGTTTCCAATACATGCTTATCCAAGACTCCGAGTATATTCGTGTAAAACTGGTTGAATTTCCGTATATCCGCAATGATAGTTTTATTCAGATTCATGGCGCCCTCCTTTTTAGTGGATTCAGTCAACAAAACTTTACTTCATTTAGTGGACTGCGTCAACAAAAAAACGATATGTAGCGGACCATATCCTGTCCAATAGCGTAAGGAGGCTGCCAGATGATCGGCAGCCTCCATGTACTGACATCCTTTTTCGGCGAGACCAAAGCTACACATTTTCTGAGTTCTTTCGTTTCAGTAAGACCTCTTTTTCGTACATCTCTCCCCAATCCCGCATGAGGTAGAGAATCGGTTTTAATGTTTCGCCAAAAGAAGTAAGAGAATATTCAACTTTTGGAGGAATCTCACGATATATTTCACGATGTACGATACCATCTTGCTCCAGTTCCCGAAGTTGCAGCGTTAACATGCGTTTTGTTGTAGCGGGCATAAGTCTTCCTAACTCGTTAAAACGTTTCGGTCCGGAAATTAAGTTATATAATATTTTGGCTTTCCATTTGCCGCCGATCACATCTACTGTAATTGCAACAGGACAAGCCTGGGTATCAGGACACTTTTCTGTTTTAACATCCTTCATCGTAACACCCCAATCTTTATAAGTATCAAATTGTATCCTATATGACAAATTTCATCCTATTCATCAAAAATGTGCGTACTTTTCATTTTATGTTATATAAAGTACCATTGGATTTGCAAATAAAAGACTGAATGTTTCTGCTTATCGCGCAATTCTCCTGTTTAACAGGCAATGTACGGATCACCTAGACATAGAGGAGAGAAGAGGATTCGATCATGCATGAACCTATTTTTAGGTAAAACAGATAAAAAGGAGTGACTTGAATGAAAGCGCAAATTATTCAATCTTTTGGTGCACCATCTGTATTTCAATATCAGGAAATTTCAAAACCTGAACGGAAACCTGGGCATGTACTTATTCAAGTAAAGGCTACAAGTGTTAATCCGATTGATACGAAAGTTCGCGCTGGTATAGTGCCTGCCGTTGCCCCCGAGTTTCCAGCAGTATTGCATGGAGATGTGGCAGGTGTGGTAGCTGCAGTGGGGGAAGGAGTAACTGAGTTTAAAATCGGAGATGAAGTGTTTGGATGCGCGGGTGGATTTAGGGGGACTGACGGCGGTGCACTTGCAGAGTTTATGTTGGCAGATGCCGATCTGCTTGCTCATAAACCAAAAAATTTGACGATGGAAGAAGCTGCTTCTTTGCCGCTTGTTTCCATTACCGCTTGGGAAGCATTATTTAACCGCGCAAGGCTTTTACCTGGACAAGAAATTTTGATCCATGGCGCCACCGGAGGCGTAGGACACGTCGCCATCCAACTGGCCAAATGGGGAGGTGCAACAGTCTATACGACTGCCTCTTCGCAAGAGAAGCTGGAGATTGGCGCGCGCCTTGGTGCTGATGTAACGATTAATTATCGAGAAGAAAGCGTTCACGACTATGTACAAAAATATACAAACGGAAAAGGATTTGCCGTCGTGTTTGACACGGTCGGGGGTGAAAATCTTGATCGCTCTTTTGAGGCGGCAGCGGTACATGGAACGGTAATCGCCATCGCTGCTCGTTCGACCCATGACCTCTCTCCGGTGCATTCGAAGGGACTATCTCTTCATGTTACCTTTATGTTGTTGAAGATACTAAATAAGGACATGCGTAAACAATATGGAGAAATTTTGAAGAAGGTAGCCGGGGTGGTTGAGGAAGGGAAACTGCGTCCGCTATTGGATTCAAACATTTTTACATTTGATGAAGTGTCAAAAGCCCATGAGTACATGGAGTCTGGCAAGGCGATCGGAAAAATTGTTTTGAAAAATAGCTGGTAATAGTACCGCAAATTTGAAATGTCTTGACAGCACAGCTTGGCGGAGCACGCCGACGCTGGGAGCGTCGAGCCGGAAAATCTTGCAGACAGTGAAACTAATAAGAATCAGTTAAGCGGCCTTCGTCCAGAATTTGATGGGACGAAAGGCCGTTTCCTTTTGCATGAAATCGCTCGTTATTCTTTCCGTTTCTGTGTTCAAGTGCAAAGCTGGCTTCATACTCCCGAGCGAACGAAATGAAACATCTGTTTTATTCAGACGTCTGTATAGAGGAAATCAAAGGAAAAGCCAGTATTGAGGCGAGGAAGAAGATAGGGAGGCTGCGTATGCGTACGATGTTACTCTTGGCACTGCTGCTGGCAGGGGGAGCCCTTCTTTTTACCAAAGGGCTGTATGTTGAATGGGCAGAAATGATCGTCGTCGTGTTGGCGTCCTGTATGATTGCGGTTATCATCCATGCCGCGTACGGAAAACGGAATGGTTTTTCTCGAATTCTGGCTGCGTTCAGTGCATTTGGACTTTATTGGGCTTTTTCCCTGTTTGATCTCACCAGCGATCACTATTTGTACTACCTTCCTCAGGAGGGAGTATTTTATGATGGCAGACCCTTGACCCTGGGGGAAAAAATGAATGAATTTGTTGATGATCTCTTTGTATGGAGCTGGGTTGCTCCATTGGTGTCGGGGAGTCTCTCGCTTCTGTTTGCAAGGAGCAAGACGTGAAGTTGACTGCGGGAAAGCACCAGCACCCGTTATTTGGGAAATGAATTTCTGCTTTGCGGGCTTGGAAAAAAGCAGATGAGCGTGCTATCCTGACAGCAAGTCGGGACCCGATCGGATAAAAAACGTCTTACGACAGACAAACAGGAGGGACAGATGATCGACACCCATCCAACAACAGACACGCTCATCCTCGTGGTTCATGAAATTTACGGCCAAAACTCCCACATGATGCATGTTTGCCAGCAATTGACAGCGGCAGGTTATGCGGTCCTGTGCCCCAATCTATTGGAGCGGGAGTCTCCGTATGAATACGCGGAAGAAGCAGAGGCCTACCGCAGCTTTATGGAAAACGTGGGGTTTTTGCGGGCCGCAGAAAAAATAAAGAGCGTGCTGCGAGAGCAAAAAGGACGTTACGCTCGTGTGTTTCTCGTCGGATACAGCGCCGGCGCGACGGTAAGCTGGCTCTTGAGCGAAGAAGAGGGACTCGCCGGCATCGTGGGATTTTACGGTTCGCGGATTCGGAACTATCCGGACCAATCGCCGCGGTGTCCGGCCCTGCTTTTCTTTCCGGAAGAGGAGCGGTCCTTTGATGTGGACGAGTTGATCGCGCAATTGTCCGGGAGAGAGATGGTGAAGGTCTGCCAGTTGGCCGGCCGGCACGGATTCAGCGACCCGTATTCTCCTGCATACCAAGAGTCTTCGGCAAGGCAAGCGCACGAAAAGATGCTTCGTTTTATTTTATAACCAAGCCTTTTTTAAGAGCTTCACGCCAAGCCGGATTTCCTCACATGACAAATTATTAAAACCAAGTCTCACCATCGGTCTATCGGTTTTGTTTTTAATGAAGAAAGGCGAGGTAGGATAGACCTTCACCCCCTGAATGGACGCTTGTTGAATGAGCCAATCTTCTGAACGCTCCAAGTGTACCTTGACTAACACGTACAAACCGGACTGCTCGCCAATAATGGATATATGTTCCCCGAAATGATTCCTTAATGCAAAAACCAAGTCCTGCATCTTTCGTTTATAGACGAGACGCATGCGTTTGATATGGCGATTCCATTCGCCTTCTTCCATAAACTTCGCCATGGCGAATTGGCTAAGCAGTGAAGTGGTGCTCTCGAAAGGTGTGAATTGAGTTTTGTAGCTGGTTAAAAGTGGCTGCGGCAGCACCATATAACTGAGGCGAATTCCCGGCAGAAAGCATTTTGAGAAATTTCCCAGATAGATCACTCTCGTAGAATCGATGGAAGCGAGAGCGGGAAATGGTTGCTGGGTATAGCGAAATTCACTGTCATAATCGTCTTCGATAATATATCCCTGCATCTTGTTTGCCCAATGGATCAGGGCATGCCTTTGTTGTATGGACATGCTTACCCCGTATGGACTGTGATGGGACGGCGCCACATAGATCAGCCGCGATTTTCTGCGCTCCAAATGTGAAAAATCGGCACCTGTCTCATACACGGGCAGGGTTTCAAGCGCAAAGCCGTTTAATCGAAAAGCTTCCCGAGCGCCGTCATAACCGGGGTCCTCCACGATAATGCCAGAAAAATCACGTTTCAGGACAAGACCGAGATACACCAGCATTTGCTGGGTGCTGCTTCCGATGATGATCGCATCTGGATCTGTTCTCACCCCGCGAGACTGGAGCAGATATGCCGCGATTTGTTCGCGCAGGCACCTTTCGCCAAAAGGCTCCCCGTATCGAAAGCTGTCCTTTTCCGACAATACTTGGTTCGAGATCCTCCTCCACGTCTTTACAGGGAAGTGCGATTGATCGACGACGTCTGCGCGGAAATCAATGCGCACAGGCGGCACCGTCTCTGTTTGCTTATGCGTAAAAGAGCTGCGAGCCTCTTGAAACAAAAGGGGCTCAATTTCATTTGCAAAATACCCTTTTCGGCCCTCTCCCCGAATATACCCTTCAGCAACAAGCTGTTCATATGCCATTAATGTTGTATTGCGGCTTACCTGTAAGGAATCGGCAAGTTGACGGATGGAGGGCAATGGCTCATCCGCTTTGATGTCGCCCTGCTCAATAAATGATTTCAATTTCTCGTAGATTTGTTTGTATTTGGGAGAGCGATCGTGGAAGGTAAAAATCGTATTTTTCATTTGCACCTCCCCTGACATGCGCATTTTTTTAATATTGTACCTTTTTAAATGTCAGTTTGACTACTATCATACCGTGTAAAGGATATCTGTTGTATGTCAAAAAGAGGATAGAGGAGAATTCAAATGTACATCCCCGAGCATTTTACAATGAAAGACGCAACGGCTGCCTACCATGTCATACAGGAGAACAGTTTCGCAACATTGTTTTCCATTCATCAAGGAATGCCGTTCGCCACACATTTGCCTCTGCTATTAAATAAGGACAAAACCTGTTTGTACGGTCATGTTGCCCGTTCGAACCCGCAGTGGAGGGATATTCAAAATCAGTCAGTGTTAGCCGTGTTCCATGGTCCTCATTGTTATATCTCTCCCTCTTGGTATGAGACCAATCAAGCAGTGCCAACATGGAATTATGTGACCGTACATGTTTACGGAGAAGTTGAGCTGATCCGGGATGAGCAGGAGTTAATGCGTTCCTTGGATGAGATGGTACGGAAATATGAAGCGCCTGACAGTTCTTACCGCTTGCAGGATGTAGATGCCGAATTGCTCAGTGGCATGAACAAAGGGATACAAGGATTCAAAATAAAAATCGAGAGGATAGAAGGGAAAGCAAAGTTAAGTCAAAACCACTCCTCGCACAGGCAAGAGCGCGTTATCAAACAGTTGGAACAGATTCCCCTGACAAACGAGCAACAAATAGCCTCCTTGATGAAAGCGAACCTTACAAACAAAGGGTAACCTTGCTTTCACCAACCCAGGAGGAGCCCATCATGTGCAAAATGACAACAAGGAGTTGCATACCATGGCGTTTTCAACGATTTGGCTGTTTATCATTGCTGCTGCCACATTGCTAATCATTCCTGGACCGGCTGTGTTCTATATTATGGCGCGGAGCATCGATCAAGGGAAGAAAGCGGGCCTGGTCTCCGTCCTGGGAGTATCTCTTGGCGGTTCTGTTCACGTTTTGGCGGGAGCAATTGGCGTTTCTGCGATCCTGATGACATCCGCAACCGCCTTTACTGTCGTCAAATACCTGGGTGCGGCTTATCTGATCTATCTGGGGTGTAAGACTTTATTTTCTGCAGCGGATGGCACGACTTCCGACATTCCCAAAGCCCCTCGCAAAAAATTGATAAAGATTTTTTACGAATCAGCACTGGTAGAAGTATTGAATCCGAAGACAGCACTCTTTTTTTTAGCCTTCTTTCCGCAATTCATTTCACCTTCTGCCGGATCAGTCAGCGTCCAATTTTTGCTATTGGGAACGATATTTATTATTCTGGCTTTTATAAGTGATGGTCTGTATGCCGTGCTTGCAGCAAGCATCAGGAAGCGAATTGTGGGCAGCAAAGCGAGTGCCAAGTTGATGAATCGGATAACCGGTTATTTTTATATCGCTTTAGGGGTATTTTCCGCCTTTGCGAGCCCCACCAAAACCTAATCGTGTGATGAAAAATGAAAGGGAGAGACAGATTATGCCTAAATTTATCATTGAAGACGATTTTTGGTCGTTATTCCCTCAGGCAAAAATCGGCATCGTAATTTGCCAGGGAATCGATAATTCAATACGGGACATTGACATCTACGAGAAGCTGCTGCGAGAGGCGGAGAAGGAAGCACACAAATTCTTCAGCCTGGAGGAATTCAGCAGCAATCCCGTCATATCCGTTTGGCGAGAAGCTTTTCAGAAATTCAAGACAAAGAAAGGGGCAAGGTGCTCCATCGAAGCCCTGTTAAAAAGAGTGAAAAACGGCAACCAGATCGGAACCATCAACCCGCTTGTCGACATCTATAATTCCATCTCATTGCGTTATGGGCTTCCGTGTGGCGGAGAGGACATCGACACTTTTGCCGGCGATATTCGGCTAACGCTGGCAAATGGCAACGAACCGTTTATCCCATTGGGAAGTGATGAAAATGCTCCGCCCTATGAGGGGGAAATTGTTTATAAAGACGAGGAAGGTGCCATCTGCAGATGCTGGAATTGGCGTGAAGCCCAGAGGACGATGCTCACAGAAAAAACGAAAAATGCATTCCTCTGCATAGAATGTATCGATGAAACGAGAAGCGATGAGTTTCATCTGGCGCTGAAAGAATTGTCTGAGTTGGTGTCGCATCATCTTGGCGGTACTGTGAAGATGGAAGTGTTAGATCGGAATCATAGGGAAATGACGATCTTTGGGTAAGGGCAAGCAGCCGAGGCACTCACCGGGCAATGTCATCACTAAAGTCGTCCAAGCCTTATGATTTGCCAAATCCGGAAACAATACCTTCAGGAGGTGAAGGAGATGTCTTTCGGAAATGAGGAGAAAAACGAAAAGCAGGAAATGGGCTATCACGGGAGCAACATGCACGGCTATTCGCTTACCAAGCGGGAGAAGAGCCTGGCGGAGCACGCAGGCGACGGTACCGTAGAGCCTGAAAAACAAGGGGAGAAAGTAAACGAGCTGGGGTAAACGCGACAGACGAGCGGCAGCAGCCGAATGATCGGCTCGACTGCGTGAAATATCCGCTGTTTCTCCGGCCGATGTTTAATTCTTGCTTCGTCTGGCAATACTAGACGAGCAGGATCAAAAATTGACCAGCAATTGTTAGAAGCTAGGAGGCAAAACATGGAACACGGTAAAGTAAAGTGGTTTAACAGCGAAAAAGGTTACGGGTTCATCGAGCGCGAGGGTGGAGAGGACGTATTCGTTCACTTTTCCGCCATTCAGGAAGAAGGGTACAAATCCTTGGAAGAGGGCCAAGAGGTCACGTTTGAAATCGAGACAGGCCAGCGGGGGCCCCAAGCCACCAATGTTCGCAAAGTCTAGCCGCGATTAAGGAAAGACAAGATAAAACAGACTCCTAGGGGTCTGTTTTTTTATGTCCGCTGGCGATTATCAGATGAAAAACATCGTTTTTGAGGAATAAACGGGCACTTTGCCGGCGATACTGGTACTGACGCTGTTAACAACCTTTTTCAGCCCCGCTCCTCTAGCGGGGGATTTTTTTTGGTTTCGGAATGGGGACAAACGCTTGTCCGCCTTTTTTGCCATTTCTCGCCATTTGTAGTATCATACATCTATGCAAACAAATGTTCTGGAAGTGGGGAGAATCATGATCAAAACGATACTCGTACCTGTGGACCGGAGGATGCAGCGCGTTCCCGTCCTGACGTCCCAGCATCTGAAAGCCTACCAGATGATTACCGCCGGCACAGACATCGACCGATTGATCAAGGATCGCAGGATGAGGAGAATCGTAAGTGAACTGTGCCGATTGGGCTGGGTGGAGCCGCGCAGCAGCAGGCGACCGTCCAATTGTGGATAATATGCGGGGAAAATTCACAGAATTTTAACTCTTGTCGTAAAAAAAGATCACATTTATGGGGTACACTATAGGTGACTACAGGACAGCATCGAAAGGGGTAAGAGTCTTGAACCTGGTATTAACCGAAGTGCTTTGCAAAGAATGCAAGGCTCGTCTCTCAGAGTATGAGATCGAAAATAACGACTCATATTGCATGGATTGCTACAAGGAGCTTGATGAGAATAAATAATGTGGAGAGCAACATCCCGTCTTTGCCCCGAGCAGAGACGGGTTTTTTTTGGCTGGTAGCGGACTCGCAGGCTTATTTCATCCAGGCGCTTAGACCTGAAAAATTTTCATGGACAGGGACCTTGGTCACGTCGTACCATAAATTTCATAAATCAAGACAAAGACATCGACGTCCTAGGAGTGGTCCCCTTTGCTATTTGGCAGCATCAAGACAAAAATCATGCTTGCAATCGTGCTTTGTTCTGTCCTCACCGTATCCTTGGTCGGATTTGCTTCCTGGTATTCCAGCAAACAGATGATTGAGGAACAGATGTATCAGAATGCGCAGTACCTGGTTGAAAATAAAGCCAAAGATCTGAACAATACCATCGAGAAGATTGAGTCTTCCGTAGACTATCTCTCCGTGGCAGTCCTGTCCATGCTCGATGATGTGGAGAAATTTAAGACGGATGACGGCTACATCTATTCGCTTCAGGAAAAAGTAAGGCCCATCGCAGAGAATATTGCCAAAGAGACCAATGGAGCGATGGCGTTTTACGTCAGATTTAACCCCGAATACTCCGCCCCTACCTCTGGTCTGTTTCATGCGGACACCGACGGAGACGGGACGATCGAACCATTGACTCCGACCGACTTCAGCCAGTACGATCCGAATGACTTGGAGCATGTCGGCTGGTACTACATCCCGGTAAAGGCTGGCAAGCCGACCTGGATGGACCCCTACCGCAATGAAAATATCGGCGTGGACATGATCAGCTATGTGATTCCCCTGGAAAAAGGCGGGGAATCCATCGGCGTCGTTGGCATGGACATCAATTTTCAGCTCTTCACCGATGTGGTCGGGCAGATCAAGCCCTATGAGCATAGCTTTGCCGCTCTGCTTAATTCCGCACAGCATTACCTCATTCACCCCGCTTATACGGCGAAAGAAAACCTATCCGATGTGGATGCCGCCCTGTTTGAACAGCTTGGCAAAAGCGAATCAGGGGTCATCCGCTTGCAAAAAGAGGCAAATGAAATTGTTTCTTACGCCAAACTTTCCAATGGTTTTACCCTCACCGTCACTTCTGCGGAGGCAGATGTGTATCATGCCCTCAATCAATTGACCGGGATGCTCCTCGTCATTTTGGGCGGCGTATTTCTGTTGGCCCTCCTGATCGCATTCTGGACGGGCAATCGGCTGTTCCGCCCGCTGCGCAGATTGGTATCTGATATGGAGAAAGTAAAGGACGGCGATTTGACGGTCCGCACTCCGATTCAGACCCGAGATGAAATGGCCCTAATCGGCACACAGTTCAACCGGATGGTAGAAGAGCTGGGGCACTTGACCAAAAGCATTCACCTGGTGTCAGCGGAAATCAAAACGTCTTCCGAAGCGCTGGCCGCCTTCTCGGAGGAAGTCACCGCCTCCTCGGAGGAAATGTCCGCCTCTGTCGAGGAGATCGCAGACGCAAACAGGCAGCAGTCCGTCTCGATTGACACCTGTGTCCGCATCACGTCCGATCTGTCTCACAAGTTTCAAGAGCTCCAGGATGAGACGGGGGGGGGGTGGTGGTCAGTCAACTGGACGGAATGAACGGAGAGAACAGACGAACCTTTGAACTGATCAGGCAGCTGGAGGAAAAAACAGCCAGAAACGAACAGGCCGCGGTCCAGATCGAAGCGATCGTCACGCAATTAAAGCAGCAAGCCCAAAGTATATCCGACATCATGGGCACGATCAGCGGGATCGCCGATCAAACCAATCTGCTGGCTTTGAACGCGTCGATCGAATCGGCACGGGCGGGAGAGTGGGGCCGGGGCTTTGCGGTCGTGGCCGATGAGATCCGCAAGCTGGCCGAACAGTCCAAACAGGCATCCGACCACATCCAGCGGATCGTCATGGCCGTTCAGGAAAACTCCTACCAGACGGTAGACGCCATGCAGGAAGTGAAGGCAAGTACGGGCGAACAGGTACAGGCCGCGAGAGATGTGAGCGAAGCCGTATCCACGATGTCTGCCACCATACGCACCATCGCGAAAAAAATCGAACAGCATGGCCAGATCGTCACGGGCCTTGGCGCCAATGCAGCCCAACTGGTCAGTGAGATGGAATACATCTCGTCGATTGCCCAGGAGAGCGCTGCCTCCTCAAGTCAGGTGGCGGCTGTCGTCCATCAGCAGGTGCGGGATTATGAGACTGTCACGATCTCGGCGGAGCTGATGAATCAGATGGTGGCAGAATTGGGCGGCACGGTGAGCAAATTTATCGTCGAAGGCGAGTTGTCGCCGATTCCACGTGCATAGTACAAACCTTTGTCATCAAGCGCAAATCAGCAGCTGCTCGCCTCATCAGGGAGCAGCTGTTTTGCTTGTTGCGGGACCGGGCCGGACAGACCGTCACAGAGAGGCTGCGGCAGAATGGAATGAAGTTGGATTCCGATTTGGCGGAAAGAAGTGTAAAATGGAACATATCTTTAGAATATTCAGTATACATTTACCCGGGAGGAATGATCATGAACTTTGACGTGGAACGGCATCGGCTGGATTTTCCATCGCTGCAGCGAAAGGTAGGAGATCAGCCAGCAGCCTATCTGGATGGTCCGGGGGGGACTCAGGTGCCCCGTTCGGTAATCGCCGCGATCGCCCGCTACTATGAGACGAGCAACGCCAATGCGCACGGCCCCTTTGTCACCAGCGAGGAGACGGACCGCATCGTCGAGCAGACCAGAGAGCGGATGGCCGCGCTCTTGGGTGCGCCTTCGCCCGCGTGCATCTCGTTTGGGGCCAATATGACCTCGCTCGCTTTTGCGCTTGCCAGAGGCTTGTCCCGGCTGATTGCGCCCGGTGACGAGGTGATCATCACGGACCTGGATCATGAAGCGAATCGCGGCCCTTGGCAGACGCTGGCCGAACGGGGAGCGGTCATCCATTCGGTCCGCATGACGCCGGATGGACAACTGGATATGGCGCAACTGCAATCCTTGCTTTCCGCAAAGACCAAACTGGTCGCGGTCGGCTATTCGTCCAATTCGCTGGGAACGGTGAATGACTTGGCCACCATCCGCGAGTGGAGCCGAGCGGCGGGCGCCTGGATGATCGTCGATGCGGTTCATTACGCTCCCCATTTTCCGGTGGATGTGACAACGCTTGATCCCGATTTTTTACTATGCTCCGCCTACAAATTTTATGGCCCGCACGTCGGGATTCTCTACACTCGTCCCGGCTTGCTTGATCAGGTGCAGACAGACAGGCTTCGGCCGCAATCTGCCGAGTCCCCGTACCGGATCGAGACAGGAACGCTCAATTTCGCTGCCCTCGCCGGGGTGAGCGCGGCTGTCGATTATCTGGCCGGATACGGCGAAGGGGAGACGCTCCGCGAACGGATCATACACGGAATGACGAGAATCCACGCTTACGAAGAGGAGCTGGCCCGCCACTTGTGCGAACAGCTTTCCGCGATTCCGCAAGTGACGGTCTACGGGCAGCGGTTTGGAGCAGGATTGCGGGCGCCGACCGTTTCGTTTACTGTAGCGGGGGCCGATTCAGGCGAGGTGGCGAAGCGGCTGGGCGAGCAAGGATTATTTGTCTGGGGCGGCCACTTTTACGCCATGCGCGTAGTCGAATCGCTAGGCCTGGAAAAAACAGGGGGACTCGTCCGGGTGGGCATCTCGCTATACAATACCCGGGAGGAAATCGAGCGCGTGTGTCAATGCGTGGAGGAGCTGCTGCGGCCGTAGCGGGATTACGCCGACTGGGCTGGACACGGGGTTGGTATATTCCGGTTATAAATTGGAATGCTGTGAATACGGACCCGTTTTACAGCCCAGAGGGGAGGCGACCGCAGATGGATCTGCAGGATTGCGACCTGTCACCGATGAAGCTAAAGGTGGAGCAGGAATTGAAAGAGTTGATTGGCGACATGGAACGAAGTCTGGCCCAGATGGCTGACGACAATCAGTGCGTCCTCGGCAACCTGGATCAGATTAGGCGGAGACTCGCCGGGATCGAAGCGACGTCTGCCTCCTTTTACCTCTACTGCTACCTAGCGCCCTACACGGACAAATACCTCGATCTGTCCCAGACCATCCAGCGGCTGTCGCAGCGCAGACACGGCGCTCTGGTCGTCATCGAGCGGACAGATCCGCTGGATTCGTGGATGCAGCGCGGGACGATGATTGACGCGGCGGTAAGCAGCACGCTGTTGGAATCGATCTTTTATCCCGGCAGTCCGCTTCATGACGGAGCCGTCCTGATTCGCGCCAATTCCATCGTATCGGCGGGCAATGTGCTTCCGCTCTCCGGCTCCAGCCTGGTAGACCCCAATCTCGGCACACGCCATCGGGCAGCGCTTGGTCTGACGGAGAAAAGCGATGCGCTGGTGTTGATCGTATCAGAAGAGACGGGGCAAGCCCGCTTTGCTTATAAAGGAAGGCTGTATCCCTTGCCATCCGTGTAAAAACGGCATGGTGCAGGGGAGGCAGCTTCCTTTTTTGTCTTTTTTGGTAACGTTTGCATAAAACAAATGGATGAAACATTGTATTTTATGTCATAATTTAAGTAATTTCGCAAACGTTTGCAAAACAGGTGGTGAATCGATGGGCATCTCCATCAAAGATATCGCGAGGGCATTGAACATTTCCCCAAGCACGGTTTCACGTGCATTGAACGGTGCGTACGGGGTCAAAAAAGAAACGAGAGAACAAATCCTGGAGATGGCCAGGGAAAAGGGCTACGTGCCGCATCTGGGCGCAAAGGAACTGGTTAACAAAAGGAGCAATCTGATCGGGTTGATTATCCCGGAGACGGATTTCGAGGTGCGTCCTGCTTTTTTCGAAACGTTTCCATCGCTGATCAAAACGCTGCGGATGTACGGCAAAGAAACGATTATGATTTCGCTGCCCCCCGACCGGTATGAACCGGGAGAATTGCCGCGAATATGCAAGGCTCGCAAGCTCGAGGGCGTTGTTGTTTTGCCGGGGTTCTTGGAAAATCACCCGGTGCTGCGCGACGTTCTGGACATGAAGCTTGCGGCTGTGGTGCTGGAAGAGAGCACACAGGGACGGCACTGCTCCAATCTGGGCACCGATGAAGTAGACGGGGCTTGTCGGGCAGTTCGGCATCTGATCCAGTCGGGGCACCGCAGAATCGGCTTTGTAAATGGCCCCCGTGATCTGGTTTACATTTGCAAACTGCGGTATGAAGGCTATCTGAAGGCGTTGCAGGAGGCTGGAATTCCCTTCGATGCCCGATGCGTGATCGACAGCGACTTCACCGGGAGAGGCGGAGCGCGAAGTGTGCTCACTCTGATAGAGCGCAATCCCGGGATGACCGCCGTCTTTTTTGCCAACGATTTGATGGCGATGGGAGCGATCCATGCTTTGCAGGAGCAGGGCATGCGCGTTCCCGACCAGCTCTCTGTGATGGGATACGACGGGCTTTTCGTGGGCGCCTATTTCACTCCACCGCTGACCACTGTTCAAATCGATCATGCGAGAATCGGCATCAGCGCCGCCGAAATGCTGATGGAGCTGATGAACGGGCAGACGGGCAGAAGCCGCGTCGTGAAGCCGGAGCTGGTCATCCGGGAGAGTGTCAAAATCTTGCCATCCTTTGATAATTGAGGTGTTTTTGATGAAGAGACGGACGCTGTATCTAGCAGGGGTTACCGCTGCAAGCCTCCTCCTGCTGGCGGGCTATCTACTGGTGAATCGCGATGCGGGAGGACTTCCGTATGTGTACCAGCCTGATCCCGCCATGCGCACAATCATTTTGGAGGCCCGGGAGAAGGGAGGCAGCCTGCCGCTCGCGGAGAAGTACAAAGATTTGAAAGTAATCGACGTCCATAATCACGATGGGCCTCACACAGAGTTCACCGGGCCGATCTGGGATCAATACCACATCGACAAGGTTGTCCTGTTTGGAGCGGTCAGTGAACCGGCTGCCATGCGTGACGATCAGCTTACCTGGCGGGCTTTTTCCAAAAATCCGGATCGGTACTACCCGTTCTTCTCCGGATTTAACATGCATACGTCGGAAGGCATCGAGATCGTGAAAAAAAATCTGGAGCAAGGCTTCATGGGGATTGGCGAGGTGATCGCCGCCTCTACCAGTTCGCCCGTCACTTCCAAGGTGGCGTGGAAAGGGGATAACCCGATGGATGGCCTGCTTCCCGAAGTGTATCGATTGTGCGCGCAGTACCAGGTGCCGATCCTGCTGCACATGGATCCGCTCGCAGGGAACCAGATCCTGTATCTGCGGGAAGCCTTGCAAGCCCACCCCGAGACGAAAATGATTCTGGCCCATGGAAATGCTGCGGCCGTTTCCAATAATGCCGCACTGCTTGCCAGTCTGCTGGAAGAGAACGCCAATCTGTACATCGATTTTTTTGCAGGCCATTCGGCAATCTCGGGCGACAAGGAGATCGACGAGTACATACCGGTGATGGAAAGGTTCCCCGACCGCTTCTTTTTGAGCACAGACAGCGGCTACGGCATGAACTACGATCGAGCCTACGAAGCGATATACCGGGTGATCGACAAGCTCTCGCCAGATACTGCCGTAAAAATTTCCCATGAAAATTTTGAGCGGCTGATGGAGGAGCAGACACCGACGCATACGCAAAGAGAGTTGTTGAAGCAGTTATCCGCGGAGACAGGGGAAGCAATCGCGGGAGAGGCGATGAACAAACGCATGGCTTCCAAGCTGATCAAAGAACTGGAAGCGAAAAAACGAGCGGTCAAAAAGTAAGAGCTGATCCGCAAGACATCAAAAGCAGGCTGAAAGTCAGGGAAGCAGCCCTGTCTCTTTGGCCTGTTTTCTTTTTTACCATCTGCCAACGGATTTTCCCCGCGCCAATCTTGCTGTGGTCAGGTAAAGAGCAGTTGAAACGTAACACTCTGGGCGCCTGTGCCATAGGCTGTTGTATGGTTCAGAGGGTGAGGTGAAGATGTGAAAGCTCCCTATAACCTGCCTGATTTTCTGGGAGCCTTGGTCTCGATCGCGGTGGGAATCGTCGTCAGTCTGGAGGCGTATCGCTTGCAATCCTATTCATCCTCCCTGTATGTAGGCGATCACACCCTGCCAGCCATGCTCGGACTGCTGCTGTTGGTTCTGGGAGGATCGCTGCTTCTGCAATCGTATCGTCCGGGGAATCGGGAGGAAGCCGGAGAAAAGCCGCCTCCCTATGGAAAAAATGTGGCGTGCTGTCTCTTGGTCCTGTTCATCTACGGACTGGTGATCGACATACTGGGGTATGTGCTGTCCACCTGGCTCGTCTCGATGATTCTGTTTCGCGTCATCGGTGCGTACCGCTGGCGGACGGCTCTCTTCCAGGCCGTCATCTTGACGGGAAGCTTGTACGTCGTGTTCGTGCTCTGGCTGCAGATCATGTTTCCGACCGGATTCTTCTTATGAAAGGTTGCTGTTTATGGATACCTTGCAACTTCTGCTATCCGGCTTATCAGAAGCATTGACCCTGGAAAATTTGCTGATGGCCGCAGTAGGTGCACTGGTGGGAACCTTTGTGGGGGTATTGCCGGGACTCGGGCCTACATCTGCCATCGCGATCCTGCTCCCGGTGACCGGGGTACTGGAGCCCACCCAGGGCATCATCATGCTCGCCGGCATTTACTACGGGGCCATGTACGGCGGCTCCACGACGGCGATCCTGCTCAATATCCCCGGCGAGATCTCCTCGGTGCCGACCTGCCTGGATGGATACCCCTTGGCGAAAAAGGGGAGGGGAGGGCCGGCCTTGGGGATTTCGGCCATCGCCTCCTTTGCCGCCGGGATCATGGGTGTCATCGGACTCGTTTTTTTCGCTCCGGTGCTGGCGGATCAGGCGCTCAGGTTCGGACCGCCCGAGTATCTGGCGCTGATGCTGCTGGCCTTGACGCTGATGGTCAGCCTGTCGGGAGGCTCCTTTCTCAAAGCGTTTATCATGGGGGCGCTGGGATACGTGCTGGCTTTGGTCGGCCTCGGTCCCTCCTCCGGCATGCCCCGTTTTGACTACGGCTTCGCAAAGCTGGTCGGTGGACTGGATATGATCAGCATCATCATCGGGCTGTTTGCCATCACCGAGGTGCTGAAGGGGATAGAGGAAAAACGCGTCACCACCGTAATCGGCAAGCCGGGCAGCGTCTATCCGTCAAAGGCTGACCTGAAGCAAAGCGCCGGCCCGGCCGTCCGGGGGGGTCTGGTAGGCTTTTTCCTCGGCCTTTTGCCCGGCTGCTCGGCGGCCATCACCTCTTTTCTCGCCTATGATCTGGAGAAAAAGGTGGCCAAAGAGCCGCAGCGGTTCGGCCGCGGGGCGCTGGAGGGGGTCGCTGCGCCAGAGGCGGCGAACAATGCGACCAGCAGTGCAGGGTTTATCCCGCTGTTTTCACTCGGCATCCCGTCTTCGCCGCCGCTTGCCATCCTGCTGGCCGGCCTGATGATTTACGGTCTGACCCCGGGGCCGGTGCTGTTTGAACAGAACGCCAGCTTTGTCTGGACGGTCATCGCTTCGATGTTCGTGGGCAATGCGATGCTGCTGGTGCTCAATCTGCCGATGGTCTGGCTATGGGTCAAATTGACCCGGGTGCCGTACGGGATCATGGCCCCGATCATTCTCGTCTTTTGCACGATCGGTGCGTACTCTGTCCGCAACAGCTTGTTTGACGTGCTGGTCGCGTTTCTGTTCGGCGGGCTTGGCTACCTGCTGAACCGATACAAGTGGCCTGTCGTTCCGCTCGTTCTCTGTTTTATCCTCGGACCGCTTCTGGAGGAATCGCTGATCCAGACGACAGCGATGTCAGCAGAGGGCCTGGCCCTGGTGCTGCAGCGACCCATCTCCTCCGTTATCTTGGCGGCCGCTGCGGTGCTCTTGGTCATCTCCCTGGTGCTGAACAGACGGACGCAATTGCGGGTGCAGCAAGAGCGGGAGCGTGGAATCGACATTACCTAGAGGAACATCTATGGGAGGAATCTTGCTTGAAAGCTTATCAAATCTGGTCGCGTTTTTTGCTTTCCCTGCTGGCGGTCCTGGTCGCCGCCGCCTGCGGTGCGGGCGGCAGCCAGCCACAGCCCCAAACAGCCCCCGCGGACGCTTCGCCTGCCTCCGCTTCTCCATCCGCCGCTGCGGATCAAGGGGCGACGAAGACGGAGCCTGCTTATCCCGTCCGACAAATCGAATACATCGTGCCTTACTCGGCGGGCGGTGGCGTAGACCTGGTCGCCCGGGCGGCTGCTGATTACCTCAGCAAAGAGTGGGGGCAGCCGATCGCGGTGATCAACAAGCCGGGCGGCGGCGGAACCGTCGGGGCCGAGTACGCCCTGAAGCAGGCAAAGCCGGATGGATACACCGTGCTTGCCGTCAATGTCTCCAATACGTCGATGCTGGCCGCCGGGATGGCCGAACCGCTGATCAAAAATGACGATCAGATCTACACGGCTCGGATCGGCAAAGGGACGATGGCGTTTGCTGTGAAGGAGGACGCGGCCTGGTCCGATTTTGCCAGCTTTTCCGAGTGGGCTCGGGCCAACCCGGATGCACTCACCTGGACGTCCGTGGGTCCGGCAGGCTTCTCCGCATTCGGCGTGGCGGAATGGCTGGATCGGATCGGCGGCGACTACGTCAAGACGCGCATGATCGTCACCAAGGGAGCCTCCGACTCGGTGCCCAAAGTGGCGGGTGGCCATGCCGTCCTCGCGATCCATACGGTAGGAGAAATCAACCCTATGCTGCAGGCGAAAAAAGTGAAAGTACTGGCCGTCGGCGGCGAAGAGAGAAGCCCGTTTCTTCCCGATGTCCCCACAGCGGCCGAACAGGGGATCGAGGGCCTCAGCGTCTTTTGGTGGACGGGAGTCTCTTTTCCCAAAGGCACTCCCGAAGGGGTCATCAAAAAGTGGGAAGCCGCTGTCGCCAAGATGACCAGCGATCCCGATTTTGTCAAAAAGCTGCATGACATCCAGGTAGAGCCGGCTTATGCCGATTCGGCTCAATTTACCCAGGATGTGGAGAAGGAAACGCAGTACTATACGGAACTGGCTGAGAAGACTGGCATCCGCAATTGAGCATCAGCTTGATTCGTTTTATATGGCGAGGCGGGGGGACCTGTCTCGTTTTTTTGTTCGGCTCGGGAGGTATCTTTGTTCGTTATTTCATGGGAGCACGCAGGCAGGACCGTTGCTGTAGCGAGAAGAAGCCTGTTTCCCTGCTCAGCTCCGGGCTCCGCCTGCATGGATGTGTACACTGTCCGCTCCGGGGCGATTCGCGGGGGAGGCGCAAAAGTAGTTTTGCTACGAGGTCATCCCACGTTGCGCTCCTGGATCCCGCGAACCGCCCCTCCGCTGGGTAGGGCTCCACAGTCGCACAGCAGGGAAACAGGCTTCTTCCCGAGACCGCTGCAGTTCTGTGGGTGAATTCTTCGATGAAAAAACTCTTTTTCTGAAAGAGCAATGGGGTAACTTCTAGCAAACAATCCCTTCCTCTGATAAGAGACGAATCGTCGGGTCACGATGGCGGTACGAATTTCAAGACGATTTTTTCGGTATGCTGTCCCGTCTTATCATTCCAAGTGATTTCATAAACGAGGTCCCGAAAAAAAATATGAGTTATCTCTTCCGTATTCAGTCCTGCTCGAAACTGTATGGAGTCATGCCCCGGACTCGTAACAAATATTTGAATGGGTTTTCCTTCTTCGATGAGCGGTGATTCCATCGTGCCGCTAGGTTGGCCTGTTACCAAGTCTGTCTTATAGTTAAGTTGGGTGATTTTCATGGGTGTTAACGGCTTTATCTTTCCCTCGTAGAGTACCGTACTCCCATCTCTTGAAGGTCTCACAATGAACTGTCCTTCCCATTGCTGGCTTGACCCTTGAAATAGGTATGACCATTCTTGCGAGGTGAGGAAATTCTTGAAAAGGAAAAAAGCACCGATGGAAATGATAACCAGTGCACCGAATAATAAGGAATATCGATTGACCCTATCCATCCCATATACCCCCTCGTAAAAATTCCCGCGGTCATAGGCCACGGGTTTTATTAGCGGTTAATTTCATGGGCTTCCGAGTCCAACACTGGACAAGAGTTCCAATAGAACTACGAGCGGTGTATTTCGTCGTTACTGTATCTCCGCAATATCCAGAACCGGTTGGAAATATTATGGAGACCCATTTGTGCATAAATATAGCACAATTTGGGCAAAGTACTTTCTGTTTATAACCGAGAGGGCTCAAAATCCAATTATGGGCTTTAGAGAAAAGCCTTCGAAGATTATACCTCGAAGCTAATCTACTTTGGCGTCTCCCCTGCGAAACTCCCCGGAGTGGCCAGTCCATGCTTCCCTGAGGGGCGTAACCCGGAGCAGAGCAGGGAAACTCCCTTCTTCACTACAGCCGTGTCTTAGAGATTTGTGGGTGTTACAAGGATGGAGAGGACACTCAGATGATTCCTCGTGCAACACATCATCTACTCCAATTTTGACCTTATCGTGCTTTACTGGTAGACATGTTGAATTTCCATTTGTGTGAGCATGAAAAAGGACTTCCCATGTAGCCATGACCCTCACCTGTACTTATAATCTTCGAAGGCATTTTCCACTGAGTTGTTTGTTTGCCACATCTACGTTTGTTATCCTCAGCAATACCTCGTCTCCCCTTTACAATGCAATTTGAGAACGAGGATGCCGACAAAGCGAATCTATGCCATTTTCCAGAAGAACACGCCATATTCCTCAATCCCTGAGACTTTCCCGATATACTCAGAATCTTGGTGTAAACCGTTGTATTTTTGATTCGAGACTTAAGGAACGGCAAGAAATACTGAAAGAAAGCATCAAATTGATTGAGCTGACATAGATTTCTCTTTGGGAAAAACACCTGGAGGCCAAGGCATGGGAGATGGGGATGGCGTATTAACCCCTCCCTAATTGCTAAAATCAACAGTTTGTTGCCAGTTGAATCAAACTCCCGTATTGCCCATGTCTTCGTTGTTGGAGGGTTCATACGTTCCTCCCGTTACAAAATATACGGCCATTTTAATACCCTTTGATTAAAAGTTGTGTAAAATAAAGGAAAACAGTTTGATTGGAGTTGATCTACTTGTTCTGGGCGCTAATTAGTATTCCAATTTTTTTATCCTCATCGGGGCCTACCTTACTGATAAGAGGCGGCAAAAAAAGTACCACTTTGAAGAACTCGACCATGCAGCTAAACACAATACTCGATCAGCCGAAGGCGAGGCACAAAGCAGAATCTGGATGGATCGACCATAACTTTGCAAACTGAGAAACCGGTTAACCGGCACGGATCATCCCGGCCGCTGTCTTGGATACACGCTTGCGTTCGATATCTCCGATCTCTGCCAGAATTCCTGCTGCATAAACCAGATCAATGCCCGGAATGGAGCGCAGACATTTGGCTGGCCGATTTTCCTCAGGACCCACGAGCATGACGCCTATGTCGGGGATACTCCGCTAAAGCTGACCAGCAAGGAGTACGACCTGTTGCAATACTTTCTGCACAACCGGGAGCAGATTTTGACCCGGGACCAGATTTTCGACCGGATCTGGGGGATTGATTCGGAGACCAATTACGGCATCGTGGACTTGTACGTTCATTATTTGCGAAAAAAGCTGGTGGAGCATGATTGCGACCAGTACATCCGGACGATCCGCAATGTCGGCTATATTTTGAAAGGGAACCAGGAGCATGTTTAAAAAGACGCGGATTCGGCTGGTCCTGCTCAACGTCATCGTCTTTGTGATCCTGTTGAACGGACTGGGCTGTGCCCTCTATTTCTCGATGCAATACCGCCTCTATTCGCAGGTGGACGAGGAGCTGGAGCGGGCCGAGAAGAGACTGACGCAGATCCCGCTCGTCCTCTTCAAGTTCGAGCGAAAACGGCTGCCAGATGTGGACCGCCGGATCGGGATGCTGCTCTGGGACGACCGCGGAGGGCTGATCAGCCACATGTACGGCGAGATCATAGAGCGCGAAGAGCTGTTGCCGCTCCATCCCGTCAAACGGACGGACGCCATCGAAAATGTGACGGTGGCGGGACAAGTCTACCGGGTCTACACCGTCTATACGGATAAACGGGTCGTGGAACAGGGGCGTATCAGAAAGGTAAGCGCGATCCAGTTCATTTATAATCTGGAGCCGGAAATGAACATGCTCAGCACGCTTCTGTACGTGCTTGGCGTCGGAGGTCTGGCCAGCATCGTCATCGCCATCTTCGCCGGACTCTTTTTGGCCAAGCGGGCATTGATTCCCATCCAGCTGTCATGGGAGAAGCAGCAGCAGTTCATCGCCGATGCCTCCCATGAATTGCGTACGCCGCTTTCCGTCATCCTGCTGAATCTGGAGCGGCTCTTTCGCTCCCCGGGACGGACGATCGAAGAAGAGAGCGAGCACATCCTGGTCAGCATGCAGGAGACCAAACGGCTGAACAAGCTGGTGGCCGATCTTCTCACGCTGGCACGCTCCGACTCCAATGAGCTGCAGCTGCTCAAGAAGACCGTAAATCTGGGCGAGTTGATTGAAAACAGCATCCAGACCTTTCGCCAGCTCGCGGCCGTGAAAGGGATTCGGATCGAGACGCAGATCCAGCATCCGCTGGAATTGTCCGGCGATCAGGAGCGGCTGCAGCAGCTGCTCGTCATCCTGCTGGACAATGCGCTGAAATACACCGATGAGCAGGGAACGATTACAGTCAGCTGCAGGCGGGAGGGGAATGCGATTGCCCTGAGCGTCAAGGACACGGGTGTGGGGATCTCTCCCCAGGATGTTCCCTACATCTTTGACCGCTTTTTCCGCGCGGACAAGATGCGCTCCCGGCAGCAGGAGGGGACAGGACTGGGGCTGTCCATTGCCAAATGGATCGTGGACGCGCATGGCGGAAAAATTCGCGCCGAGAGCGAAGAAGGCGAGGGCACCCGCATCTATGTCCAGCTTCCGCTCAAAAGCAGTTGACCATCGGCGCGGTCTCTCGTTCGTCCGGAGTAGATTCACCCGAACAGGTCTCTCTGCGCAGAGAGCCAGGCGGCGAGGCGGACGGACAAAAAAGCCGATTCCGAACCGGATGGGGGTTGGAATCGGCTATTTCGATTGGGAATGCGCGCAGCGCGGACTACTCCTTGAACAGCAGCGCGGCTCCGGCAATGCCCGGATGAGTCATTTCAAAAGGATCGAGGATGAGATTAAGCTCCTCCTCCGTGAGAACATTATGCTCCAGGCAGAGCTCACGCACCGAGCGGCCGGTGAGGATCGCTTCGCGGGCGATCCGCGCCGCTGTTTCATACCCGAGGTGAGGGTTGACGGCGGTGATGATGCCGACGCTCTTTTCCACGTAGGCTTTCATCACTTCTTCATTGGCCTTGATGCCGTCGATGCAGTATTCCTTGAATACGCGGAAAGCGTTGTTCATGATGCTGATCGATTGCAGCAGGTTAAAGACCAGAACCGGCTCCATGACGTTCAGCTCCAGCTGTCCCGCTTCGGAGGCGAGGCAGATGGTGTGGTCGTTTCCGATCACCTGGAAAGCCACCTGGTTGACGACCTCAGCCATGACCGGATTTACTTTCCCTGGCATGATCGAGGAGCCGGGCTGACGGGCTGGCAGGCTGATCTCCCCGAGACCGGCGCGCGGACCGGAAGCCATCAGGCGCAGGTCGTTGGCGATCTTTGACATGTTGATCATGCACACTTTGAGGGCGGCAGACACTTCGGTGTAGGCATCGGTATTCTGGGTGGCATCCACCAGATCCGAGGCCCCTTTGATCGGAAAGCCGGTGATCTCTGCCAGTTGCTTCACGACGTTTTCGATATAGCGGGGATCGGCGTTCAAGCCTGTTCCTACGGCTGTCGCCCCCATGTTTACTTCATACAGGTGATGACGGGAGGTGGAGATCCGGGTGATGTCCCGGGTCAGCACTTTGCGATACGCTTCGAATTCCTGGCCCAAACGGATCGGAACCGCATCCTGCAGATGGGTTCGGCCCATTTTGATGACGCTGTCAAACTCCTCCGCCTTTTGCGAAAACGATTCCTTCAGCTGCTCCATGGTGCCCAGCAGTTCTTCGAGCATCATCAGGACCGAGATGTGAATCGCTGTCGGGAAGGCGTCATTGGTCGACTGCGACATATTGACATGCGTATTGGGGCTTACCTGGAAGTAATCGCCTTTTTCAAAACCAAGGATTTCGAGCGCGCGATTGGCGATCACTTCGTTGGCGTTCATATTGATCGAGGTACCGGCACCGCCTTGAATCGGGTCGACGATGAACTGGTCGTGCAGCTGGCCATCCATAATCTCTTCGGCAGCCTGCACGATCGCCTGGCCGATGCGGCGGTTCAGCTGTCCGGTTTCCATATTGGCGATGGCGGCCGCCTTTTTTACCATGGCGATCGCCTTGATCAGCGATTCGTGAATGCGGTAACCTGTGATTGGAAAATTTTCCATTGCCCGCAGTGTTTGTACACCGTAATAGGCATGCCGGGGCACTTCTTTTTCCCCGAGAAAGTCTTTCTCCACCCGCTTGTCTAAAGCCGCGTCCATGTGAATCCATCTCCTTCGCATTGTTGAAATCAAAAAAAGTTTACTCTCATCAAAAGGGTACCACAGTTTCGGGAAAAGAAGTAGTGAACATTAACAGTGATATGCTCATCCTTGACGAAAAGCGGTGCCGTAGAAAAAAGCCCCTACTTTTCCAGGGGCTTCTCTCTCTTTTCGCTAGGAAGCCGACCGGGAGGAAGAGGCCGATGTCAGTCCCAGATGCTCCTTCAGGGACTGGCGGATCTCCTCCAGCGCCAGCTCATCCAGCTGATAATAGTAGATCTGGTCCAGCGTCATATTTCTTCCCTGCAGCTGCAGCTTCTCGATTGTCAGCTCGCGGCCTTTGGCAAATTGATAAAAAGCCTCCAGGTCTTGCAGCCGCAAATTCGTCTTCAGATTGTCGCCGAGCGCCTCCAGCAGGGCACCGTACTTGGGAACGGAGCCAATCGACAGGGCTTTGTGGAAAATGGCTTCGAGGACGAGCTGCTGGCGTTTTCCCCGCTCCATATCGCTGTCCATTTTGCGCGTCCGGACCAAGGCCAGGGCCTCTTCGCCGTTCAGCGTCTGCAGCCCCTTTTTCAGCTTGATGGCGCGGGGTCTGTCCTTGCTGTCTTGCTCGGTGATGGCGATCGGGACATCTACCTCGACTCCGCCCAGGGCGTCCACGATTTGCATGAACGCCGTGAAATTTACCTTTACATAGTAATCCACCGGAACGTCCAGCAGTCGCTCGACGGTCTCGACCGTGGCATCCACGCCGCCGAAGGCATGGGCGTGGTTGATCTTGTCTTTTTTCTTTTCCACGGGCACGTATACGTAGGAATCGCGCGGGATGCTGACCAGTTTGACGGAGTGCTCCTCGCCATTGAAGGTGGCCAGCAGCAGGGCATCCGTGCGCACGGCTTCCCCATACTGCTTCTGTCGCAGCTCGCTGTCATCCACGCCCATCAGCAAGACTGAAAAGCGCTCGGTATCGGGAGCGGGCTCCTCGGCCTTGGCGCGCATGGGCGAGACTTCTCCCCGCTGCAGCGGCTGATGCGCCTTTTCCTCCAAGAGGGTTGCTTTTCGATATAAATCAACCGCGTAGCCGGTCGAGACGAACAGCAGGATCAGAATGGGGATGAGCACGAAGACAAGGGGAAGCTTGCTTTTTCGTTTATGCTTTGGTTTGGTTTTCATCTAAGACCCACCTTGATCGTGATACTCTACATGGATTGTAGACGAAATTCGACAACAATTCGTTACAGGGGGGTAACAACGACGGAAGAATGTCGCAATTTTTTGGGAGTTTTTCGTTTCTTTTCTTGAAACATCCAGCAGGAAAAAGAGCGGAGAAGCATAACCAATAGAAGAGAGGAAATGGGCTAAAGGACCGAGGACACGCAGCTGGACAGGAACTTTCCAATCAATAATGATGAGGGAGTGTCGGACGATGAGCACGAATGAACAGATGCAAGGTACCTTGACCTACATGCTGGAGCAAAGTTGCAAGCGCTTTCCTGAACGCAGTGCCCTGTATTTCAAAGGACAGCAATGGGATTATCAGACGCTGGGGGCGATGGTAAGCAGATTCGCCGCCGGACTGCACAGTCTGGGAATTGAGCAGGGGGACCGGGTCGCGGTAATGCTGCCCAATTGCCCGCACTACGTCGCTGCTTACTACGGCATCCTGCAGCTGGGCGGAATCGTCGTCCAGGTGAATCCCATGTCTGTTCCCGCTGAGCTGGATTACTACCTCAGCGACTCGGGAGCCAAGGCCCTGATCGTGTTTGCCCCACTCCTGCCGGTCGTGGAAAAAGCAGCGGGTTCAAGCGGCCTCGCCGCGAGGATCGTCGTCGAGCTGCCGCCGACGGACACGCCGCTTCCGCCGGGTTACCTCCGCTTTGAAAATGTGCTCGCCCTCGCGGCTGACGCGCCCCAAGAGATGCCTGCTGTCTCTGTCTCACCGGACGATACTGCCGTCCTGCAGTATACGGGCGGCACGACTGGCCGCTCCAAAGGGGCGATGCTGACTCATCGCAATCTTTACATCAATGCCCAGCAAGCGCATCTCATCATGGGCGGGGACTTGGAAAAGCCTGACCGCATCCTCACGGTGATCCCCTACTTTCATGTCTATGGAATGACCGTCTGCATGAACCTGGCGATCTTCGGAGGTTCCCAGCAGATCATCTTGCCCCGTTTTGATCTGGAGGAGCTGCTGCAGACGATCAAGGATACCGGACCGACCATCTTCCCGGGCGTGCCGACGATGTACGTGGCCGTGAATTCCCATCCCAAGGCGGAAGAGTACGGCATTTCCTCCATCCGCCTGTGCGCCAGCGGTTCCGCCCCTCTGCCTGTCGAAGTGATCAAAGGGTTTGAAGCGAAGACGAAGGGCATGATTCTGGAGGGCTTTGGATTGACAGAGGCATCCCCGGTTACGCACTTCAACCCGATGGATAAGCGAAAAGCCGGCTCGATCGGCACGGCGATTCCGTTTACCGAATCGAAAATCGTCAGCCTCCAGGACGGCGAGACGGTGCTCGGCCCGAATGAGGCTGGAGAGCTGGTGGTACGCGGACCGCAGGTGATGAAGGGCTACTGGGGGATGCCGGAAGAGACGGCCGCGACGCTAAAGGACGGCTGGCTCTACACGGGAGACATCGCCTACCGGGACGAAGAGGGATACTACTACATCATCGACCGGAAAAAGGACCTGATCATCGCGGGCGGCTTCAATATTTATCCGCGCGAGGTGGAGGAGGTCCTCTACCAGCATCCCGCTGTGCAGGAGGCGGTCGTGATCGGCGTGCCAGATGAGTACCGGGGAGAGACGGTCAAAGCATTCGTGGTACGCAAAAAAGAGGCGGCGCTGACAGAAGAAGAGCTAACCGTTTTTTGCCGCGAAAATCTGGCCGCCTACAAAGTGCCGCAAATCATCGAATTCCGCGAATCGCTGCCGAAGACAGCCGTAGGCAAAATTTTGCGGCGGACGCTGCGCGAAGAGGAAAAGGGAGCAAGCACGACGTAGACGATTGTTTTTCCATCCGACACACTCACAGCCGCTCGGGCAACCGGGCGGCTTTTTTGACAGACGGAAAATTTAGAGATGGTTTACATTACACCTACACCGTAAAAAACATCGATGGTCAATATAAAGTGCTGGAACTCCCCCCCTATTTATCTTAAATCTCCATGAAGAGATGTATCATCGATTCGTCATGCTTCGACATGATGGTAGTTCGATTCGCCCGACACCTGTCTATATTTGCGATAAATCCTTTTTATATATAGAAAGGATTTAATTGCAAGAAAATGGAATAGTTTACCTATTCCGAGACGGAAAGGGGTTTTGTATTTGAAACGGAAAATGGCATTCTCTGTTTTGAGTGCGCTGCTGACGGCTAGTCTTTTTGTCGGTGCGGGTGGCCAGGTTGTGGCCAAGAGTACTTCCACTTCGTATCTGGTCGCATTTAAAAACAATCTTCCCTCCGATTATGAAGCGTTGATCGAAGAGGCAGGCGGTGAAGTCGTTCGTGCATTGCCAGAGATTGGCGGTCTTGAAATCGAGTCGAGAGACCGGAACTTTTTGGAAAACCTGAAGGGCATTCGTGGCATTCAGGCAGCGAATAGGCAGTTCACCCATCAGCTGGACTACAAAAAAATCGACCGATCTGCAGCGGATGGACAGCCGGTCACGGATATACCGCAACCGGAGGATATCGACAGTTATTGGGAGTACCAGTGGGATATCAAGCGCGTCACGAATGATGGAAAATCCTATGATATCGAAACAGGAGGCACCAGTCGGAAACATAAAGCAGTAGTAGGCGTAATCGATTCCGGTATTGATCCCGATCATCCCGACTTGAAGGACAACCTGCTCGGCGGCATGAACTTCATACCAGCCGGCATCGATTCGAGTGAGACGGGCGATCCGGACGATATTACAGACCGTGACGGACATGGCACACACGTAGCCGGTTCGATAGCGGGCAACGGCAAGATCAAAGGAGTAGGGCCAAATTTGGGGCTTCGGGTGTACCGCGTGTTCCCGGCGAACCAAGGTGCTCCCACCTCCTGGATCGCTGACGCCATTATCCAGGCAGCCGACGATGGCGTGGATGTGATCAATATGTCTCTTGGCGGCTTCGATGCCATCTCACGTTACTCTTATCAGGGAGAGGGCTCTTACTCTGACGTAGCCGACGTGCTGATCTGGAAACGGGCGATCGACTATGCTGTTGGCAAAGGCGTAACGGTCGTAGTGGCGGCAGGCAATGAATCGTTGAATCTGAACAATCCGACGGAAATTACCGCCTACATGAACGAGGTATATGGCCCAGATGGCTTTGAATTCAAGGGCGCTTCTAGGGAGGTTCCTGGACAAATTCCAGGCGTCATTACCGTCTCCTCTTCCAACCAGTGGTCGGATGATGAGCTTGCGTTCTACTCCAACTACGGCGCTCGCTCGATCGACGTGGCCGCTCCCGGCGGGGACAACGGCCCGGTCTACGCGGAGACTGGCGATTTGGACCAAAGAGACTTCCGCTACCGCACGCTCAGCACTTGGCCTACCTATCTGGAGCCGTACTTTACCTCCAATCTGCACGACTACGCGCTGCTTCACGGAACCTCTATGGCTGCTCCTAAAGTTGCGGGGATTGCCGGTGTGATCAAAGCAGCCAACCCCGATCTGACCCCGGCACAGTTGACCAATTTGATCAAGAAAACGGCAATTGACATGGGCAAGAGGGGAACCGATCAGTACTTCGGAGCTGGCGAGGCCAACGCATATCGTGCTTTAAACGATTAGTTTTAAGTTAGTCAAAGCTACGAAAAACAAATGAAGAGGCGGGAGACCGCCTCTTTTTCACGTTTTCAGGTTTTTTAAATTTGCGAAAACGGTGCCGTAGTGGGAAGAAGCCTGTTTCCCTGCTTAGCTCCGGGTTCCGCCTCCAGGGATGCATGTTCTATCCGCTCCGGAGCGATTCGCGGGGGAGACGCAAAAGGTGTCTAGCTCCGAGGTCATCCCACATTGCGCTCCTGGATCCCGCGAATCGCCCCTCCGCTGGGTATGTCTCCACAGTCGCACCACAGGAAAACAGGCTTCTTCGCGAGACCGTTACAGTTTTGTGGGTGGAAGCTTTGATGCAAAACTTTCTCCCTGAACAATCAAGGGGGTTATCTTCAATAACATATCCATCAAACAACGAGTAGAAGCACAAAGGCTCGCAGAAGAATCATGCTCCCCTGCGAGCGACTGTGGAGCCCCCGCCCAGCGGAATAGCGGCCCACGGGAGAAAGGGGCGCAACGTGGGATGACCTCGAAGCGGCACTCCTTTTGCGAACCCCCGTGGGCCGCTATGGAGCGGACAGTCCCCGCATCCATGCAGGGCGTAACCCGGAGCGCAGCAGGGGAGCATGATTCTTCACATGGTAGCCACGTCCCTCGGGCTTTTTTATCGGCTTCCTATGAGTTGGCGGGAAACGAGCAGACGGGGACACTCCGAAAGGAAAAAAAGACCAAATCGTATCTGTTTGTTCGTTAGAAAAGTTGCCGTAGTGAGAAGAAGCCTGTTTCCCTGCTTAGCTCCGGGCTACGCCTCCAGGGATGCGAGTTCTGTCCGCTCCGGTTCGATTCGCGGGGGAGACGCAAAAGGTGTCTAGCTCCGAGGTCATCCCACATTGCGCTCCTGGATCCCGCGAATCGCCCCTCCGCTGGGCAGGGCTCCACAGTCGCACCGCAGGAAAACAGGCTTCTTCGCGAGACCGTTACAGTTTTGTGGGTGGAAGCTACGCTGCAGAACTTTCTTTACTGAACAATCAAGGGGGTTATCTTCAATAACATATCCATCAAACAACGAGTAGAAGCACAAAGGCTCGCAGAAGAATCATGCTCCCCTGCGAGCGACTGTGGAGCCCCCACCTAGCGGAATAGCGGCCCGCGGGAGAAAGGGTCGCAACGTGGGATGACCCCGAAGCGGCACTCCTTTTGCGAACCCCCGTGGGCCGCTATGGAGCGGACAGTCCGGGCATCCATGCAGGGCGTAACCCGGAGCGCAGCAGGGGAGCATGATTCTTCACATGGTAGCCACGTCCCTCGGGCTTTTTTATCGGCTTCCTATGAGTTGGCGGGAAACGAGCAGACGGGGACACTCCGAAAGGAAAAAAAGACCAAATCGTATCTGTTTGTTCGTTAGAAAAGTTGCCGTAGTGAGAAGAAGCCTGTTTCCCTGCTTAGCTCCGGGCTACGCCTCCAGGGATGCGAGTTCTGTCCGCTCCGGTTCGATTCGCGGGGAGACGCAAAAGGTGTCTAGCTCCGAGGTCATCCCACGTTACGCTCCTGGATCCCGCGAATCGCCCCTCCGCTGGGCAGGGCTCCACAGTCGCACCGCAGGGAAACAGGCTTCTTCGCGAGACCGTTGCCATTTCTGTTGGTGGAAGCTACGCTGCAGAACTTTCTTTACTGAACGATCAATGGCGTATCTTTCGATCATTTTTCCATCTAAAAAGCGGGGAGAAGCACAAAGGCTCGCAGAAGAATCATGCTCCCCTGCGAGCGACTGTGGAGCCCCCGCCCAGCGGAATAGCGGCCCACGGGAGAAAGGGGCGCAACGTGGGATGACCTCGAAGCGGCACTCCTTTTGCGAACCCCCGTGGGCCGCTATGGAGTGGACAGTCCGGGCATCCGTGCAGGGCGTAACCCGGAGCGCAGCAGGGGAGCATGATTCTTCACCCGGCAGCTACGTTCCTCGCGCCGCTATGGAGCGGACAGTCCGGGCATCCGTGCAGGGCGTAACCCGGAGCACAGCAGGGGAGCATGATTCTTCACATGGTAGCCACGTCCCTCGGGCCGCTATGGAGTGGACAGTCCGGGCATCCATGCAGGGCGTAACCCGGAGCGCAGCAGGGGAGCATGATTCTTCACCCGGCAGTCACGTTCTCTGGGCCGCAATTCTTCTCGCTGCAGCCTCACACATGGAGCAGGATGAACTTTTCTTGCTCGAGAAGTGCAGGACTTCCGTACCGTTCTTAGCATCTGAATTTCCATAACGGGAATAAACGGATACCCGTCCTAGTAAGCATGTAATATATTTCTGAAAATTTGAAATACGAAAGGAGCGATTACAGTTGAAACATTGGGTTCCCGGACTTCTGGTCACCATTCTCTTGTCGCAGGCAGGACTGGTTTCGGCTGCTTCTCCTGCCGGGCAGGTGCCCTTTTTGACGCGGCCCTTTATCCCGGCACAGGCAGCCTTCGAGGTGGATCAGTTCGCCTATCCAGAGACCAAGCCGAAAAAGGCAGGCACTTTCGACATTCAGCATTATCCGCTTTACGATGAGGTGTTGTATTGGCTGGAGACGTGGGCGAAACAATACCCCGGCCTGGTCGAGCTGTACTCCGCCGGGAAGTCGCTCGAAGGCAGGGATATCTGGCAAATCACGATCACCAATAAAAAGACCGGTGCTGCGACTGACAAGCCGGCCATGTGGGTGGGGGCGAACCGGCATTCCGGCGAGGTGACGACACGCGTAGCCGCTCTTCATTTTGCGAATGAGCTCCTGTCCAAGTACGGCAAAGATCCGGAGATTACCCACCTGCTGGATACGCGCACCTTTTACGTCAGACCGGTAGAGAACCCGGACGGCTCGGAGCTGTACCTGAACACGATTCAAACGAACCGCTCAACCAATCGGCCAGTAGACAATGACGGCGACGGCGTCATGGACGAAGACATCCTCGAGGATCTGGACGGCGACGGGTATTCCCGGCAGATGCGGAAATATGTCGGGAGGGGCCAAGGCGATTACACAAAAGATCCGGCAGACCCGTCCGGACGATTGATGAAACAGGTAGGCCAGGGCAAAGGCGATTATCTGGTTTTGCCCGAGGGAATTGACAATGACGGGGACGGCAAATACAACGAGGACGGCATCGGCGGCCTGGATTTGCACCGCAATTATCCGGAAAACTGGCGGCCGATGGCGGAAAATACAGGCAGGGGCTGGACTCAGGGCGGAGCGGGCGAATACCCGTTATCCGAGCCGGAGATGCGCTCGGTCGTCCTGTTCCTGCTGGAGAATCCCCATATCTCCGTCGTGGAGACGATGGATACGACAGTGCCGATGCATCTGCGTCCGCCATCCACGAGCAAGAGCGAGGAATCAATGATTCCCGAAGACCTGGCATATTATAAGCATTTCGACAAAAGAGGGCAGGAGCTGACCGGTTATCCGTGGGCGGGCGACGTCTACTACGACTACAACACACGCCGGGGCGGCACCGAAGGGAATCCGCTCTTTGGCCATTCGCCGGACTGGGGCTATTTCCAATACGGGACGATCTGGTACGGCGACGAGCTTTGGGGGAAACAGGAGTACGTCAAAGACTACAACAAGGACGGAAGCGTGGACGAGTTGGATCAGCTCTGGATGAACGACCATATGCCTGAAGTAAAGGGCAAGCTGTTCCAAAACTGGACTCCCGTCGAACATCCGCAGCTGGGAAGAGTGGAGGTAGGCGGATGGAACCCCAAGTTCTGGAACCAGAATGCGCCTGCCGGCAGCATGCTGAAAACGGCCGTGGAAAAACAAAGCGCGTTTAACCTGGAGCTGGCCAAATCCCTGCCGCTCTTGACCATCAAGGGCAGCGAGGTGAAAAAGAATCCAGACGGCACCTCCACCGTAAGTGTCACGGTGTCCAACGAAGGCTTTTTGCCGGATGCCTTGAAGCAGGCGTGGCTGGTGAAAGTGGTCCGCAAAGGGACAGCAAGCATCCAACTGGAGGACGGACTGACGCTGGCGGATGAAGCAGCGGGGCAAACGCAGGATGCCGGTTTCTTCGGCGGGGCGCTGGAGGATGGCGAGGAGCGGACGAAGACCTTCTCCTGGACGGTCAAAGGAAAAGGAAAGGCGCAGGTGACGATCCGGTCCACCCGGGGCGGGACGGTAAGTGTGACGGTGCCGATTCCCTAAAGGAATGGCTCCAGGTTCAAACAATTGTCGCAACTCAGGCAGAGACTCCACACGTCTAAATCCGTGAAGGGACGAGATGAGGTTTTGTCAGACCGGATCACGTGAGGAGGATGCCTTATTCGCAGAATACCCGCCCGTAAGCGAAGCCATCGAGTGAAGTTCTACATCGGGATGCGGCTGCTTCTAGCCGCACTGACCTCTGCCGTGATGCTGTGGCTGCTGCTGGAAGCGCCACCCGCCCTGAAAGCGACCTGGATCTGGAACACGCGGCTGATCGTGCAGGAGCGGGTGGAGATTCTCTCCTTTGCCGCGCAGCACGGGATCAACCGGATCTATCTGCACATCGAGCAGACGGGAATTCCGCTGCAAGCGTACCGCGATTTCATCAGGGAGGCGCGAGCGAGCAACATCCAGGTGGATGCGCTGGGCGGCGACCCGTCCTGGTCCCGCCTCTCCAAGCAAAAAAGCGTCGCCTCTTTCGTCGATTGGGTCCATGCCTACAACCGCAGCGTCAGCGAGGAGGAGCGCTTCTCCGGCATCCATGTGGACATCGAGCCCCACGTCCATCCCCTGTGGAAAGAGGATCGGGAGCAGTTGAAAAAGGAGTGGCTGGCCAATCTGGAATGGGTGATCCGGGAGACGAAAAAGGAGCCCGGCATGGAGGTAAGCGCGGATATTCCGTTTTGGATGCATCAATTGTCGGCAAGCGAATCGGAGAGTGTCAGCGCGTGGCTGCTGCGCGAGCTGGACCATGTGACATTGATGGCCTACCGGGATGCGGTAGCCGGGAGGAATGGCGTCCTGGACATCACCAGCCGCATTCTGGAAGAAGCAGGTCATGCCCGGCAAAAGGTCGTGATCGGCCTGAATATCCGGGATAGCGGGGAAGGAGATCACACCACTTTTTATGAGGAACCGCCGCAAGAGCTGCGCGAGGAACTCCTCCTCTTGGAAAGGCGCATGAAAAAATACCCGGCCTACGCCGGATTTGCTATCCATGATTACGAGCACTGGAAGCAAAAAATCAAGCGAGAGTGGGAAGAGCCGGCTGCCCGAGAGAGGGGGTAGCCGGCTTTTGATTAGAAACAGCCAAAAAAATGGGCTATGATGGAGAGAGAAACGGTCCGACCCGGAAGTTGATAACATAAATGTCCGTCCATGTAAATGGAGGAAAGAGAGGAGCATTTGCTATGAATCAGATCCGTTATGCGCGAAGAAGCTACACAGGCGGCCCGACGCCGATCGAAAAGCTGGAGCGATTGTCGGAAGCACTCGGCGGTCCCGCCATCTACATCAAACGGGACGATCAGCTGGGACTGGCGGCAGGCGGCAACAAAACGCGGAAGCTGGAGTATTTGGTGGAGGATGCGCTGAGACAAGGAGCCGATACGCTGATCACCTGCGGAGCCGTGCAGTCCAATCATTGCCGTTTGACGCTCGCCGCCGCCGTGCGTGAAGGTCTCTCCTGCCAGTTGGTGCTGACCGAGCCGGAGTCCGGCTACGATCCGCAGGCCAGCGGGAATCACCTGCTGTTTCACTTGATGGGAGCGGAAAAAATCGCGGTCATCCCTGCCGATGGCGATATGCAGGCCGAAATGGAAAAGCTGGCGGATGCGCTCAAGCAGGAAGGGAGAAAAGCGTATCTCATCCCTGTCGGCGGCTCCAGCGAGATCGGCACATTGGGATACATGGCTTGCGCCGAAGAGATCGAGCAGCAGTCGCTCGTCATGGGCGTTCCGTTTGACTACGTGGTGACGGCGACGGGAAGCGCCGGCACGCAGGCGGGACTGATCGCCGGCCTGGCCGCCCGCCAGTCGAATGCCGCCGTCATCGGGATCAATGTCAGCCGGGACCGGGAGAGCCAGGAGAAAAAGGTGCATGAGCTGCTGCTGTCGACGGCGGAGCTCGTCGGACTCAAGGGGGATTTGCCCAGAGAGCTGGTCCGCTGCGAAGATGAATACGTGGGTCCGGGCTATGCCATTCCCACCCCGGAGATGGTCGAGGCGGTGAAGCTGCTGGCCCGGACCGAAGGCATTCTGCTCGATCCGGTGTATACGGGCAAGGCGATGGCCGGGTTGATCGGCCTGGTCCGCAAGGGGACATTCCGGCCCGAGGACCGCGTCCTGTTCCTGCACACAGGCGGGGCTCCGGCTTTGTATACGTATGCGGAGACATTTTTGTCCGAAAAATAGAGGGGGTGCCCAGCAAAGAAGCCGGCGTGATCGCGTCGGCTTTTTTGCTGTCCCTGTTTTCGATCCCGGAGCGAGACCGGGATGAAAAAAGAGAGCGAAGATGTTTCATTATATTACAAAAAATGGAACAGGAATGATCGCGAAGAACATGCAGGTTGAAAATAAGAAGATGGAGCACGAAAATATGGACTTGAGAATAGCTGGAATGTAAGATTTAATGTCTGTTTTAATTGACAATATGTAAGATTAAGAATCTTCATTTTTTTCTTATATTTACAGATATGATAGATAAAGATATTCACAGGGGGGATTATCTTGCGTCAAAAAAAGTTGAGTATTGTTCTCGCTTCCATCCTGCTGGCCAGCGTCTCTTTGGTTGGCTGTGGCTCCCAAGGGTCGGCTCCGGCCCAGAACAACAGCAACAATACGCAAAGCGCAGGCAGCGGCGGACAGGCGTCCGGCGGCGGCGAAAAGATTTTGATCGCCACGCAAAGCCCGCTATCCGGATCGCAGTCCGCGATCGGTGATGCGATCAAGACGGGAGCGGCCTATGCGATTGAACTGCGCAAAGAGGAATTCAGCAAGCTCGGCTTTGACCTCCAGTTATACCCTCAAGACGACCAGGCGGACCCCAAAATCGGCGTTTCCAACGCGGAGATGCTCGTCGCCAACCCGGATGTGCTGGGAGTCGTCGGTCACTTCAATACAGGCGTAGCGATTCCTTCATCTGTGAAATACGAGTCTGGCAGTCTGGTCATGGTTTCCCCGGCGAACAGCGGTGTGACCCTGACCGAAGAGGGCAAAAAGACTGTTCACCGGATCTGTGCCCGCGATGACGCCCAAGGACCAAAAGGCGCGAAATACGCAAAAGAAGCGCTGGGCGTGACATCTGTCTTCCTGATTCATGACAAAACCGCTTACGGCCAGGGGCTGGTCGATCAGGTAAAGGCGCAATTTGAGAAAGACGGCGTCAAGGTGCTGGGCTATGAAGGGGTAAACCAGGGTGAAAAGGATTACAACTTCGTCGTCAATACCGCAGTCGCCAGCAATCCCGACCTGATTTACTTCGGCGGCATTTACCCTGAGGCCGGCATTATTATCAAGCAGGCGAAGGAAAAAGGATACAGCGGCAAGTTCATGGGCGGGGATGGCATCGACTCTCCTGACCTCCTAAAAATTGCCGGTGACGCAGCAGTGGGCGTCTATCTGACCTCTCTGGCCGGAGATGCCAAGCAGACCGAGGAAGGCCGCAAATGGGCGGAAGACTATGAGAAAGCCATGGGCAAAAAGCCGGGCACGTATTCCGACTACGCCTTTGAATCCGCCAACGTGATTCTCAACGGAATCGAAGCGGCGATAAAAGCAAACGGCGGCAAAAAGCCGACCCGTGAGCAAATTCTGGAACAAGTCCACAACACCAAAGAATACCAGGGCAAATTCGTAAAAGTCACGTTTGATGACAAAGGGGACAACGTCTACGCGGATGTCTTTATGTACCAGTTTGAAAAAGAAGGTACGAAATTTATCGGGAAAATCGAGTAGGCCACAAAAAGGCTGATAGGTTGGGCAAAAGCCGGCGCTCCATGACGAGAGCGTCGGCTTTTTTCTGTCGGCGGCAAGCGAGCTGCGGACATGCCCCGGCTCATGCGGTTAGGCCTGCGGAAATCACGGTTCTGAAAGCAAGAGGAGGAGGGGGGATTGACAGGGAGAAAGAGAAGCCATATACTCATAGGGGTATGGGTAATATATTTTTTTACGCAAATTAATACCCCGTAGGGTATAAGAGAGGTGGCAGATGGATGGAAACCCAAAAACAAACGACCATGGTGGTGTTCAGCGGCGACCTGGACAAGGCGATGGCCAGCTTCATCATCGCTACCGGCGCGGCGGCCATGGGCAGTAAAGTCACGATGTTCTTCACCTTTTGGGGATTGAACATTCTGCGGAAGGAACAGTTCGTTCCCGTCCAAAAGAGCCTGCTGGAGAAGATGTTTGAGCGGATGATGCCGCGAGGGCCCGGAAAGCTGGGCATCTCCAAGCTGAATATGGGCGGGATGGGCTCGGCCCTGATGAGGCACATCATGAAGAAGAAGAAGGTGGCATCTCTCCCCGAGCTGATGGAGCTGGCCCGTGAGCTGGATGTGGAGATGATTGCCTGCACGATGTCGATGGATGTGCTCGGCATCAAGGAAGAGGAGCTCATCGACGGCTTGAAGTTTGCCGGTGTCGCCACTTATCTTGGCGAGGCCGAGCAGTCTAAGGTAAACCTGTTTATCTAGTCCATAAAATGAGAGGAGATAGAACATGGCGCAAGCAGCAGTACACGCAAAGCAACTCTATGAAAAAATGGAGCGCGGCATTTTCCTGCTCGATGTGCGCAATCCTGAAGATTACGCAGACTGGAAGATAGAGGGGAAACATGTTCGCTCCATCAACATCCCGTACTTCGACTTTTTGAATGAAGATGAAGAGGTGTACCGCCCTCTTCCCCGCGGCGAAGAAATCGTCGTGATTTGCGCCAAGGGGGGAAGCGCCCAGATGGTGGCGGATATGCTGGCGGAGAGAGGGTACCAGGCGAGCTATCTGGCACAGGGGATGCAGGAATGGAGCCAATTTTACCAGCACGTACAGGTGGCCCGGGAGGATTCGCTCCGGCTGATCCAGGTGAACCGGCTGGCCAAAGGCTGTCTGTCTTATCTGGTGGCTTCCGGCGGAGAAGCGCTGGTGGTCGATCCCAACCGGCATATCGACGAATACCTGTCACTGGCCGAGCGGGAGGGGGTACGGATCAAATACGTGCTGGATACCCATCTGCATGCCGACCACATCTCGGGAGGTCACGAGCTGGCCCAAAAGACGGGTGCTCTCTACTACATCTCCTCCGGCGAGATGCAGGGCTCTGATCGTCCGTATGTCCCGCTGGAAAGCCAGGGGCGGCTGCAGGTAGGCAGCGCCGAAGTGAAGATCTTGGCGATTCCTACACCCGGACATACCCCGGGGAGTGTCTCTGTACTGGTGAACGATCAGTATCTGCTTTCGGGCGACACGATCTTTGTCGGCGGACTGGGCCGGCCCGATCTGGGAGGAAAAGCGGCGGAGTGGGCACAAGCCTTGTACGATACGGTCTTTACGACCGTCGCGGCGCTGGGGGATGATGTCCTGGTCCTGCCGACCCACTACGCCGATATCAGCGAGATCGGTGAGGCTGGCTATGTGGGAGCCTATCTGGGAGAGATTCGCCGCAACAACGAAGTGATGCGGACAGCCGACCGCGAGGCATTTACCCGACAGGTCGTCCACGCTGTGGGAACTGCGCCGCCCAACTACGAAGAGATCGTAGAAGTGAACCGCGGGACGCTTCACATCACGGCGGAAAAAGCGACCGAGCTGGAAATCGGACCGAACCGCTGCGCGCTGCATCACGGATGAGTCCCGTTACCAGAGCTATGTGTCACGGCAAGCAAGGCTCCTGCTATCCACCCGTGCACGGGGAAGGTACAGCGAAGCAGGATTTCCCATTAGAAAAATATAAGGAGGAACGTATTCATGAACATTGATGTATTTGTAGATGCAAAAGGCTTGTCTTGCCCGATGCCGATCGTCAAGGCGAAGAAAGCGATAGATGCGATGGAGAGCGGCCAGATCATGCAAGTGGATTCGACCGACAAAGGCTCCGTCAACGATTTTCAGGGCTGGGTTCGGGCGAACAGCCACGAGCTTCTGAAAACGGAGGAAGCGGACGGCGTCTACCGGATTTTTGTTCGGAAGGGCTAAAAGCAGACCGCAGGATCGCAAAAAAAGCCGATTCCCCCAGGGTGAAAGGGGGAATCGGCTTTGCTTTTGGGGAAGGGGCTATTCAGATGTTGAGGCGGTCTGTATGCGTTTAACGCGCAGAGGCTTCGACCATATACTGAATGACTGGATGGGAAATGAGATTTCGATCGCGATACGCATCCGAGACGGCATTCGGCTTTGTACTGACGATGCCGTTTTGCAAGAGAACGGATGGGAAGCCGCGTTCAATCGCGCCATTGTATGTAAAGAGGACGCAATGTTCTGCTGCAAAGCCCGCCACGATTACCAAGCCGATCTCGTTGCGTCGCAGGATTTGCTCCAGATCCGTTTGCCAGAATGCATTGGAGAATACTTTTGACACCATGATGTCCTTGGGATCCACATTGATTTCCGGAATGATCGCCATGAGCTCCGTGTTCGTTTCAGTAGCTTCCTCCATGTCCTGTATGTGGATGACCAAATGATGATGTTTCCGCAGCAGGTCTGCAACATAATTGATGTATTCACAGGCGACCTCGACCTTCATCTCTTCCGTGCGAGATTGTAAAAATATGTTTTGCATGTCGACAACTAAAAGAGCAACTTTCATGGCACCACCTCAGGTTCTTATTGAAATGAGCAGGACGATTGGGGGAATTGCCGATTTGCGCACAGGCCCCTGAAAGTAAACATTCACCGGGGAATGATTTATTCCTGTAAGAGTGGAGAAACATTCTATTACTGAAAATTATTTTTATACTGAATCTTTTGTATTGATTTTTAATTTCAATATCGTATAATGATTTTCAAATGGTAAATGCTGGCTCAATTGCAGGCAGAAAGGGGCGAGGCCGTTGCTAAGCGGAGGATTGCTGAGGATACGCGAATATTTGCAAACGATCAAACCATCCGAACGCAGCGTGGCAGAGTACATCCTGGAGCATCCCCGAGAAGTGATCAGGCTCTCGATCAAGGAATTGGCGGAGCGGAGCAATGCCAGTCCCGCGGCCATCATTCGCATGTGCAAAAACATGGGGCTGGAAGGCTTCCCCGAATTGAAGATTCGCATCGCTGCCGATCTGCAGTCCCCCTCGGGCGGGGAAGAGGAGTACAAGGAAATACGCCCCACGGATGACATCCCGACCTTGATGGAATCCGTCACGGCCAATCATATCTACTCGCTGCGCGAGACGTTAAAAGTATTAGACCCGCTCGCCGTCGAACAAGCTGTTCAAGCCGTCTTTCGGGCGCGCCGCATCGACTTTTTCGGCGTCGGCGCCTCGCAGCTCATCGCCCAGGACGCGCAGCAGAAGTTTCTCCGGATCAACAAGCCGGCCACCGCCCATGCCGATGCGCATTTGCAGATCACATCTGCCGTTACCCTGACAGATCAGGATGTGGCGGTCGGCATTTCCAATTCGGGCGAGACGCGTCAGGTGCTCTCGGCCATCAGACGGGCCCGGGAAGCGGGTGCAGTGACGATCGGCATCACCAAATTCGGTCAGAATTCACTCGCGGGACTCGTCGATATTCATCTCTCTACGATCTCCTCAGAGGCGGACATGAGGAGCGCCGCCACGTCCTCCCGAATCGCCCAGCTGGCGGTGATCGACATGATTTTTATGGGCGTCGCTGCCCAGAGTTATGAAAGCGCTGTCTCCAGCCTGCGAAAAACGCGCCAGGCTGTTCTCGCCGAATTCCGCACCTGATTACCGGGACGGCGAGCATGGCCTCCACGCAGCGCCGCTTGTCTACATCGCCGCTTTTTCACGGCACCGCTTGTTTACGCCGCCGTTTGCTTATATCATACACCACCGTTTGTTTACATCACCGCTTTTATACACCACCGCTTGTTTACGCCACCGTTTACTTACACCATCGCTTGCTTACAACACCGCCTTCTCACACCACGGCATTCCCACACCGCCGCCATCCCACGACATCGCGTCCATCACACGACATCTGGATAGGCGACTGCCTATGTCCCGCCCGCCGGGAAGAATGCAGGCCCATGACTCCGAACGATCCCGCACTCGCCTGTACTTCCCCGCAGACAAAACAGACGTATTCCCATACCCACCGGCAATACCAAGTTCATCGATAAATGGAGGGGTCTGCATTGAAAAGGAAAAGGAGCTTTTCACTTTTCAGCTCAGCACTTTTGTCTCTTTCCCTGCTGCTGGCAGCCTGTACTGGACAACAGGCGAACACCGGGCAGCCGACAACCAGCGGGGAGCCGTCGAATAGCCCGGCGCCGGCCGAGCAAATCGAGCTGAAGATGGGGTACTACTCCGATCCGCCGACGCAGAAAAAGATGGAGGAGCTGCTGGCCAAATTCATGGCGAAGCACCCGAATATCAAAATCACGACGGAGACGGGACCGCATGCGCAGTTTTTCCAAAAGCTGAACACCCAGATAGCCGGCGGCACCGCGCCCGATCTGTGGCTGAGCGACGGGGTGAAAGTGTTTGAATTCGCCGAGCGCGGCGCGGTCAAGGACCTGCGCGAGCTGATCGAGCGGGATCTGAAACCGGAGGAGTATTACGGCATCGAAGCCAACCGGGGGCCGGGCGGAGAGATCTGGGGCGTGCCCCAGGGCCTGCAGATCGGCGTGCTTTATTACAACAAAGCGCTGTTTGACAAGGCCCAGCTGAAATATCCCCAAGCCGACTGGACCTGGGATCAGGTGAAGGAAGCAGCCGAGCTGTTGACGATTGACGCCAACGGCAAAAACGCCAAAGATCCCGCTTTTGACGCCAAAAAGGTGTCGGAGTACGGATTTACCATCTTCGGCAATGCCATCGGCGTAAGCCGGGGCTGGTTTCCGCTGATGAAAGCATACGGCGGCGGGGTGTTGGACAGCAGTCTGCAAAAAGCTGTTCTCGACAGTCCCGAGAACCAGCAGGCGATCCAATGGATGGTAGACGGCATGCAAAAGGGAATCTTCCCGGACCCGGTCGATTTGCAGAGCTTCCAGGATCCGTTCAAGCCGTTTTTGAGCGGCGTCTCCGCGATGCAGATCGACATCTACGCCGCACGGGTGAAGATGCGGGATGCCGGACTCCAGTTCGATGTCGTACCGCTGCCGGCCGGACCGACGGGCAAACGCTTCGCGCCGAGCATCGCCAACTCCTGGGTGATCAGCAAATCGGCCGATGAGAAAAAGACCCAGGCGGCCTGGGAATGGATCAAATACTGGGCGACCGACGATGAGGCGCAAAAAGAGTGGGCGTCGCTGGGAGAAGCGATTCCGGTCAAGAAAACCGTGGCGGAAGCCGTCCTCACCTCGGACACCTCGCTCAATGCCAAAGCGTATCTGGACAGTCTCGAATTCGCGGGCACGCTGGATGCCAACGCCGTCTTCGGCGAATGGCGCAAGCAGTTTGAAGACCAGATGCTCCCTGTATTCTCCGGCCAGATGAGCGTCGAGCAGGGTCTAAAAAACACCAATGAGGCGATCCAAAAGGTACTGGATGAGTTCTACAAAAAATAACAAACGCTTACGGGAGATGCGCTGTCATGAACCAGAACCCGGAAATTGCGCGTGAACTGCCAGTCGATCGTCGGCCAAATCCGACACCGAAAAAGAAAAAATGGCTGGACGGTGAGGGGAGATGGGGGATTCTGCTCGTCTCCCCTTACCTGTTGCATTTTCTCGTTTTTGTCGCGTTTACGTCACTTGCTTCCCTCTATTTCAGCTTTACGCAGTACGACATGCTCAATCCGCCGAAATGGACGGGCCTGTCCAACTATCAAAAGATGCTGGATGATCCGCTGTTTTGGAAGGCGCTGCGGAATACCATCTACTTCACCGTACTGCTCGTCCCGATCAAGACGGCGCTCGCACTGGTGCTGGCTGTCGCCTTGAATCAAAAGCTGAAGGGGCTCAAGCTCTACCGGATCGCCCATTTTATCCCGGTCATTTCGTCCTGGACCGTCATCGCTTATGTAGCCGACTCCATTTTTAATCCCCGCTTTGGCTGGGCCAATGGCCTGTTGATGAAGCTGGGGCTGGAGCCGAAGAACTGGCTGGCCGATGAGCAGCTGGTGATCCCCGTGCTGGTCGCGGTGGCTGTGTGGAAGGGCGTCGGGTATATGATGGTGCTGTTTTTGGCGGGCTTGCAAAACGTACCCGGCGATCTGTACGAAGCCGCCGAGATTGACGGGGCAGGACCGCTGCAAAAGTTTTGGCGCGTGACGGTGCCGCTGATTTCCGGCACTACCTTCCTGGTGCTGATCCTCAGCACGATCAGTTCCTTTCAAAACTTCGAGCAAATCTATGTGATGACCGGCGGGACGGTGGACGTCAGTTCGGCAGGGGGGCCCAATAATGCCAGCCTGGTCCTGATGCTGCTCTTGTACCGGGAAGGCTTCACCTTTTTCCACATGGGCTACGCCTCGGCGATTGCCTGGGTGCTGTTTCTGATCCTGTTTGTCTTTACCTTCATCCAGATGAGACTGCAAAAAAAATGGGTTCACTATGATTGAGGAAGGGGGAGCTACTCCGTTGAATCCGCGAAAAAATCTGCGAAAAGCACTGGCCTACGGGGCCATCGTGATCAGCTCGCTCCTGATGTTTATCCCGTTCCTCACTGCCCTGTTCAACTCGCTCAAAACGGTGGCCCAGTACAACAAATATCCGCCGGAGCTGTTTCCCGATCCGATCAAATGGAGCAATTACCCCGAGGTGTGGGAGCTGGCCCATTTCAATACGTACACCCTCAACAGCCTGACCGTCTCGCTGCTCTCCATCCTGGGGGCGATCCTGTCCAGCTCGATGGTGGCATACGCCTTTGCCCGGCTTCGTTTTCCGTTTCGGGACACGCTCTTTTTGATCGTGCTGGGGACGATGATGATTCCCGGCGTCGTGACGATCATCCCGCAGTTCATCATTTTCAAGAATCTCGGCATGCTGGATACGCTGATGCCGCTCTGGGTACTGGAGTGGCTGGGACAGCCCTTCGGGATTTTCCTGATGCGGCAGGCCTTTCTGGGAATTCCCCGGGAGTACGAGGAGGCGGCCAAGATCGACGGCTGCAATCCGTTTCAGATCTACTGGCGCGTCGCCTTGCCGATGTGCAAGCCTTCGCTCGCGACCTTGGCCATTTTCACATTCATGGCGAAATGGAATGAAATCCTCGCGCCTGTCATCTACATCACGTCACAGGAAAAATACACGCTGCCGGTCGGCATCCTGTCGCTCAAAGGGCAGTGGACCGGGGGCAATGACCAGTACCTGGTGGCCGGGGCTTTGATCAGCTTGATCCCGATCCTGATCGTCTTTTTGATCGCGGAAAAATACTTCGTCGAAGGTGCGCGAAGCTCCGGATTGAAGTGATGCCGGACGGCTGTGCCGGATGCTCACGCCGGACGACTGTCCGTTCCGTCAGGGGCAGAGGTGAGATTATACGAACGGGGGATGTGCCCACATGAACTATTACCCATGGGCAGAAGAGTGGCTCGAAGCGGTTTGTCAGCTCTGGAACGGGCAGTGGGCGGAGCGCTTTCCGATGAGAGGCGAGCTGCTCCGCCAAAACAGCCTGGACGATCCCCATCTCCTGCGGGAAGGCTCGTGGGTGGCCGTGGACGAGCTCAGCCAAAAGCCGGTCGGCGTCGTCATCGCCAAATGCTGGCGCGAAGAAGATCCGGTCGATTGGGGAAAAGGGACGGGATGGATTCAGGCGCTGCTCGTCGATCAGTCACACCGCGGACGGGGGATCGGCTCCGCGCTGCTGAAGCGGGCAGAGGCGGCTCTCGCCCAAAAGCAGGTCGAAAAGATCGCGCTGGGCAGCGATTGGTGGCATTACTTCCCCGGCGTTCCGGAAGAGGAGCGGGAGGCGATGGCGTGGCTGGAGCGGCAGGGGTATCAGGCGGGAGGGCCGCAGTTTGACTTGCTTGCCACTTGGCCCTCTGCGCTTCCCGCCGATCAGCCGCCGCAGACAGGGGAGGTCAGCTTTCGCGTCGCACAGCCGCAGGATCGGGAGCGGCTGCTGACGTTTCTTCACCGCGCTTTTCCCGGACGCTGGGAGTACGAAGCCCTCTGCTATTTTGAAAAAGGGGGGACAGGCCGGGAGTATGTGCTCGCGGAGAAACAGGGCGCGATCATCGGTTTTTGCCGGATCAATGATGCCCGCTCGCCGCTGATCGCCCAGAATGTGTACTGGGCGCCGCTCTTTTCCGAAGAGCTGGGCGGGATCGGGCCTGTCGGGGTGGATCAGGCTGAGCGAAAGCACGGGTACGGTCTGGCGGTGGTCCAGGCCGGAGTCTATTTTCTCCGCAAGCGGGGCATCCGCACCATCTGCATCGACTGGACGGATCTCGTGGCATTTTACGGGAAACTGGGCTTTCAGGTCTGGAAGGGGTATCGCGCTTATCACAAAGTGCCTATTTATCCGATCTGAAAACACGCATGGAGATTGGGGCGAAATTGCCAGAAAAAACGTGAATATTTTCGACAAACCGGGATTACCTTGTAGTAACGAAGAATCGATCGTGCATTTGTCCCAGATTAGACGGCAGCCGGACTTCATCTGGGGAGGAGGTCAGACTTTTTACCCGCCATCAATAGGTTTTTTACAGAAGGGGAGATCCCATGGGGATAAGACTGATCAAGATTGCCGGCGTTTATTTTGTCATCGCGATTCTGATGGGGATGTACATGTCCATGTCGCATCAGTTCCAGCTGAGAGGCGTGCACACCCATCTCAATCTCGTCGGCTGGGTGTCCATGGCGCTGGCCGGAATTTTGTATCACCTGTTTCCGGCTGCGGCGGAAAGCAGGCTGGCGAAGATTCACTTTTGGCTGCATAATTTGGCTCTGCCCGTGATGATGCTGGGTGTTGCATTTCTCTCCTACGGCCGGACGGAATTTGCGGGAATCATCCCGATCGGAGCGATTCCGCTGATTATCGGACTGATCTTGTTTGTAGTCAATCTGTTTCGGAATGTGAAATAAGGCCGCGCGAGGGCAGCGGACCTGTGAGCGGCAACCATTTCGGAAAGGGATGCCGATTTTCGGCAAGAGTGATCCCGGGTGGTAGACGGGACAATATCGGGTTACACGGTAGAAATAAGGGGGGAAGCCGGCGGGGAACAGGCACGCCGGCTTTGTTGTACCCGCTTGGCCGCTTGAATAGGGTACGGCAAAGGCTTCGCCACCAGCTTGGCGAGGCCTTTGTTTTTCCCAAAATGGAAACCGAATATTGACAAAATTCGTTCATCAACTTATATTTCTATTTAGGAATCATTAGGGAATTTTTCCTTTTGATAAACAACAGATACCTAAAGAGAGGATCTCATCCATATGAATATCAGTCAGGACATCCAAAACATAAAGGAGAAGCTGATCCAAAGGCGGCGAGATTTCCACCAATATCCCGAGTCCGGCTGGATTGAGTACCGCACGTCCGCCATCATCGCAGAGCTGTTGACCGAATGGGGCTACCAGGTCTACGTCAGCAAAGACGTGTGCAAGGATGCCTCCCGGATGGGCGTGCCATCCCCCGACGTGCTGCGCTACCACGAGAACCGGGCGATTCAGGAGGGAGTCCAGGCCAGTTGGGTCGAGCAGATGGAGGGCGGGTTCACCGGGGCAGTCGGCGTACTCAAGCTGGATAAGCCGGGACCCGTCATCGCGCTTCGCTTTGATATTGACTCCAACGACTTGACGGAGAGCACGAGTCCGGATCACCGGGCGGTGCAGGAGGGTTTCCAGTCGCAGCACGCAGGGATGATGCACGCCTGCGGCCATGACGGTCATGCGGCCATCGGCCTCGGTGTGGCGGAGATTCTCGCGAAATACAAAGAGCAGCTCTCCGGCGAGATCCGCCTGCTCTTCCAACCGGCGGAGGAAGGAAGCCGCGGGGCAAAAGCGATGGTGGATGCCGGCTGGCTGGAGGGCGTCGATTATTTTTTCAGCGGCCATATCGCCTTCAAGAGCAAGACCATTGGCGAGATTGTGGCAGCCGTCGGCGGCTTTTTGGCTACGAGTAAAATCAATGTCTCGTTTACAGGCAGGGCAGCCCATGCCGGGGCCGAACCGGAGAAGGGGAAGAATGCTCTTTTGGTACCTCAAGGAAGGCTTTGCCGTGGGCGCTGATTCGGATCTCTTCCCGTTCGGCGGGCATGCCTTTCGGGCGGGGGAGACAGAGGGGAAGACGACCGCCCCGAACCAGGCCGATATGCAGCGGATTTTGCGCAGGATCTCCGAGGCGAGGCGCCAGGCAGACGTCGTGCTGGTCAGCATTCACGCCCATGAGATGAAGGGGGAAGCCAAGGATCAGCCGGCTGATTTTCTGGTGGAGTTTTCCCGCGCGTGTATCGATGAAGGGGCACATGCGGTGATCGGGCATGGACCGCATATCCTCAGAGCCGTGGAGATCTACAAGGAACGTCCGATTTTTTACAGCCTGGGCAATTTCATTTTCCAAAATGATTCGGTCACGCATCTGCCCGCCGATTTCTATGAAAAGTACGGACTGGATCACGCGGCGAACGTGTCCGATGCGCTCGACAAGCGAAGCCTTGGGGGGACGCGCGGATTGGGAATGGACCCGAAGGTATGGTCTTCCGTCATCCCCCACTGGGTGATGGAGGACGGGCGTTTGAAGGAGCTCGCGCTGTATCCCATCGAGCTCGGATTCGACCTGCCCCGCTACCGGCGAGGATGGCCGGAACTGTCGGAGAAGACCGATGCGCTGGAGAATCTGCGGGCGCTTTCCGAGCCGTTCGGGACGAGAATGGAGATCGGGCAGGGCGTGGCCCGCGTGATTCTTTGAGCGCAAGTCCCGCATGATCACACTGTCCGAGGCTCGGTGCACGCATGTACAAAAAAAGCCGCCTCCCGGGAATAAGGAGAAAACGGCTTTTGCACTCGCTGTGATCAAAGGGAGCTAAAGATCCCTCCGGCTTCTGTCTGTGATCCGGTAGATTTTGCGCGGCCTGCCGCGGTTGGTGGGGGCTTCTTCGCCGATCACTTCCGCGAGTCCGTGCTGCTCCAGGTCGGTCAGGATGCGGCGGGCATTTCGCGTGGTCATGCCCAGCATCTCGGCGATTTCCGGGGCGCTGATCGAGTTTTTCCCCAGATGTTTTTGGACCGCCAGCAGTTTGGCAAAGGTGGTGATGGCGACTCCCGCTTTTTTCAGCAATTCACTCATCTGGGTGTCATCGGTTCGATAGGTAAAGCTGATGCTGTCCGGCCGCTGCAGCGGCCCTTCGATGCGGCCCTCGTCATCGACCAGGATCGCGCAGGAGCCCATCTTTTGCGCGTAAAGCAGAGCCAGCCGCGCATTGCGCTCGGCTGCCAGCGCCGTCACGCCGTACCCGATTCCGATATTCGTCTGCTGGTCTGTCACGACGGAGAGTCTCTCCAGCAGGGAGGAGGCATGAGCATCTGGATTCCCTTCCAGCGCCCCGCGTGTGGAGAAGATCATGTACTTTCCGTTCCCCGTGCTGATGAAGGCGCCGGAGACCTTCTCGACGTAATCGAGGATCGTGTCCTGCAGGCGCAGATGCAGCTTGCTGACGTCGTACGAGCTTTTATTTTCGCCGATCAGCTTTTCCAGTCCGTTGACCTCGATGGTCATCACGGCGATCTGCGACTTTTTAAAATGGAGAGACTCTCCCGTCGTCCGCGCCAGATGGAGCATCGAGCGGATACTCATGCGATTGGGGGTGATCCGGTATACGGGAATATTGACTGCCCGCAACTCCTCGTAGACGGCGCTGATACAGGTGGCGCAGGCGTCTACCTTGCCTTCCCGGTACAGCGCGGAATGAAAGGAGACCAGGTCCTGGGTCGGTTTGTAGCCCGGATACGAGAGCAGGTGAAACTCGCTGAAGGGCAAGTCCAGCTCATTGCAGGTCTCCTGCAGGTGGTGCAAGTGAAACGTATCGAAACTGACGCGGTCCACGGGGAGCCGGTCGCGGTAGACGATCTCCATGAGGACTTTGGTCAGACTGGAGCCGTTTAATTGGGGAAACAGCACCTTTTCATTGGCAAGATGTTCTTTGGCAAGAGAATAGGGGGCCTGACCGGAAAATATCCAGATATCAATCTGCCCTTCCTGTTCCCGCACGATCCGGGGGGTCTCCTGGATATCGTGGTAAATAAGCGGAAGGATGGTCATGTGTTCATTAAATTCTTTCCCGATTTCGCAAATCAGCTCGATGGAGTCCTTCGGGCCGACTGCTCCGACTCTAGCAATCATAGTGCGATCCCTTTCCTTTGCCTAAAAATAGAAAATAGAAATGAACAGATAATATTCGCCTCATAAATAGAAAACCCTTTCATATGTCAAAATCGGTGGACAATTAAAAATTATTTAAGTTGACACTGAATAACAGCCAGTTTTATATTCGTATTAAGGGAATCATTTAGGAAATATACCATAATAAAGCGGGGTGATCCAGATGAAAGATGTGTTAGCCTTTGTCGATCAAAACAAAGACCTGTATATCCGGTGGCTGCAGGAGCTGTGCAGACAGCCCAGCATCGCGACGCAAGACCGGGGGATGTCCGAGGCGGCGGCCATGGTTGAAAAGCTGATCGCGGATATCGGCGGAAAAGCCGAACAGATCGAAACGGCCGGATATCCTGTCGTCTACGGCGAGTTTGCTTACGGGAAGAAGAAAACGCTGCCGATTGTGCTGGAGCGCTTGCCGGCCACGTTTGAGCTGGCGGCGGCGGCCATGCTGGTCGCGACCGTGATCTCGATTCCGCTGGGCATCCTCTCGGCGACTCACCCGCAATTCCTTTATCGATGTGATCGCGACAGGCGCAGCCGTTTTGGGAAAAGCGATGCCGCACTTCTGGCTGGGAATTATGCTGATTTTGCTGCTCTCTGTAAAAATGGGCGTCTTTCCGGTTTCGGGAAGCGGCACGCTGTCCCACCTCGTTTTGCCCGCCATTACGCTGGGCACCGGCGCGGCCGCCGAAATGACGAGGCTGATCCGCTCCAGCATGCTGGAAATTCTCGGGCAGGACTATATCCGGACAGCCCGCAGCAAGGGATTGGTAGAGACGCTCGTCGTGTACAAGCACGCATTCCGCAACTCACTGATTCCGGTTGTCACGATCATGGCCTTGCAGATGTCCAGTCTGATCGGCGGCGCATTGATTACCGAGGCCATCTTTGCCTGGCCGGGCATGGGGCAATTGATCATTCAGGCGGTCAATACGAGCGATATGGCGATCGTGCAAGCCTCGGTATTCGTCGTGGCGCTTCTGCTGACCGTGGTGTTCATGGCCGTGTTCGCCGGGGTGATCGCTCCTCATGAGCCGGCGAAGACAAACGCTTCTGATCGGCTGCTCCCCCCGATGTGGATGGAAAAAGGATCGCCGGACCATATCCTCGGCACGGACAACCTGGGCCGGGACGTCCTGAGCCGGATCATCTACGGCTCGCAGATCTCGCTGCTCGTCGGCATATGCGCCGTATCCGTGGCCGGATCGATCGGCGTGACGCTGGGGCTGATCGCAGGCTACTATGGCGGTTGGATCGATCGCGTCATCATGAGGATCGTCGATGCGTTTTTAGCCATTCCCAATATTTTGTTTATGCTGGTGATTCTGTCCGTCCTCGGTCCGTCATTTCCACATGAAGCGTCGCGACCACGATTATTGCCGAGGCGTCCCTCAGCTTTTTGGGCCTGGGGATTCAGCCCCCTACCGTATCCTGGGGCGGCATGCTGAGCGACGGCAGGCAGTATCTGGCTACCAGCTGGTGGGTGGCTACCTTCCCCGGCATTGCCATTACCTTGACTGTCCTGGGGATTATTTTCCTTGGAGACTGGCTGCGCGACATGCTTGATCCGCGGATGAAAATAAAAGAGTCCTAAGAAGAGCCATACGTAAAAGAGGTGTGATCCGTGGGAACGAACTTATTGGAAGCGAAACACTTACAAACACATTTTCAATCGGACAGAGGCGTGATCGCTTCGGTCAATGACGTCTCTTTCTCCGTCTCCAAAGGCGAGACCCTCGCGATCGTCGGAGAGTCGGGCTGCGGCAAGAGTGTCACATCGCTCTCGATCATGGGGCTGGTCGCACACCCCGGGAAAGTGGTAGGCGGCGAAATCCTGTTTGAAGGGCAGGATTTGTTGAAAAAAAGCAAAAAGGAGATGCGCCTCCTGCGGGGCAATCAGATCGGCGAGGTATTTCGAATCCATCGGAATATGGATAAGAAGCAGGCCAAGCTAAAGAGCATCGAAATGCTGGAAAGCGGATTCCGCGTGCCGACCAGGTCGTCGACTACTTCCCCCATCAGCTCTCCGGGGGGATGAGGCAGCGGGTGATGATCGCCATGGCGCTGGCCTGCAACCCCGCCTTGCTGATCGCGGACGAGCCGACGACGGCGCTGGACGTGACGATTCAGGCGCAAATCCTGGAGCTGTTGAAAAACTTGAGCAAAGACCGGGATACGGGCGTCATCCTGATCACCCACGACCACGGGGTGGTGGCGGAGATGGCTGACCGGGTGGTCGTCATGTATGCCGGCCAAGTGGTGGAAGAGGCGTCGGTGTACGACCTGTTTGCCCATCCGAGCCATCCGTACACCAAAGGACTGCTGGGATCCCTGCCGAAAATTGATGAACAGCGTGAAGAACTGGATTCGATCAGCGGTTCTGTGCCCAATCCCTTGAACATGCCGAGCGGCTGCGCCTTTCATCCCCGGTGTCCACTGGCCGATGAGACGTGCAAATCCGCAAAACCGGCGTTGGAGGAGATCGCCTCCGGTCATTGGACCCGTTGCTTTCATGCGTCAGGAGTGATGAAATCATGATAGAGGAACGCGAAACTTCGCTCACGCATTATCCGGACCTGTGGGCGGCGGGCGTGGACATCGTCGGCATCTCGCATTTCCGCACGTTTTTGCAAAACACCGGCGAATGGCGCAGAAAGCTGCGCGAATCGGAGTACGGCACGCTCGCGGATGATTCCGATTTCTTCGAGGAGATTGCGCCGCTGAATCATTCGGAGAAGATCAAGGTGCCGCTGCTCATCTTCCACGGCCGCAACGATACGCGCGTGCCGGTCAGTGAAGCCGAGCAGCTCTACTCCGACATGAAGGCGAGAGGGCAGGAAGTGGAGCTGATCGTCTTCGAAGACGAAGGCCATCAGACGGAGAAGCTGGAGAACCATATCGCCCTGAGCACCAAAGTGGTTCAGTTTTTCAAACAGCATCTGGAGCGCTGACCCGGAGCAAGGACCGGGCCGCTTCGTCAAATCACTCGTCAAAAAAAGGAACAGGGGAAGAGGCTGACTCTTCTCTCTGTTCCTTTTCACTGTTCCGATAGGGCAGGATGGGCCGGAGCGGGGACTACGGGTTTACCGTCACCTTGACGCTTGCGATTTTGCCTGCGTTCGGCAGCGAGAGCTGATAGTTGCCCACTTCGTTTCGCGGGATATAGGTCTTGCCGCTTTTGGAGGCGACGGGCTTTCCGCCCGCGTCATAGCCGACCGCGATGATCCCGATGTTCCGGCCATCGCCCTGATTTTTCAGGGACGCCGTCACGATCAGCTTGTCATTTTGCATGGCGGTCTGGTATTGGAGATCCTGGGCGGATGCGTGCATGGCCGGAGCGGGGCTGAACAGCATTTACTTTTGGTTCGATCGCCCTATGACCTATTGGCTGCTTTTTGCTGGTCTTTGGGTGTGAGTTGCCAATCGGACGGACGGTCAGCTTGTCCGGCATCACCGGTAATGGGAAAGAATTCGCAAAAGTCTGGAAGGTTTTCCTGGCGGATGTAGAGAAAAGGAAAGGGTTAGCATTTTCGGCAGATGAAAGGGGAAGAGGACATGGCAGCAACGTCAGCAGGAAAAGTGATTGGATTTGTCGGGATCGGCGTCATGGGCAAAAGCATGGCTGCTCATCTGATGAAGGCAGGCCATCAGGTCTTGGTATACAACCGCACCAAGCAGAAAGCGGAGGAACTGGTCGCGCAAGGCGCGGTGTGGAAGGATCAGGTTGCCGAGCTGGCCGCCGAAGCGGATGTCATCATCACGATGGTCGGTTACCCGGCAGACGTAGAGGAAGTCTACCTCGGCGAGAAGGGCATCGTCGCCCATGCCAAACCGGGTAGCTACCTGATCGATATGACCACATCCAAACCGTCTCTCGCGGTCAAAATCTACGAGGAAGCGAAAAAACGCTCGCTGCATTCGCTCGATGCGCCGGTGTCCGGCGGCGACGTGGGAGCGCGGGAAGCCCGCCTGACGATCATGGTCGGCGGCGATGCGGAAGCGTTCGCGGCGATGGAGCCGATCTTCAAGATCATGGGCACCAATGTGATTTTGCAGGGCGGACCGGGTGCGGGCCAGCATACCAAAATGTCCAACCAGATCGCGATTGCCTCCAATATGATCGGGGTGTGCGAAGCGATCGCCTACGCCAAAAAAGCCGGACTGGATCCGTCTAGCGTACTGAGGAGCATTGAGGCGGGAGCAGCAGGTAGCTGGTCGCTGAGCAATCTGGCCCCCCGCATGATCGCAGGCAATTTCGCCCCCGGCTTCTACATCAAGCACATCATCAAGGATATCTCGATTGCGCTGGAAGCGGCCAAAGAGATGGGCCTGGCCACGCCGGGCCTGGAGCTGTCCCTCTCGCTCTATCAGGAGCTGGCGGCCCAAGGGCTGGAGGACAATGGCACGCAGGCGCTGATCAAATGGTACGACAAGCATTTTGGCGAGACAGTTTAGCGGCCATTTTGGCGGCAGGAGCGGCATAAAATAATAGGAGGAAGTCCCTTGTGCCTGAGAAGACAGCAGAGGGACTCCTCTTTTTTATTGGGCTTTTCCTGCAACCATCGCACAGCCGAGCGCATGATTCGCCTCCTCGTGCGGATTCATGATTGACAGGGATTGGAAAGATGCGATACGATATGTATATGAATATAAAATAAAATTATTCATACATTCACAATCACTGAGGAGGCAATATGGCTAAGAAGTTTTCCGAGGAGGAAAAGGCAAGCATTCGCAGTCGGCTCATCGAGCAGGCCCGTCATTGTTTCTCCACGCTCGGGCTGAAAAAGACGAGCGTCGCCGATATGACCAAAGCCGCCGGGATCGCGCAAGGTTCCTTTTATCTCTTTTTTGAATCAAAAGAGGAGCTGTATCTGGAGATCCTGCAGCAGGAGGAAGCGCGGATTCAGCAGTTGCTGATGGAACGCTATTTCTCCGAGAAGAGCGTGACAAAAGAGAGCTTTCGCCGATTTTTGCGGGAGTCTTTTGCGATCATGGAGAACAACCCGCTGCTGCGACAGCTGCATGAAGAGGAGACGATGGCCATCCTGTTGCGAAAATGGCCGCCGGAGAAGCTGGAGGAGCTGTTCGAAAGCGACTCCCGCTCGTTTGGACCTGCGATTCGTCGTCTGCAGGAACAGGGGATCATATCCGGGGAGCATCGGACAGAAGTCATCGTCAGTCTGATCCGCTCCGTGATGCTGCTCGTGCTGCACAAAAAACAGATTGGGGACGAACTGTTTCCCCCTACCTTAGACTTGCTTGCGGAGCTGATCGCCTCAGGCTTGATCCGTTCAGGAGATGATGCGCATTGATACAGGTAAAAGAATTGTGTTTCCGCTATCCGGGGAGTGGAGCGTACACGCTCCGGGATATTTCTTTTTCGATTGGAAGCGGCGAGATCTTTGGCTTTTTGGGGCCGTCGGGAGCGGGAAAAAGTACGCTGCAGAAAATTCTCATCGGGATGCTGAGGCAGTATGAAGGGGAGGCCATCGTGCTTGGGGAGGAGATCCGCCAGACCCGATCCGACTTCTACCAGCGAATCGGCGTCGCCTTTGAGTTCCCCAATTTTTACGGCAGGTTCACCGCGCTGGAAAATCTGGAGCTGTTTCGCTCGCTGTATGCGGGTAAAGCCAAAGCAAAATCACCTCTTGCCATGCTGGAAGAGGGCCGCCAGTCACGATCTTCCCGGCGGGGAACAGCTATTACGCGGCGGGTGCGAGCGAAGGCAAAACGGCCCAGGCACTCGTACGGATCACGGAGGGCAAGCTGGAGCTGCTCACGCCCTATCAATACCGCAGAATCGCGGCTCAGCCGTGGGGAGAGCGGCAGTTGGTCAGTTTTCAAAAGCTGGACGGCAGCTATGAGCTGTGGATACAGATGAACGGGGAAACGCTGGCCAAACGGGAGAACGTCCAGGCCTTTCGGATGGAAGAAACCCGCACGGCGCTGTTGATTCAGCAGGCGGGCGGCTGGGATGCCTACGATGCTGATCTGAAGCCGCTAACAGACGGAAGCTACGGCAGCATCGAAGCCCTCTCCACCTACAGCGGAGAGAAGATCATGACCTACCGTGACAGAAAAACGGGCCTTCTCGGCGTGCTTAGTCAGGACTGGCATCCGGCGACTCCGCCTGTTTATGACTCGATCAAGCCGTTTGATCAGGTATTTCGGCAGCTCGCTTTTGAGCGGAAACCGGCGCCGTTTGTCTTTACCAAAAAGGAGAAATTCGGCTATTTGAGCCAAACAGGCGCGGAGCTGTTTCAGACCGCACTTTTGACCAAGCGGCCGACCGTCACCTACCAGCCTCTGACCGCACAGCCATTTCCCGCTTACCGGGAACTGCTGCGAATGGATCCGCTCCGCCTGGTCGATTTCGGCAAGCCGTACGGATGGGCGAGCGGACAGGGCAGCGAGGCCAATTTCTTTGCCAATCTCGCGCTCTACCTGCAGTTGCCGCCCGCTGCGGGCAAGCAGGAGGTGCTCGCGGAGCTGACAGAGCGGGGCGTGTTGAAAGCCGATCCGCTGCGGACAGAGCTGACTCCTCCCGATTGGTTCGCGCTGATGCATTTCGTGGTCACCGGGTCGAGCGGCCAAGCGCTGACCGCGCAGCAGCTCGAAGAATGGGCGATGAAACGGGATTTGGTTCGCCAATACGGCCATCCCATCAATGTGGACATCTACGCGGATTACCACCAGCTCTTTTTCCGCGAGCTGCTCCGCGCGCAGGCGGGAAGCGGCCTCTACAAAGCCAAGCCGCTGTCGCTGGCCACGCTCGACGAATACCAGCGCAACATGCTGGGAGCGCTGATCAAGGTGAACGGACGCGAGCTGATGAGTCTGCCCGTGCCGCTTCCGGCAGCTGAGCTGGACCGTCACCTCCAGGTCCTGATCCAGCAGTACAACAAACAGGCAGCCGCGCTGCTGCAGGCGGCTGTGAAACAGCTCTAGGCGCGAAAAAGGCCAGGTTGAGAAACCGGCCTTTTTTTTTATTCTCCGTTTCCGACTACTTGTCTCTGTTTCTCACTTTTAAGAGGGAATTCCAAGCCGTGAGAAGCAAACAGCACGTCAGGGTTCCCAAAACGCCTCTATCCATCCCGCATCCGCGAGGCAAAGGGCGGTCCCGGGCGCGCTAGATCCCGTTGGCATGACGCTTGCTACAAGGTAGTGAGAAAGCACGAACCAACGGAGGTGAACAGTTTGCAGTATCCGCTCTCTCCGGACGTCAAGCCGGAATTTTGCACGACCGGCTCCTATATGCGCCTGCCAGCCCATCGCGAAGGGGCGCGGGTGGCAATCGTCGGCCTGCCATTTGACACCGCTGCCTCCTTTCGCGTCGGAGCGCGCTTTGCCCCGCAGGCCATCCGGCAGGCCTCGATGCTCTTGTTTCCCTATCATCCGGTGCATCGGGTCTATCCCTTTGAAGACACCAGGGCCATCGATGTCGGCGATGTGCCGGTCATTCCGCACAATATCCACCGCAGCTACGAGCGGATAGAAGCGGCCATGCGCGAGTTGATGGCCAGCGGCATCGTGCCGATCGGGCTGGGCGGGGATCACTCGGTCACGCTGGCGACGCTCAGGGCGGCCAAAAAAGTATGGGGACCCGTCGCGCTGCTCCAGTTTGACTCGCACACGGACACCTGGGACACCTACTACGAGGAGAAGTACTGGCACGGCTCCCCGTTTATCCGTGCCCATGAAGAAGGATTGCTGCAGCCGGACAAGGTCGTACAGCTAGGGATTCGCGGCACGCTGAACCACCCGGGAGATGTGGAGGCGAGTCTGGAGCTGGGCTACCGGGTGATCACCACCCAGGAGCTGCGAGAGAGGGGGACAGCGGACATCATCCGGGAGATCAGGCAGACGATTGGGGAGACTCCCTGCTTTCTCAGCTTTGATATTGATTTTGTCGATCCGGCGTTTGCGCCGGGGACGGGGACACCGGAGGTCGGCGGCTTTACCAGCTCCGAGACGCTGGAGCTCGTCCGCGGTTTGACGGGCCTGACTTACATCGGCTTCGATCTGGTGGAAGTGCTTCCGCCCTACGATCCGGCGCAGACGACCTCTCTCTTGGCGGCGACATTGGTGCATGACTTCGCGGCACTGGTGGCAGCCAAGCAAACGGCGGAAGAAGCGAAAACGGCTCGTCCCGCCAATGGGGCAGAAAAATAAAGAAAGGTGGGCGTTCACAATGATGAATCTGAAGATGTACATCGCGGGAGAATGGGTGGAGGGCGGAAGCGGGGAGACGCGGGAGATTGTCAATCCGGCCAACGGCGAAGTGATTGCGCTGGCGGCGGAGGGAACCGTCGAGGATGCGCAAAGAGCGATCCGCGCCGCCCGGGAGGCCTTTGACGGCGGCGTCTGGTCGGAGGTGCCGGCAGCAGAGCGGGCACGGCTTTTATTCAAAGTGGCGGACAAACTGGAGGAGCGCGCCGAGGAGCTGATCGCGCTGGAGACGCTGGACAATGGCAAACCGCTGCGGGAAGCGGGCTTTGACATCGCGGATGCGGCCGCATGCTTCCGCTACTACGCGGGATTGGTGACGAAGCCGGACGGGCAGACCTACCAGGTGGCGGACCCGATCCAGGCGATGGTGGTGCGCGAGCCGGTGGGCGTCTGCGGGCTGATCGTGCCGTGGAACTACCCGCTCCTGATGGCGGTCTGGAAAATCGCGCCCGCCCTCGCCGCCGGCAACACCATCGTCTTCAAGCCCTCCGAGGTGACCCCCGTGACGGCGATCAAGCTGTTTGAGATCTTGGAGGAGGTCGGTTTGCCGAGGGGCGCCGCCAATCTGGTCATGGGCCCCGGTCCGACTGTCGGGCATGAGCTGGCTGCCAGCGAGCTGGTCGACAAGGTCTCGTTTACAGGCGGAACCGTAACCGGCAGGAGCATCATGAATGCAGCGGCGGGCAACCTGAAAAAGATCTCGCTGGAGCTCGGCGGCAAATCGCCCAATATCGTCTTTGCCGACGCAGATTTTGAGACGGCGGTCGATTATGCTCTGTTCGGGATATTTGCCAACCAGGGACAGGTCTGCTCGGCAGGCTCACGTCTGCTGCTGGAGGACAGCATCCACGACCGCTTTGTGGAGCGGCTGGTCGAGCGGGCCCGGAAAATCCGCGTGGGGGCGGGAGACGATCCGGCCACGGAGATGGGGCCGCTGGTGAGCCAGGCTCATATGGAGAAGGTGCTGCGCTACATCGAATACGGGAAGGAAGAGGGGGCCCGGCTGGTTTGCGGCGGCAACCGCATCACGGAAAACGGGCTGGACAAAGGCTATTTTGTCGAACCGACGATCTTTGTAGACACGACGCCCCAGATGAGGATCGTGCAGGAGGAGATTTTTGGCCCGGTTCTGGCCGTACAGCGTTTCTCGGACGAAGCGGAGGCGATTCGCCTGGCCAATGACACCGTTTACGGTCTGGCAGGCGGGGTCTTTACCCAGGACGGCGCCAAAGCGATGCGGGTGATCAAGAAGCTGCGGGCCGGCATCACCTGGATCAACTGCTACCATCCGACCTACAATGAAGCGCCGTGGGGCGGCTACAAGCAGAGCGGCATCGGGCGCGGTCTGGGCACGTACGGCTTTGACGAATTTACCGAAGTGAAGCAGATCAACATCAATCTGCAGGTGCAGCCTGTGGGGTGGTTTGAGAATTAGATCGAGAGCCCGGTTCGCCGGGTTCTTCTTTTTTTCTTCTGTCCGGCCTTCGGGGCTGCTGCATCGTCCGTGTGAGGCGCACGGGATCGCGGCTTGCGCGGCTTCAGGGTTTCTTTTTTGGGCAAAACATGGTAATGTATGGACGGTTTTTCATCTTAGAAGGAAGGCAGGAGAACGAACGTGCCTCGAAAACGTCGGACCGCTCACAACCTCAACAGCCCGCAGCGAAAGATCGCGGAGTACGGCATGCTGATCATCGGCTCCCTGGTGCTCGCCACCAGCTTCAACCTCTTTCTCAACCCGAACCAATTGGCGTCGGGCGGCGTCTCCGGCCTGTCTGTCATTTTTCATCACCTTTTCAATTGGCCGCCGTCCATCGTGCAGTGGGCGTTTAATATTCCGCTGTTCCTCCTGGGCTTTTGGCTGCTGGAGAGACAATACAGCATGAAAGCGGCAGTCGGCTCGGTTATCCTGCCGCTGTTTGTCGCGCTGACCAGCCATCTGGAGCCGATGACGGACAACACGCTGCTCGCCAGTATTTACGGCGGGATGGGGGTCGGACTGGGGATTGGCATCGTCTTTCGGGGCAGGGGCTCTACCGGCGGCTTGTCCATCGCTTCGCAAATTCTGCACAAATACAGCGGGATCAGCCTGGGGGTATCCGTAGCTGTCTTTGACGGGCTGGTCATTTTTCTCGCCGGCTTTGTGTTTACGCCCGAAAAAGCCCTGTACGCGCTGATTGCCCTGTTTGTCACCAGCAAGACGATCGACATCGTGCAGATGGGCTGGAATACCTCCAAAGTGGCCTACATCATCTCCGACGAGACGAACAAGATACGCGAGGCGATCCTCTATGATCTGGACCGCGGCGTGACGCTTCTGGACGGCTCCGGCGGCTACACCGGAGACGAGCGCAAGGTACTGATGGCCGTCGTCAGCCAGAGTGAGGTCAGCAAGCTGAAGATGCTGGTCCGCTCTGTCGATCCCGAAGCCTTTATCATCCTCTGTCCGGCGCAGGAGGTGCTGGGAGAAGGGTTTCGGGCGGTGTAGCAGGGAAGACGGATAGGCGGAATCTTTCAGGCACAGATTCCCGGATGAAGCGGAGTTTTAGAGGAAAAGGGACGATATGCTAGAATAGAACGAAGAAGATGATCGTCCGATGGACAAAGGAGGAATCGACCATGAGAGAGCAGGATTTCATGCAAGAAGCGATCAAGCTGGCCTGCGACAATGTACGCTCGGGCCACGGCAGCCCGTACGGCGCTTTGGTGGTAAAAAACGGCGAGGTCATCGGCCGCGGCGTCAATGAAGTGACAGCGACCAACGACCCGACGGCGCATGCCGAAATTCTCGCGATCAAGGAAGCCTGCAAGCACGAGAACAGCCTCCAACTGGAGGACTGCGTGGTCTACGCCAGCGGAGAGCCGTGCCCGATGTGTCTCACGGCCATTTACTACACGGGCATCAAGACGGTCTACTACGGCTACTCCAAAGAAGAAGCACAGCCTTATGGTTTCAATTCCGGTGCCATCTACGAACAAATCGCCTTGCCGATGGAGAAACGCTCGATTCGGATGGCCAAGCTGGAAAATGATCAATCCGAGGAAAATCCGTTCATCCTCTGGCAGCAGGCGAAGGAGAGACGGGACTGATCCCGTTTGGCCCTGTTTTTGTCACAAAACTGCCAAGCATCTGGTAATCTGGTTCCTTCTGCTATAATGAGGCGAGTGAAAAATTGATATTCTGCCAAGGAGTGAAACGTTCGTGCAAAATGCGTTGCTGGAATCCCATGTAGGCGGATGGGAAGTCGCCCTCGTGCTTCTGATCATTGGCTATATTTTGTATCGTGCAGGAAAAGAGCGTGTCGCTAAAATTTTGCATATGATTCTGCGCTTGATGATTATCATCATCGCGGTTTCCGGCATCTGGATGCTGTTTGCTTACCACGCCGGCGACGTTCTGTACTATGTCAAAGGAATCTTGGCGATCCTTGCCTTTGGCTTGATGGAAATGTCCCTGGGGCGTGCACGCCGAAACGAAGCGAGCATCGGTTTCTTTGTGGGCGCCCTCGTGCTGCTGGTCGTGGTCATACTGATCGGCTATCGCGTTCTTTTCTAGGCTGTTTCCATGAAAAAGGCTGTTTCCGGAAAAATGGGCGGTTTCCCCTGACGTAGCAACCAAAGGGGAACGGCCCTTATTTATTCAACAGGTACAATTTCATTTGCTTTTCATTTTGCTTTGGATAAAAGTTCCTTTTCATGATAAGATATTTCGGAAGAATTTTTGCACTTTCCATACAGATCTCACAATCGGGATCGGATGAGGTGACCAACATGAGATGGTTGATTGTCGAGGATTATGAAGCGTTAAGCGGAGAAGCGGCAGAACTGGTAGCGAGAGAGGTCAGGGAAAAGCCGGACGCCGTGCTCGGACTGGCAACAGGCAGCACCCCTGTCGGCATGTACCAGGAATTGATTCGCCAGCACCAGGCCGGGAATCTCGACTTTTCCCGCATCACGACGTTTAATCTGGATGAATATGTCGGTCTTTCGGCAACGCATCCGCAAAGCTATCGGGTGTTTATGCATGAGACTTTTTTTCAGCATGTCAACGTACAGCCGGAGAGAATCCACATCCCTTGCGGAGATGCCGCCGATTTGGACGAAGAATGCGACCGGTACGAGCGGGCGATTCAAGCTGCTGGCGGAATTGACCTGCAGATTCTCGGCATTGGCGGAAATGGCCACATCGGTTTTAATGAGCCAGGCTCTCCGGTATCGTCCCGTACCAGGGTAGTCGATCTCGCGCAGAGAACGATCACAGACAATGCCCGTTTTTTTGCGTCGATCGAGGAGGTGCCGACGAAAGCCGTCACCATGGGGATCCAGACCATCCTGGAGGCGAAGAAAATCGTCCTGTTGGCCTGTGGAGCCTCCAAGGCGGAGGCGATGCAGCGGATGCTGGAAGGGGAGATCACCCCGGGTGTGCCCGCTTCGCTGCTGAGGGAGCATCCGGATGTAACGGTGATCATGGACCGGCAAGCGGCCGCAAGACTGAGCGAGCGGTTTCTGGATCCGAAGCACGTCCTGTAGGGGGCGTGTTTTTTGTTTGTTCAGAGGCCCGAAGAAGAAGCATGTTCCCATGCGCAGCGACTTTGTGGAGCCGAGCTGAGCCGAGCAGCGGCCCGCGGCTTGTTCACCAATTCGTATCGATTACGACTTCGCCAATTATGCTATACTGGGAATGTTGCAGGAAAAACAAGCCACATGATGAAAAGGAGCTGATCCTGATGAGTACAAATGAAGCGCTTCTCACCTTGGAAGGTTGGTATACGTATCACGATTTTCGCAAGATTAATTGGGAGAAATGGAAGAAGGCGACTCAGGAAGAACGCGATGCGGCGGTGGACGAGCTGCAAGGGCTGATTCGCACCTGGGAGGCAAACGAACAGGAGCAAGCCGGCAGCACGACCGTCTATTCGATCCTGGGCCACAAGGCGGACCTGGTCTTCATGTTCCTGCGTCCGACCATGCAGGAGCTGGATGCGATCAAAACCGCTTTTAACAAAACCAAGTTCGCTGACTTTACCGACGTGGATTATTCGTACATTTCCGTCGTGGAATTGAGCAACTACGTACATAATCCAGGCGAAGACCCGAAATCCAACCCGCATGTCCGCGAGCGTCTCTACCCGATCCTGCCCAAATGGGAGCATATCTGCTTCTACCCGATGAACAAAAAGCGGGACGGCCAGGACAACTGGTACATGCTGACCATGCAGGAGCGCCAGGAGATGATGCGCTCGCACGGCATGATCGGCCGCAAGTACGCGGGCCGCGTGAAGCAAATTATCGGCGGTTCCGTCGGCTTCGACGATTGGGAATGGGGCGTTACCCTGTTTGCCAACGATCCGCTGGAATTCAAGCATATCGTCTATGAAATGCGTTTCGACGAAGTCAGCGCCCGCTACGGCGAATTTGGCAACTTCCTGGTCGGAAATCGCGTGACCTCGGAATCGTTGCAAGCCATGCTGCAGCTCTGATAGCACGAAGAAACGCCTGTCACCCGGAGCAGGAGTGGCATGCAGAAAAATAAATAAGCAAGGAAGTTAAAAAAGCATGGCGGATGAACGCCGTGCTTTTTTGCATGGCCGATCCCTGCCGTAGGAGAGGTTTTTTATTTCTTTAATTTGGAAAATGGGCCAAATAAATGGTAAGATTATGGCGATTAGAAAAAGGAAGGAAAGGTGTGGCTGTTGGTGAAGAGCAAAGCGCATCTCCGAAGCAAGATGGCCGGACTGTCTGCGGCTGCATGGCTGACGGTGGCGGCAGTGCCGACAGGGGTCTGTCTGGCAGGGGGGACGAAGGCTGTACACGCTGCAGAAGAAGTTGGGCTTTCCAGGGAAGAGGCAGTGAAAAAAGCAGCGGAACTAGCCAACATTCCTGAAACCCTTGTATTGCAAGGGGCGGATGTAATCCAGGATTCTGATGGTCAGGTTTGGCATCTCCGATGGGAGAGCGGCCAGATAGGGAAAGAGGGGTGGAGCTCTCTCTCGGTGGAAATAGATGCGAAGACCGGATCGCTTCTCGATTATCAGTTTAGGAGGAAGACAAAGCAGGAGTCATCCGAGAAGTCAGCGGTCGACGATCAGACGGCGCTGGACAAGGTCTACGCGTTTCTGGATAAAGCCGTCTCGGCGGAAGAGCGGAAAAAACTCTCCCGGCCCAATGAATACGGACAGCATTACGCGTATGTGTACGATGCTTCGCGGCAGCGCGCATATACGTTTACGCGGGTAGAGAACGGCATTCCCTTTCTGGAAAACGGCATTCGGATCATCCTGTCGCCGGAGGGAGACATTCGCCATTTCCAAAGATTATGGGACGACGTATCCCTGCCGGATGCAAAGGGGGTAATCGGGGAGGAAGCGGCGGCACAGCTCCTGGCCTCACAGGCAAAGCCTGGACTGGCGATTGTCGATCTCTTCTCGCTGATGAGCGGCTGGGGCTTCGAATACGAGAGCTTCGACAGGGAGCCGTACTTGCCGGTTTTCCTCTATCAGCAAGATGACGCACAGATGGTGGACGCCATAAGCGGCAAGCTGTTGAACGGCCGAGGAGAGGCGGACGCGAAGGAGTTCGTGCCCGCGGCACTGGGGGAGACGGTCCGCAAGGGGGATGCTAACCATCGGATCAGCCGGGAAGAGGCAAGGAAGCTCGCTGATGAATGGACGAAAAAAATTGCGGGTCCTCAAAGCGACGCATACCGGCCAGCGAACGAGGAGGAGAGAAAAGAGAATCAAGACGGCATGCCGGTCCAGTTTTGGATCTATAAATACGAGCTGCCGGGACAAAATGGGAAGCAGGGGTCTACCCTACAGGTGGTCATCACAGACAGAGGCGAACTCTTTGATTTCCGGTGGGTGATCGCGGACATGCGGACGGCGGATGGCATCGTGGGCTCCGGGGCGGTCCAGAGAAGCGCACCGGCTCTCACTGCCGAACAAGCCAAAGAGCGGGCGATTTCCTTTGTCCGTAAAAACTTTCCTGACCGCTTGGGAGAGATCTATTTGGATCGGCTGGTTTCAGTCGAGAATGAGAAATACACCTTTTTCTTTGGCTGGATGAAGGAGGGCGTGCCGGTGCTGCATGATCGTTTTCGGCTAACAGTCAATGCAGCCACAGGCACAGTGGAAATGCTGGACGGCTTCCGATTGGATCGCCTGCAAATAGAGCTTCCGTCCGCCAAACTGGACCCGGCGGCCGCTCATCAGGTGGTGCAAGCGAACCAGAAGCTCATGTTGACCTACTTCCTGCCGGAAGGGAGCGCAAAAGAGAAAAAGAACCCCCGTTTGGTATACCGCTATGTCGGAGACAAGGGCGTGGTCGATGCCGTGACGGGCAAGTGGATCCACCTGGACAGGTCGAGCGAGATGAATCAAAAACAGAGAGCTACAAAAGAGTAGCAAGATTTTGTTAATTGGAAAACTTTTGGTAAGATAGAAAAGATCACTACTAGAGGAAAAGGGGTTGGACGAACGTGACGAGTAAAAAGCAGTCCTGGTGCATGATTGCCGGACTGTCTACGGCAGTGTTGTTGACGTCATTTGCAGTGCCATCGGGAGGGCACATGGCAGGGGGAGGAGTTGCCTATGCGGCGGAAGCGGCGAGCAAGGCTGCTACCCTGACCAAAGAGCAAGCCATTCAAAAGGCGCAGAGCTATGTGAAGATTCCCGCCGACTACAAATTGGCAGATGCGAACTTTTTCGATCCGGAAAAAGAAGGGTATTTTATGGAAGGGCCATCCTGGCGACTGTACTGGGACCAAGGAAATAAGGGCCGGATGTCCATGACCATCGACGCGGTCACCGGACAACTGCTCCAGTACTACACCTACGGAGACGAGAATCGCAAGAGTGCCGACGCTGCGGTAGGAGAAGAAAAGGCGCTTGCGGTCGCAGAGGAATTTCTCCAGAAGGTATTGAAGGCCGAGGAGATGGCGAAGCTCTCCAAACCGAACGAGTTCAGCCGTCCCCGCTTCACCAGCTGGAACGAATACGGATTTAGCTTCACGCGCATGGAAAATAACATCCCCTTCTTGGAGAATGGGGTAGATGTGACAGTATCTCGGGACGGCGCGATCGCACGCTATGACCGCATCTGGAGTCCGGGTCCGCTGCCGGAGGTAGGGGAGGTGCTCTCGCAGGAAGAAGCGGAAAAGCAATTGGCCGAACTGACCAGACCTTCGCTGGTTTTCGCGGAAAAATCGTTCCTGACCGGAGATCACGAAGTGGATTACGGCAAGTATCAGCTCGTATACCGCTACACGGACAAGGACCCGCAGTTTCTCGACGCGAGGACCGGAGCGGCGCTGAACCTGTTGGGACAGGAAGCGGTCGCGGAAGACATACAGCCGCTGGGCAGCACGGTGAAAAAACCAATCGACGATGAGAAGACGATCACCAAAGAGGAAGCGCAGAAGATCGCGGATCAGGTAATCAAGCTCCTCCCGGGATCGTATCGCTCCGAGGGAAATCGGGGGAGCGGGGGCAGTACGGGACCGGATGGCATCACTCGCCGCAGTTGGAGCTTTGAGTACACGCCTCTCCATATTGAAGGGAAGACGGTCAACAAGGTGGAGCTGGAGATCGGGGACCGCGGGGAATTGGTAGGCTATTCCAGCAACGAGCGCCGCTACCCGAGAGAGACAGGCAAGATGATCGACAAGGCCGTTCCCTATGAGCAAGCAGTGGAAAGCGCGATAAAATTGGTGAAGACGCTGCTGGCAGACCAGCTCGGGGAAATCTACCTGATCGACCGGGCTCCGTCTGCCAAAGAGTTGGCGTTAATGCATGAGCGCGGCCAGTATTACACGATTCCGTTCGGCAAGATGAAGGGCGGCATTCCCATCGAGTCGGCGGAGTTCGAAGTGGTCGTCCATCCCGAGACCGGGGAAGCCGAATCGCTGAATCTGTGGAGAAGAAGCCACTCTTTTGCGGCTGAAGAGACCGCCGCCAAAATCGATCGGGAAGCTGCCAAAAAAGCGGAACAAGAACGGAAAAAAGTCATGCTCACCTACCTCCTGCCGCAAATGAACTACTACGGAGGCACACCTGTAAAACGAGAGCCTGTGCTGGTATACCGCTATGTCGGCGAGCGGGGCGTGGTAGATGCGGTGACGGGCGAATGGGTGAATCTGGACAAGCTGAACACCAAATCGGAGCCAAGCGACATCGCGGAACACCCCGACCGGGAAGCGCTGGTCTATGCGTGGGAACAGGGGATGTTCACCGTTACCGACGGAAAGCTGGAACCGGATCAGGAGATGACGCGCGGCGAAGTCGCGAAGATCGCGGCCAAACTGCTCGATCGCATCGAATTCCACCGGGTGCATTACGTCTACTCTGGCAGAGACGAAGAGGAGAAGCCCTATGTGTTTGAAGATGTAGACAGCAAGCACCCGCTGTATGGCGTCATCCAGAAGAGCCTCCAGTACGGTTTGATTGCCAAGGAAGGGAAGCGCTTCGAGCCGGATCGGTTGATCACGCGAGCTGAGATGGCGGATTTGATCGCGAGGCTGCTGGGTTATGGCGACCTGTTGAACAAGACGGAGATCTTCACCGTACCTTACGGCGATTTGCAGAAACAGTCCGTGCCGGCGGCGGCCATCGCGTACGCCCACGGGCTGATGACAGATAAAGGAAAACAAAGCTTCCAGCCTAATGCGACGCTTACCCGTGCGGATATGGCCAAAATCATCGAGCAGCTCATGGAGCTGAAGAAAGAGGAGCGGTAACGGCTGAAAGGCGCAGGACTTTGCCGATCGGATGGAGATGCTGGAAGAGGTATGGAACCGACTTGATTTCTTTGCGAAAAAGAACGGACGAAGAGCAGGCTGTCGACGATTTGAAGTCGACAGCCTTTCATTTTTTCGTTATGGTACAGTAAAAAACAAAACGGTTGTAACAAACCAGACAGAGAAAGAAAATGGAGGTGATCGCTCCCATGGCTGATCGCCGCGTTCTCATTATCTGCGGAGCATCGCGCAGTGAGAACCGCTTGCTGTTTACTTTTCATGAGAGCTTGGAGGAGTATCTGTGTCGATTCGGCTTCGTTTGCTGCTTTCCTATACAGCGATGCTGCTCGTGACCGTGCTGTTATTTGTGGCGGCCGTTTTTCTCATTGCGGTCGCCGTGACGGGTGACGTGCAGCATGTGCGCGATCTGTTTACCAGCCGCTACGCCGTCATGCCGCTCACGGAACCGGAGGAGACGGTGTCCGTCGAGACCAAATTTCTGGGCAAAGACAGTCCCGAAAAGCTGCTCGACCCCCGCTTGCTCCAGGAGCTGGAGCAGCGGCTGGAGCCCGTGAATGCGGGCCTCCTCGTCCGCAGGGGCGGGGAGATCTATTACGCCTCACCGGTGCTGCGGGTGCCGGGGATGGATCAAGTGCTGCCGGGCTATGAGTTTGGCAATATTCATGTGCGGGACATTTTGGAGACAGATGGCCGCTATTTTGCCTACGTCAAATTTGATTTTACCTATTCGGACAAGACCGCAGGCGGCGTCTACGTGATGAAAGAGGTCAGTCCCTACGCGGAGCTGGCCCGGAGCCTCCTGCCCGTCTTGATTCTGTTTTTGCTCTTGATGCTGGCCCTGATGAACGGCCTGTTAAATCTGCATGTCTCCCGCAGCATTGTCCGGCCGCTGAACAAGCTGAAGACGGCGGCGGAGCGAATCCGTGACGGGGAGCTCGATTTTCATGTCGATTCCACCCGGCGCGACGAGATCGGCCAGCTCTCCCAAACCTTCGAAGACATGCGGAAAAAGCTGAAGGAATCCGTCGAGCTTCAGCTCCAGTACGAGGAGAACCGCAAAGAGCTGATCTCCAACATCTCGCATGACCTAAAGACCCCGATCACGTCCATCCTCGGTTATGTAGAAGGCATCCGGGACGGCGTGGCCGATACGCCGGAGAAGCTGGACAAGTATCTGGATACGATCGCCCGCAAGGCGAAGGGGATGGATCGGCTGATCGACGAGCTGTTCTTGTACTCCAAGCTGGATCTGGGCAAGCTGCCGTTTACCTTCGAGCGGATTGACATCGAGCGTTTTCTGGACGACTATCTGACGGAGCTGCAGTTCGACCTGGAGGAGCGGCATGTCGCCCTCCGCTGGGAAAAGCAGGGGCTGGCATCGGCTGCGGGGCAGAAGGCGGGACCCGGCCAGGAAAAAGCCGTCGTCCTGGCCGATCGGGAAAAGCTGAGACGCGTGCTGGCCAATATCGTGGACAACAGTCTGAAATACATGGACAAGGCTGAAGGGCAGCTGAGATTTGATCTGCGGATCGGGGCAGACGAGGTGGTGATCGAGGTGGCGGATAACGGCCCGGGCATCGCACCGCAGGATATCCCCCACATCTTTGAGCGCTTCTACCGTGGGGAGAAGTCGCGCAACGCCGATTCGGGGGGAAGCGGGCTGGGACTGGCGATTGCCCGCCAAATCGTGCACGAGCACCGCGGCTTCATTGCCGCGAAGGCTGTCCCGGGCAAAGGAACGACGATCATCATTACCCTGCCGCGCGAAAAGGGGGCGGAACGATGAACAAGAAAATACTGATCGTAGAAGACGATATCAGCATCGCGGAGCTGCAGCGGGACTACCTGGAAGTAAATGGTTTCTCCGTCCATGTGGAGCAATCCGGGGAAAGCGGACTGGCCCAAGCGCTCGAAGGGGATTACGACCTGATCATCCTGGATGTGATGCTGCCGCATGTGGATGGTTTTGAGCTCTGCAAGCAGATTCGCGCGCGCAAGAATATCCCGATTCTGATGGTCACCGCCAAGAAGGAAGAGATCGATACGATCAGAGGCTTCGGCTTGGGCGCGGACGATTACGTCATCAAGCCGTTCAGCCCGGGAGAGCTGGTCGCCCGGGTCAAGGCCCATCTCGCCCGCTACGAGCGCCTGCTGGGCGGAAAAGAGGAGCAAACCGACGAAATTGAGATCCGGGGCTTGCGGATCGACAGGGCTTCGCGGCGCGTCTATGTCCATGGAGCGGAGGTCTCTTTTACGACGAAAGAATTTGATCTGCTCACGTTTTTTTTCACCCATCCCAATCGCGTGTTCAGCAAGGAGCAGTTGTTCGAACGAATCTGGGGGATGGATTCGGCGGGAGATATCTCGACGGTGACCGTCCATATCCGCAAGCTCCGGGAAAAGGTGGAGGCAGACCCGTCCCATCCGCAGTACATCGAGACGGTGTGGGGGGCGGGCTATCGGTTTACCGTCTAGTTTACCAAATGTTTTGCTCCGTTTAAGATTTATTTAAGAACAGCTTTAGGCGGGGGTTAGATTTGCCTTTTATTCTGGGAGAGAGAAATAATCCCTGGAATGGAAGGAGCGTCTACTCAGATGAAACAGATAAACGCGAAAAGATTCACCGCCCTGCTGGCGACAGCGGCGATCAGTACCGCTGCCCTGCTCCCTGCGCAAACGGCTGGAGCGGCAGGAGTTTTTACCGATATGAATGAAGCGGGCGCGTACCAGGCGGCTGTCCAGGCCCTGGTGGCCCAGCAGGTATTGGCCGGATACGGGGCTGACCAGATCAAACCGCAGCAAACTGAAGGACGCCTCCCTGGTGCCGGGCACCACGTATCTGGTAGCGCCGGCAGGAGACTGGGCCGTGGCGGAAGGCGTGTCGGTCACCTTCGAATAAATGGTGAACAACAGAGAGTCTCTCCGCGCGAGGGGCTCTTTTTCCTTTGTTTTCGACGAGGTTTTTGCTACTGTAGAGAGGACGTACTGATCGATTCTGTCGATCAGCAACATGGACAGAGACTGGAATGGTGGAATCATGGCTTTGAGGCTTGGCTATCGTACCATTAAAACGGCGATCGGAACCGGCGTGGCGATCCTGATTGCCCAGAAACTGGGCCTATCCTTTTACGCTTCGGCGGGCATCATTGCGATCCTCTGCATTCAGGTGACGAGGAAACAGTCGTTCCGCGCGGCGCTGAACCGCGTCCTCGCCTGCCTGCTGGGCTTGGCGGTAGGAATCGTACTTTACGCCTCGCTCGGTTTTCAGCCCGTGACGCTCACGATTATGATCTTGGCTTTTTTGCCGCTGGCGGTCCGCTTCGGGATCCAGGAGGGGTTCGTGACCAGCATGGTCGTGCTGCTGCATCTCTATTCGGTGCAGAGCATCGACCCGGCCGTCATCCTCAATGAGCTGTTCTTGATTCTTATCGGGGTGGGGGTGGCGCTTCTGGCCAATCTCTACATGCCCAGCCTGGAAAAGGAATTGAAGGGGATGCAGGCCGCCGTCGAGCGCAACTTCTCCCGGATTATGCAGGAGTTTGCCTACTATCTGCGCCACGGCCAAAGCAACTGGGACGGCCATGAGATGATCGAGACAGAGAAGCTGCTGCTCGAAGCGAAAATGCTCGCTGCACGGGATGAGGAAAACCGGTTTGGACGCAAAGGGGAGGATACCTACTACCAGTATTTTCTCATGCGGCAAAAGCAGTTTGATTATCTGGAACGGATGCTGCCCGTCGTCTCCAAATTACATGCACAGGTGCCAGAGGGACAGCAGATTGCCGATTTTCTCGACCACCTGAGTCACTCCATCCACCCCGGCAATACGGCGTACCGCTTTCTGGACAAGCTTCATGCCATGCGGGAAAAGATTCGCGAGACGCCCCTGCCGCAGACGCAGGAGGAATTCGAGACGCAGGCAGCGCTGTTCTATCTGCTGCGCGAGATCGAACAATACCTTTACATCAAGCACAAACTGGGGAAAAGCAGCCCCGCACCCAAAAAGGATCGAGAAAAAACTCGGCAGGGACAAGCGTGACCCGCTGCCAACCTACGGCCCGTATCGCATAGATACCGGGCCGTTTTTCGCCTCGCCGGACTTTTCCGCGAGAGGTGCGCCGGAGCGAATCTAAAGTTTTTGCAATGGTTACGATTGCGTTTTCTCATTTTTGTGTTTCTTTCGACTATGGTACTGTAAGTCCAAAGAACAACATGAGAGAAAAGGAGTGTTGTCCGTTGTTGCCTTTTCGCGTCATCAACCAGAAAACGATCGAACAGATTTTGGACATGGCACGTGTCATTGAGAAAGTGGAACAAGCATATACCTTGAAAGCCCAAAAGGAAGCGACCCTGTTTCCGATGGTCTTCCATGAATTTGAACCGGGCAAAGCGGATATGGACATCAAGTCCGGCCATCTCACCGGCGCCAATATTTTTGGCTTGAAGGTGGTTTCCTGGTTTGGCGAGAACACGGAGAAAAATCTGCCCCAACTCATCGGTACCGTCATGGTGCTGGACAGCCGGACGGGAGCCCCGCGCGGCATCCTCAGCGGCGAGCATATCACCTGCATGCGCACCGGCGCAGCGGGAGGGATCGGTGCCAAGTACCTGGCGCGGCCGGAATCGGAGCATCTGCTCCTCGTCGGTACCGGACATCAGGCACCTTTTCAGATTTTGGCCACGCTGACCACGATGGAGAATGTGAAAAAGGTGTCTGTCTACAATGCGCGTTCCTACGAGAGAGCGCAGGCCTTCTGCGAGAAGATTCAGGAGAAGCTGCTCCAGATGGTAGCGGATCAGTACAGCGGCCAGGACGAGCTGCGTGAGACGTACACGAAGCGCTGTCAGATTGAGTTTGTCCCCGTCGAAAACATCGAACAGACAACCAAAGAGGCCGATATCATCATCACCGCCACTTCTGCACGTCAGCCACTGATCAAGCGAGAGTGGGTGCAGCCAGGGACGCATATTACCTGCGTCGGAGCCGACATGGAAGGCAAGCAAGAGATCGATGAGCGTCTGTTTGCCGAGGCGCGCGTCTTCGTAGACGATGTGACGCAGTCGGTCAGCGTAGGGGAGCTGGAGACAGCGATCAAAAAAGGCATCGTGACACCTGACGTCATCGTGGCCGAGATCGGTGAAGTGATTCTTGGACGCGTCCCCGGACGACAATCGGCTGAGGAGATTACGATCTTTGACAGCACGGGCATCGCTATCCAGGATCTGCTCACCGCCAATCTCGTGCTGGACGAAGCGGAAAAGCTGGGGGCAGGCACTGTCGTAGAGATCTAGGATAGGGGACGACCCCGCAAATAAAGGAGGAGAACGAGCGAGATGCAAGTAAAGCCGTTTCAAGTGGAAGAGTGGATGAACGAGTACGAGATGGATGCGGTCTACAACATCGCGGAGACCTGCGTAGACTCTTTGACGCTGGAAGAGCTCATCCGCCTCTCTGACGAACCGGAGGCCTTTTTCGGGGAACTGGCAAAGATGAAGCTCACTTACGGACATATCGAAGGCTCGCCTAATTTCCGCTCCCTGGTCGCCGGACTGTACAAAACCGTGAAGCCGGAAAATGTAATCGCGATGAATGGTGCGATCGGGGCCAACTTTCTCCTGCTCTACTCCCTGGTCGAGCCGGGCGATGAGGTAATTTCTGTCCATCCAACCTATCAGCAGCTATACTCTGTGCCGGAATCCTTCGGTGCTGATGTCAAACTGTTGAAGCTGCTGCCGGAGAATGGATTTTATCCTGACCTGGACGAACTGAGAAGTCTGGTCAGTCCGAAAACGAAGCTGATCTGCATCAATAACCCCAACAACCCGTCTGGTGCATTGATGGGCGAAGAGATGCTGCGCGAGATCGTAGAGATCGCCCGGAGTGTGGATGCCTATCTGCTCTGCGACGAAGTGTACCGGGGCTTGCATCAGGATCCCGAAGTAGTGATCCCCTCTATCGCCGATCTGTACGAAAAAGGGATCAGCACGGGCAGCTTGTCCAAGGTATTCTCCCTCGCCGGACTCCGACTGGGCTGGATTGCGGCGCCTGCCGACGTGATCAAAGAATGCCTCAAGCACCGGGACTACAACACGATCAGCTGCGGCATGATCGACGATGTCCTCGCCGTCCACGCGCTGAAAAACTACGACAAGATCATGGAGCGCAACCTGGGGATTGTCCGCACCAATCTGCAGATTCTGGACGAGTGGGTGAAGCAGGAGCCGCGGGTCTCCTATGTCAAGCCGCAAGCAGGGACGACGGCCATGCTGAAGATCGAGATGGACATGCCTTCGAAGGATTTTTGCATCGATCTGTTCAAGACGACCGGGGCCTTTTTAACACCGGGAAGCTGCTTTGACATGGAAGGGTATGTACGGATCGGCTATGCTTGTGGGACCGAGGTGCTGCGGCAAGGGCTGGCAAAAGTATCTGAATATCTGAGAGCTCACCAATAAGTGTGGGCTTTCTTCATACCTTTTGATGAATAATTATAATAAAGTATGTTATAATTAAACAAATTAAAGGAGGGTAAAATCTGATGGCGCAACTTGAATTGAAACCAAAATCATCCACATCCAAATTGCTGGAAATCAACGTGTTTGTCCTGCTTTTTGCTGTACTGGCAATCTCCGTCATCCTCACGTACGTCATTCCCGCCGGGGAATACGCCCGGGTGGATGTAAACGGCAGAAGTGTCGTCGACGCGCAATCATTCCAATTTACCGAATCATCGCCCGTGAAGCCGCTTGGTCTGGTCAACAGTGTCCACACCGGCATGGAGGAAGCGTCGGGCATCATCTTTTTCGTTCTGATCATCGGCGGGACGTTCGGTATCTTGACAGCGACCGGGGCCATTGAGGCTCTAATTGTCACACTATCCAAAAAATTGCAAAATCAGGAAAAGTGGCTGATCCCGATTATGATGTTCTTCTTTGCCATGGGAGGTTCGCTGATGGGGATGGCGGAGGAGACGATTCCGTATATCGCCATTATGATCCCGCTGGCGATCGCCTTAGGCTTTGACGCGATCACCGGAGCCGCCATTGTTTTGGTCGGCGCCTCTGTCGGATTCACTTCGGCGGTGATGAATCCGTTTACAATCGGCGTTGCCCAGGGACTTGCCGAGCTGCCTACGTTCTCCGGGGCCGCTTACCGCATCGGGATTTTTGTGGTGATGTACATTGCTTCTGTGGCTTTTGTCTATCGCTACGCCATGAAGGTGAAGCGAGACCGCGGCTATGGTTTTTTCGGCAACTTCGAAGGCAAAAATGCCACAGAGATGTTCAGCGGCGACGCCGTGCTCACCACTCGTCACAAGGTGATTCTCAGCTTCTTTGCCCTCAACTTTTGTGTGCTTGCCTATGGCGTCATCAAATACGGCTGGTATATCACTGAAATTGCCGGACTTTTCCTTCTTTTGGGAATTATTATCGGGATCGCCGGAAAGCTGCCCGCAAACACCGTTGTCGATTCCTTTATAAAGGGTGCAGCCGGGGTACTGGCCGGAGCGCTGGTGATCGGGGTAGCCCGCGCGATCGTGGTCGTGCTGAACGACGGACATATTCTCGATACGATCCTCTACTATGCAGCAGCTCTGATCAATGAGATTCCGCCTGCTTTGACTGCGTTTGGCATGCTCGTGCTGCAAACGATCATCAGCTTCATCGTCCCGTCCGGAAGCGGCATGGCCGCCCTGACGATGCCGATCATGACGCCGCTCGCCGATCTGGTTGGCGTCACGCGGCAAACCGCCGTCCTCGCCTATCAATTCGGCGACGGCATTTCCAATATTTTTGTCCCGACCTCCGGGTACTTCATGGCGGGGCTGGCCATCGCCGGCATCCCTTGGGTGCGCTGGATGAAATGGATTCTGCCGCTGCTGGCGATCCACTACGCGATTGCCACCGCCGCAGTAATCATCGCGCAATTGATTGGCTACGGACCTTTTTGATCCGTTATAATACCATGTGACTACTTTTTCAGGAGCGTGATCGTATGACGACTGCCTTGTGCACGCCTTCGCTTGCGGAATGGGCGATTCAACACCGCCGTTATTTGCATCAACATCCAGAATTGTCTGGAGAAGAGTTTGAGACGGCGGCTTACATCCGAAAATGTCTGGAAGAACTGGGCATCGAGATTCTCGATTATCCGGCGCCGAACGTCGTCGGATTTTTGAAAGGGACTGAAGGGAAGAAAACCATTGCCCTTCGCGCCGATATTGATGCGCTGCCGATCGTGGAGGACGGCGACAAGCCGGGCTATATTTCCAAGCGTCCGGGAGTCGCTCATGTGTGCGGCCATGACGGTCATACCGCGATCCTGCTCGCGGCGGCCAAATGGATGGCGGAAAACAGGCAGGAAGTGAAATCGAACGTCCTGTTCCTGTTCCAATCCTCCGAGGAAATGCTGCCCAGCGGGGCGGAAAAACTGGTCGCCCAGGGAGCGATCGACCAGGCGGACGCGGTGTTTGGCCTGCATCTCTGGCAGCCGTTCGAAAAAGGAAAGATCGGGATTACCTACGGGGCGATGATGGCTTCGGCGGATGACTACCGCATCGTCATCGAAGGAAAAGGCGGCCACGGCTCCATGCCGCATGAGACGGTCGATCCGATCTACATCGCCAGCCATATCATCGGCGCTCTGCAGGGGATTGTCGGCCGCCGGATGAATGCGATCGAGCCGGTCGTCATCTCCGTCGGCAAGATCGAGGCGGGGACTACCTACAACATCATCCCGAGCCAGGCGTTTATGTCCGGGACGTTCCGCACGCATTCGGAGTCGACCCGCCAAGCGCTGGCGGCTGAAATGAAGAGCACGGTCGAAGGCATCTGTGCCGCTTTTGGCGCCAAAGGCACCTTGGAAGTGGACTGGGGGACGCCTGCGCTGGTGAACGACAAAGAGATGAGCCAGTTCGTGGAGCGCGTAGTTACCGAAAATATCGGAAGCGATCTGCTGGTTCATGTAGACCCGGTCATGGGCGGCGAAGACTTCTCTTACTACCTGCAAAAGAAGCCGGGGGCTTATGTCTTCATCGGCATGAACAGCGAAAAGAGCGCGTATCCCCATCACCATCCGCGCTTCGATATCGACGAAGAGGCGATTCCGACCGCGGTCAATCTGTTTATCCAGCTCGTCCGCGAGTTTGCCTAAAGATTGCGTAGAGTTGCCCAAGAAGGAGTTGACAGCATGTTATCCGTTTCTTTTTTGGACGTTGTGAAAGCACATAAGGATTTGCAAGGACAGGTGACGAAAACGCCGCTGCAGCATTCCGCCGCGCTGTCCGCAGCAGCGGGAGCGGACGTCTGGCTGAAGCTGGAGTGTCTGCAGAAGACCGGCTCCTTTAAAGTGCGGGGAGCCCTGAATAAAATGGCCTCCCTGAGCGAAGAGGAGCTGGCAAAGGGCGTGATTACGGCATCTGCCGGGAATCACGCCCAAGGCGTGGCGTATGCGGCCGCCCTGAAGGGGATCTCGGCTTTGATCGTCGTGCCCAAGACGGCACCCGAGACCAAAAGAGCCGGCATCATGCGATACGGAGCCGAATTGGTCGTCTACGGAGACAACTACGATGAGGCCGAAGCCCATGCGTACCAGTTGGCCGAAGAGACCGGCCGAACCTTTGTCCATGCGTTCGAGGACGATCACATCATCGCCGGGCAGGGGACGGTTGGATTGGAAGCACTGCTGGAGGAGCCGGATTTTGATACGATCATCGTCCCTGCAGGCGGCGGCGGGCTGATCTGCGGGATTGCCACAGTGGCCAAAGCGATCAACCCGGCGATCAGAGTCATCGGGATTCAGACCCACGCTTCGCCGCCGTGGTATTACTCCTTCCGCGCCGGACATCTGGTCGACGTGGAGTACAGCGATTCCCTCGCCGACGGTCTGCACGGAGGCATTACCCAGGGGAATCTCGAGCTGGCGCTGAAGATCGTCGACGATATTCTGCTCGTCGAAGAAGAACATGTCGGACAGGCGATGCACTGGCTGGCGAAAGAGCATCATCTGATGGTAGAGGGCTCGGGAGCTGTCGGTGTCGCCGCTCTGCTGCAGGGGGCAGTCCCCGGAGTGGCGGGCAAAAAGGTGCTGAACATCGTCAGCGGCAGCAATGTCGATGCGGGCAAACTGGCGAAGCTGATCGAGAGGTACCAGTAAAATGGCGCGAATTCGTTCGGTGGACATCTACGCGATTGCGCTGCCGCTGATTCGTCCGTTTATCATTTCCTACGATTCCTTCCACGAGATGCCGACGATTCTGGTTCGCCTGGAAACCGAGGAGGGGATCGTGGGGTACGGCGAGGCTACCCCGGATGAGCATGTGACGGGAGAGACTTACTGGAGCACGATCGAAGTGCTCAAGCACCATCTGGGACCGGCCGTGCTGGGAGAGCATCCCTTTGCGCTGGAGCGGATTCACGCCAAGATGAACCAGAAGGTGAAGGGTGTGCCTGCGGCCAAGGCGGCCATCGACATCGCCTGCCATGATCTGATGGGCAAGCTGGCCGGACAGCCGCTCTACCGCCTGCTGGGAGGTCCCGCTCATGAGGAACTGGTAATCCCGTACGTCATGAGCATCCTGCCGCCTGATGTGATGGCTGAGGAAGCGAAGGCAGCCGTGGCTGACGGGTATCGGACCCTGAAGCTGAAAGTCGGAACCGATGTCCCGACGGATGTCGCCCGCGTCCGAGCTGTTCGTCAGGCGGTCGGGCCTGACATCAGGCTCCGCGTCGACGTCAATCAGGGCTGGGGCTATGCGGCCGAGACCCTAGGGGCGCTCGGGCAGCTGGCCGATTGCCACATCGACTGGATCGAGCAGCCCGTCCACGCCGACGATCTGGACGGGATGGCCGACATACGCCGCCAGACCGCGATTCCGGTCATGGTGGACGAGGGTCTCCTCGGAGACAAAGAGATGCGGCAGATCATTCAGAAGAATGCGGCCGATTGGATCAATATCAAGCTGATGAAATGCGGCGGTCTCTATCCGGCAGTTCGCCTGATTCACCAGGCGGAGATGGCGGGGATCCGGACGCAGATCGGCTCCATGGTGGAGTCTGCCGTGGCGACGGCGGCGGGGGCCCATCTCTCCCTGGCCAAGAAGAACGTCTGGTCCAATGAAATGGTCGGACCGCGCATGTTTGCCGACGATGTGGCGGACTTCCCGATCGCGGGGGACCGCATCCGGCTGAGCGAGTCGCCGGGGCTGGGCATCGACGTCCAGGAGGAGAAAATAGCCTCCCTGGCGCGCATTCACATAAAATTGACATAGCATTCAGTGGCTCCATCGGGTACACTTTTGTGAAGAAGATTGTGCGGTTTTCGCCTTTCAACATTCAGAAAGAGTGAGAGTAGACGATGGAGCTTCGTAATTTAAAGACCTTTCAGGTCGTCGCCGAACATCTGAATCTGACCAAAGCAGCCGAACAGCTGGGATACAGCCAACCGACCATCACGCTGCAAATCCAGGCATTGGAGCGGGAACTGGGCCACTCCTTGTTAAACCGGGTAGGAAAGCGCACCTTTCTCACGCCGGCGGGCAAGGTCGTCCTGGCGCACACGGAAAAATTGTTTTCCGTGATGCAGTTGATGGAGGAAGAGCTGAACCATCTCAATAATCCCTATGGCAATCTGGTCGTAGCTGCTCCCGAATTTTACTGTACGCAGTACATGCCGCAAATGCTGAAGTCCTATCTGGAAATGCATCCGCAGGTCAATTTGCAGGTGATCTCCTGCAGCAGCCAGGAGACGCTGCGGAGAGTAAGCAACCATGAGGCAGACGTGGGCATCATCGCCGGCACCTGCGAGCTGCCGGAGGTGCATGCCCGCGTAGTGGACCTGGAGGAGTTCGCCCTGGTCGCCACGCCCGACATGGTCGGAGAGCGCAGCTTTTCGGAGGTGCTGGAGCAGTATCCGTTCCTCTCTTACCAGGAGGGCTGCAATCTCGACAGCTTTATCAGCCAATGCCTGTCGGAAATCAATTACGCGCCGCCGTCTGTCATCAAGTGTACGAGCGAAGAGACGATCAAACGGGCCGTCCTCAACGAGACCGGCGTAGCCTTTCTCAGTACAGCGCTGGTCGTAGCCGAACTGCGCTCCGGGGCACTAGTGGAGCTCCACCGCTTCTCCCAGCGGGCAGAGACCTCGGTCATCTGTCTGGACCGGAGAAAAGAGGAAGCGGCGATCCAGACCTTTACCGAGCTGGTCTCGGATGTATGGCAATCGGTTCGGGAAACGCAATAAACAAGAGGTTGCTTTCGAAAAGAAAGCCTCCCTTCCCCGCGGTGCTGCGGGGAGGGGAGGCTTGTTTTTATGCTGCCTGCGTGCCCAGCAAGCCGTTAATTGCTAGTTGGTGAAAGTCCAACCGAGGTAAGAGCCAAGTCGCCTCGTAGCTGACAGGCAACTGGTGGAGTGATCCTAAGGTTGAAGCCCTGTGACAAAGTAACCCGAAAGGGTGCAAGCAAATCAGCAGACCGTAACATAAAGTGAATCCTGCCGCCTCGTTAAGAAAGACCATTGTAAGATGGACAAGGAGGAGCCGAGCCTGGGGGAAGTGGGCGAAGGCCACGGAAGGTGTGTAGAACTTGGATCGCAGCACTCAAGAACCTCTCGGGGTAAGGGGAACGGTATGCTGAGAAAGTAAGGAACGGAACTGGGGAGACCCTACTTTGCACACTCCGTCGGAGTGTAAAGCGGAAACCTATAACCGTAAGGGAAGTGGTGGACGGCAGAGAGGGAGTCGGAGGGGCTCATAGTACCAGAGAAGTGGAGACAACAAAACTCCATGGAGGAAAGGAGCCCTGCTTTGTTCACGGGTTGAAAGGAGGTAAGAGTGAGTGAATGCAAGTAAACTTGCTAACTACACCGATGCAAAAGCTCGACAACTTTGGACAACCCTATATCTTTGTGCCAAGGAAAATCCAAAACGGCGATTTCATGCTCTGTATGACAAGGTGTATCGTCCTGACATCCTCGCCGAAGCATGGCGCAGAGTGCGTGCCAACAAAGGAAGCGGCGGAGTGGACGGACAGACAATCGAAAGAATTGTACATGAATACGGAGAGAGTAAATTCCTCAATGAAATCTACCTCGACCTAAAGAGAAAACGGTACCATCCGGCACCAGTTCGACGCACGTACATTCCAAAAGCGGATGGGAAGCAAAGACCGCTTGGCATCCCGACGATACGAGATCGAGTTGTCCAAATGGCAACCAAAATGGTCATTGAGCCAATTTTCGAGGCGGACTTTAAAGATTGCTCATATGGATTCCGACCGAAACGAAATGCCCACCAGGCGATTGCACAAATCAGAAAAGCGAGCAAACAGGCATATTGGGTAGTTGATGTAGACATCAAGGGGTACTTTGACAACATCAATCAGGAGAAGCTGATGAAACTGGTTGAGCAAAGGATTTCGGACCGCAGAGTACTAAAACTGATTCGAAAATGGCTGCAAGCAGGTGTCATGGAAGGTGTACAGTTCCATGAAACGGATTGGGGAACTCCGCAAGGAGGAGTAATTTCGCCGCTGCTTGCGAACATTTACCTCAACTACATGGATACAATCTGGGAGAAACAATTTTCTCATCTTGGCAAATTAGTTCGATACGCCGATGATTTCGTGGTCATGTGCAAGACGAAAAAGGATGCCTTGGAAAGCATTCAGGTTATAAAGGCCATTATGAGCAAACTTGACCTGACTCTTAGCAAGGAAAAGTCTCGATTGATCAATATCTGGGACAACACCGCAGGCTTTGACTTCCTCGGTTTTCATCATCGAAAATTTCCCGTTCTCATTAAAGGTGGAAAAAGGATATATGTCATGTCACATATTCCAAGCAAGAAAGCAATGAAAGAAATGAGACGGAAAATTAAGATGTACACCGAACCGCGCAGCAAGTTGTACTGGCCGCTGCATGAGGTGGTACAAGGGCTTAATCGAAAGCTTAAGGGATTCAAGAACTACTATTCAATTTCAACTATAGCAGCAAGATGGTTAAACAGAATTGATTGGTATGTAATAGAAAGGCTGACGCTATTCGTTAACAAGAAAAGGAATGTGCGAAACAAGCATTCCAGGGTCGGGGAGGTAATGAAAGCCACACGGGGATCATTGGTGAAACTTGCCGGAGAGGACTACCGAATGCCAAAGAAAGAAGAGCATCGGAAAGCCGTATGAGGGAAAACCTCACGTACGGTTTGATGAGGGGGAGCTGAAATGAGTAAGGCGACCATATGGTCGCCCAAAAGTTTCAGTTCTCTACTCTACTTTTGAGAAGGGCGCCGATCAACAGCAGACCGAGCAGAGAAGCGAGCGCGCTGATGCTGTACAGGTAGGAAAACCCGTCGGCAAACCGGTCCAGCATCAATCCGGCAACCGTTGGCCCGAGGGTAGAGCCCATCGACCGAAACAGGCTTACGTAGCCGACAGCCGCTCCCATCTCCCGGGGGGCTGCGGCACGGAGAATCAGGATGTTCAGGGGGGCGCCGACGATAACGCCGATGCCAAAGCCCATCAGGACGATCGTGATCAGGTAGAGAATCATTCCGTCAACAGCAAAGGCGAGAGACAGACCGCTGATCGCGGTGAGCAGGAAGCCGCCCAGGAGCACGCGAGAGGCGCCCCATTTGTCGGTCAGGATGCCGCCAGCCAAAGAAGCGGTCATGGTGGCGATGGCCAGCGGGATAATGCTGACGCCGCTTGCGCCTTTTGCCAGTCCGAGAACGGTCTCGGAGTAGAGAGGCAGCAGCGTGTTCGCCGCAGCCATCACGAATCCCGAAACGAGCGAAGCCAAAAGCACGAACAAAGAATGCGGGTTCGTAAAATAGGAGACGTTCAGAACCGGATCGGTCTGTTTCCTTTCGATGCGAACGAGTGCGAGAAGCAGGGCGAGCGCGATCAGCAGGAGCCAGCCATTGCCGCTGGAAATGCCGGTCATTGCCGAAAAGATCACGCCGCCCAAAAGGGCAATGCCCATCCAGTCTACAGGCTGCTTCACGGTTTGCTGCACGGGTTTGTACCGGCCCATCAGCAGAAAGATGATGACGGAGAGCGGCAGGTTGATCAGGAATATCCACTGCCAGTCCCAGGAGGAAATGATCCAGCCGCCTGCCAGCGGTCCGAGTATCGTCCCCGAGCCAAAGGCGATACCGATCCAGCCCATCGCTTTCCCCCGCTCTTCCGGCGGGTAGGTAGCGGCGATTTGGGCTGCGGTAATCGGGAAGATCCCGCCGGCACCGACAGCCTGAACGGCTCGTCCGAGCAAAAAGACGAGAAAGTTGGGAGCGAGAGCGGCGATCAGGGAACCGAGAGCAAAAGCAGCGATGCCAAACTGAAAGGTCTCCTTCCGGCCAAATCGGTCGGAGAGCTTGGCAAGCACAGGGATGCTGATCGCGAAGACCAGGGTATATATCGTAAAGCTCCACACGCCCCAGGAGGAGCTGACCTGAAAGGTCGTAAAGATCGTGCTGAGCGCGGGCCCGACGATGCCGTGATCCAGCGCGCCGAGGAAGATGCCGGCGAGAAAGAGGAAGGTGACGAGTCTTCGATTCAGTCCTTGTCTGTGATTTTCGACCGTAGTTGTTTGGGTGTTCATGGGTTTCACTCCTTGAAAGTGGCAACTCTGCAAGACAGGATTGATGGAATCAGTGCTTGTGTCAGTAAATATACAATACCCCCGTATAGTATGTAAAGAGAAATGTTGGCAAGATAAATTGTTTGATTATTCAGTAATAAAAAGATGGGTTTCGGCTTACTTTGTTAGTAAGGTTAACTAACTCTTCCGGTGGTGAATAGCAAGGCGTGCGCTCTTCCAAAAGAACTGGCAGCAGCCAACTGGTCAAAAAGTGGAACAAGGAGGAGATCTTGCAGCAGGTGATTGCCCATGGCCAAATCTCCCGTGCTGACATTTCCAAGCATACGCGGCTGAGCCGTCCCTGCGTCTCCGCGCTCGTCGAGGAGATGATGCGGGAGGGACTGCTGCAGGAGGTGGGCAGGGGCGACTCCCGCGGCGGCCGCAAGCCGATATTGCTGGAGTACAACTATCGGGCGTATGCCATCGCGGGAGCGGTATTTGATGGCTTGACGCTGGAGATGGCAGTCGCCGACCTGAAAGGAAAGTTCTTGGTCCGGTACCAGAAAAGACTGCCGCAGCCAGCCAACGGAGAGCTGGTGATGGAAGCATTGGCTCAGGGATTCGAGGAGATGATGCGGGAGTGCAGCCTGGAGAGCGAGCGGTTTCTCGGGATCGGCGTCGGACTTCCCGGCGTGACGCAGCGGGGCAGCGGCACGGTCAGTTACTCGCCCAGCACAGGCTGGATGGGTTCGCCGATTCAGCAGACGATCGAGGAGCGGCTGGGCTTGCCGGTCATTATCGACAACGACGTGAATATGATGACGCTGGGCGAGTACGTCCGCGGCGTGGGGGTGGGCTATTCGAGCGTCGTCTATCTCTACGTCGGCACAGGGATCGGCTCCGGGATCATTTTGGATGGACAGTTTTACCGGGGCAGCCGGGAAGCGGCCGGGGAGATCGGCTTTATGATGATCGGTCCCGAGCCGGCCAGGAGAGACGATGCGTCCGGCGTCTTTGAGACCCATTACGCCGCTCCCGGCATCATGAACAAGGCAAAGGGATTTCTCTCTGACCTTCAGGTGGGTTCGAGTGTCATAGAAGCGCTGATTCGCTGCGCGAAGGAGGAACAGGCGGAAGCAGCCAGGCTCCTGGATGAGGTGTACCGCCACTGGGCGTACAGCATGGCCAATATCGCCAGCATCCTCAATCCGGAGCTCTTGATCCTGAGCGGGGAGATGGTCCATATCGATGACGAAGGGGTGAAGCGGATACAAGACTGGCTGTGCGAGTGGGTGCCTGTCGCGCCAGAGCTGAAAAGGGCCAGTCTGGGAGAGCAGGCAGGCTTGATCGGTGCCGTCCACAGTGTTTTAGAGGCATTCCCGTCCACACGTCTGCTGGACAGGTAGGTAGAAAAAGGGGGAGTTTGTGTTGAAAAGGTCCAACAGCGCTTTTCAAAAATGGATGCGCGGCATTTTTGCCAGCTCACTGGCCCTGGCCGTGGCCGCTTGCTCCGGCGGCGGTCAGGAGGCAAAGCCCGCTGACGGAAATCCCGGCGCACAGCCGGCACCGAGCGGCGAGACGAAGCCTGCCGAACCGGAGGGCGACCAGAAGCTGATCATTTACACGGCCCGCGACAAAAACATCTTCGAAATCGTCATCCCCAAATTCAATGAAAAGTACCCGAACATCGAAGTGGAAACGCTGGAGATGGGGGCGCAGCAGATTCTGGAGCGGGTCCGGGCGGAAAAAGCCAACCCGCAGGCCGACTTCTGGTGGGGCGGCACCCAGTCGGCTTTGAGCACGGCAGCGGATGAAGGCTTGCTGGAGGCATACAAGCCCACGTTTGCCGACAAGATCCCCGATCTGTACAAAGATCCGCAGGACCGCTGGTACGGGGAGATGCTGCTGCCCGAGGTGATCATGTACAATTCCGACGCGCTGAAGCCGGAAGAAGCGCCCCAGGATTGGGATGAGCTGCTCGATCCCAAATTCAAGGATAAAATCGTCATCCGCAACGTCCTCCCCTCCGGCACGATGCGAACCATCTACTCCGCGATGATTTACCGCCAAGGCCCCGACACCCCGGAAAAGGGCTATGAGTGGCTGCTCAAGCTGGATGCCAACACCAAGGAATACACCCAGGACCCGACTAACCTCTATCTCAAGCTGGACCGTCAGGAAGGCGTCATCTCCCTGTGGAATTTGCAGGATGTGCTGATTCAGAGCAAGCAGAACAATCACCCGTATGACTTCATCTATCCGAAGAGCGGCGCGCCGATTCTCGTCGACGGCGTCGCCCTGGTAAAAGGGGCGAAGAACGCCGAAGCCGCCAAGAAGTTCTACGAATTCCTGTTCAGCCCGGAAATCGCGGCGCAGCTCGCCAAGGAACGCTTCCAGTTCCCTTCCCGCACGGACATCAGCAAAGACGATCTCCCCGACTTCATGAAAAACCTGGAGCTGAAGCCGCTGGAGCTGGATTGGGGCGTCATGGCGCAAAAGGAAAAAGAGTGGATGCAGTACTGGGACGAGAACATCAAGGGCAAAGGCAAGAAGTAACCACCGGGTGACAGCAAGCGGCATGGAAACACCCGCGGTTGGCTCGCCATTGGCTGGCACCAAGAGCCGGTGAGCCAAGCAGGCGAGCGTCCAGGCGGAGCGGCGAGGTCCACTCCGTCTGGCCTCATCCGGCTTGCGCGTGGAAGCCCGCTTTCTGCCGGTTCCCCAACAATGACCGCTCATTTTTGCAAGGGAGGACACCAGATGAGCAGTGTGACTTTGGATCATGTACATAAGCGCTTTGGCCAGGCCAAAGGCGTAGAGGATGTCCACATCCATATCGAATCGGGTGAATTTTTTACCTTTCTCGGACCGAGCGGCTGCGGAAAGACGACGACGCTGCGGATGATCGCCGGCTTTTACTATCCGACAGAGGGGCGGATCGCTTTCGGCCGTCAGGATGTGACCCATCTGCCGCCGCACAAGCGGAATACCGGCATGGTGTTTCAAAACTACGCGCTGTTTCCGCATCTGACCGTCTTTGAAAATATCGCGTTTGGGCTTCAGGTGCGCAAGGCTTCCAAAGCGGTGATCCGGGAGCGGGTGGAGCGGATCATGAATCTGGTGCGCCTCGACGGCTACGGCAGCCGCCGCATCGATCAGCTGTCCGGCGGGCAGCAGCAGCGGGTGGCCTTGGCCCGGGCGCTGGTGATCGAGCCGCAAATCCTGCTGCTGGACGAACCGCTGTCCAATCTCGATGCCAAGCTGCGGGAAGAGACGCGCTATGAGATCAAGCGCCTCCAGATGGAGCTGGGCATCACCACGATCTACGTCACCCACGATCAGGCGGAGGCGATGTCCCTGTCCGACCGGATCATGGTGATGAACAGCGGAATCGTCCAGCAGATCGGCACGCCGCACGACATCTATCACCGGCCGGTGAATCGGTTTGTGGCTTCCTTTATCGGCGAGACCAATCTGTGGGAGGGAGTGGTGACCGAGATCAGGGGGGAGGACGTCCGCGTGCAGGTGTCGCCGGGGCTGATTCTGCTCGGCTCGAAGCGGCAGGCCTCGCCCGAGGCGCGTCTGTCGGCGGGGGAAAAAGTGACCGTATCCATTCGTCCAGAGGCGATTTTGCAGCGGGAGAGTGCGGGAGCGGACGGTGAGAACGTGGTCAGGGGACAGGTGACGATGGCCGAGTTTACCGGGGCCTCTGTCAACTACGTGACCAGCGTCGGCCCCCACCAGTTGAAAAGCATGTTCGTCAACCAAGGCGGCCCGGTGAAACAGCGGGGAGAGACAATTTTTCTGGAGATTCCCAAAGAGAGCATCTATTTTGCCGGATAAGGAGGAGAAGCGATGAGAGCAGAGCTAGAGCCGCGATGGGGGCGAGCCCGGCGCATGTCGTGGACCGCTTCTCCGGCTTTCGTCTACGTGCTGGTTTCGCCGCTATTCATCATCCTGCTCGCGTATGTGATTTACCCGCTGTGGGAGACCTTCGTAGCCAGCATCCAGATCGACGGAGAGACGAGTTGGAAAAACTATGCCCGTTTTTTCAGCCTGGCCCATACAGCCAATCTGGAAGCGCTCTGGACCAGCATCTACATCTCTGTCCTGAGCGTGATCACCTGCGGTATCGTCGGGGTGACGATGGCCTTTTTGCTGGAGCGGTACGATTTTCCGGGGCGCAACATCCTGTCCGTACTGGCTCTGGTGCCGATGGCCCTGCCGCCGCTGATCGGGGTGCTCTCCTTTACCTTCCTGTACGGAGAGAGCGGGATTTTTCCCCGGGCGATCAAAGAACTGTTCGGGCTGGCCGAGGTGCCTTTTGCGCTGAAAGGCATCTGGGGCGTCGTCGTCGTCCACACCTTTACGATGTACACCTACTTCTTCATGACCGCATCGGCGGCGATCAAGGGGCTGGACCCTTCCCTGGAGGAAGCGGCGGCCAGCCTCGGAGCCGGACGTCTGACGGTCTGGCGGCGGGTCATCCTGCCGATGCTGACCCCGGCTTTGGTGGCCTCGTCCCTGCTGGTATTCATGATCTCGATGGCTTCCTATACCGCTCCGCTCATCTTTGGCATCGACCGGACGATGACGATGCAGATCTATCTCTCGCGGACCAACGGCGATCTGGACATGGCCGCCACGCAATCGACGATTCTCTCTATCGTCTCCGTCGCTTTTCTGCTGCTGATGCGCTGGTATCAAGGGGTGCGCAACTACCAGAATCTGAGCAAGGGCGTCAGCGTGCACCGAACAGAGATCAAGAGCAAGGCAGGCCGCTACGTGTCGATGGTGCTCGCGTTTGTCGGGATGGTGATTCTGCTTTTGCCGATCCTCGTGCTGGTGCTGATCTCTTTTTCGGTAGACGGCACCTGGACCGTACAGATCTTGCCGCCGACCTACACGCTGGAGCATTACAAGGACCTGTTTACCGATAAAAAGACCTGGCGGCCGATCATGAACAGCCTCCAGCTCAGCGGAATCGCCACGATCGGCATCGTCCTGTTCGGCGTGGCCGCGGCCTATGCGATGGTCCGGCTCCGGTTTCGCGGCAAAACCCTGCTGGATACCCTGATCATGCTGCCGTGGGCCCTGCCCGGCACCGTCGTGGCCGTCAACCTGATCGCCGCCTTCAGCGAACCGACCGTATTCAGCCTGAACCAGGTGCTGATCGGCACGTTTTGGATCATTCCGCTCGCCTACTTCGTGCGCCATCTGCCGCTGGTGTTCCGCTCTACTTCGGCGACGCTGATGCAGATGGACCCGTCGGTGGAGGAGGCTGCGCGCAATCTCGGGGCGACGTGGTGGTACAGCTTTCGCAGAGTTGTCGCTCCGATGGCGTTCGGCGGCATTCTGGCGGGGACGCTGCTCGCCTTCGTCCAGTGCATTGGAGAGTTCGTCGCTTCGATTCTGATCTTTACGCCGAAGACCATGCCCCTGTCCGTGGCGATTTTTCAGCGCATGTACGCCTTTGAATTCGGGACTGCCTGCGCTTACGGCGTCCTGCAAATCGCCGTGATCATCATCGTGCTGTTCCTCTCCCGCAAACTGGCAGGCGACAAAGCAACCACGGCTGTCTGAAGAAAGTCCGTATTTTTTCGCGTCAATCCATGGCGACCGCATGAACTCACCGGCACGGGGGCCATGATTGATAAAGCAGGCTCTTTCTGCGAGCAGATCATCGTACAGAAGAAGAGGAGGAGCGTTCATGAGAAAGAGGACTTATCCCAAGCTGTTTTCTCTCCTTGCAGTCTTTGTGCTGGCAGTCGGTCTGGTCTTGCCGCTGTCGCCGCAGACGGCGCATGCGGATCGCGGCGTCGTCGATCTGTGGAAGGCGATCAAGCCGCTCACGACGATTGCCAGCGCGATGAATACGGGAGCACACCCGGACGACGAGCATAGTGCGATGCTCGCCTATCTGGCATTGGGATTGGGCGTGGACACGTCCAGCATCATTGCCAACCGGGGGGAAGGCGGGCAAAACGAAATCGGCAGCGAGCTGAATCAGGCGCTGGGGATCATCCGCACGCGGGAGCTGGAGGAGGCCTCCAAGGTCACCCATGTCAAGCTGGGCATCCTCAGCGAGGACATGGATGATCCCATCTACGACTTCGGCTTCTCCAAAAGTCCGGACGAGACGCTTTCCAAATGGGGCGAAGAGGTGGTCTACGAGCGGTTGATCCGCAAAATCCGCGAGCACCGCCCGGATGTGCTCATCCCCGCTTTTTTGGATGTGCCCTCCACGCACGGACATCACCGGGCGATCAATGTCATTACGGTCCGGGCGTTTGAAGATGCGGCCGATCCGGCGGTGTTTCCGCAGCACCGGGAGCAGGGGCTCTCTCCCTGGCAGGTGAAAAAGCTGTACGTCCCGGCTACGGAAAAGGATTACGACGTTCGCGTGCCAGTCGGCGAGTACGACGAGATTTACGGCGCGTCTTACCTCCAGCTGGGCGAGGAATCGCGGTTTATGCACAAGAGCCAGGGGATGGGACGCCATTATGACGAAGGGCCGAGCTACAGCTACTACAAGCTGGAAAAGGCGGCGGCAGGCGCAGAGGGTCCCGATTTCTTTGCCGGCATCGCCTACACCTTCAAGGATCTGGCGGATGAAGTGAGGAAAACTCCCGGCGGAGGAAAGCTGGCCGCCGACCTCGACCGGCTGCAAAAGGATGCGGATGAAGTCATCGCCGCTTATCCTCATTTTGCCCGCGTAGCGGAGAAGGTGCACCGGATGCTGGCGGACGTATTGCAGACGAAGGCTGCCGTCCAGGCGTCCAGCCTCGGGGCAGACGCAAAGCGGGATCTGCTGCACCGTCTGGCGGTGAAGGAAGAGCAATTGAACAAAGCGAGCGCGGAAAGCCTGTCTCTGGTGGCCAAGGTGAAGCCGGAGAGCGGCGAGCTGGTCGCCGGACAGAAGACCCGGGTGACCGTCAGCGCCTACAATGGCGGAACGGTTACATGGGATCAGGTCACGCTGGGCCTGAATGTACCGGCAGGCTGGAGCGCCAGACCGCTCGGGGAGACGCGCATCCGTCAGCTCGGTTACAATCAGTGGGCACGGGCGGAGTACGAGGTGACGGTGCCCGCAGACGCCGCCTACTTTCATCCGTATCGACCGCCCGCAGTGACGGCAGATGTAGAAGTGACCGCATTTGGTGCCACATCCGTCACTCGCGCGGTTCCCGCCGATCCTGTAGCGGTTCTGCCGGGCTTCGCGCTTGCGGCCAGTCCAAGCGCGACGGTATGGAACACGCTGAAGCCTGAGGAGGCGATCCCGGTCAAGGTGACGGTGAAAAACTACCACCCGGGGAAAGCCGACGCACAAATCGCGCTCGACCTGCCGCCGGGCTGGGCGGCAGAGCCCAAGTCTGCGCCGCTGACCTTTGCCGCCAAAGGGGAGACCAAATCGGCGGCCTTTACCGTGAAACCGTCTGCCGGCGTCAAGCCGGGATCGTATGCGATCACGGCTGTCGCTCGCGGAAACGGCAAGGAAAGCCGGCACGGTGCCCAGTTGATCCGCTATCCGCATATCGGCACCACGTACTTCGTCCAGTCCGCGGCTGTCACGGTCCAGGCGTTTGACCTGAAGGTGCCGGAGGGGCTCAAAGTAGGCTATGTGTCCAGCGGCTTTGACAATATCGACCAGTATCTGCAGCAGGTCGGCGTCGACGTCACCCTGCTCGGCGCCAAAGATATCGAATCCGGCGACCTCAGCCAGTACGACACGATCGTCCTCGGCATCCGCGCCTACGGCTTCCGCCCGGAGCTGACCGCGAGCAATGCCCGCCTGCTGAAGTACGTAGAGGACGGCGGCAATCTGGTGGTGCAGTACCACAAGCCGGAGGACAACTGGAAGCCGGAGCTGGCCCCGTATCCCATCACCATTGGGACGCCCCTGATCCAGTGGCGGGTCACGGATGAGAACTCCAAAGTGACGATGCTGGCCCCGGATCACCCGATCTTCCAGACGCCCAATACGATCACCGATGCGGATTGGGACCACTGGGTGCAGGACCGTTCCGCCTACAATCCCGCGCAGTGGGGAGACGAATATGTGGAGCTCATCAAAAACGGCGATCCGGGAGAGAAGGAGTTTACCGGCACCTTCCTTACAGCCAAGTACGGCAAGGGGACCTACACCTACAGTTCGCTCGTCTGGTACCGGGAAATTCCTGCGCTGGTCCCCGGTGCGATCCGCATTTTCGTCAATATGGTCAGTCTGGGACAGTAGGCTGCGAGCAGGAGGGAGACAGCAGGGCAGCCTGCTGCTCTCCTCCAACCCGCCGGCTGCGAGATCGGACGTGATGGCAGAGAAAACAGGAAGAGCAGAGGATGGCGCAGAAACAGCACATACGGATACAGAAACGCACGGAAGGAGATGCAGGAATGAACGATAAAGCGCGAATTTTCCAACAGGAGGGTGAGGCTTTTCCCGGGAAAACGTATGCCGAGACGGTGCTGGAACCAGCCTTTGCCGAGGCCAAAGCCAATCTTTTGCAGCCGATGATGGCGGTCAACAAAGCTCATCTCATCATGCTGCGCGAACAGGAGCTGATCACCGACGGCGAAGCGAAGGCCATCGCGAGGGCCCTGTCGGAAATCGATCTGGAGGAGATGTCCCGCTGCTCCTACACCGGGCAATATGAAGACTTGTTTTTTCAAGTGGAGAGCCGACTGCTCGAATTGGCGGGAGATGTCGCGGGCAATCTTCACTTGGCCCGCAGCCGCAATGACATGGGCATCGCTATCTACCGTCTGGTGCTGAGAAAAAAGCTGCTGGCCGCCCTGCATTCGGCCCTCTCGCTGAAGGGGCAGCTGCTCTCGTTTGCGCAGGAGCACGTCCATACGGTGATGATCGGATATACGCATACGCAGCAGGCCCAGCCGACGACGATGGCCCATTACATCACAGCCGCGGCGGATGTCCTCTCCCGGGACATTCGCCGTCTGATCAGCGCTTTTCACACCTGCAACCGCAGTCCGATGGGAGCGGCGGCCCTGACGACATCGGGCTTTCCGATCAATCGCAGGCGAGTCGCGGAGTTGCTCGGCTTCGCTGATCTGGTGGAAAACGCCTATGATGCGATCGGCGGGGCGGACTATCTGGGCGAGGCGGCGTCGGCTGTGCAGCTGGCTGCGATCAATCTCGGACGGACCGTGCAGGATATGCTGCAATGGTGCACCCAGGAATTTGCCATCTTGAAGGTCGCCGATCCTTATGTGCAGATCAGCTCGATCATGCCGCAAAAGCGCAATCCTGTCTCGTTCGAGCATATGCGCTCCCTGCTGTCAGCCGCCGCCGGCAACGCGTCTGCGGTGCTGATGATGATGCACAACACGCCGTTCGGAGACATCGTCGATACGGAGGACGACATGCAGCCCTACGCCTGGCGCAGTCTCGACAAGCTGGAGAGCATGTACCGCCTGATGGCCTGCGTGGTCGGGACGATGGAAGTAAACCGGGAGGGCCTCTTGGCGAGGGCAAAAGGCAGCTTCGCTACGGTGACGGAGCTGGCCGACACGCTGGTGAGGACAGACCGGCTTTCCTTCCGCACCTCGCATCAGATGGTCAGCCGCATCGTCCGGGAAGCGGCGGCCAGAGGCTTGCGGGCGGACCAGATCAGTCATGCGCTTGTGCAGGAGACCGCGCAGGCGGTCGTCGGCCGTTCGCTGGCGATTACGGAGCAAGAGCTGGAGCAGGCGCTGGATCCGGTTCACTTTGTGCAGGTGCGCCAGCTCCCCGGCGGCCCCAATCCAGAGGAGATGACCCGCGCGATCGGCCAGCGGCAGGCAGACTTGCAGGCTGAATGCGCCTGGCTCAGGCAGACCGGGGAAGATTGCGAAGCGGCGATCCGGCGCCTCGATCAGCTGGCGGGCGAATGGGGGGAGGCGTAATGGCAGGCAGGCGCATTCCCTTGCTGGCGATCGACGGAGGCGGCACCAAATGCCTGGCTGTGCTGGCGGACCGCTCCGGCCGCATCCTGGGGACGGGACGGGCAGGGGCCTGCAATTATCAGGGAATCGGGAGAGAAGCCGCCGCGGAGGAGCTGGTATCTGCCATCGAAGAAGCGCTGCGGAGCGTCTCCGAGGCGGCCACTCGCTCCGCTTCCCCTGCCGGACAGCCGGCCGCTTTTCAGGATGGACAGTCAGCTGGTTCCCATGTCGGAAACTCAGCTGCTTCCCCTGCCGGACAGCCAGCCGCTTCTCCGGCGCAGGTACAGGCCGAGTCAACCAGTCAGTCCGCTGACGGCGCTGCGGATGCTCCGCTCGAGGATGCTCCGCTCGAGGATGCCAAAACGGGCTGGGAGATCGACTGTGCCGTCTTCGGCATGGCCGGCCTGGATACCGACTACGACCGGCAGGTTATCGAGGAGATCGTCGCATGCGTGCTGGAGAAGCTCCACATTCAAGCCCGGCATCTGATCGTGGAAAATGACGGTTTTGCAGCTCTTCTCGGCGCCACCGGCGGCGATGCGGGCATTCTCGTCATCGCGGGGACCGGTTCGATCGCCTTTGGGGTGAATCAGGCGGGCGATACGGCACGCGCGGGAGGCTGGGGGCATCGCGTAGGTGACGAGGGGAGCGGCTACTGGATCGGCAAGCAGGCGGTCACGGCTGTGCTGAAGGCCGCGGATGGGCGCGGCGAGCCGACGATGCTGACGGGCCTCTTGCTGCCCCATTTCGGCGTGAACCGGGTCGAAGAGCTGTTCAACTGGATGTACGGCCCCGCTTATGCGGTGGAGAAAGTAGGGGAGCTGTCACCGCTAGTCAGCCAGGCGGCAAAGGCCGGGGACCGCGTGGCGGGGGCGATCCTGCGGGCAGCGGGAGAGGAACTGTTTCTCGCGGCCCGAGCCGTGATGGATCGGCTGGCCATGAAGGATCAGCCGTTCAAGATGATACTCCAGGGAGGCGTGCTGCAGCATGATGAACGCGTGCGGTCGCTCGTCATCGAAAGAATCAGCCGCCATTCGCCCCGGGTCACATTCGACAAGGCGGAGAACGAGCCGATTTACGGGGTGATCGCCAAGGGATTGGCCTGGCTGAATCGCTCCCCGACCGGGAATCGAGGTGTGTAAAACATGAAGAGATGGATGTTTGTGTTCCCCCACCCCGACGATGAATCCTTCGCCTGCGGCGGCACCCTGGCCAAATGCACGGCGGAGGGACAGGAGACCTGCCTGATCTGCATCACGTCGGGCTGCAAGGGGCGTTCGGGACCGTACCAGATCGACTGCAGGGAACAGCTGGCCCGCCACCGGGAGCGGGAGCTGGCCAGTGCGGCCGCGATTCTCGGCGTCACCCGGCTGGAATTGTACCGCTACCCCGATGGGGCGCTGGATGCCCTGGACCCGGGCGAGCTGAGCAACCGCCTGGCCGGTGCGATCGTCGAGTGGAAGCCAAAAGTCGTCGTGACGTTCCCTCCGGATGGCGTGACGGGTCATCCCGATCATATCGCGGTTTGCAAGGCGGTGACGGCGGCGGTCGAACGGGCGGAGCGGGAGCTTGCGCTAGAAGAGTATCCCCGGCTGTACTACGTATCCATCCCGCATTACTACGATCACTGTCCGGACAAAGGCCCCTTGGCCGCCCTGCCGATCACCGGCAAAGTGGATATTTCTTCGTATCGGGGAAAAAAGGGAGACGCCCTGCGCGCTCACCGCAGCCAGATCTACTCGGTCAACCGCGCCTACCCCGGCGTCATGGAGGGGGATGACGGTGTCATTGGCTGCTATGAGTACTACACTTTGGTCCGTTCGGAAGGACAGCCTGTTCGGTCCAAACCGCTGTCAGCCCGCATCCCGTTGATCGAGCTGTAGATTATGCAGGTCCTCAGCCATGAGTTGGCAGGCCTCAGGGCCGCAGGCCGGCTGCCATCATGAAAACAGACCGCCCTTTTGGCTGGAGTAGGGCGGTTTCTCATGGGCATCTGCAGAAAAAAAGGATATAATGGCGATAGCATTGAGAAGACAGACAAGCAAAGGGAAGCGAAGACAGGGGAGAAAATCGGCATGGAACAAAATGTGGATCCCATTCATTTATTTGCAAATACGCCCAACCCCCCGTATTACGCCGTCATTTTTACCTCCACGCGCAAGGGGGAGGATCATGGCTACGGAGAAATGGCGGAGAGGATGGTAGAGCTCGCCGGCAAACAGCCCGGCTTCCTCGGAGTGGAAAGCGTGAGGGATGCGACAGGTTTCGGCGTCACGGTCTCCTACTGGTCGTCGCTGGAGGCGATTAGGGAGTGGAAGCAGCACGAGGAACATCTGATCGCCCAGGAAAAAGGGAAGACCGTATGGTACGAGCATTACGTCACCCGCATCTGCAAGGTGGAGCGTGCGTACGAAATGAACCTTTTCCGGTCGTAAAATGACAGGGCTGGACCGACATGATGGAAACAGACGTGGTATCCTGTAAAGAGGGAACTGCGTCTTTTCTTATTAGACCATGATTGTTGCACAATTTTTTGTGGCCGAAGGTGCCACTCTCAATCGTTGGGCAAGGGGAGGCTCGGGCCATGATAGACAGACTGGATCATCTCGTGCTGACGGTACGGGATGTGGAAGCGACGTGTTCGTTTTACGAGCGGGTGCTGGGCATGAGCGTAGTGACATTCGGCGGCGGGCGAAAAGCGCTGCAGTTTGGACGGCAAAAGATCAATCTGCATCAGGCGGGCAAGGAATTTGAACCCAAAGCGGAAAACCCGCTGCCCGGTTCCGCCGATCTTTGCTTCATCGCCGCTGTTTCACTGGAGGAGATCATCGCGCATCTGCAGGCGTGCGGCGTTCCCCTCGTGGAGGGACCCGTAGAGAGGACAGGGGCGACAGGGAAGATCCGCTCCGTCTACCTGCGGGACCCTGATCAAAACTTGTTGGAAATCTCCGTGTACATGCTACAGTGACACAAGTATTCTCTATCAAAATGGAGGCGGCAAGGCATGGCGGTCGATCGAGATAAAAAGGCGGAAGCGATACTGACGGATATCAAAGCAGCGTTGGCAGATTACGAACCGGGGATCATGGGGGAACAGAGAATCACGCGCTACAGCATTCTGGTCCCCCTGCTCCAGCAGGACGGTCAGTTGTCCATCCTGTTCGAAAAAAGAGCCAGTACGATGCGGAGACAAGCGGGCGAAATCTGCTTTCCCGGCGGGCGGATCGATCCGGAAGATGCGACTCCCTGGGATGCGGCGAGGCGAGAGACGAGCGAAGAGCTGGGACTGGCAGAGAAGCGGATCAGCTATCTGGGGGAACTGGATAGACTGGTGGCGCCCGCGGCCATCATTTACCCCTTTGTCGGGCTGCTCGATTCCCTGGAGGGGGCGAAGCCCAATCCGGACGAGGTGGAGGAGGTCTTTTGCGTGCCGCTTGCGACCCTGCTCGGGACGGAGCCGGACATCTACCAGGCGCAGATGCGGGTCGAGCCGGGTCCGGATTACCCCTACCACCTGATCCCCGGAGGAAAAGCGTATCCTTGGCGGGCCGGGACCGTAACCCATCTGTTTTATCATTTGGAGGGGCACGTCGTCTGGGGATTGACGGCACGTGTCCTGGCTCATTTGATCGACTTGCTGCGCAACAAGCAGATACGGATCTGATGGTGGGCAAGAGCCGCAGAAAGCGGCCCTGTGTCCGAACCGAATACGAGGAGCGAAAAGGGGATGAGAGCAATGTGGCCAGGAGGAGAAGTTACACGCAGACTGGGGATTCGGTGGCCGATCATCCAGGCGGGTATGGCCGGAGGGACGACGACGCCGGAGCTGGTGGCGGCTGTCTCGCAGGCGGGCGGCTTGGGTACGCTGGGGGCGGGCTACATGAGCGGGGAGCAGATTCGCACGGCGATCCGGGCGATACGCACGTTGACAGACCGGCCTTTTGCGGTGAACCTGTTTATTCCGGAGGAGGGAGCAGCTGACGATCAGACGTCTCCCGGCGAGAATGTCCGCCGGGTCATGAATGAAGCGAGACGCCGCTTGGGCATTCCGGAGAATCCCGATCCGGGCAAGGCTGCCGAACCCTTTCCCGAACAGATGGCGGCCGTTTTGGAAGAGCGGGTTCCCGTCTTCAGCTTTACGTTTGGACGATTGGACGCAGGCTATCTGGCGGCATGCAAGGAAAGGGGCATCTGCGTGATCGGCACGGCTACGACCGTGCGGGAGGGGCTGGCTTTGCAGGAGAGCGGCTGCGATATGGTCGTGGCCCAAGGGAGTGAAGCAGGGGGACATCGCGGTTCCTTTTTGCCGGATTCGCCCCAGAACCAGATCGGCTTGATGGCGCTGCTGCCACAGATGGCGGATCGCCTGTCCATTCCGGTCATTGCGGCCGGAGGGATCATGGACGGGAGAGGCATCGCCGCTGCTTTTATGCTGGGGGCCGAGGCCGTTCAGCTGGGGACCGCATTTTTGCTAACGGAGGAGAGCGGCGCCCATCCCCTGCACAAACAGGCCGTGCTGGCATCTACGGATGAGAGTACCATGCTGACACGCGCTTTCTCCGGCAAAGCGGCCCGGGGCGTAGCCAACTCGTTCATGGAAAAGCTGGCCCCCTATAACGACGAAATTCCGGCTTACCCCTGGCAAAATGCCCACACGCGCGATATCCGGCAAGCGGCAGCCAAACAGGGCAGAACCGAGTACCTCTCGATGTGGGCGGGGCAGGCGGGCTCGCTGGGCCGCCCGCTGCGTGCGGAGCAATTGCTGGAGAAGCTGGTGGCTGAAACAGAGGAGCTTACTCGCAGAAGATAGGCGGCTGCCCTTTGGAAACTGTGGGATGCGGTCGCTTGCATCTGAGAAGGAGTTAGGAAAATGATAAAAAATTGGCTGTTCCGCATTTTTGTTATTGGCTTGTTGCTGTTACAGGCCGCTTGTACGCCGATAGAGAAGACACCGGCCGCTCCGCTGCAGATTGCGCCGGTGGATTTGTTTGCCGGTGAGGCGCAGAAGTTCAAGCCGTTTTTAGGCTTGATGTCAGGTGCCGTTCAAGTCAAGTACCGGGGAGAGGGGGACGTCCTCCGGATCGATTTGGAGGTCTGGGAGGATGGGAAGCTGTCCCATTCTCTCGGCTCGTCGGATTACATGCTGAAACAGCAGGAGGGCGACAACCAATTTGACGGAGAGGCGATCTTTTCCGTGCAAAGTCTCCCCGACCAGGCACAACCGGCGAACAAGACGAGTTATCAAGTTACGACAGCCTTTACCAGCGAAAGCGGGTTTACCAGCACGAAGCTGGAATGGACGGTGGATGCCAAGCAGGTAGCCAGCAGCACGATCGAGCTCAAGGAGGAAAAGGCTTTGCAGGAGGGGGAGCGAGTGGCCGTATGGGGCATGCAGGCAACCGATGAAAACGCCATTCATGTGGTCGAGCTGACCCCGGAATCCTTGCAGCAGACCAAATGGGCCCTGATCGTATTTCTCTCTGTGACAAACAATGAGTAGTGTGATGACGGGGTGATGCATCCGGATTTCGTCTCAATTTCGCCCTACCTGTCTCCTGCTTTCCCCACTATAATGTAGGTAACTGACAAATGTAGGGAAAACTGGTATCGATGTTCGATGGACAGTGGGGAGAAGAGATCGAAAGGGATGTGGGGCAAAATGAGCGTAATCGGAAGGTTGAGCTTGCGACATAAAATCGGGCAGATGCTGATCTGCGGTTTTGGCGGTCATCAGTCCACAGACGGCATCCGGGAGCTGATCCGAGAATACGGGCTGGGTCATGTCATTTTGTTCAGCCGGAACGCAGACACGGCCCGGCAGCTGCACCAGCTGTCCTGGCAGCTCAAAGAGTGGTCCTCCCGGTACAGCGACATACCGCTCGGAGTCGCCGTGGATCAGGAAGGCGGGATGGTGGCGCGGGTAACCGGCGGAGTCACCCCGCTGCCGGGCAATATGGCAGTCGGAGCCACCCGTGATGCGTCTGCGGCTTTTGAGCTGGCCCGGATCAGCGGAACGGAGCTGCGATTGCTCGGGGTTACGACAAATTTTGCGCCTTGCCTGGATATTTCCAGCAATCCGCACAATCCCGTGATCGGCGTACGTTCCTATGGGGAGACGGCCGAGCTGGTCGGCAGCATGGGCGTGGCGGCGATTCGCGGCTATCATTCCGCCGGCATGGCGGCCGCTGCCAAGCATTTTCCCGGACATGGGGACGCTGCGGTCGATTCGCACCACGCTTTGCCTGTGCTGGACCTGGACGGGAAGCGGCTGGAGCAGGTGGAGCTGGTCCCCTTTCAAAAGGCCGTCGAGGCGGGGGTGGATATGGTGATGACGGCCCACATCGTCCTGCCCCGTATCGAGCCCAGCCGACTCCCCGGGACGCTCTCGCCTGCCATCGTCACGGGAATCCTCAGAGAGGAGTGGGGATACGATGGGGTCGTGGTCAGCGATTGTCTGGAGATGGAGGCGATAGCCGGGCACTATGGCGTGGGAGAGGCTGCTGTGATGGCCGTCGAAGCGGGAGTCGATCTGATCACCGTGAGCCACCGTTATGAACGGCAGATCGAGGTGCTGGAAGCACTGATACAGGCCGTGGAGAGCGGCCGGCTGCAGGAAGAGCGGATCGATCAATCCGTCGCCAGAATTTTGCGAGTAAAGCAGCAGCGGAGGATGGGGGAGCCGATGCTCGCCTGGGAGGCTGTCGAAGCGAAGCTGGCAACCGGAGAGGAGCGGAGAACAGCGGAGCGAATCAGCGAGGAAAGCATCACCCTGATTGCGGATGAGGGCGGAAATCTGCCGCTGGACCGAAAAGCGGAGATCCTGGTGATCTGGCCGGCCGTCCAGGCTGCCAATGATGCGGACGAGCGATACGGAGAGAAGGAAAGGCTGGCAGATTTTCTCCGCAGCGCCGGAATGCAGGTGCGCGAGCTGGTGGTTCCGACCGATCCGGGAGCAGATGAAATCGCCCGCGCAGTGAAAATCAGCCGGGATTATCGACAGGTCGTCGTCACCGCTTATCAGGCAGCGTTTCATCCCGGACAGTCCCGGCTCATCCGCGAATTGCTGGCTGAGCACGGGAAGCGGCTGGTCGTGGCCGCGACCCGCAATCCCGCGGATTTTACGCTCTTTCCCGAAGCGGGGACATTCCTGTGCAGCTATGAGAGCAGGCCGCTCGCCATGCAGTCGCTGGCCCGCGTCTTGACGGGAAGGGTGGCTCCGCGCGGCAAGCTGCCTGTGACCCTATCCGCAAGCTATCCATTCGGCTGGAGGGGAAGCCGCGATCCGATCGAAAGCAGCCGGGACCGGAAATCATAAGAGAAAAACGAGGGGTTATCGTATGGCGGATCGATTTGCTCTGTGCGGCAGGATCGTCACCAACGGACGTGAAATCAAAGACGGACTCGTCATTGTAAGCGGCGAAGCCATCGAATACGCCGGGAGTGCCGGGGATTATAAGCAGGTACTCCCGGAGAGGGTGCAGCAGGCAGGGGGCGGCATCATTTGCCCCGGCTTTGTCGATATGCATATGCACGGGATTGCCGGCGCCGACACGATGGACGGGACGCCGGAAGCGCTGCAGACGATTTCTCGCACGCTGGCGGGATATGGGGTCACATCGTTTTTGGCGACGACGATGACAGCTGCCTATGATGAACTGGAAAAAGCCATCCGCAACGTCGTGGAGACTTCCCGCCGGGGATTGGACGGCGCCGAGGTGATCGGCATCCATCTGGAGGGGCCGTGGATCAATCCCCGTTACAAGGGAGCGCAACAGGAAGAGAAGATCACGACGCCCCGCCTGGAGGATGTCCGTCGGCTGTACGAGCTGGCGGAGGGCATGCTGAGAGTGGTCACCATCGCGCCGGAGCGGGCGGGAGCGCTCGATGCCGTTCGCTGGTTGAGCGAGCGGGGCGTCATCGTCTCGGCCGGCCACACCGGGGCAAGCTTCGCCGAGGCCCAAACCGCGGTGGAGAACGGCGTCCGTCATTTTACTCACTGCTTTAATGCGATGTCCGGTCTGCATCACCGCGAGCCGGGAGTAGTCGGCGCAGCCATGTACCATGAAAGTCTCAGCACCGAGCTGATAGCCGACGGCGTGCATGTGCACCCGGCTGTGATGAGGATCTTGTACCGCATCAAATCGGCGGCGCGGCTCGCGCTGGTGTCCGACTCGATGCGGGCAGCGGCACTGGGCCAAGGCGTATACGAACTGGGCGGACAGGAAGTGCATGTGACGGAAAAAGAGGCGCAGCTGGCTGACGGCACGCTGGCGGGGAGCATCCTGACGCTCAATCGGGCTGTACGGAATATGGTGTCCCTCTCAGGCGTCCCCCTGGCAGAAGCCGTGGCGATGGCCTCCGAGACGCCGGCGGCCATCCTCGGCGCCGGCGAGCACAAAGGGAAACTGCAGGCGGGATATGATGCGGATCTGATCGTGATGGGGGAGGATTATCAGGTTCGCGCGACATACGTCAGGGGCAGGCTTGTTTATCAGAGCTGACCTGCCCGGTCAAACGCTCGTCCGGCGCTGCACGGGCGTTCTTATCATACAGCAGGAAGGTGCGGGAGATGAGCATGGAGAGGCGATATGCCAGTGGCATCATATTCGATATGGACAACACATTGCTGCAGTCGAGGATCGATTTTGGAAAAATGAAAAGGGTGCTCTATGCCCTGCTGGTGGAAAACGGATTATGCACGCAGGAGCTCGACTGGCAAAGCCATACGGCCTCACAGCTGATCGAGATCGGGAGGCAGTCGGAGAAGATCACCCCGCGTCTGGAGAAGCGGATGTGGGATGCGGTCGCCGCGATCGAAACGGAGGGGATGCACGGGGCTGTTTTGGAGGAGCATGCCGTCGACGTGCTGACGCACCTCCATTCGCACGCCCATCTGTTCATCCTGACCAACAATGCCTGCGCCGCGGCGGAGGAAGCGCTGCGGGAAACCGGCATTGCCCATCTGTTTGAAGAGATCGTGGCGCGGGAGCAGATGACCGCGCTAAAGCCTTGTCCCTCGGGCATTCGCTATATCCTGGAGCGCTATCCCGACGTGCCGCAGGCGAACTGGACCATGGTCGGGGACTCCTGGATCGACGGGACAGCGGCTCAGGACGGCAGCGTCCGATTTGTCGCCTACAAAGGAAATCAGCAGGAGATGGAGGCCCATCAGGTGCGGCCACTGGCCTATATCGAAGACTTGCGTGAATTGCTGTCGCTGGATCTGATCGCCGGGCGAGGCAGAAGCGCGGGATGAGCGAGCGAATCAAAAAAGGAGGCCGGCCCCGACGTGCAGATGATTGTCTGCTCGGGGCCGGCCTTTTCACGTAAGCCATTGCAAATCACTCTCGAGGGCTTGCCTTTTTGGCGGGGAGGGCGGGGCGCTCTCTCCACGCCTGCTCCAAGGCCATCACGATCATCGTCCCGAACAAGAGGCCATTCCCCAGCGTATAGCGAACCACAGAGGGCAGCTCCTGAAAGACGGATGGCGGGAAGAACATGGAGCCGACGCCAAACAGAAGTCCCACGCCGATGATGGTCAGGCGGCGCTGATCCAGCTCTGTCTGCATCAGGGACTGCAGCCCGATGCCCACCATCTGGACAAAGGAGGCCAGGACGGCGGCGTAGGCGACAGGGCCCGGCAGCATCGTCAGCAGCCGAATGACGCCGGGAAGGAAGGCCGCTCCCGCCATGATCAGGCAGGCGAGCAAAAGCAGGTAGACGCCGGATACCAGCGGAGTGAACAGCGGCAGCATCCGCCGCCGGCGGGGCCGTCCACGATCGGCAGTTTGTGGCCGATCCAGCCCTGCAGAAAAGAGCTCGCGCCGACGATAAAAAAGGTGCGCTGCATCAGGCCGGTGATCTCCGGGTCCGATAAATGAAAGACCTGGCCGATGACGATGGGCAGGGCGACTGCATTGGCCAGGAGAAATACCAGCCATTGCAGCGCCCCGATTCCGTGGTTCAAACCGATTGCATTTTTGTTAGGGTTCACCTTGCCCATCTCCGTTTCATCGGATTTGCCGGTGGGTTTCTTAAAAGACCGACAGCAGGTAATGAGGGATTTTTTCCGCATCTACGTCCACGCAGATTTCCACCAGATTGCCTACGCTTGGCTTGGTCCGCAGGTCGGCAACGACGGAACCGGCACAATATTCGCCCTCCGTCTCGATAGCGGCCTTCATCGTTTGGGTGCGCACGACCCAAGGCCGGGCTACCAGTACGGTCAGCGGGTCATGCGTCGGGCATGCCCCCATCATATTGTCCACTTCCCAGTAAAAACGGAAGTAATGCTGAAGCGCGTCGCTCATGTACTGGATGATCGGCTTGTTTTCCGGGCGGCAGTAGTTCAGCGCCGCGTCCAGATGCTGCTGCGTCAGGCGCACCTTCATCGTCACATCCAGGCCGACCATGGTAAGGCGCAGGCCGGATTGGAAAACGGCAGCGACGGCCTCCGGATCTCCGCGGAAGTTGACCTCCGCTCGCGGCGTCACATTGCCCGGCGCAAACGCCGTTCCGCCCATGGTGTAGACGTGCTTCAGCTTGCGGGGGAGCTCGGGATCGAGCTGGAGCGCTTCCGCCAGATTGGTCAGGCGGCCCAGCGTCACCAGCACCAGTTCACCGTTGCATTCATTTGCTTTGCGCACGATAAATTCGGCGGCAGTTTCGCTGAGCGCCTGCTGCTCGGAGGCAGGGAGCTCGACGTCGCCGATGCCGTTGTTGCCGTGCACATGAGAGACAGGGCCTGCCCATTCGCGGGTCAGCGGCTTTGCCGCACCCATGGCGACAGGGACCTCGTAGCCGGGATTGGCCAGTTTGATCAGCCGGAGCGTATTATCAGTAGCTTGTGCCACGCTGGCGTTGCCAAATACGGTCGTGATGCATCCACTTTGACATCAGGAGCCTTCAAGGCATGCGGTCTTCGTTTTGTACATCAGCAGATAGACCAGGAATGCCGCCAGGACGGCCAAGAGGAAGCCGTAGTGAGTGGGGAAACCGTCGACGATCTGTCCCAGCTTCGCGCTGTCCTGAATGAAGGGGAGACGGGCAAAGCCGCCGCTGTCCGGTGCTTTGAATACATAGTTCAGCAAATACGATACGAACAGAATCGCGATAAAGTTGAACATCAACGTAGAAACAATTTCGTCAGCCTTAAAGTAGGCTTTTAAAATCCCCGGCAAAAAGCCGTACAGCGCTCCACCGATGAGCGCCGCCAGGATGACCAGCGGAATGTGAATCCACGGGAACAGGTCAGTCAGATAGACGGCGGCCAATGCTCCCGTCAAGGCGCCGATATACAATTGACCTTCCGCCCCCATGCTGAACACGCCGCTTTGGAAGACGACGACAATCGCCAGACCGGTGAAGACGAGGGGAATCATCCGATTGAGAACCGATCCGAAGCTGTACAGGCTGGTAAACGGTTCGATTAACAGGGCATGCAGGGCAGCGACAGGCTCATCGCTCACTATGAAGATGACGAGGATGCCGCTCACCAGCGCCGCAGCTATAGCCAGTAGGATTCCGAGTTTCTTCCGTCAGGTTTTCCGAATTCTCCAGGATGACGACAGTTCTCCGTTGTAGAGAACGCCGATGCGGTCGCTGAGACTCATGACCTCCGACAGTTCTGCGGAGACGAGCAGGACGGCAGTGCCTTCATCCCGTTTTTTGACGATCTCCTTGTGGATGAACTCGATGGAGCCGATATCGACGCCGCGCGTAGGCTGGGCAGCGATCAGCAGGTAGAGCTCGGAGCGGTTCGGTGTCATGTAGTCGACGGAGCGAAGCAGGTCAGCAGGCAGCTTTTGCGCCGGGGCCGGGTTGAGGATCACCGTCTTTCCGAGCCGCTTCGCCAGTTGCGCGGATGCGACCACCGTCTCCAGCGGGATCTCCAACTGGAGCAGGACGACATCTGCCGCCGCGATGGTTTCTTCTAATGCGTCGATTCGATCGGGAAGGCAATAGGCATTGGCGCCGGGGACGACGACGATGTGATTGTCTTCGTGCGCGATCATAATCGAAGCCAGTCCGGTGGGAACTTCGGTGGTTTTGGTCACCCGCTTCGTGATGACGTGGTTGGCCGCCAGGGACTGGATCAGTGTATTGCCAAAAGCATCCTCTCCCACCATCCCGACCATGACTGTGCGTGCGCCCAGTCTGGCAGCGGCTACGGCCTGATTGCCGCCTTTTCCGCCGGGGATAAAGTGGGCTTTGGTGCCTGAAATGGTCTCTCCCACTTGTGGAAAGCGGGGCGCCTCTACGACGATATCCATGTTCAGACTCCCGACGACCACAATGTTTGACTGTCTCATGGTGTTTTCATGTCCTTTCTCGAAGAGCCTCTTGCGACCAACTCCGCATCGAATTCATAGATATATTGATTGTCAACGGCTTCTCCCTCGATTTTTTTGACCAGGAGCTGAGTTGACAGGGCACCAATGTCGTAGATCGGTTGGGCGATGGTCGTCAACTCCGGCTCGGTGATGACCGTGAGTTCGATTCCGTCAAAACCGCACAAGGCAACTTGATCGGGAACGGACATGCCCATTTGCTGCAACTTTTTGAGTGCCCCCAAGGCCATCAGGTCATTGCCGCAGAAGATGCCATCGACATCCGGATGACGCGCCATCAGCTGCTCCACAGCTTCCATCCCGCCGTTGATCCGGAAATGGCCGGGCACCATCAGGCTTGGCGTAAACCAGTCAAAATGGCGGACCGAGTCTTCGTAGCCGAGCATTCGTTCTTTCCCTGTGGCCGTCTCCTGCGGACCGTAGATGTGGGCAATTTTCTTGCAACCGACATCCAGCAGATGGGCGACAGCCTTTTTGGCACCCTCGTAGTTTTTGGAGCGGACGACATAACAGGAGGATTCCGAAGGACCGCGGTCCAGGAAGACGAGCGGAATGCCCGCGTCGTTCATAGCGCTGATGTCGGCAGCCTGAAGCGAGTGGGTGGCGAACAGGATTCCGTCCACGTAGCGCCTCTTCAGCACATTGATGTAGGTCTGTTCTTTGTCGGACTCGTTGTCAGAGTTGCATATGAGCACGGTGTACCCATAGGAGCGGGCTACATCCTCGACGGCACGTGCCAGTTCGGCAAAAAACGGGTTGGAGATATTGGGCATGATCAGGGCGATCGTTTCCGTTTTCTTGCTGGCCAATCCTCTCGCCACTCTGTTAGGTTCGTAGTTCAGCATTTTGATGGCTTGCTGCACAGCCTGTTCCGTTTCCTTGTTGACATAGCCGCTCTTGTTGATGACGCGGGAGACTGTTGCTACCGAAACACCGGCGAGCTTAGCCACGTCTCGAATCGTTGCCAATCCAGCACCACCCTTTTCGCAATCGGATGCCCTGCCTGAAAGCGAGCGTATAAAAAACCGATTACATGTTAATGAAACGTGATAAAACCTTTCATTATCAATCGTTTTTGGCCTTTTACTACTGTTATGTGTAACCGGTTACACATCAGTTGGGTTTATAGTAAGGGATGAGAGATATTTTTGTCAAACCTAAGATTCTGAATCTTTTTGACCTGCATGATGCGATGGGAAAGGAATCGGGGGGAGGCTCAGCGAAGTGAAAAGCGTTTGAAATCGTTTTTTTTGCGATCGTTTTTAAGGAAGGAAAAGACGGAGGAATTACTCATGAAAATAGCCGTACTGGGAAGTCTCAATATGGATCTGGTTGCACATGTTCATCACTTGCCGCAGCCAGGGGAAACGATTATCAGTTCCCGCTTTCAGACCATTCCGGGAGGGAAAGGTGCCAACCAGGCGGTCGCTGCCGCGCGTTTGGGGGCCAAAGTGCGGATGATCGGAAAAGTAGGCGGCGATTCATACGGAGAGCAGCTGCTCGAAGGCTTGGCAGAAGCGGGCATCGATACGGAAGGAATCGAGCGGGAAGGGACGACCGGGATGGCGCTGATCAATGTCAGTGATCAAGGAGAGAATCAGATCGTGCTCGTCCCGGGGGCGAACAACGAGGTGACCGTGGCGTATACAGCGCATCACCACGACATACTCACGGACTGCGACGTCCTGTTGGTTCAACTGGAAATCCCCCTGGACACCGTTGCCTATGCGGTCCAAACCGCGCATCGGCTGGGCAAGAGAATCATTTTGAATCCCGCGCCGGCGCAGCCGCTGCCGGAGGAGATGCTGCGGTGCATCGACACCCTGACCCCCAATGAGACGGAATTGGAGCTCCTGACGGGCATGCCTGTAAAAACCTTGCCGGAGATCGAGGCGGCAGCGCAAAAGCTGCTCGCCAAAGGACCGGGGCGCGTCATCGTCACCCTGGGGGAAAAGGGAGCCTTGCTGGCCCGTACTGACGGGACCCTGCACATCCCGGCCTGCCAGGTGGCGGCCATCGATACGACGGCCGCCGGCGATGCGTTTACTGCTGCGTTCGCGGTCGCCCAGAGCAGAGGGATGGCCGATGAGGAAGCGATCCGCTTTGCCAGCAAGGCGGCTGCCATCGTCGTGACCAGACACGGCGCGCAGCCGTCCCTGCCGACGCTGGAGGAAGTGGAGGCATTCGCCTGACGGCGCGGTTTTACGACTGCTTGTCCAGCATGCCGATGACCCAGCGGCACCAATTCAGTTCTTCGCGGATGCTGTTTACGGCTCTGGTCAAGAGAATATACTCGCCGAAGTAGGGGGAGCTGGGATTTTCCGGCCTGCCTTCGCATGCCTGTTCCAGTTCAGCCAAAAAGTTCTCATACATGCTCAGATGCTCCTGATTCAGCTCTTCGCGCTCCTCAAAGAGTTTGCGGGCAGTGGCGCGATCCGTGAGCCATAAGCAGTACGCTTTGAGCGAGAGCTCGTCGCGAAAAACAGGTTCTCCGGTCGGGCGTGCCAACCACTCACGCAGTGCGGCACGTCCTTTGTCTGTGATCGAATACACCTTTTTGTCCGGACGGTCTGTCTGCAGGACACGTGTGAATTCGAGGTAGTCTTCCTGTTCCAGCTTGGCGAGCAGTGGATAGATTTGACTGTGCTTGGCTTGCCAAAACGGTTGGAGCTGCAGCATCAGATCGTAGCCGGAACTGGGCATCTTGGCGACCAGACCCAGCAATCCATACGCGAGTGTGTTCAAAGGGGGACCCTCCTGATTTCCGGTAACGGCACTTTTTATATACGTCCATTATATAGAAGAATTACATATATACTCATCCTCTATTTTCCCAGTTTTCTCCTCTCCTATGCGTAAACCATCCAGGAACAGGAGCGAGCTTTCGGGAAAAATGGATGGGGCGGGTCCAAGCGAGGAGACGGCCCATTTGCGATATGGAAAAAAGGGAGGAAAATTCAGTGATGGCTGCTGCTTTTTTTCGCTGGTAAAAAAAATTTCCACATCGATTCGAAAGTGTTTACAAAATAGGTTAGACACGATATATTTACCTAGATTGGTATGAGTAAATTGACATATAGCGAGAAGATGACGTAATGAAAACGATGATAAATCTGGAGTCAATTGAAAAGCACTTTTCCGGTTCTGTCGTGGTACCGCCACTCTCCCTTTCCATCCAGGAAGGGGAATTTCTAACGCTTTTGGGACCGAGCGGCTGCGGCAAGACGACGCTTCTCCGCATGATTGCCGGATTTGAGGAGCCGACCGCGGGAGAGATTTTTCTCGATGGCCAGGCACTGACCGGCGTCCCGCCATACCAACGCGACATGAACATGGTGTTTCAACAATACGCCCTGTTTCCGCATATGACGGTGGAACAGAATATTCTCTTTGGCCTGAAGATGAAGAAGGTAGAGACAGGCGAGAGCATGAGGCGTTTGGAAGAAGTGCTTCGCAACACACAGCTGACGGAACTGCGCAAGCGCACACCGAAACAGCTCTCGGGCGGACAGCAGCAGCGTGTGGCGATCGCCCGGGCGATCGTCAACAACCCCAAAGTGCTGCTTCTGGATGAGCCGCTTGGGGCGCTGGATTATCAACTGCGCAAGAGCCTGCAGCTGGAACTGAAAAATTTGCAAAAAAATTTAGGCATTACCTTCGTCTACGTCACGCATGACCAGGAAGAAGCGATGGCCATGTCTGATCGGATCGCCGTCATGAACAAAGGGCGGATCGAACAGCTGGCGACGCCGGATGAAATCTACAACCGCCCGAAGACCTTGTTTGTCGCTACCTTTATTGGCGAAAACAACATCTTCGCGAGCGGCGATTCCCGCATCGCGGTGAGGCCGGAAAAAGTCAAGCTGTACAAGCAGGATGCCACCCCTCAAGACGGCCGCCGCAAAAACGGAAGAATCACCGACGTGGTGTTTCTCGGCAACTTGCGCAAGCTCTATGTTCGCCTCGATGATGAGGACATGACGGTGCTGGCTCACGAATACGTATCCGACAGCAAGGGCTGGCAAGCGGGCGATCCGGTCGCGCTCGGGTGGTCGGAGGCAGACGAGGTGATGCTCGCTTGAAATACGGAAAACAGTTGAGAATGTTGGCGCTGCCGGCTCTGGTGTGGCTGGGGGCGCTCTTCGTCTTGCCGATGTTGATGATCGTCGCGCTCTCCTTTATGAAGCGGGGAACGTATGGACAGCTCGTCTATGAATTCACCCTGAAAAATTACGCGCGCATGATCGATCCGCTTTACGTGCAGATTTTTTTCGATACGTTTTTCGTCGCGATCCTGACCACGGTGCTTTCGTTGATTTGCGCATATCCGCTGGCTTACTACATATCCCGGATGCCGCGTTCCGCGCAGAAGATATGGCTGCTGCTGGTGATGATCCCGTTCTGGATCAATTTTCTGGTCCGCTCCTACGCGTGGGTGATCATTCTCCGCTCTCAGGGCGTGATTAACTCGTTTTTGCTTTCCGCCGGATTGATTCAGGAACCGCTGCCGCTTTTGTACAACTTCGGCTCGGTGATGGTCGGGATGGTCTACACGCTGTTGCCGTTCATGGTTTTGCCCATCTACGTCTCGCTGGAGCAGCTGGACAGGCGGAAGCTGGAGGCAGCCTATGATCTGGGAGCGACTCCGTGGAAAGCGTTTTGGCACGTGACCCTGCCCTTGACCAAGACGGGGATCATGACCGGGTCGATTCTCGTCTTCGTCTCTTCGATCGGCATGTTCGTCGTGCCGGATGTGATGGGCGGCGCCAAATCGGCGCTGATGGGCAATGTGATCCAGAACCAATTCCTGTCGGCGCGCGATTGGCCGTTTGGCTCCGCGCTGTCCATTGTCTTGATGGTGTTGTCGATGCTATTGATTTTCCTCTACTACCGGGCTGTTCACGCTCGCGAGGCGAAGGAGGGGACCGCATGAAGACGCTTCGCCATCGCACATTGTCCGGCTACTCCTGGGCGATGCTCGTCTTTTTATACCTGCCGATTGCCGTGCTGATGCTGTATTCCTTTAATGAATCCCGGATCAATGCAGTCTGGTCCGGCTTTACCTGGAAGTGGTATCTCTCGCTGTTTGACAACCGGCAGGTGATGAACGCGCTCTGGAACAGCCTCACGATCGCTTTGATCAGCAGCATTCTGGCAACGGTTCTGGGAACGGCTGCTTCGCTGGCGATGAAGCATTACTCCCTCCAGTGGAGAAACTTCTTCAACGGTTTGAGCTACCTGCCCATCGTCATCCCGGAGATTATGATGGGGCTCTCCCTGCTAGTCCTGTTCAGCCAGATGCACATCGAACTGGGGAAATTGACACTGGTACTGGCTCATGTCACCTTCAGCCTGCCGTTTGTAATGGTGATCATCAATACGCGACTGGCCGACATGGGCAAGGAACTGGAGGAAGCGGCCCAGGATTTGGGAGCGACGGCGTGGGAAACGCTGCGCTACATTACGCTTCCCTTGATCTCACCCAGCATTGTCGCAGGCTTTTTGATGTCTTTTACCTTGTCGCTCGATGATTTTATTATCTCCTTTTTCGTGGCGGGTCCCAATTCGACGACCCTGCCGCTGTACATCTACGGTTTGGTCAAGCGGGGCGTATCGCCAGAGGTCAATGCCCTGTCGACCCTGCTGATCGCAAGCACCGTCCTGCTCGTGGTCGTCGCAGAGCTGTTCCGCAGAAAAGATTCCAAGTCGCTCTCGATATAATCGCGACCAAACCAAGGAACACCAAACAACAGACTGGAGGTTGAAAAAGAGAAATGAAAAAGTGGAAATCCCTCATGATTGGCGCTTTGTCCGCCGTGCTGGCTGCTACGGCCGCGGGCTGCTCCTCTGCCGAGAACGAAGAGCAGGTATTGAACATTTACAGCTGGGCAGACAACTTCAATCCGGACGTCATCAAAGACTTCGAGGAGAAGTTCAATGTCAAAGTCAACTACGACATTTACGGCAGCAACGAAGAGATGCTGGCCAAAATCCAGGCCGGCGCCTCCGGCTACGATCTGATCCAGCCGTCCGATTACATGGTGGCGACGATGATTCAGCTGGATCTTTTGGAAGAGCTGAACAAAGAGAACATTCCGAACGAGAAAAACATTGTTTCCACTTTCCAGACCCCGCCGTTTGACCCGGACAACAAACATTCGCTGGTATACACCTGGGGCATCACGGGCATCGCGTACAACAAAAAGTACGTCAAAGGGGAAATCACCAGCTGGCAGGATTTGTGGAACCCCGAATACGCCGGACGCGTCATCATGCTGAATGACCCGCGCGAAGTCATGGGCGTCGGGCTGATTAAAAACGGCTTCTCCAACAGCTCGACCGACAAGGCGGAGCTGGAAAAGGCGTTTAACGACTTGAAAGCCGTTCTGCCCAACGTGATTGCGTTCGATACGGATAATATCAAGCAAAAAATGATTGCAGAGGAAGCGTGGATCGGCACCGTCTGGTCCGGCGATGCTGCGGTGATCAACGGCGAGAATCCAGACGTGGAGTACGTCGTGCCAAAAGAGGGCGCCACCATCTGGGCCGACACCCTGGCGATTCCCAAAGGGGCGAAGCACAAGGAGCTGGCCGAGAAGTTCATCAACTATCTGATGGACCCGGAAGTGAGCGTGAAAAACTACGAGTGGATCGGCTACAGCAACCCCAACGAGAAGGCTTATCCGCTGCACAGCGAAGAGTACCGTTCCAACAAGATGATCTTCCTCGACAAAGAGGACCTCGACCGTGCGGAATGGCTCGTCGACGTAGGGGAGACGCTGCAGGACTACGACCGCTACTGGACCGAGCTGAAGAGCGGCCGCTAAACGGCAACGTTCTCAGGAATCTAGTTGAATAGGAAAAGCGATCGGACAGAGAAAATTGCTGTCCAGATCGCTTTTTTTATTGCTTGAATCGCATTTTGCCGTTTTGCCGTTTGTAAGAACGAGGCTGTAGCGAGAAGAAGCCTGTTTCCCTGCTCAGCTCCGGGCTCCGCCTCCAGGGATGCGAGTTCTGTCCGCTCCGGTTCGACTCGCGGGGGAGACGCAAAAGGAGTCTGGCTACGAGGTCATCCCACGCCCAGCTCCTGAATCCCGCGAATCGCCCCTCCGCTGGGCAGGGCTCCACAGTCGCACCGCAGGGAAACAGGCTTCTTCGCGAGACCGTTGCAGTTTTGTGGGTGAAAGCTTCGATGTAATCAACTTTCTCCCTGAACAAATCACATTTCCATCCCAAAAACGGGAAGAAGCATGATTCTTCTCCCGGCAGCTGCGAGATTCTCACCGTTTATGTCACGTCCCCCCGATACGCCATCAAAAAGTCAATAAACGTCTTCATCACCCCGCTGATCGTCGCCTCCTTATGGTAAATCAGCTCAAAGTTGCGGTTGATTCGCGGCAGGCTCAGCACCTCCACCTCCCGGAGGCGGCCCGAAGCCACATCTTCCCGAATCGAAAAGCGGGGCAGAAAGGCAATGCCCAGACGCTGCATCACCATCCGCTTGACTACCTCGATATTGTCCGCCTCCATGACCACGTTCTTCTCCAGTTGATGGTGGCTGAAGGCTCCGTTAACCAGTGTCCAGTCTAGCGAGCCGCGGTTAAACAAAATCAGTTTTTCCCGAGCGACATCCTCCAGCGTCACCTGCCGCAGGTCCTGAAAGGGATGGTCCGGATATATGGCCAGCACCATCTCGTCTGGCATGAGCTGAATCCGCCGAATTTGCGGATGGTTGACAGCGCGGGCGATGCCAAAGGATACCTCATGATGCAGGACCATATCGAGCACCTGATGGGAGTGACCTGTGAAAATCGTCAGCTTGATCTTGGGATAGTGCGAGGTGAACGTCTCCACCAGCTCGGGAAGGATGTAAAAAGCGGCGACGAAAACAGCGGAGATGACCAATTCGCCTTCGAGATGGCCATGCGAGCGCTGAACCGCCATCTGTCCATCCTGCAGGGATTGCAGCACTCTTTTGGCATACGGCAAAAAGACATCTCCCTCTCGCGTGAGGGTGATGCTGTTGCCGGTGCGTTGAAACAATTTGCAGCCCAGCTCATTCTCCAGCGCTTTGATCCGCATGCTTACGGTAGGCTGGGAGAGGTATAACAGATCGGCTGTTTTACTGAAGCTGCCGGTGAGCGCGACGAAGATAAACGCCTCGATTTGCTCCTCATTCATGATTCATTCTCCTAGAAACGTGCCGTATTTGAATTCTTAATAACCCGTATGGCTTTATTCTATTGGATTCGCCAGAAAAAATACATTACTTTGAAAGGGAAAGCAGAAGGATAGCGGCCTGCTGCTGCCTAGAATCGTGCCTAACCATACGGTGGAGGGGAAAAGAGCCATGAGCATCGCTTATTTTAACGGACGTTTTGTCGATTCTGACGACCCGGTTGTACCGATTGACGAGAGGGGCCATCAGTTCGGAGACGGGGTGTACGAGGTTATAAGGATTTATAATAAGAAGCCGTTTATGCTGGATGAGCATCTGGATCGCCTGTACATGAGCGCAGAGGCAATCGCGCTTCCATTTCGGCAAGAGCGGGAGAGCTTCCAGGCGATTATCCATCAACTGATCGAGAAAAGCGGTCTGGACAATCTGGATGTCTATTTGCAAATAACCAGGGGGATGGCCCCTCGCAATCATCTCTTTCCGGACTGCCCGGTCTCGGTCTCGATGACGGCGAAGCCGTTTCGCAGCATCCCAGCCGAACTGCGGGAAAAGGGAGCCAAGGCGATCCTGCATCCCGACGAGCGCTGGGCCAATTGCTATATCAAGTCGCTCAATCTGCTCCCGAATATTTTGGCCAAGCAGAAGGCGCATGAGCAAGGATGTCTGGAGGCGATTCTCTTCCGGGACGGATCCATCACCGAGGGAACCAGCTCCAATGTGTTCGTGATCAAGGACACTCGCTTGTACACGACGCCGCTTTCCCGTCACATTCTGGCCGGCATTACGCGCATGGCTGTGCAGCAGATTGCGGCCGAAGCCGCGTTAACATTCACGGAAAAACACGTTACGCTGGAGGAACTGGCAGAGGCCGATGAAGTGTTTATCACCAGCACGACCTCCGAAATCATGCCGGTCGTCCAAGTGGAGGAAAAGATCATCGGAGCAGGGCAGCCCGGACCGATTACCCGCCTGCTTCAGGAAAAGTACACCGTACGCACCAGCGGGGCAGCTCGCCACTAACACGGCGGGGCCTTATTAGGATCGCGTCTCATTCGGGGTGTATTTGCTACTCAATCCCGACGAGGCCACATGGTTCGCTTCTTTTGCTGGGATGCGACCATCACCGATCCGCGCGACGAATCTACGCACATTGCTGACACCAGAAAAAAGGGGATCGAAGACCATATGTTTATTGTTGATTTTCACTGTGATGCTCTCTATAAAATGTGGAAAAGCAAGGAGCCGCTCTCCTTTCGTGATGCGCCCGAACTGGATGCCAATCTCGAAAGGCTGATCGCGGGCCAGGTGAAGCTGCAGTGCTTTGCGCTGTACGTCCCGCCCACGCTGAATGCGGAACAGCAGTTTCAGGCGATCCTCGACCAAATCGATCTTTTTCACGAAAACGTGCTGAAACAACATCCGGAGATGAAGAAAATCCAAGAGTGGTCTGAACTGGACGGTCTCCGGGATGGAGAGATCGGGGCGCTCCTGACGCTGGAGGGCACCGAAGCGATCGGAAATGACCTGACCAAGCTGCGCATCCTCTATTATTTGGGCGTCCGCTCTGTCGGTCTGACCTGGAATTATGCCAATCTGGCAGCGGACGGAGCCTGGGAAAAGAGAAACGCGGGCTTGACCGCTTTCGGCAAAGAGATCGTGCAGCAAAACAACCAGCATGGCGTGCTGACAGATGTCTCCCATCTGAGCGAGCGTAGCTTTTGGGATGTGATCGAGCTGGCGCGTTACCCGATTGCCAGTCATTCCAATGCCAAGGCCATCTGCGATCATCCGCGGAATCTGTCGGATGAACAGGCCCGCGCCCTCTTTGCCAAAGGCGGCATGATCCACGTCGTCTACTGCCCGCCCTTTGTCAAACCGGGAGGCGATGCGGCCATCTCCGACTTGATCCGCCATATCGATCATTTTTGCTCGCTGGGCGGCGTCGGCCAGATCGGGTTCGGTTCGGATTTTGACGGGATCAGCTCCTACGTCAAGGGGCTTGAGCACGCCGGTATGCTGCCCAACCTGATCGATGAACTGCTGAAGCACTATTCGGAGGCGGAAGTCCGGGGATTTGCCGGCGAAAACTTTTTGCGCAACCGTCCCCGTCACCTACAATAAGAGAGTACGGACATTCTATTTGAACAGGAAAAGAGGGGAGCAGGGCAGATGGGAGGCAAAAATATTCGCGAGTACGGCATCGTCGTCGGCAAGCTGCCGACGGGTCAGAAAAACTGCCTGACCGATGTGGAGGGCGTGCGCGTGGGACATGTAACCCTCGATTACCCCTTGGAAACGGGGGAAGGGGAGTACGTCTGCACGGGAGTGACGGCCATCCTGCCGCATGGAGGAAGCCTTTTTCGCGAAAAGGTAACGGCTGCGAGCTATGTTTTCAACGGCTTCGGGAAAACGACCGGACTGGTTCAGGTCAATGAGCTGGGCGTGCTGGAATCGCCGATCATGCTCACCAATACCTTTTCGGTCCCGGCCGTCACGGCGGGAACGCTCCGCTACATGCTGGAGCAAAACAGCGAGATCGGCGATACCACCGGGACAGTCAACATCGTCGTGGGGGAGTGCAATGACGGCCATCTCAACTCCATCCGCGCTTGTGCGGTCCAGCCGGAGCACGCGATCGAGGCGATCGGGCGGGCATCGACGGAAAAAGCGGAGCAAGGTGCCGTCGGCGCGGGAAAAGGGATGGTGTGCTTTGGACATAAGGGCGGAATCGGCACCTCATCCCGGGTGGTCCAAACAGAAGAGGCGGTCTATACGGTAGGGGTGCTGGTGCTCAGCAATTTTGGCAGAAAAGAAGATTTTCTCATCGAGAGGTACCGTTCGCTCGCAGCGTCTGCGCCGCAAGCGCTGGACGATCTCCCGGACGGTTCGATCATCATCGTGCTGGCCACGGATGCTCCATTGAGTGACCGTCAGCTGCTCCGCGTCGCCAAGCGGACGGGAATCGGGCTGGGGAGGACCGGAAGCTGCTATGGTCACGGCAGCGGCGATATCGTCATCGCCTTTTCTACCGCGCACAAGATCCCGCATGCCACCAGCCAGGTGACAGAGGTGCGCACGCAGCTTCGCGAAGAGCATCCCGCGATGAACCAGTTGTTCGCGGCCGCAGCGGAGGCCGCAGAAGAGGCGATTCTCAATTCTCTGTCCCAAGCGGAGACCACGACGGGTAGACGCGGGCGCATCATTCACGCCTTCCCGTTCGGTGGGGAAGGGGAGGGCAGCCATTGATCAGGTCTGTGAACAGCGGCGAATGGAGCCAGGTAGAAGACTATGTCCGCGAAAAAATGGGGCGGGAAGGAATAGCCGGAGCTGCCATAGCGGTATCCCGCCGGGGCGAGATCGTCTATGAGCAGGGATTTGGCGTGCGCGATCTGGAGACGGGAGAACCGGTCACGCCGGATACGATCTTCGGCATCGCGTCCGTCACCAAATCATTCACGGCGCTGGCGGTCATGCAGCTGGCAGAGCAAGGCAAGCTGTCCATCGATGACCCCGTCACCGCCTATTTGCCGGAATTCGCCCTCTCGACGCTGGAGCAGCCGGAGCTCGTCCGCATCCATCACTTGCTCAGCCATACGACAGGACTTGCGCCGATCCAAAGGAGAGAGGACTTGACCAGGCTGAGCGACCACCTCGCGTACGTTGCCCAGGATCACGAGCTTTTGGGTCTGCCCGGCGAGTATTTCAGCTACTGCAATGATACATTCTTGCTGCTCGGGCTGATCATCGAGAGGGTGACGGGCCGGCTGTTCCGCAGGCATATGACGGCAGAGCTGCTGGACCGGCTGGAGATGAACCGGTCTACCTTCAGTTTGGAGGAAGTGGCGAGGATGTCGAACGTATCCGTTCCCTACGTGAAAAATGCGGACGGCAGCGGATTGTTGAAAGCAGCCTGGCCGCTTCTGGGCAATTATGAGGTCGGCGGCGGCATCCGATCCAACGTGCGGGATTTGCTCACATACGGCCAGCTCTACACCAATGGGGGCAGCGCCCGCGGGGAGCGCATCTTGAGCGAAGAATGGATCAGGCGGATGTGGCAGCCGGTTCATCCGATCGTCCGAAAAACCAGCTACGGGTACGGACTCAAATCAACCCCGGACTACGCAGGCGCGGGCGTGACCCTCGTCGAGCACGGGGGCGGACAGCCCGGTGTCTCTTCGCACTTCGGCTTCGTTCCCGAAGAGGGGATCGCGGCTGTCGTCTTGACCAATGTAGCTCACGTGCCTGCCCGCGATTTATGGCTGGCCGCGATTCATCGGGAGCTGGGCCTGCCGCTGGATCTGCGGGAGCAGGAGCCGGAGTACGAGGCAGCTTCAGATGAGCTGGAGCGCTTTATCGGCACTTACGCCTGTGAGGAGGGCGGACGCCTGTCGGTTACGCGCGCCTCGGACGGTCTGCGAGCGGAGCTGGCGGGAGAAGTCCATCCGCTGCGGGCGAGCGACAGCCGGACGCTGGTCATGATGAGTGAGGGGATGCCGCTCCCGTTTTTCTGGAAAGAGGGGGAGAAGGCCTGGGCGGTCCTGCTCGGCTCCCGCATGCTGACGCGAAAAGAAGAAGAGGGAATAGAGAAATAGCCATCCGCTGGGGATGGCTATTTTTCCATGGACTCGAACAAAAACGAACCGCCCCGGTCAAAAAAGCGGGGATCATAGATCGCGAGCCGCTGCGGCGTGTCCTCCACGACGACCATGGGAGCCCATTTGGCCAAGGTACGGGCCTCCGGATTTTGCTCAAAAAGCGGCTGAAGATCGGCCTCCTCGGCGGATGTGAGCTGATGGAGCAAGACAGGCTCCGCCCAGAGAGAGGTCCGAACGATGTCGACCTGCCCTCCCTTTTTGCCGATGACTTTATACGTTCCGGGCTGGAAATCGGCAGCCAGCACGACTTGATCGTAGCGAGACATCGCCGACTCTTTGATCGCGAGGCCCTGTACGGTTTGGCTGGCAAATTGCAGGACGATCAGGCAGGCGACAGCGCGAAACACCAGATGAGCCGGTTTTTTGCCAAAACGGGCCAGCAGAAAACCTGCCAGGATCAGCGCCCAGACGACCAGATCGATGATCGGCACCGTGCCAATCGCTACTCGCATCTCGGAAAAGGGCTCCCAGTACCCTGTTCCCCACGGGTTGAATATATCTGCCGTGATGTGGACGAATACGGCGAGCATGCCCAACCAGAAAATCCGCTTGTCGAATATGCGCCAAAACAGCCAGGAGAGTGCGGCCAAAAGCAAGGCCCAGAGCGGTACGAGAAAGACGGAATGGGTAATGCCGCGATGCCACATCAGATACTCGCCGCCGCGGTCCCACAGCTGGGAGACGACATCGATGTCCGGGATTTCGCTCCCCGCGACAGCGGTAAACAGCAAAGCCCGCTTGGACTCGCGGCTCAAGTTTTCAGTTTGGATTGATTTGTACAGCACCAGGCCGATTAGGGCATGTGTTACAGTATCCATCTCGATCAGCACCTCCCCCGTGTACAACGAGAACCTATGAATGATGGACTGTAAGCAACAAGTTTAATCGTATCACAATCGGATCAAACAATCAGCGGGCGGAACTGCCTGGATGTGTTGCGTATTTCAGTGGGAGCGAAAGAAGATTCGTCGGATTATAACTTTGTGCTATACTGGTTGGACAGGAAGAAAATAGCAGGGAGGCGGGAGAGGTGACCTTCGTTGAAATTTTCGTAGCCGGGATCCTTGTCTTGTGGATAGGCAGTCTCATCATGGTGTTTGGGGGAAAAAAGAAAGGGAAAAAGCGGAGGCGTTATTCCGCAAGTGCGGACGGCTCTCCTGGCTACTACAGCGATTCCGGAAAAGACCGGGATTCGGGCGGCTTTTGGAGCGACGGCGGGTCCGACGGCGGCGGTGGCGGTGACGGCGGCGGCGGTGGCGACTAGCCGCGGTAGGGGAAAGAGAAAATTTTTGCGCGCGGATGGAATGCGCCGATTTGCCGTGTTACAATGATTGGGAAATCACGAAGTGCAGACCGGTTGCCGGTCTGAAAGGAGAGATGTTTTATGACGATGACATTCATTGCCGAGAGAAGAGAAGCAACAGGGGTCACAGGGATCCTCCTTTCAGTCGGGCAGTAACCGTTCT